>JALNZV010000020.1 GCA_023229175.1 Tissierellaceae bacterium | reverse complement strand
AGAACCAAAAGTCAATATTATATGCTGGCGTAGCTCAATTGGCAGAGCAACTGACTTGTAATCAGTAGGTTGGGGGTTCAATTCCTCTCGCCAGCTCTCAACAAAATAGTCCCTATGGGACTAAAATACTAAGGAGGAGTACCCAAGAGGCTAAAGGGGACGGACTGTAAATCCGTTAGCTAAGCTTTCACTGGTTCGAATCCAGTCTCCTCCATATGCGGAAGTGGCTCAGTGGTAGAGCATCGCCTTGCCAAGGCGAGGGTCGCGAGTTCGAATCTCGTCTTCCGCTTTTTGCTATTTTTATGCGGGTGTAGCTCAGTGGTAGAGCCCCAGCCTTCCAAGCTGGTTGCGAGGGTTCGATTCCCTTCACCCGCTTATACGTACCCTTAGCTCAGCTGGATAGAGTGTCTGGCTACGAACCAGAAGGTCGGGGGTTCGACTCCCTCAGGGTACGTTATAACATTGAAATTTCAACATCTTATAAAAGTAGATTTTGTATAAAAAAAGATTTAGCCAATTTTTACCCTTTGGGTTTCATTTGGGGTGAAATTGGCGTAGATTTTATGTATCATTGACCTTGTATCTTTATCAACGTATATATTTTTCTGTAGCTTTTGTAAAGCTATGCCAATTAATTTTGGTAAAGTATGTAATGAGGCAATTGTCAATAAATATCTATTATATCATTTAATCTGAAATAGTTTAAATTACTGTTGACTTTAGTGGATTAAATGAATATAATAGATGTAATTATATTTAAAGCTATGAGAGAAAGAGTAGTTTATTGACGAAGTTTTAGAGAGTCGGCGATGGTGAAAATCCGATACTAATCAATAAATAAAGAACATTCTTGAGCATCTAACCGAAATTATTTAAAGTAGGCTTAGACGGGAATAGCCCGATACAGACTATAGAGTATCGACTGTAAACAGTCCGTACTTATTTGAGTGGGCATTTATGCCAACTAAGGTGGTATCACGGAATTTAACCTTTCGTCCTTTATATGGATGGAAGGTTTTTTTAATTTTCTAAAATAGGAGGAAAAAATATGACTACATTAACACCAAAAGAGACGCAAATTGCAATTAAATCAATTAAGGATTTTTTCGAGAGAAGTTTAGGCGATAAATTAAATTTAATCAGAGTTTCTGCACCGCTTTTTGTAAGACCCGAAAGTGGTTTAAATGATAATTTAACTGGGGAGGAAAAACCTGTATCTTTTAAAATGAGAAAATATAATCAAAATATAGAAATTGTACAATCCTTAGCTAAATGGAAGAGATTAGCATTAAAGTGGTATGGATTCGACATAGGAGAAGGCATATATACCGATATGGATGCTATCAGACCTGATGAAATACTTGACAACATCCATTCAATTTATGTGGATCAATGGGACTGGGAAAAGGTAATCAGGAAAGAAGATAGGACCTATGATTACTTAACAGCCATTATTCAAGATATATATAGGGTTTTTAGAGATACTGAACAATACCTTGATAAATTATATCCAGGAAGATTTAATAACAAACTCCCCAACGAAATCAAATTTATAACAAGTCAAGAATTAGAGAATTTGTACCCCCATTTATGTCCCGAGGACAGAGAACAACGCATTGCAAGAGAGCATGGTGCTGTTTTTATTTCCAAAATCGGTCACTTACTGAAATCGGGAATTCCCCATGGGACTAGGTCTCCAGACTATGACGATTGGAATTTAAATGGAGATATTATATTTTGGAATCCGACTATTAATTCTGCAATAGAGCTTTCTAGCATGGGAATTAGGGTCGATGAATTTACCTTAAAAAAGCAATTAAATATTGCAAAAGCGGAAGACAGACTTTATTTAGAGTATCATAAAAAGCTGATAAACAGTGAACTACCATATACTGTAGGAGGAGGTATTGGACAATCGCGAATCTGTATGTTTTTCTTGGAGAAAAAACATATAGGTGAAGTTCAGGCATCAGTATGGACTGAAGATATTATATCAAAATGTGGACAAGATGGAGTATTTTTACTTTAATGTCGTTAAATTCATATATCTAAATGTTTGAATTTATAAAGAAATTCATCTATAATGAACATAGGTGAAATCTTGTAAAATAGGGGGAGCAAATGTCTAGAAAGAGTATATTTGTCGTATTAATTATATTAATAATTATTGTCGGTGCAATTAGCACATTTCGTTTTATAAAGGACCATGAGCCAAATAGAACTGTAATTTCCTTTTCAGATATGCCGTTTTTAATTATTGAAGAGGTATATATAGATAGGTTAGATGCTCTTAGGTTCGAAGATGAGGTTATTTATTTTTCACTTCCAATTGTCGAGGACTATATTGATGAAAATATATTTTACGACGATGAAGAAAAGACCTTAATTATTACAGACGAGGAGAAAGTATTAAGGTATACAATCGATGGCGAAGAGGCAAGTGTTAATAATAAAAGATTTTTAATAGAAAATACGGTTAAGATATTTGACGGTAGGGTTTTTATTCCTATAGACATACTTTTGAAAAATTATAACCTTAATATAGACTATTTTGAAAATACGAATGCAATAGTTGTTGACTTTAGAGATATACATTATCTAAGGGGGGAGATAGTTGCTGAACATGCTGTAATACGTACGGATTTAAATATTAAATCCCCTGTTATCTACGATCAACTGCCAGTGGGTTCTGAGGTAAATGTATATGCTGAGTACGAGCATTGGTTCAAAGTTAGGACTTTAGATGGAGTTCCAGGTTTTATAGAGAAGAAATTCATTAAAATTAATTATGTAAATGATATTTTCAAGGTAAAGCTCCCAGAAATTTATAGCGAAACGAATTGGGAGGAAAAGATTAATTTAACTTGGGATTATACATATGTAAAAGTAAGGAATCCTAATAATATAGGGGTACTCCCAGGAGTAAATGTAATATCGCCAACTTGGTTTTCCGTTGTGGATAACCAGGGGAAAATCTTAGACAAGGGAAATTGGGAATATGCTCAAAAATATCATGAAATGGGTTATGAAGTTTGGCCTTTAATTGACAACGATTTTAATCCAGATTTAACCCATGATTTATTGGTTAAAAGTAGCTCTAGGGAAAAGTTAATAGAAGATATTTATAATTTAGTTGTAGCCTATGGTTTTCATGGCATTAATATCGATTTTGAAAATATACATTTAAAAACAACTGATTACCTAACTCAATTTGTAAGAGAACTATATCCCGTCTTTAAGGAAAATGGGCTTGTAGTATCTATGGATGTAACGGGAATTTCAACATCTGAAAATTGGTCAATGAGTTATGATAGAAAAAGATTATCTGAAGCTTTGGATTATATGATGTTGATGGCCTATGATCAGCACTGGGCTAGCAGCCCAATTGCTGGTTCAGTTGCTGAATATTCATGGGTTGAAAACAGCATACTAAATGTATTAAAATACGTTCCAAATCATAAATTGATTTTAGCAGTGCCATTCTATACTAGGTTATGGCTAGAAAAAGAAGGGAAAGTTACCTCTCAGGCCTTATCAATGGATACTGCAGCTAAATTCATACAAAATAATAACTTGGACTTAGTTTGGATAGATGGTGCTTTTCAATACTATGGCGAAATGGAAAAAGACAATACTATCTATAAAATTTGGGTGGAAGATTTAGATTCTCTTAAATATAAAACTTCATTAATCCATAAGTATGATTTAGCTGGTATTGCTTCTTGGAGAAGAGGATTTGAGACGGGAAATATTTGGAGTGGAATAGCTAGGGTTTTAGACTAACACGGGGGTGAGAAGGTGTATTATTTTGAGAATACGATTATAGAAGTACAACAAGGCGATATCACTGAGGTAAAAGTAGAAGCTATTGTAAATGCAGCTAACAATACGCTTTTAGGTGGCGGCGGTGTAGATGGTGCCATACACCGAGCAGGAGGAAAGATAATATTAGAGCAATGTAAAAAGATTGGTGGCTGCCCTACTGGAGAGGCTAGGATAACTGTTGGAGGAAATCTTCCCTGCAATTACGTTATTCATACGGTAGGTCCAATATATAGCGGAGGAGAATCAGGCGAGGAACAATTATTGTATAATGCTTATTATAATTCACTAAAACTCGCCAAAGAATATAACATAAGAAGTGTGGCATTCCCATCAATCTCTACAGGAGCATATGGCTATCCCATAGTTCAGGCTTCCAAGGTTGCTTTAGATGCAGTTTTAGACTTTATTAAAAGTAAAAGGTTTCCGGAAAAGGTTGTTTTTGTACTTTTTAACGCAAAGGACTTTCAAATATACGAGAATCTTATTTCAGAGGCTTTGAAAGATTAGTTAGACAAACAGTTGAATTTGTGATATAAATGTATTATGTTTAATATTATGTTGACTTTAACCAGTTAATGTAATACTATTTACTAAAGTATAAATTTATCTAAAGGGGTGTTTCAAATTTTTTCAGATTCTCACAAAATCGTTGCATCTGAGATATATGACAATATTTTTAAGATTTATGATATAAAATTGGACAAGGAAAAGCTACTATGGGGTTCAGTTTGCCCAGATATTATGCCTAAGTTTAAATTTATAAGGCATTATAAGGACGAAAGTTTAAACTATGTATCAAAAGAGATTGTAAAGTTAATATTTATCAGCAGGTACTTAGAGTTTAATAAAATTCTCGATCCTTTGGCTATGAAAATATTAAGCAAAAAAATTGGCATTATATCACATTATTTGACTGATTATGTATGTTTGCCTCATGCCAATAGGTGGACATTTATGGACAACATGGTTAAACACATTAAATATGAGTCCCAGCTCAATGAGTTTGCATTGAATCATAGTTTTAAGAAAAATGTAATAAACGTTGCCGATATAGATATATACGACACAAATACGATAAATCTTAAGAAAAAAGTAAAGGACTATATCAATTCTGTAGTAGAAGAATATTCATTAAAGACAAGTTTTAGCAATGACTTGGATTTTGCACTTTCCCTTAATTTGAAAATATCTTATTTTATTTTAGATACTATAAGATCATATTCTGATGAAATGGAAGAAATATTTGTGTTTGAATAAAGTTTTTTATGGCCTTGTGGGATTTTCTCACAAGGTTTTTTATTTATAGAATATGGTGGACAACTTAGCAGAAAAATATAACATTTAAATAGAAATATGTTACAATTATACACAAGGGGTGAGTTGGTGAAGAGATATTTCAAGATAATTATTATAGAATTCTTAATAGTTTTAATCTTAGCCACATTATTTATATATAGAAAGGGACAATTGAATATAGCTTTAAAAAGTACTTCCATTGTTGCTACTAACAGTCAGATGCAAGAGATACCGATTAAAAACTCAAAATTATACTTGGAATTGGAGACTGCCCTATTAAATGGCGACGATGAGGTGGATTTAAAAAATCTTAATTTCTTTAAAAAACCTCAGGAAATTTTTTATATGTTGGAGATGATTTCCAATGATAATCCTGAGATTATGTATTACAAGGGTGCAGAATATAGATTAGGAAAGCTGAATTTATTGTATACAAAATCTAAAAAGGAAATCGTATCTCATCGGCAAAGGGTCAGGGAGATAAAGGAGGATTTCATAAAAAATTATATAAATGAGACTATGTCTGATTATGAAAAAGTACTGGTTGTTCATGATTACATTGTCAACAGCAGCAAATACGATGAAAGTTTGTTGTACGATTCGCAAATTCCTCCCGAATCCTATTCGAGCTATGGTGTTTTAGAACTTGGAAATGCAGTATGTGAAGGATATGCAAAGGCGATGAAATATTTGTTAGACGATTTGCAAATCAATTCTATGATTGTAATTGGAGCATCTAAAGGTGAAAATCACGCTTGGAATTTAGTAGAGTTAGAGTCTGAGTATTATCACATTGACGCTACTTGGGATGATCCCATAACAGAAAATGGAAGGAGCATAATAAGGCATAGTTATTTTAATTTAGATGATGAGGAATTGTCAAAAACTCACAATTGGAACAGAGACGACTACCCTAAGGCCAATGGAAAAAAATACAACTATTTTGTATATAACAATTTAATTATTTCACAGCCAGGAGAGCTGGAAGGAAAACTGAAAGATGCCATATTAAGAAAGGATAAAAACTTATGTTTAAAGCTTAAGGATTTTGAGAAAAATATTAACATAAATAGAATTGTTGAAAAGGTCGCTTATGAAAATTATAATATTACTAAGTTGAGGAGTTATGGGTATTCCATAGACGTGGAGCAAGATATATTAAATTTTGAATTTTATTATTAAAATGTTGGAGGTATAAAATGGGCAAGAGGCAAAAAATCACTTATTTAATCTTAGGTTTAGGAATTGGAATAGTAATCTCTAGTACTTTTTATTCATTTTTCCCTATGACTAAATTTGTAGAATTGTCAGATGATATAATTATTGAGAAGGCCAGAGATTTGGGTATGATAAAGGTCAAAGAGAGCATAATTGAACACAGCGATAAGGAGCAATCAGATGGAGATAATTCCGTAGATGAGACAGATAAATCAGTGGAGAGTGTTGAAGAATTGGAATTATCACCCGAGGATACAATGATAAAAGAGGATGAAAATGAGGAAATTGATGAAATTGAGGATGAATATGTAGACTTTTATGTAAAAGTTGGTGAAAGTTCTTATAATATAGCTAAAAACCTCTATAATGCAGGGTTAATAGAAGATGAAAAAGGGTTTGCTATTTTAGCACAATCAGCAAAGGTAGACAAGTTCTTGTTGACGGGAAGGTACAGAATTAAGAAAAACTTAGACGAAAAAGACGTTTTAAGAATACTTACAAACAGAAATTTAGAGTAAAAGATATTAATTATTTGTAAACAATCTATTAAATTTTTTTAAACAATTTTGGGGAATTATGTAGTATAATAGTCTATACTGTCCATTAATAAAAAAGCTTTAGGTTTCCTAGATAAAAGTTTAGGACGCTTTTTTTACCCCTCAAGTGTTTATTAACTATGCATATTGTCAACAATTCTAAAAAAAGGAGGTATAAGTATGGTATTAGCGAGTAAAGGATTTTTCGGTATTTATAATGGATTAATACATAAATTTCTATATAATAGCGACGTCAATTCCATACATATACTTCTAAATCTCTGTGATCTTGAAGACAATATAACAAATATTTCACCAAAATATATATCTATACATAGAATAAAAAGGCATATCAATAGATTCTTAAAACATAAAAAAGGAAACCAATTTATATCTTTAAATCTAGGACAACTAATCCACGACGATATAAACCGTTTGGAACTATATATTTATATCGAAGGATATAGAAAGGGTTATTTCAACAGTCATTTTGTAAATATGTTAGAAAAACTTTCCATTGAAAATATCCCTCTAGAAGAACTTTATAAGAGAAAATACTTATACCATTTTAAACAAAATCCAAAGAAAATAAAGATTCTACAAGAAGCAATTTATAAAGAATTAACGAAGAAAGAGAAAAAAAACAAAGAGTTATATGGTAATATCAAAGATTACTGTGACGATATATTAAAAAAGAAAGTATTTAGTTTAAATAAATATTTAGACAAACAGCTTACCATTGAATACGATTCAAAACACTATACAATAAAAGAAGACTATAGCCTCTTAACTCTAGATGAATTAAATAAAATATACGAGGAAGTATTTAAAATGACTTTCAGATCTGGCATGAAATTATATAAAGAAGCTTATTGGTATGGGGTTAATGATAGGGTATTAAAGAGATATAAATAATATAAAGGGGGAAAAACTATGTATATCAGGAACTATATGCTTCCAAAGGGAAAGTTGACGACAGTAGGTTTAAACGAGAGCCTGTCTGATGCTTTAGAAAAGATTAACAAAGATGATTTCCTTTCATTACCGGTGTTAGAAGGCAATGAATTTAAGGGAATTGTAATGAAAGAAGCTATTTATAGAAACTGCTTAGAATCCGGCTTGCCTTTAGAAGAATATCTAAATCAGGCCAAAGTTAAAGATATTTACAACAATAATTATAGTTTAGTTTCTGCAGGTGACAGAATAGAAAAGGCCTCTTATTTGTTAAAAGAATTAAGGACGCCTTTTCTACCTGTATTTGATGACAATAATTTCGTAGGGATACTTACTCACTTTGCGATATTTAAAGCATTTTCTGAGATCTTTGGAATAGATAAGGGTACTGGTATAGTAGTTAACATGTTTGATTTACCTGGTCAATTGGCAAGGTTGACCGATGTCATAAGAAAAGAAGGTATTAATATAATGAATATTGCTGTTTTGGATCCAAAGGTGTTAGATTTAATGCAGGTTGTTTTAAGGGTAGATAGTGATAATGCTGATAAGTTAATTGATAAAATACAAAGTGCTGGATTCAAAGTTGGAGAGATAAACAAATAGGAATAAAATGTATAAAAAAACTAAAAATGGTTAAAATATTCCTCTAGATAGCTTTCTGGAGGGATATTTTTGAAAAAGAACAAGATTATTTTAATATTTTTATTCTCTTTAACCTTATTTGTTAGTAGTTTTTTTATAGGATATAATTTAATCGGTAGAATAGTACAGTATAATGATATTCAACAGATTAAAAATAAAAAGGATGGTTTGGAAGATAATTTAGATTTTGAAATTACTAAGGAAGATATTCTTATTTCACCAAATACAATAATAGAGGAAAGAATTTATCATACGCCTTGTGGCCACGTAATTACAAAGACAAGAGAAATCGAAGAAGAATATATTAATATGACTAAAGATGACCTACTCCAATACTTGGAAAATTTCCCTGAGAAAAAATTAATTAGCTTTTCTCAAAGTAAAATCACCATAGGAATTACAAAGAATCATCTTTGCGAAAATCACTATGTCATAGGAGAGAAAGATGGAAATATAGCTATCTATAAAATCGATGAAAATGGCCAAAGAAAATTAGAAACCTTTTTTCCAGATTACCCAATTTCATTGCTAATGGAGGCAGACCAAAACAAATTAATTGAAGGAATTGTAATCGATAGCCAAGAAGAACTATCCAATGTGCTAGAGAATTTTATTAGTTAACTGAGTTAGAAATTCTAACTTAGTTTTTTATTTGAAATGTGATACAATAATAGTTATACTAGGGGGAGATAATAAAATGATTATTTTAGGTATAGATCCTGGGATTGCAATTGTGGGATATAGTATCGTTGAATCGAAGGGAAATAGCCTAAAGGCCATAGAATTTGGATCTATAAAAACTGATTCTAAGCTAAATTTTCCAGAAAGAGTAAAGATAATCTACGATAGGCTAAGTGAAATTATAGAAAAATACAATCCTGAGGACCTAGCAATAGAAGAATTATTTTTCAACAAAAACGTTAAAACGGCAATACTAGTTGGACAAGCTCGGGGAGTGGAGATATTAGCTGCTGTTAATAAGGGGTTAGAAGTATATGAATATACACCGCTTCAGATTAAGCAGGCCATTGTAGGCTATGGACGGGCAGAAAAAGACCAGGTCCAGGAGATGGTAAAAATATTACTTAATTTAAAAGAAAAACCAAAGCCAGACGACGTGGCTGATGCATTGGCTGTAGCAATATGCCATGGTGTTTCACTGAAATTTAAAGAATCGTTTAGGATGAAATAATATAAAAGGGTGAATTAATTGTTTGAATTTATAATTGGGGATATAGTAGATTTAAAAGATGATTATTTTGTACTCCAAAACAACAATATTGGTTATAAGGTCTTTACCTCTGTTAATTCAATGGTCAATCTTGAATTAGGTATGAAAAATGCTATGATATTTACATATTTAAATGTCAGGGAAGATGGAATATATTTATACGGATTTACCACAAAAGATGAAATTGACATGTTTAAATTGCTTCAGTTTGTTTCAAAAATTGGGCCCAAAGTAGCTTTAGGAGTTTTATCTACTTTAACGCCGAACCAGATTAAAAGGGCAATATTAAGTAAACAAATTGACATATTGTGTAAAGCCCCAGGAGTAGGTAAAAAGACTGCGGAAAGAATTGTTTTAGAGTTAAAAGATAGAATTGATAAAGATATAGAAATAGAAGACACCATAGACGAACAAGAAATAAACATTTATCCAGAGGCTGTAAATGGACTAATGTCTTTGGGATATTCCAGGATAGAAATAGATAAGGCAATACGAGGAATTGATATTTCAAATCTTAGCGTTGAAGGCGTAATCAGAGAGGTACTAAAAAAACTATCTAAAAATTGAGAAGGTGTTGACAGATGAAAGAAATGGAAGATAGAATTGTAACCACTGAGTTTAAAGAAGAGGACATAGAAAATGAAATGACTTTAAGGCCAAAGTGGTTAAAAGAATACATAGGGCAAGAAAAGGCCAAACAAAAACTGGACATCTTTATACAGGCAGCTAGAGGAAGAAATGAAGCTTTAGATCATGTGCTGCTATATGGGCCACCGGGACTTGGCAAGACAACCCTTGCAAATATCATAGCCAATGAAATGGGAGTAAACATAAGGATAACCTCTGGGCCCGCAATAGAAAGGCCGGGGGACTTAGCTAGTATACTAACCAATCTCGGGGATGACGATGTACTGTTTATTGACGAGATACATCGTATAAATAGGACAGTAGAGGAAATTTTATACCCTGCCATGGAGGACTTTGCCTTGGATATTATTATTGGAAAGGGCCCCTCTGCCAGATCCATTAGATTAGACTTGTCAAAATTCACCTTAATTGGAGCTACAACTAGGGCTGGGCTGTTGACCTCCCCTTTGAGGGATAGGTTTGGCGTTATGCTAAATCTAGAGCTGTATGATATAGAAAGCCTAAAGAGAATTGTTGTCAGGTCTGCCAATATCTTGAATATAGAAATTACAGAAGATGGTGCACTAGAAATTGCCAAAAGATCTAGGGGAACGCCAAGAATAGCCAATAGGTTATTAAAGAGGGTAAGAGATTATGCTCAAGTAGTAGAAAATGGAAATATAACCCTAGAGGTAGCTAAAAAAGGGTTAGAAGTCTTGGAAATAGATAGACTGGGCCTTGACAGCGTAGACAGAAAGCTAATTCTTACTTTGATTGATAACTTTAATGGAGGACCCGTTGGAGTAGATACTCTTTCAGCGGCTACAGGAGAAGAAAGAGTCACCATCGAAGATGTTTATGAACCCTATTTACTTCAAATAGGATATTTAAATAGAACTCCTAGGGGAAGGGTTGTGTCAAAAAAAGCATATGAACATTTTGGAATTCCATATAGTGAAGATTAAAGTTTAGGAGGAAGTATAATGAGAGAATCCCTTAAAAATACAACTATTATATTGTTGATAATTTTATTATTTTTCTCAGCAAAGTCTTATGGTGAAGAAATTGAACCAAAGTATATCGACGTTAAATTGACCATGCCAATCGTGGATGATTATATGGTAAATTTAGAAAGTCCCCTAGGGTTCTCAATTTTTTATTTAAATGAGAAGGATAATCCATTGCTCTTGTTGGATGAGCCAAAAATAACAGCAATAATAAATGGAGATGGTTTTATAGAATTATATGGTACTGATGGGGACAGTTTGTTCACTTTGCCCTCAGACGGAAGTTTAATTATTGGTTCCAATGATTTAGAAGACCCTACTATTAAAGTAGAAAAAGATAGGTATCGGGATTTTATCAGGATATTGACAAGTAACAATAAATTAGTAGTGTTAAATCACGTTGAATTAGAACACTATTTATATGGAGTTGTACCTAGGGAAATGTCGTACACATCTCCATTTGAGGCACTAAAGGCTCAAGCTGTTGCATCCAGGTCCTACTCCATGTCAAATGTAAACAAACATCAAGGTGAAGGATATAATTTATGCGATACTACCCATTGTCAAGTTTATGGAGGATATGAATTTGAAAGGCAAGAAACAAACCTGGCAGTTGAAGAAACAAGAGGGATTTACATATACTACGACAATGAAATCATAGAGGCCTTTTATCATTCCAGTAGTAGTGGATATACAGAGGATAGTTCAAATGTCTGGGGTGGGACAATTCCATACTTGACCTCAGTAAAGGATATATATTCCCTAGCTTCTCCTTATAGTAACTGGAAAATAAGCATAAGCTTATCCGAGTTAAATGCCAAATTAGTACAAAATGGCGTATACATTGGCGATTTAAAGGGAGTTGAAATTATTGAGACTAACTCAACTGGGAAGGTGAACAAAGTAAAATTGACGGGTTCTCTTGGTGAGGAAATCCTTAGCGATAGTAATTTCCGCAATATTTTGGGAAATACTACTCTAAAGAGCAATTGGTTTAATATAGTAAGCGGAGGAACAAATTCTGCTGAAAAGAAAGCCTATGTGCTCGATGGCAGCTCTATCCTGCCAAGACATATAGATATAGCCAATGCCTTTATTATCGATGGGACACAATATAAAAAAGCAAATAGAGGTACAGTAAATAGGGCAATAGGCAAGGATAGGTCAGAGAATATAGGAACTTTATATCAATCAGAAATGACAGATATAGTTATTGAGGGTCGTGGATATGGCCATGGAGTAGGCATGAGCCAGTTTGGAGCAATGAGAATGGCAGAAGAAGGGTTTTCTTTTGAAGAGATTTTAAAATTTTATTATACTGGAGTTGAAGTTTTTTAATGAAGCTAAGGGAATTTTATTATGATTTACCTGAGGAGCTAATTGCACAGCATCCACTGAACAACAGAGAAGATTCGAGATTGCTGGTACTGGATAGATTAACAGGTGAATTAGAACACAGAAAGTTTACAGATATAGTAGAGTACTTAAATTCAGGGGATTGCTTAGTTTTAAATGATACCAAGGTAATTCCAGCTAGGCTTTATGGCAATAGATTAGGAAAAGAAGAGGCAATAGAGATATTGCTATTAAAAAGACTAGAAGATAATTGCTGGGAATGTCTTGTAAGACCCGGTAAAAAGGTTAGACCTGGAAGTATAATTGAATTTGGCAGTGGCATTTTAAAAGCAGACGTATTATCTATTGCCGAGGACGGTACACGAATAATTAAGTTTCATTATGAGGGTATTTTTGAAGAAATTTTAGATCAGCTAGGGGAAATGCCCCTTCCACCATATATAACGGAAAAATTGAGCGATAAAAGTAGATATCAAACCGTATATGCCAGACATAAAGGCTCTGCTGCGGCACCTACTGCCGGATTACATTTTACAGAACACCTTTTGGAAGAAATATATAATAAAGGGGTTAGTTTAGCCTATATAACATTACATGTTGGTCTTGGTACATTTAGACCTGTGAAAGCAGATAATATATTAGATCATCACATGCATTCAGAATACTTCAATATTTCGGAGGAAGCATCTAATACTATTAATAATTGCAGGGAAAATGGTGGGAAGATTATATCAGTTGGTACCACTTCCACTAGGGCCTTAGAAACAGTAGCTGCTAAAAACGGTTTTATCTCCCCTGCATCCGGCTGGACAGATATTTTTATTTATCCAGGATACGAATTTAAAATTATAGACAAGTTGATTACAAACTTTCACTTACCTGAATCCACATTGTTAATGCTAGTAAGTGCACTGTCAAATAAAGACAATGTATTTAAGGCTTATGACGAAGCCATAAAACAAAGATATAGATTTTTTAGCTTTGGCGATGCAATGTTTATAAAATAATTGGAGGAATACAATGGCAATAAAATTTGAGTTATTAAAAGAAGCTAAGGATAGTAAGGCGAGGCTTGGAAAATTACATACACCCCATGGCGTAGTAGAGACGCCAATTTTTATGCCAGTTGGAACTAGGGGTACAGTTAAGGCTATGACGCCTGAAGAGGTAAGGGATTTAGGTGCCCAAATAATACTTTCTAACACATATCACTTATATCTTAAACCAGGTCACGAATTAATAAAAGAAGCAGGCGGCCTGCACAAGTTTATGAATTGGAACGGGCCAATTCTTACGGATAGTGGCGGGTTTCAAGTATTTAGCCTTGGGGATTTGAGGAAAATAAAAGAAGAAGGTGTAGAATTTAGGTCCCATATCGACGGTTCTACCCACTTCATAAGTCCGGAGAAGTCCATTGAAATACAAAATGCCTTAGGATCCGATATAATGATGAGCTTTGACGAGTGCACCCCATATCCAGCTAGTTACGAATATTCAAAGGAATCCATGGAAAGGACCACTAGATGGGCAAAAAGATGCAAGGATTATCATAAAAATTGGGATAGTCAGGGATTATTCGGCATCGTCCAAGGTGGGATGTATAAGGACCTAAGGGAAAAGAGTGCAAAGGATTTAGTGGAATTAGATTTCCCCGGATATGCTGTAGGTGGCCTAAGTGTTGGGGAGCCAAAGGAGTTAATGTGTGAAATATTAGAGCATACAACACCGTTTTTACCCAAGAATAAGCCTAGATACCTAATGGGAGTAGGCACCCCTGATTATTTATTTGAGGCTGTAGAGAAAGGTATAGATATGGCTGATTGCGTACTACCCACTAGAATTGCAAGAAATGGAACAGTGCTCACATCTAGCGGAAGGTTGGTTATAAGAAATGCCAAATATTCAAAGGATTTCTCAAAATTAGATTCTGAATGCAGTTGTTATACTTGTTCAAATTATTCAAGGGCTTATATTAGACACCTTTTTAACGTAAATGAAATACTTGGTGCGAGGCTTGCAACGATTCATAATTTACATTTTTTAATCGACCTAATGGAAAACATACGCAAATCCATAAAAGAAGATAGATTTATGGAATACAAAAGTGAATTTTATGAAAAATATGGTTATATGGACAAAATATAGATGAATTATCTATGAAATGATGTATAATATTATATAGAAAAGGAGGTAGTTAAATGAATGTACAGCAATTTTCGCCGCTAATTGTAACACTAGGATTTTTAGTAGTTTTTTATTTCCTAATAATTAGGCCTCAAAAGAAAAAGGAAGCCCAAGTTACAGAAATGAGAAACAATCTAAGAATTGGCGATGAAATAGTAACAATTGGCGGTATTTATGGCAAGGTAACTAAGGTAAGAGAAGACATTGTATTAATTGAAGCAGGCCCAAGCAAAACTAGGCTAGAAATGACGAAGTGGTCCATTGGCTCAGTAGTTAAGAAAAATGAAAAACTTGTAAAAGAAGAGTTGACCGATGAAGAAACAAAAACCGATGAATTGAAAGACGAAGAAAACTAATAATTTTAAAGCTTCCTAATTTACAGGGAGCTTTTTATTTGTTGTAATAAACGGGAAGCACTTGAAATAAATTAAATTAAGGGAAAATTTATTGAGGGGGGCTATCATGAAAGGGAATAATTTAATTAAACTGATTTATTTAGGAAAAGGTTTAATACTGTCATTTATAATCACAGGTGTTTCCATACTAGTTTTTTCAGTATTGTTAGCATATACAAAAATCGGCGAAGGTATCATACCTTTAGTAAATACAATTGTATTGATGCTTAGCATAGCAATAGGCAGTATTTATTTATCCGCAAAGATTAAGGAAAAAGGGTGGATAAATGGAGGGATTCTTGGAATAGCTTATTACTTAATATTACTAATTTTAGGTCTTGGTTTTGTTAGGCCCATGTTGTCGGAAGTATTTTTAGTTTCAAGGCTTATAATAAGTGCTGTATCTGGGGTAATTGGAGGGATAATAGGAATAAATATTTCGTAAATTTACTTTTATATTGAAATAAATTGTGATATAATTATAAAAATAAGCACTAAGGATGGTGGTTTTACCACCATCTTTTGTTTGAAAGTAATTTTAAATCGAAATTGATTTTTAAGGCAGGAGGTATAACATGACAAAGAATGCAATTATTTTCATTGCAATATTAGCTCTAATTATATATGGTTCTTTTGTTGCAATAAACGGGGCGACAATTGGAAGTATTCAGATACCTAGGGCAAAAGACGGGATAGACCTTGGTCTTGATTTGGCAGGTGGAGTATATGTTGTTTTGGAAGCTAAAACTGAACTAAAAGGACCTGAACTACAGCGATTAATGGAGCAATCAAAGGCCATAATCAATGAGAGGATAAACGGCCTAGGGGTTTCAGAACCAAATATATCAATTGAGTCTGGAAATCGAATTAGGGTTGAATTAGCAGGAATAAGCAATCCCCAGGAAGCCACAGAACTAATTGGCAAAACAGCTCAACTGCAGTTCATTGACCCAGACGGAAATGTAGTCATCACTGGGAAAAATGTAAAAGGATCCGAGGTTCAATATCATACCAACGAAATCGGGCAGCAGGAAGTTGTTGTTAGCCTGGAACTGGATAAAGAGGGGACAGAAAATTTTGCTGAAGTAACCAGCGTTTTATCAGAGAATATGGAACCTGAAGAAAGAATTGTGTTCATAGTCTTAGATGGTCAAGTAATTTCATCGCCCATAGTACAATATATGGAGCCTATTACAAATGGGAAGGCATTTATTACGGGAAAATTTGATTTAGATGGTGCAAACAAACTCTCGACCTTAATCAGGGCAGGAGCTTTGCCAGTAGAGATGAACGAATTACAAACTTCAGTCATAGGGCCGACACTTGGATTAAATGCCTTTGAAAGAAGTATAGAGGCAGGTGCAATAGCACTTTTACTTATTTTTGTTTTCATGATTGTTATTTACAGAATTCCTGGCTTTGTCGCATCCCTAGGATTAATTGTTTATACATTAATTATTATATTTACAATGTCAGCTTTGGGAGCTAAATTAACTTTACCAGGTATAGCAGGACTAGTACTATCCATAGGAATGGCAGTAGATGCCAATGTTATAATATTTGAGAGGATAAAAGAAGAAATCAAAATAGGAAAAACAATTAGAACCTCAGTTGACACAGGATTTAAAAGGGCCCTTTCCTCTGTACTAGATGCCAATATAACTACTTTAATAGCAGGTTTAGTATTATATTATTTTGGAACTGGCCCGATTAAAGGCTTTGGCGTTACCCTAATCATTGGAATTATAGCTTCAATGATAACAGCTGTTGTTTTCTCGAAATACTTACTAAGACTTGCTGTTTCAATCTTTGGTGGCAAAAATCCCAAACTTTATGGGGCATAGGAGGTAAAGAAATGGATGTATTAAAACATAGAAAAATATTTGCCATAATGTCTATATTAATAATAATAGTGGGGATTTTAATGTTTGCGATTAAAGGTCTCAACTATGGAATTGACTTTACAGGAGGCACCTTGATTCAAATAGACATTGGGGAATTTATATCAGTAAATGAGATAAGAGATATAATAGATGGATACGATAGGGAAGCCAGTATATTACATGCGGGCAAGGATAAAAATGAGGTTATCATAAAAAGCACCCTTGACCTTACAAATGATGAAATAAGGACAATAATTAATAGTTTTACGGAGAAATATAATCTTGATAAGGACAATTTTCAATCGGAAAAGTTTGGTCCATATATGGGGAAAGAAATTAGAAACAAAGCACTTTTATCTACCTTAATAGCAACTGTACTCATGTTAATTTATATTAGCTGGAGATTCGAGTTTTCTTTTGGTATTGCAGCTGTTGTGGCTTTAATCCATGATGTTTTGATTATGTTTTCATTTTATTCAATTTTTAGAATATCAATAAATAGCTCTTTTATTGCTGCGATATTAACTGTACTAGGGTATTCAATTAACGATACAATTGTAATATTTGATAGAATGAGGGAGAACATAAAACTTTATCCTAGGAAATCCACAGAAGATATAATTAACAGCAGCATAAAACAATCGTTGACAAGGACTATTTACACATCTCTTACGACTTTTATCGCTGTTTTAGTATTGTACGTATTAGGAGTTGAAGATGTTAAGATTTTAGCTTTGCCCCTAATGATAGGGATTATCGCAGGAACTTATTCATCTCTATTTATTGCATCTCCCCTGTGGTATGAATTAAAAAACCGAAAAATAACAACTGCTAAATAGGCAGTTTTTATTTTAATTGCAGAATAAGGTGAATTGCAAATTTAACTAGAATTAAATGTCGTAACATGGTAGAATTTACTTACTAATTAGTGAGTCTAAATATATTTTATGGAGTGAAATTATTGGAGAAATGGTTTATTCGGAATAAAAAAGGGGACTATAAGAAAATTGCGCGGGAACACAATATTACTGAATTTTTGTCTAAATTATTAGTAAATCGGGATATCAAAGATAAAAACTCTATTGAGCTCTTTTTAAATCCCAATCTAAATAAAATGTATAATCCATTGGAAATGAAAGATTTATATAAGGCAGCAAAGATTATAAAGGAAAAAATTATCCAGAAGAAAAAAATGAGGATAGTGGGGGACTTTGACGTCGATGGGGTCATGTCTATTTATATACTTTATACTGAAATTAAGAAACTAGGTGGGATCGTAGATTATACAATACCAGATAGGGTAAATGACGGTTATGGCATTAACAAGGACATTGTATACAAGGCAAAGGAAGACCATATTGATACAATAATAACATGTGACAACGGAATAGCTGCCATAGAACAGGTAAAACTAGCAAAGGAATTGGGGCTAAATGTAATAGTAACGGACCATCACGACATTCCCTTTGAAATCGATGAAAATACAAATAAAAAACAGTATATCAAAGTAGACGCTGATGCTGTAGTAAATCCAAAGCAAATTGAATGTAAATATCCATTCAAATATTTATGTGGAGCTGCAGTGGCTTTTAAATTAATTCAAGGCCTCTATATAGCCTTAGAAAAGGAAGTGGATTCTACATATTCCCTATTGGAGTATGTGGCCATGGCAACAGTTTCCGATGTAATGGATTTGGTCGATGAAAACAGAATTATAGTAAAAAATGGACTGAACTCTTTAAACAACACAAAAAATATAGGATTAAAGGCTTTGATGAGAGAAACTGGAATAGAGAACAAGGAAATCTCCGTTTACCATATAGGATTTATATTAGGACCTAATATCAACGCATCTGGCAGGTTAGATTCAGCTTTAAAATCATTGGAACTTCTGCTTGCACCAGATGAAGAAACAGCAGCGAAATTTGCAAAAGAGCTTTTTAACTACAATGAGGAACGAAAGTTATTAACCTTAAATGGATTTGAAAAAATAGCAAATACTATTGACAATACTAATATTAAAGAAGATAAGGTTCTTGTTATTTACGAACCTGAGATAAATGAATCTGTAGCTGGAATAATAGCAGGGAGAATAAAAGAAAGATACAACAAACCTTCAATTGTACTAACCATGGGCAAAGATGGAGTCAAAGGCTCTGGTAGGTCCATAGAGGAATACAATATGTTTGATGAGCTAACAAAATGTAAAGATTTGCTTTCAAGATTTGGTGGACATCCTATGGCTGCAGGACTTTCCCTTGAAGAAAGACATATACCCATACTCAGAAAGAGATTAAATGAAAATACTGCTTTAACAGAAGACGATTTAATTCCAAAAGTATATATAGATATGGAATTGCCTTTGAGATATTTAAGTTTTAAATTAATTAATGAATTAAAGGTTTTAGAACCATTTGGAAAAGGGAATAATAAACCATTATTTGGAGGAAAGGGATATAAAATTAACAGGGGATTTTTGCTTGGTAAAGATAAAAATGTATTAAAATTAATACTACAGGATAAGGATACTACCATAGATGGTTTGTTTTTTGGAGATATACAATCATTTGAATCCAAAGTTATAGAAAACTATGGGAGAGATGAGCTGGACAACGTATATAAGGGGCTTAATAATAATATAACCATGGATGCTTTGTACTACCCTTCAATTAATGAATATAATGGGTTTACAAATATTCAGATAGTAATACAAAGCTACAGGTTTAGATAGTAATTGTTAAAATGCAGAGCATAAGTTAAAATGATGTCAAAAAGGGTATAAATAAATAATTGGTTAATTGGACAAATCTTATTATCTTAGAAAAGGTGAACCTTATGATAGAAAAACTACTATTAAAAATTGAACAATATAATCCACAAGCGGATTTAGGTCTTATAATAGATGCCTATAATTTTGCTCAATTTGCCCATGAAGGGCAGACGAGAAATTCAGGTGAGAAGTTTTTTATTCACCCCTTTAACGTCGCCATGATTTTGGCCGATTTGAACATGGACACTGCCACCATTGTAGCAGGGTTTCTTCACGATGTCATAGAGGATACTGAAATAACTCATGAAATGATTGCCGATAGATTTGGAGTGGAGATTGCTGACCTAGTTGAGGGAGTAACTAAGTTAAAGAAGTTACAATATAAAACAAAGCAAGAAAACCAAGCAGAAAATTTAAGAAAAATGGTTTTAGCAATGGCAAACGATATCAGGGTTGTAATAGTGAAATTGGCCGATAGATTGCACAATATGAGAACATTGGAGTATATGAGTGACGAAAAGAAAAAAGAAAAAGCCCTTGAGACTTTGGAAATATATGCCCCATTGGCCCATAGGCTGGGGATTTCTAAAATAAAATGGGAACTAGAAGATCTGTCCCTAAGGTATCTAGATCCGACAAACTACTACGACTTAGTGGAAAGAGTGGCTGCTAGAAGACAGGAGCGGATTGCCTATATACAATCAATTACCGAAACTTTAGGCAGCAAATTAGGCGAAGTAAATATACGATACGACATTAGCGGCAGACCAAAAAGCTTCTATAGTATATATAAAAAGATGGTTCATCAAGGGAAGTCTTTTGAACAGATATTTGATCTTACTGCAATTAGGGTTATCGTCGATAATGTGAAAGATTGCTATGAAGTGCTGGGCATAGTTCACAATCTATGGAAACCACTGCCTGGTAGGTTTAAAGACTATATTGCCATGCCTAAGCCAAATATGTACCAATCTATTCACACTACTGTAATAGGCTTAAGGGGAGAGATATTCGAAGTGCAGGTAAGGACATGGGATATGCACAGAACTGCAGAATACGGCATTGCTGCCCATTGGAAATACAAAGAAGGAGCAACTAAAACTGACAATTTTGACGATAAATTGACTTGGTTAAGACAGTTACTTGAATGGCAATCGGAGCTCAATGATCCAAAGGATTTTATGGAAACTTTAAAGATAGATTTCTTTACTGACGAAGTATTTATATTTACGCCAAAAGGAGATATCATAAACTTGCCAGATGGATCTACTCCCATAGACTTCGCTTATCGAGTCCATACAGAGGTGGGAAACAAATGTGTTGGAGCTAAGGTTGATGGAAGAATTGTGCCTTTAAATTACAAGCTTAGGAATGGAAATATAGTAGAGGTCATTACATCGACAAATAGCAATGGACCCAGTAGAGACTGGCTAAAGATTGTTAAAAGCACTCAGGCCAAATCTAAAATCAGGCAATGGTTTAAGCTCAAGGAAAAAGACGTAAATATAATAAAAGGAAAAGATGCCCTTGAAAAAGAAGTAAAGAGGTTGGGTTATAAGCCTTCTGAAATTTTAAAGGAAGAATGGTTAAAATCCATAGCAAACAGGGCCAGCATAAATACAGTAGAAGATTTATATGCTTCCATTGGATACGGGAGCACAACGTTGAATCAGGTAATTTCTAAATTAAGGGTACAGTACAATGAACTATACAAAATTGAAGATGAGAAATCCTTTGTTGAAAGCAAAATACAGCAATCCATACCTAAAAAACCAAAGGCTACCCAAGGAGTTCGAGTAAAAGGTGTAGATAATATTAAAATTCGATTCTCTAAATGCTGTAACCCTGTGCCAGGAGACGAAATTGTAGGGTATATAACTAGAGGTAGAGGTGTATCTGTTCATAGGTCAGACTGTCCAAATATTGCAGCTTCAGAAGATACAGAGAGATTTATAGAAGTTGAATGGGATTTACAGAAAAAAGCTGCTTATAAAGCGGAAATTCAAATTAAAGCCTATGATAGATCGGGCCTTCTTGCAGATATAACCCAAAGGATTACAGATGCGGATTTGGGAGTTGTGTCTTTGAATGCCAGAACATCTAGAGATAAAGTCGTATATATAAACTTAACCCTTGAGATTGGAGATATAGAAGAGTTAAAAGATACCATCAAAAAAATCAAGAAAATCAAGAATGTTTTAGATGTCTATAGAGTGACAGCATAAGGAGGATGTTATATGAGAGCAGTTGTACAGCGGGTCTCACAGGCTTCAGTAAAGGTAAATAACGAAATTGTTGGGGAAATTGACAATGGCCTACTTGTTCTTTTAGGTGTAGGTAAAGAAGACGATACAAAGGATTTAGATTATATGGTGGAAAAGGTATTAGGCCTGAGGATTTTTGAAGATAAACAGGGTAAAATGAACCTTTCACTTATGGATATAGGCGGAGAAATCTTGATTATATCACAGTTTACCCTCTTTGGAGATGTAAAAAAGGGCAAAAGGCCGAGTTTTACTGAATCCGGAGATCCTGAAATAGCTGAAAAAATGTATATGCAATTTATAGATAAGTGCATAGGAAAAGGGGTTTCCACAGAAAAGGGAATATTTGGTGCGGATATGAAAGTAAATCTAACTAATGATGGACCAGTTACCATATTGATTGACAGTAAAAAAACATTTTAGAGGTGATATGATGAAATTGCTTAGGATTCCAGTTGGCATTTATGCTGCCAATTGCTATATAATGTATTCGGAAACCGAAAAAGAGGGGATAGTTGTGGACCCAGGCGGTGATGTAGATGATATATTGAATTTAATTAATAAAAAGGAAATTAATATTAAATATATCCTATTAACCCATGGACATGGGGATCACATTGGCGGTTTGGTGGAGCTTAAAAATATCCTAAAGGTGCCAGTTGGAATACATGAGGATGATAGCTTTATGCTAAAGGATGGAGACAAAAACTTATCTAGCCAAATGGCCATAGGGTCAGTAGAGCTGGAACCTGATATTTTATTAAAGGACAAAGATGTATTGGAATTTGGCGAAGAAAAGGCAGAAATTATCCATACTCCAGGTCACACTAGAGGTGGGATTTGCATTAAAGTAAAGGACACTATAATTACTGGGGATACCTTATTTGCAGGCTCCATAGGAAGAACTGACCTGCCTGGCGGAGATTATGATACTATTATCAGATCGATTAAAGAAAAATTGATGATATATGAAGATTATGTAAAGATTTATCCAGGTCATGGCCTCTCCTCTACCATAGGCAATGAAAGAAAGGGTAATCCTTTTTTAAAATAGTTCAAAATAAGGTGATAAAGTGGTATTTGTTCTAATAGAAGGTTATGAAAAGAGCAATGAAATCAGAGAGTTAATAAGATTGTTTTTTAAGTCGGAAGAAACTCTATTTATAGAAGATATAAAAGAATACCCATATAATGGATACCTATTGCATAGCGTTCTTGCCCGCAATGACAAGGACATCTACGCCACAGCATATCTATATAAGGATGGGCATTTAATAGACAAACACAGTGAAAATATATTGGACCTAAAGACATATAGAAATTCAGTTAAAAAAGATATAAACATAGGTATTAAAAAGTCAATATTTTATTGCTTAATTGGAATAAGTGGTCAAAAATTACCTTGGGGAATATTAACTGGTATTAGGCCCATAAAAATAATACATGAATTAGTAGATAAGTCCATAGAACAAAAGGAAATAATTAGATTATTGACCACTGAGTATAAACTAAATATTGAGAAAGCAAAGTTAGCGACCGATATTTGCCTTAGACAAAGGGAACATATATATCCACTGGATAAAAATCGATACAGTTTGTATATTAGTATACCTTTTTGTCCAACAAGGTGTTTTTATTGTTCTTTTCCGGCTTTAACTTTAAAAGGAAATCTTGGATATATCGAAGAATATGTAGATAAATTGATTTTTGAAATTAAGGCTATCAGGAGGATAATGGGCCATAAGAAAATTAATACGGTATATATTGGGGGTGGCACTCCCACTGCCATACCGCCAAAAGAATTGGAAAAGATAATACAAGAGGTTTATTTAAGCTTTGGAAAAGAGAATATAAAGGAATTCACAGTAGAGGCTGGAAGGCCAGATACCATTACCGATGAGTACCTAAAGGTATTAGATAATAATGGTATCAGAAGGATAAGTATCAACCCGCAAACCATGAATGACAATACCCTTAAAATTATAGGAAGGCATCACAAGGCAAAGGATATAATAGAAGTATATTGGCAAGCAAGAAACTACAGTTTTGAAGTAATTAATATGGATTTAATAGTTGGGCTACCAGGTGAAGGCATCGATGACATTAAATATACTTTAGGTGAAATAAAGAAACTTGATCCTGAAAATTTAACCATACACACCCTTTCAATAAAGAGGGGTTCAAATTTCTTTAATGCCCTTGAAAAATATCCAATTAAGGGTCAAGATACTATAGAACAGATGCTAAATGAGACTATGAATTACGCTGATGAAATGGGTTTAAAACCCTATTACCTTTATAGGCAAAAACAAATACTTGGCAATTTTGAAAACGTTGGATATGCAAAGCCGCGTAAAGAGTGTATATACAACATTGCCATGATGGAAGAAAAAGAAACTATTTTGGGGGCAGGCATGGGTGCTGTATCTAAAGTGTTTTTTCCAGATGAAAATAGATTGGAAAGAATACCTAATTTTAAGGACCTTAAAGAGTACCTGGAAAGAGTAGAAGAACTAATTAATAAAAAAGAGAGGATTTTAAGAGATTAAGGGGGGATAATTATGTTATGGTGGACAGATGATTTAAAGACTGGAATTGAAATCATAGATAAGCAACATAAGAGCATATTTGATAAGGCAAATAAGATATTCAACCTAGGAACAAGTTCCAGTCGTGAGGAAATTGAAAAGATATTTATATTTTTAATGAATTACACTATTAACCATTTTTCAGATGAGGAAAAGGTGATGCTAGATAATCATTATGACGATTTTATGAAACATAGGGAACAACATAATTATTTTGTTGAACAGGTTTATAAAATCTATTATAATTTTAAAGGTGATAAAATCACTGACGAGGCATTAAATGAACTGAAAATGCTTATTATCGAATGGCTTGCAAATCATATTAATAAAGATGACAAGGACTTTATAAAAACTATTCGATGATATAATTACTATACAGGAGGTTTTAGAATGGGTGAGAAGATGGGAAATCTGCGTAGGACGTTGATGTGCGGTGAGCTGCGACCAGAACACCAAGGTAAAGAAGTCGTCCTCATGGGTTGGGTACAAAAAGAAAGAAATTTAGGCTCTATTATATTTTTAGATTTAAGGGATACTACAGGTATAAGTCAAATCGTATTTGACGATACACTGTCAGAAGAATTGTTTTCAAAAGCAGAAAAAATCAGGTCAGAATATGTAGTAGCGGTAAAAGGCAATGTTCGAATTAGACAATCTATAAATAAGGAAATTCAAACTGGTGAAGTCGAGGTTTTAGCCTCCGAATTGAAGATTTTAGACGAATCAGAAACTCCACCCATTTATATAAGAGATGATGACAATGTGTCAGAAACCATGAGACTAAAGTATAGATATCTCGATTTACGAAAGCCTTCCATGCAGGGAAAATTGAAATTGAGGGCTAAAACTGCAAAAGTAGTTAGAGACTTTTTAAGTGAAAATTATTTTATAGAAGTGGAAACCCCTATGCTAACCAAGCCAACTCCTGAAGGGGCTAGGGATTATCTTGTTCCCAGCAGAGTCAACCCCGGGGAGTTTTATGCTTTGCCACAGTCACCACAACTGATGAAACAGCTTCTAATGGTATCGGGAATGGATAGGTACTATCAGATTGTCAAATGCTTTAGAGACGAAGATTTAAGGGCTAACAGACAGCCTGAGTTTACACAAATAGATATAGAAATGTCCTTCGTAGATATTGAAGATATTATTTCTATCAATGAGAAGATGCTTTATAGAATATTTAAGGAATTAAAGGGAATAGAAATTCAATTGCCTATTCAAAGATTGACATATGCAGAATCTATGGAGAGATTTGGCGTAGATAAACCGGATTTAAGATTTGGGTTCGAGTTGGTAGATGTTTCTGAGCTAGTGAGAAACAGCGATTTTAGAGTATTTAGTTCAGCAGTGGAGAATTTGGGTTCAGTAAGAGGTATAAACGTAAAAGGTTTTGCTCAAGATTTTACAAGAAAAGATATTAGTTCTCTGGAGGAATATGTAAAGACCTTTGGGGCAAAAGGATTGGCGTGGATAAAGATAACAGAAGACGGCATAACATCTCCCATTTCCAAATTTTTTGGCGAAGATGAGTTTGCCTCTTTAATACAAAAAATGAATGGGGAATCAGGAGATTTATTACTATTTGTCGCAGATAAGACACCTGTCGTATTGGATAGTTTAGGAAACTTAAGAAATGAAGTTGCAAAGAAATTAAAAATTATAGACCCAAATGAGTTAAAACTCGTTTGGATAACTGAATTTCCATTATTTGAATTTGACGAAGAAGAAAATAGATACGCTGCCAAACATCACCCCTTTACCCATCCAATGGATGAAGATATAGATTTGTTAGAGACAAACCCTGAAAAAGTTAGGGCAAAGGCGTATGATATAGTCATAAATGGCGATGAAATGGGTGGCGGTAGCATAAGAATTAACAATTCTGAACTGCAAAAAAGGATGTTTAAAGCACTAGGCTTCAGTGAAGAAGAAGCAATAGAAAAATTTGGATTTTTACTTGAAGCATTTAAATATGGCACACCACCTCATGGTGGCATTGCTTACGGATTTGATAGGCTAATAATGCTTTTGTCCAACAGCAGCAATATTAGAGATGTAATAGCATTTCCTAAGACTCAATCTGCAACTTGCTTAATGACTGAGGCTCCTACATCTGTGACCCAAAGTCAATTAAATGAAATACACGTTAAATTAGATTTACAATAATTAACTAGTAGGGAGAAGAAGAAAGTAATGCCATTTTCTAGATCAGAACAATTATTAGGCAAAAATTCCATGGAAAAACTAAAAAATGCAACAGTTGCAGTATTTGGCATTGGAGGTGTTGGCTCGTTTGTTGCAGAAGCATTAGTAAGAACAGGAATTGGCAACATTTTTTTAATAGATTATGATATAATAGATATAACCAATATAAACAGGCAAATACACGCAACTACTAAAACCATAGGACAATCAAAAGTTGAAGTGATGAAAAAAAGAGTTTTAGAAATAAATCCAAAATTAAATGTCACAATATTTAAGGAAAAATACAATGAAATGACAAGGGATTTGCTTTTATCGCAGGATTACAGTTACGTTGTCGACGCCATCGATATGGTGTCTTCAAAAATTGATTTGATTGTAAAGTGCAAAGAGCTCAACATTCCAATTATCAGTTCTATGGGAGCCGGCAACAAATTGGATCCAACAAAGT
This sequence comes from Tissierellaceae bacterium, assembly GCA_023229175.1. Lineage (GTDB taxonomy): Bacteria > Bacillota > Clostridia > Tissierellales > Tissierellaceae > JAAYFT01. Next base: position 10,635 of record JALNZV010000020.1, on the reverse strand, counting down.
TTATCGTTGGGGACATCTATTCAACAAAAGTATGCCCTTTGGCAAAAATCATGAGAAATGAACTTAGAAAAAGGAATATTAAGGACTTAAAGGTAGTTTGGTCAGAGGAAAAACCAATGCCCGTAAATCTTGAAAATACCAATGTGAGAAAAGCTGTACCTGGAAGCGTAGGCTTTGTACCTTCTGTAGCAGGGCTAATTATCGCATCTGAAGTAATAAAGGATATAGGATTATAGGAGGTGAGTTTAATGGAACAAGTCGGTTTCGTAAGAAAAATCATCAAAAACAAAGCAGAAATTGAAGTTAAAAAAATCTCGGGGTGTGGCGGTAGCTGTGAAAGCTGCAGTGGCAGCTGTGAAACAGATGGGCAAGTAGTAGTTATACCAAATGAACTAAATGCCAAGGTTGGAGATTTTGTAGAGATTGTCGGTGAGTCCAGAGGAATATTAGTTTATGCGCTGATTGTCTACATGGTACCTTTCTCATTTTTAATTGCTGGTATATTACTTGGAATTCACATATTAAAGGGACAAGGCATAGCGAATTACGAACCTTTAGGTTTTTTAGTAGGTGTAGTATTTATGGCAATTGGGTTTTTGTTGGTTAAGATAATAGATAAGCAAGTAGAAAAAAATGATAAAAATCTCATTAGAATGACTAAAATTTTATAAATAGGAGTGAGTATTTTGATTGATAGGCAAGCCGTTATAAAGAGATTAAGAAGAGTAGAAGGACAAATCAAGGGCATCCAAAAGATGGTAGAGGATGAGAAGTTTTGTGGCGATATACTGATTCAAGTGTCCGCTGCAAGGGCAGCGCTGAACAGCGTAGGAGGATTGATTTTAGAGAACTATATGCATATATGTTTATCTGAATATTTAGAAGGTCAATCCGAAGAGGAAGATTTAAACAAATTAGTCGAACTAATGGTAAAGTATACTAAATAGAATTCCTTTTGCACGATTTTAAATTCGCTTACTTTTATTCCAAGATATAGCGGCTGCTATATAGGATCTCATGACTTTAATTTAATATGGGAATCTTTCTCTATATAAAAATAGTACACCAGCGACTGAAACTAAGGACTTATCCAGAGGTTACATTGTTCGCTGGTTTCTTATTTAATAATAATCTTGTAAATAGAATAAAATACTTATATAATGTTATGTGTATTATGAAGAAATGGTACTTAATTACATTTGATGAAACTACTAAAGGAGTACTTAATTCACAAAAGAGAGGAGATAAAAATATGAATTTTGAAAACTTATCAAAATTTGATCCTGAGGTTATGGAATTAATAGAATTGGAATACGAAAGGCAAAAAAAGCACATTGAGCTAATAGCCTCGGAAAATTTTGTAACTCCACAAGTTTTGGAGGCTGCAGGCAGCTATTTAACAAATAAATATGCAGAAGGGTATCCTGGAAAGAGATACTACGGTGGATGTGAGATAGTAGATAGGGTAGAGGACGTGGCTAGAGACAGAATGAAAAAGATATTTGGTGCTGATCATGTAAATGTTCAGCCTCATTCCGGTTCCAATGCAAACTTAGGAGTATATTTTGCAGTTTTAAAGCCTGGAGACAAGGTTTTAGGCATGAACTTATCCCAAGGTGGACATTTAACCCATGGAAGCCCTGTAAATATATCTGGTACCTACTATAACTTTGTAGCTTACGGTGTAGATAAGGAAACTGAAATGATAGATTACGATAATGTAAGAGAAATTGCATTAAAAGAAAAGCCAAAGATGATTGTGGCAGGGGCTAGTGCTTATCCGAGAATCATAGATTTTTCTAAGTTCAAAGAAATTGCCGATGAAGTAGGCGCATATCTAATGGTGGATATGGCACATATTGCCGGATTAGTAGCAGCTGGACTTCATCCAAATCCTGTTCCATATGCAGACTTTGTGACTACAACAACCCATAAGACCCTTAGAGGTCCAAGGGGTGGTGCCATATTGTGCAAAGAAGAATACGCAAAGGCCATAGACAAGGCCATATTCCCTGGCATACAGGGAGGACCACTAATGCATATTATTGCAGCCAAAGCAGTAGCATTTGGTGAAGCCTTACAAGATGATTTTAAAGACTATCAAAGACAAATTATCGACAATGCAAAGGCTATGGCAGAGGGTTTAGTTAAGAATGGATTTAGGCTAGTATCAGGGGGGACAGATAACCATTTGATATTGATTGACGTAAGGACAAAAGGACTTACAGGTAAAAAGGCAGAGGAACTATTGGAGGAAGTAGGAGTTGCCACAAACAAAAATACAATACCATTCGATCCAGAATCTCCATTTATTACTTCTGGCATAAGAGTTGGGACACCAGCTATGACTACAAGAGGCATGAAAGAAGAGGATATGTTAGAAATTGCAGAAATTATAAATCTTGCATTGGATGAAACTAAAGATAGGGAAGATATAAAAAGAAGAGTAAGTGATTTATGTGACAAGCATCCACTATATTAGTTTTGTAACTGAGCCTACAGAATTGACTGTAGGCTTATCTTTACATATATATAATATTATATTAGAATAAACTTATGTTAGATGAAGAGGTGTAATATGGAATTAGGAAATTATAGGGAAGATAGAAATATAATTGAAGACATCGAAAAGGGGAGCATAGCTGAAGAATTAGGGATGGAAATTGGAGATATATTGTTATCAGTCAATTCGATACCTGTAAAAGATATAATTGATTATAAATATTTAATATCCGATGAATTTATAGTAGTTGCTATTGAAAAAGGAGATGGGGAGATATGGGAATATGAAATAGAAAAAGAGTACGATGAAGACTTGGGAATTGCATTTACAAATCCTCTAATAGACAGGGCAAAATCTTGTAGAAATAAATGTATGTTTTGCTTTATAGACCAATTGCCTCCGAACATGAGGGAAACGTTGTACTTTAAGGATGACGACTCACGGCTTTCGTTTTTACAGGGAAACTTTATTACCCTTACCAATATGAGCGACGAGGAAATTCAGAGAATAATAGATTATAGATTGACTCCCATAAATGTCAGTGTACACACTACAAATCCTGAACTGCGTATAAAAATGTTAAATAACAAAAACGCAGGTAAGATTTATGAAATACTACAGAAATTTAGCGAAGCAAACTTGGATATCAACTGCCAAATAGTATTGGTGCCTGGAGTAAATGATGGAAGTGAATTAAATAGAACATTAGATGACCTGTCCAAACTATACCCTTCAATAAAAAGCGTAGCAGTTGTCCCTGTAGGTATAACGAAATATAGGGAAAATTTAAAGAAAATTGACACGTTTAACCGCTCAACCTCCAACGAGTTGTTGGAACTAGTAGAAGGTAAACAAAGGGAATTCAAATTGAGTTTAGGAAGTAGGTTCGTATTTGCATCCGATGAATTTTATGCTTTGATAGATAAGGAGTTACCAAAGTTTCATGAATACGAAGGTTTTCCACAATTGGAGAATGGAGTTGGACTCATTAGGTCCTTTGAAGACGAAATAGACAATGAACTGAGGCAAATTCTAGAACCTTTAATAAAGAATAAGAAGTATGTCTTAGCGACAGGAACATTGGCATATGGATTTATGGAAAAGATGGCTAAAAAGATAGCTGAGAAATTCCAGGGACTGCAGCTGAAAGTTATACCTATTACCAACGACTTCTTTGGACATAAAATCACTGTTTCAGGACTTATAACCGGCCAAGACTTACTAAGTCAACTAATAGGGTATAATAGTTTTGACGGAATAATTATACCGCAATCAATGCTAAAAAAAGATGAGGAAATATTTTTAGATAACTACACCGTAAAGGATTTAACAGAGGAATTAAATATTCCTATCATACCTTCTAGGGTAGATGGAAAAGAACTAATAGATATATTAAAGAATTGAGGGATAAAGAATGGAGAGGGCTGTACTATGCATTGTCGGAAGACCCAATGTTGGAAAATCGACTTTGTTTAACAAATTAGTAGGAAGGCGAATAGCTATTACCGAAGACACCCCTGGTGTTACTAGGGATAGAATTTATGCCGAAGCAGAGTGGCTTGGTAAATATTTTACAGTTATAGACACAGGTGGACTTGAGCCAGATAGTGAAGAAATAATAATGTCAAATATTAGAAGGCAGGTAGAAATAGCCGTCGACACTGCAGATGTCATACTTTTTGTAGTCGATGGAGTAGAAGGACTTAGTCCAACGGATATAGAAATAGGAAACATGCTAAGAAGATCTGGTAAAAAGGTGGTCGTAGCATGTAACAAAATAGATACTCCAAAGACACCTCAGGAGATATACGAATTCTATGAATTAGGACTCGGTGAACCAATAGTAATATCAGCAGAGCAAAGCTTAGGTATTGGAGATTTATTAGATGAAATAGTCCGCAATTTTCCAGAGGATAGAGATACAGAAATTAACGAAGATTTGATAAAGGTCGCATTTATCGGCAAACCTAATGTGGGGAAATCATCTTTAATCAACAAAATACTTGGAGAAGAAAGAGTAATTGTAACAGATATTCCAGGGACTACAAGGGATGCTATTGATACTTTTTTTGACTACAATGACAATAACTACGTATTTATAGATACAGCAGGGCTAAGAAGAAAACGGAGTATATACGAAAATATTGAAAGATATTCTGTGGTAAGGACTTTGACAGCCGTGGACAGATCCGATATTTGCGTATTGGTCATAGATGCAACGGAAGGCGTTACTGAGCAGGATACGAAAATAGCAGGATATGCTCATGACAATGGAAAGGGAATAATAATCGCCATTAACAAATGGGATTTAGTGAAGAAAGAAACCAATACCCATTTAGAATTTGAAAAAGACATAAGAAAGACATTGGGATTCATTTCATATGCTCCCATAGTATTTATTTCTGCCATGACCGGTCAAAGAGTTCAAAGGCTAATGGAGTTAATAAATATTGCAAATAATAATTACAGCCTAAGGATTAGCACGGGAGTGCTCAATGATATAATAAACGAGGCGGTACTTTTAAACCAACCTCCAAGTGAAAAGGGGAGGCGATTGAGAATATATTATGGTACCCAGGCATCTGCCAGACCACCAAAATTTGTAATATTTATTAACGATAAAGAGTTGATGCATTTCTCCTACTCTAGGTATCTAGAAAATCAAATAAGAAACCATTTTGGCTTTGCAGGAGTACCAATTATATTTGAATTTAAACAGAAGGAGCGTAGCCAATGAAAATATTTTTAACTATTATTTTATCGTATCTAATAGGTTGTATTTCATCCGCATATTTATTGGGGAAAACATCTAAAAACATCGATATACGAAAATATGGTAGTGGCAACGTCGGTACCACAAATGCTTTAAGGGTTTTAGGTAGAAAGGCAGGGGCTCTGACATTGGTAATGGACGTGGCTAAGGGAATATTTGCAGTTTTAATTGGAAGACTTATAATGGGCACAGAGGGAGGATATATAGCCAGTATTTTTGTAGTACTTGGTCATAACTTCCCTGTGTTTTTGAAATTTAAAGGTGGTAAGGGCGTAGCCACTTCACTGGGAGTATTATTTATTTTAGATTGGAGAATAGGTTTAATCAGTTTTATACTGGGTATAGCAATTATTGCAATTTCAAAATATGTTTCCTTAGGATCAATTGCAGCATCAGTATCGGCACCTTTTTTGACATTTTTACCTTTTTTCCCGGATGATAGAAACTTTAAATATACAATCGCATTTCTAGGTATTTTATCTATAGTCAGACATAGATCGAATATTGTTAGGCTGCACAAAGGCGTGGAAAATAAATTAAAAATATAAATAGGTAGGTGTGGTAAATGACTGAAAAAATTGGAGTATTAGGCGGAGGAAGTTGGGGCACTGCATTGGCAATACTGTTGGCGAACAAAGGCTATGACGTTGAAGTTTGGGCTAGAGATGGTGAACAGGTCGAAGAAATGAAAAAGACAAGGATAAACAACAAATATTTACCTGAAGCAGTTTTACCACAGAATTTAAATTTAACAAAAGATTTGGAGAAAGGCATATTCAAGAAAGAAGTCTTAATATTTTCCATGGGAACTCATGGAATTAGGGATGTGCTTAAAAATTCAAGTAAATATATTAAGCCTGAGCAATTAGTTGTAAATGTGTCCAAAGGAATAGAAAACAATACCCTAATGAGGATTTCTCAAATAGTGGAAGAATTTCTCCCAGAAAACAAGTACACTGTGTTATCTGGTCCATCCCATGCAGAAGAAGTAGCTAAAGACATGCCTACTACTGCAGTATCTGCTTCTACAGATAAGAAAGTTGCTGAGTATATCCAAGGGCTATTTAGTACTGCTAGTTTCAGGGTATATACAAATCCAGATGTCATAGGAGTGGAGTTGGGGGGAGCCCTAAAAAACATAATAGCCTTAGGGGCTGGTATTTCCGACGGTTTGGGCTATGGCGATAATACGAAAGCGGCATTAATGACTAGGGGAATATTCGAGATGGCTAGACTAGGTGAAAAAATGGGAGCAAAGGGCAGCACATTTTCGGGCTTATCGGGAATAGGAGACTTAATAGTCACTTGTACCAGTATGCTTAGTAGAAATAGAAGAGCAGGCATATTGATTGGACAAGGTCGAAAAGTAGAAGAGGCAATAGAGGAAATTGGCATGGTTGTAGAAGGTATAAAGACTACCAAATCTGCATATAATCTATCGAAGCAGTATGGAATAGAAATGCCCATTACAGCTGAAATATACAATGTATTGTATGAAAACAAAGACGTCAAAAATGCAGTAAAAAATTTAATGCTAAGGGATATGAAACATGAAATGGAAAATATCGTCGAAGGAGATAATAGTTTTTGGTAACCTGCTTTATTTAGCAGGTTTTTTTATTAAGCTTGTAATAAATAAATTCATTATACGTATATATATAATGTTAAGTATTGTTTTTAAAAATAATGAAAACTGTAGGGGGGGAATGATGTGGAGGTATTTGATATATACAAGGATATAGCTGAACGTACTGACGGCGATATTTATGCAGGGGTAGTAGGTCCAGTAAGGACTGGAAAATCAACATTTATAAAGAGGTTTATGGAATTACTAGTTATACCTAATATTGAAAATAGGCATAAAAAAGAAAGGGCGAAAGATGAGCTACCACTAAGTGGTGCAGGGAAAACAATAATGACTACAGAGCCGAAGTTTGTACCAAATGAGGCTGTTGAGTTGACAATAAATCAAAATGTTATGTTTAAGGTTAGGATGGTAGATTGTGTTGGATACCTAGTTCAAGGGGCATTAGGTCACGAAGAAGACTCCATACCAAGAATGGTGACTACGCCTTGGTACGATAAGGAGATACCCTTTGAAGAAGCAGCAGAAATAGGAACCAGGAAAGTAATTGCAGATCACTCGTCTATTGGACTTGTAGTTACAACAGATGGATCAATAACAGACATTGATAGGTCGAATTATATTAAGGCAGAAGAAAGGGTAATTTGGGAGCTAAAAGAACTGGGAAAGCCATTTGTTATTATATTGAATTCAAAACACCCAAATCTTGACAGCACCATAGCACTGAGGGAAAATTTACAAAGTAAATACGGCGTTTCAGTAGTGGCTATGGATTGTCTCAATATGAGCGAAGAGGATATAGAAAAAGTATTTGAAAAATTGTTATTTGAATTTCCTGTCAAGGAAGTCACTATTAATTTACCTAAGTGGATTGAGGGGCTGCCAAAGAAGCATTGGATAAAGGTAAACATACTCAATGCTCTAAAGGAAACAATAGAAGATTTAAGAAAGTTAAATGAAGTTTCCTCATTCTTAAATCCATTAAAGGATCTTGACATAGTTAAAAATGTAAACTTAGTAGAAATAAAACTTGGAGAAGGAGTAGTAGAATCAGAAATAGTAATCGACGACGGACTATTTTATAGTGTACTTAAAGACATGACAGGTTATACAATTGAGGGAGATTACCAGCTATTAGGCTTAGTATCAAAATTAGCAGAAACAAAGAGGAAATACGATAAAATTGAGAAGGCGTTGGTTGAAGCAAAGGAAATTGGTTATGGCTTAGTAAGCCCAAGTCTGGAGGAATTAGAGCTGGCAGAGCCAGAAATCTACAGACAGGGAAGTAGATTTGGTATAAAACTTAAGGCGAAAGCACCGTCTTTACATGATGAAGGCTACAAACTGATGTTACAAACAGAAAGAAGGATAAATGAAAGAGGTGGCGACTATACAATGACTTTCAACATAAATAATATAAATATGCTATTCCCACAATAATAACAGAAAAGCTAGTACCCATTAATTTAATTTAGTGAGTAGTAGCTTTTTTATTATTCGGACTTAATCCATTTTACATCATACCCAATTACATCTGCTATTTCCTTAACTTCACTATATTTAATAGTCCCTCTAGCTAGTTTATTAGATAGATTTTGAACAGTATCATTTCTATCATATTTTTCATTTATCAATTCAATTATCTCTGTCATTGTTAGACCAGACCGCACTATATAAGATTTTAACTCATTTCTAATGTCCAAATTAATCACCTTCCTTGTATATATTATACATCATAGTATATAAGTATTCAATTAAATATAAAAGGCATACTATATGATTTAAAGGTAAATGAAATAGTTTATAAATACACTTGACAGTTTAAATTATTGATGCTATAATTAGTTATAAGATTGAATTAGGAGACAAAAGGGAGGAAGCGATTATGAATATTGATGAGTTTTTACACATTATGAAAAAGTTTAAAAGATTTCAGACGAGATTAAAAGAAGAAAATATCGAGGGCAAGGATGCAGAGGTAATATTAAAAATTTATATTCAGGATCTCACAAGTAAAATTAATACCAATTTCTTGAAGGTGGTGTAGATATGACAACTATGAAAATGGGAATGATAATAGCAAAAGGTACAGAATTAGAAATGAAAAAAGAATTTGATGTATTAAAAAAGAAAGCAAGAGAAGGATTTAAAGAAGAAATTAGAGAAGGGTTAAATGAGTTTCAGATAATCAAAACTGATATAAAAATTAGTTTTAAATATGATAAATTATTTAGCGAGTTTGCAATATTTCAAATAATAAACTAAAAAGAACTAAGGGGGAAATTATAATGATAAAGCACAATAAATTTAATCAGGAATGGGTCGAATTACTTACAAATAATAATGTTGAAGAGGAACTTGAATTTTACGAAATAACTAAAAATAGTCCAAGCTTAATCTTAGCTATAATGTATTACAGAAGGCAATTAAGAGAAAAAGGCAGAGGGAATATATCTATAGAGCAATTAAAAAGCAATATTAACAATAAAAAAGAATTACAAAATCTATTACAATTATTATTTTTAGAGCCGATCCCTGCTAGTAAAGTTGATTTGATTAAAGAAAATAATATAGAAAAATTGTATAGCAAATATAAAGAGAATGAAAATAGAAGGTTTATGAACGCGATATTGTCTATATAAATATAAATTAGTCGGCTGAGGTCGGCTTTTTTATTTTTTAGCAAATTTAGCGAAAAGATGCAACAAAACATCAAGCATTGGTATATATACTATAGGGAAGGTGATATTTACAAATTTAGCGAAAATAGTTGTATAAACACCAAGCAAGTTAGGATATATCAATGAGGGGGTATGATTTACTTGATTTTTAGCAAAAGAGCTTATATAAATAGCGAGCAGATGTACAATCTTTTAAATAGGGGGACAGGTTTTAGCGAAATGATAGATATAAACAGCCTTTGATTAAGGTATAGTTATATAGAAGGGGAAGGAATAGGCAAAAATGATAGATATAAACAGCTATCAAAGCTACTATAATATAGTGAGAGAACGAGTTTCGAGGAGGAATATTTACATTTTTTTTAATTAACAAGTAAATAATAATATACATAGTAAAAAGGGGGTAGCAAGAATGAGAGAAAAATTAAGGCAATATTTAAAAAATGAAGGTGTAACACAACTACATATAGCAAAAAAATTGAATGTTAGTACAACGCTTATTTCCTTATACTTAAAAAATGAAAGAAATCTAAGCGATAAAAAGGAAGCAGAATTAGCAGAGTTTCTTAAATCCAAAACCATTTGACAAATATTTGAAGGTGTGATATACTAACAGTATACAATAACATATTCGAATAAGGTTTGTCAAGGAAATTTGCAAAAAAGGCTAAAGTATTTTCAAAATATGCCGATATATATAGTAGAGGGTACAAAATAGAAATACATACATATTTTTTTAACTAATAAGTAAATAATATTATACATATATAAACAATGTCATTTTTGGCAGGGAAACTTAAAATGTTTTCTCTTGCTTAAAAGTGACATTGTTTGCGTTCAGGATTAAACATACATATAACACTTTATTATACGCACCTTTGCACATAGCACAAGCCACAGGACAATGCTAGATAGGTTTGAATTGAACTTTAATATAATTGTGTGGACAGGTTGTAGAATTGCTTAGAAATGATTTTAAAGCCTTACAGGGCATTAAGATAATTATAAAAAAATATAAAAAACTAGGAGGAATTTATGATGAGGAAAAGAAGACAGTATCAGATTATGAGTTACGAGTTATACGACTTCGAGA
>JALNZV010000003.1 GCA_023229175.1 Tissierellaceae bacterium | reverse complement strand
GAATTTGATTATTTTCACACCATGAATACAACTATGAAATCTGTAGATCCAGTAGGATTTGATGGTGAAATATATGTATTAATAGATGAAAGAGTATATCAAAGGAATGAAGACTTTGCAGCATTTTATAAAAACAGTGGATTTGCCACATTGGTAGGTAAAACTACATCGGGAATAAACCACCACTTTGAAGATATTTTTTATTCCCTTCCAAATAGCGGAATACTCCTTTCCATGAGAAATTTAATATCACTAAACAATGATGGAACAATAAGAGAAGAGGCCTATGTAGTACCAGATATAGAAATAGACGGAGTAATTGGGACGACATACGATCGAGATAATGCTATCCAATATGTAATTGAAAAATAAGGTTAAAATAAAGTTATCCAATGTTGAAGTCCTCTGACCGTTAGGATAAATGTAAACCTGCATGGGAGATTCTAATTCAAGGAGGGGAAAGGATGATAAAAAGACAGAATCTATTACTTCTAGCATTGAAGGGGATTGTTTATATCTACTTACCAGTAATTATATTGATTTTCATAATCTATAACCTTATCCTAGGCAAAGGTCTAATCTTATCATGGGATAGAATATTGATATATTCAGCAATTATTGGCATTTGGACCATAAAAAATTATATAAACGAAACAAGGGAGCTAGATATTAAAAATTTCAGTGATGTGGAAGGAATAATAATAAAAGGAAGATGGCAAATAGTCGAACAAAGCGAAAAAGCCTTGTCAGTAAAACCGAAATTCGATTTTCTTTTTAGGCTGTTTATCGACGATACAGTAAAAGTAAAAGACTCTGAAGGAAAATTATATGTGGAAGGGCCACGGTATTATGTCAATAACCTAATTAGGGAAATAAAGGGCACAAGCAATATTTGGACAAAAAAGGCTACTGAAATAACAGCCCTTGTAGTGGTTATTCTTTTAGTATTACCTCCTATTTTAGATGATACTGGTGCCTTCTGGGAAATTAAGAAGATTAGGCACAATAGTCATCTGAAAAAAGTAGATATAATTGACATAGATACTGATAATGTACTGGGCAATAGCGTAGCAAATACCAACAATTATGGTTTTGCAGTAGAAAATGAAGAATATATTATTTATGTAGAAGAAAATTTTAACCTTGTAAGGGCAGACAAGAACTTTGAAAATAAGAAATATTTAATAGAAAAATCTGGCGGTTCAAATATAATGAGGTTAAATCTAGCAGAGGATTGGATTTACTATAGTAGTGGGCAAACACTTAATAGAATATCCATCGATGGAAATAAGGACGAGACAATCTATAAGCTGGGCTATCCCATAAATATTTATATAAAGGATAACTGGATTTACTTTATCAATCTTTCCGATAACTCTAATATATATAAAATGGATTTAAACGGCAGAAATCTCAATAGATTTCTAGAGGTCAATAGCTCCTATATGGCAATATATGACCATAGATTGATATTTAGCCATAGGCAAGGAGAAAACGCCTATGTGGAAAGTATAGGACTAGATGGAAGCGATAGAAAAATAGAATTTGAAGATATAGCCGTAGATTTAGTGAAACTTGGTGATTACTACTATTACATTGGCGAGGACTATAGATTGTATAGAAGAGATGCGGAAGACAGCTTAGATATGCAGATTTTAGTAGACGACAAGGTATCATCTTATATAATAGCCAATGACAAGATATATTACTCATTACAATCCGATGATGTAGGTTATCCGGGAGAGGGAGTCTACAGCGTAGGATTAGATGGTTCAGGAGTTACCCTTCTGACAAGCATGACGAAAGTTGGAGGGTTTGCCAAAGTAGGCGATTGGATATTATTTCATTCCTCGGATAATGAATCGGAATTAAAGCTTAATAGAATTCATTTAATGTCAGGGGATATGGATATTTAAAAAAATACTTGACAAAATAAGTGCTTTGCTATAGTATAGAGAGAAATAACTAAAGTGATGAAGAAAAGTAGTAACCAGCAATTACCTTACAGAGAGCAAATGGTCGGTGAAAATTTGCAGATAATCTGGCGAATCCATTTCTAAGCTCCTTGCGAAATAAGCAGGGCGTAAATCTGCGATAAAGATATTAAGTGAACAGAGCAATCTGTTAATTTGGGTGGCAACGCGGGTAACTCTCGTCCCTTTTGGGATGAGGGTTTTTTTATTTTATAGGGAGGAATTCATATGAGTACAAAACTGTTTATACCCGGTCCTGTTGACGTAAGAGTCGATGTACTGGAGAAAATGTCCACAGCTCAAATAGGTCACAGAACAAAGGAAGCATCAGAACTGCAAAGTTCAATATCTAAAAAACTCCAAAGATTATTTAATACAAAGGAAGAAATACTATTGTCTACCTCCTCAGGAAGCGGCCTAATGGAAGGTGCCGTCAGATCTTGTACTTCAAGCAGAGCAGCTATTTTTTCAGTAGGGGCATTTGGCAAGAAGTGGTACGACATTGCAGTAAATAACGGAATAGGTGCGGATTTATATGAGGTTCCTATGGGAGAGGCAATGGATGCAGATTTCATAGACGGAGTATTATCCACGGGGAGATATGACTTTGTAGGCATTACACACAATGAGACATCCACAGGAGTGGTAAATCCCATTGAAGAAATAAGTCAGGTACTTAAATCTTATCCGTCAATGGTATTTGCAGTAGATATGGTAAGCTCTGCAGGGGGTCACAAATTAAATATTGACGAACTAAATATCGACATTGCTATTACTTCAAGTCAGAAGTGTTTGGGGCTGCCACCGGGAATCTCCATGTGCACCTTTTCTGAAAAGGCCATAGAAAGGGCAAAAACTGTAAAAAACAGGGGATACTATTTTGACTTATTGAAGCTATATGAATTTATAAAAAAGAAAAATTATCAATATCCTTCTACGCCATCTATTCCCCATATGTTTGCCTTAGATTATCAGCTGGAATACATCTTGGAGGTAGAAGGCTTGGACAATAGATTTAAAAGGCACGAGGATATGGCAGAGATTGTAAGGCAATGGGCTAGAGATAAACACGGATTATTCGCCCATGAAAGCCACCTATCCAATACAGTGACAGCAGTTAAAAATATAAGAAATATAAATATCGGAGAGTTAAATGAAAGATTAAAAGAAAGGGGAATGGCTATCTCAAATGGATATGGAGATTTAAAAGAAAAGACATTTAGGATAGCCCATATGGCAGATACTCAAATAGAGGATATTAAAGAATTATTGGAAAACATAGACCATCTAACAAAGATATAATGGAGGGGATACCATGAGAATATTGGCAAATGACGGCTTAGATATTGAAGCCATTGAAAAACTCGAGAGAAACAATATAGAAGTAAATGCAAACCACTACGAAAAAGATGAGCTAAACAAAATAATTGGGAATTATGATATACTCATAATCAGATCTGCAACGACAGTAGATAAAGAATTGATTGAGGCCGCAAAAGGCACAAAACTAAGCTTAATCATAAGGGCAGGAGTTGGCCTCGACAATATAGAAGTTGGCTATGCAGAAAACAAGGGCATCATGGTGAGAAATACTCCTAATTCCAGTACAAATTCCGTAGCGGAGCTGGTACTAGGCCATATGATAGGCATATCAAGATTTATAAATATATCCAATGTAACCATGAGAGAGGGACAGTGGAATAAAAAAGCCTATACGGGAGTGGAGATATGCGGAAAAACCCTTGGAATAATAGGATTTGGGAGAATAGGCAAGAGCTTAGGAGAAAAGGCAGAGGCATTGGGAATGGACGTAGTATTTTACGACAAACTCATTAAAATCGACAACAAGTTTAAGTATCTGCCCTTGGAGGAACTTCTAGGAAAAGCAGATTTTATATCACTTCACATACCTGCCACCCATAAACCTATCATAGGAGAAGAAGAACTGAAGCTGATGAAAGAAGGAGTATTTATAATAAATGCGGCAAGGGGCGGGATTATAGATGAAAACGCACTCTTAGAATCCTTAAATCAAGGCAAAGTAGCAGGAGCGGGCCTAGATGTATTTATGAGAGAACCTGGACCAAATCTAGAACTTTGCAGTCATCCAAGAGTATCCTGTACCCCTCATATAGGAGCGGCCACAGTAGAGGCACAAAAGAGGATAGGAGAGGAAATAATTGGCATAGTCATGGAGTATGCTACAAAAACAAAGACAATTGCAATATAGGAGGATAAGATGATTAAAGTTAAACCATTTAAAGGATATAGGCCTAAAATAGGGCTTGAAGATAAAATAGCCTGTAAACCCTATGATGTCGTAGATTTTGAAGAGGCAGTTGACCTGGGAAGTTCAAATCCCTTGTCCTTTGTTCACATCATCAGGGGAGAGATAGATATGCCTGTGGGGACAGATCCTTATTCACCCGAGGTATATAAAAGGTCTAGAAAAAACTTCGACCACTTTGTGGACAAGGGCTACTTACTGGAAGAAGAAAAGGAAGTATTCTACATCTACAGACAGGTAATGAATGGAAGGGCACAAAATGGCATAGTGGTTACAATATCCATCGACGATTACGGAGAAGGCAAAATAAAGAAACACGAATTTACAAGACATGAGAAGGAAATAGACAGGATAAATCATTTTGACACCTTGGATGCCCATACAGAGCCCGTATTTCTATTTCATAAGGGAAATGAGGAGCTAAAGTCTATGATAGAAAAGTGGACAAAGGAAAATGATGCCTTATACGATTTTGTATCGGAAGACGGAGTGAGGCAAATGCTATGGGCAGTAGATGAAAAAAGTACCATAGAATATATAGGGGAAATATTTGCATCTATGGACAGCCTATATATAGCAGATGGTCACCACCGTACAGAGTCTTCATATAAAATAGGGAAAAAGAGAAGGGCAGAGTCCCCAAATTATACAGGGGAGGAAGAGTTTAACTACTTTATGTCCGTAGTCTTTTCATCAGATGAGCTGCTGATACTTCCCTACAATAGAATGATTAAGGATTTAAATGGATATACAAAGGAAGAATTTATATCCAAGGTCAATGAAAGGTTTTCCATCGTCGAAATGGAGTCCATAGATGAGCCTGGAAATAGGGGAGAAATAATAATGGCCTTTAGAAATAAGACATATAAGCTTATCCCTAGGAAAACTAGCTATGATAAAATGGATAAAATCGCTTCCCTTGACGTATCCATATTGCAAAACAACATACTATCCCCAATACTTGGAATAGACGACCCTAGAAGCGACAGCAGGATTGAATTCGTCGGAGGAGAGGACATGTTAAGTGAAATAGCCGCTAGATTGGAAGAAGATATGGAAATTGGATTTTTATTATATCCAACAAGTACAAAAGATATCGTGAATGTTAGCAATGAAGATAAGGTCATGCCCCCCAAATCAACATGGTTTGAACCGAAGTTAATGAGCGGATTATTTATCCATAAATTTTAGCAGTATTTTCATTTGACATATTGACAAAAATATTATAAAATAGATTGGTAATCTATGTTCCCGTAGCTCAGTAGGATAGAGCGTTCGCCTCCTAAGCGAAAGGCCGCACGTTCGATTCGTGTCGGGAACGTTAAGGTGATATAAATGGATGAGTTTTACATGAGGGAAGCATTAAAAGAAGCAGAGAAGGCGTATAGCACCTACGAAGTACCAGTAGGTGCTATAATTGTATATCGTGGACAAATCATAGCTAGGGGATATAATCAAAGGGAATCCCTAAGGGACCCCACAGCCCATGCAGAGATTATGGCAATTAAGGAAGCCAGTAAATATTTAGATGCCTGGAGGCTAATGGATTGTACCATGTATGTGACCCTAGAGCCTTGTGCCATGTGTGCAGGGGCCATAGTAAACAGCAGACTGGATAGGCTGGTAATAGGAGCTAAAGACCATAAAAGAGGCTGTGCAGGTACAGTAGAGGACCTTACAAATCACCCCCAATTTAACCATAGGGTGAAGGTGGAATTTGGAGTATTGGAAGAGGAGTGCAGTCAAATACTATCTAGATTTTTTAAAGAATTGAGAGAGGAAAAATAAAACTTTTAGGTTTTCTAAGAGTTTTTATTTTTTTTGGACACTTTGCCCATCTAATCCGTCTTATTTGTGAAAGGAAAAAATCAAATAAAAAGGCGGGGTAAAAATGTTACATTATCAAAATCCTATACTATTTGGGGATAGCCTATGGTTATACGACAAGGAAAAGGTACGAAATAATGATGTTATAAGAGGGAAAAGAAATAATCTATTGTGGGTCCTGATAAAATATAGTTTACTATTCACAAAAGGATAGTAAACTATAAGTAGTTAGGCCTTTCCAAAAGAAATTACAGGGGAAGAAATATGAATATATACTCAGTTTATGAAAAATACCATAAAGACTTTTTAACCTTTGCAAAGAGCATAGTGAGAGATTACAATGATGCCTTTGACCTAGTCCAAGATGCATATGTATCTGCATTGGAAAGGGAGGAAATATTTGAATACATGAATGAATATCAGATTAAAGGCTGGTTTTTCACTGCCATTAAAAATAAGAATATAGATAACTTTAGAAAGCAAAATAGATTAGACTATAAATGGGAAGTAGATATGTTTACAGGGGCTAACAACTTTGAAGAAAAGATAGTAGTACAGGATTTGCTTGAAAAACTGCCTAAAAAACTAAAAGATGTGGTTGTTTTAAGGTATGAAATGAATTTAAACAGCACAGAAATAGGGAATAAATTAAATTTATCTCCATCTACGGTAAGATCACAGCTTAGTAGTGCTTTAAAGATATTAAAAGATTATTTATAGGAGGTTTGCAAAATGGCAAAGATAAGAAATATAGGCGTATTAGATGTCAGGGAAATAGGGGAGGAAATTGCCAAAAAGATATCATCTATTGAGGGCATAGGTATATTAATAGAAAGCGATAAATCTCAAGACCTACTAAGGGATGTCAAGAGGGCAAATATAGGGGTTACATTGAAACTGCCATCTGATAAAAGAGTTAGCTTGGCAATGCAAAATGGGGAATTAAACGTAGATAGGGAATACCTGGAAGGCATAGAGGGACAAGTGGCATTTATAGTAAATGGCGAGTTAATATTTAACAAGGACGTGAAAGTAAGTCTTTTAAATGAAAAGTTATTTTCTATTCTATTAAATGGCGTGCTTATTTGCCCAAAAAAGCTATTGGGCTCAATCCAATCTAAGGGGACAATAAATGGTGCCATTACTCCATATTCCAGCGATTACAATTTAATCAGAGGCAAAATTCAGTTAAATAATAGATTTTTAAAGACCATAAAAAGAGAGTCAAAGTTATCCTTTGAGAAACTCCTTATTTTGGAGGACTTTGACGCCCAATTGTTTGAAGAAAGGGTATCTGATATGGAGGTATTGGACAAATTAGTGATTTTGGAAAAATATGAGGACAAAATCGCACAATATATAGACAATTACTATTCAATAAATAATGTAGTGCTGCCAAATAGGGGAGTAGATGTAAAATATGTTGATGGTGACGTAAAAATAGATAGCAGTTTTTTAAGCAGATATGAGAATGTACTATTGTATATAGATGGCAATGTAAGTATTGACCTGGAAGACGATACGGATTTTGGAAGTCATGTTAATCTTCTAATGTGTAATGAAATAACTTGTAATAAAAAGACATACCATATGATAAAATACCATATTGGCGAAGATGTAGAAGTGAAGATTCAAGAGGGAAGATTGATACAAAATATGGGAAAGATGACCCTAAGAGAAATAGCAGAAGGGCAGGTATCCATTAGAAATATGGGAAAATTAATCATAGATGAAAACTTAGATATGGATAAATTTACAGAAAGCGTAGTGGAAATTGTAAACTATGGAGTAGTGGAGGCGCCGCAGGATAAACTGGCTATGGTCGAAAGCAAAATAACCATAAACAACGGCAAAGTCAGAATTAGCAAGAAACAGGAGGAAAAAGTTGAAGTAGACGAAGATGTATTGTATGAAGGAATGGGAGAATTAAAATTGTAAAGTTATAGAAATATGATAAAAAAGAGAAGAAATATTACCATCTTCTCTTTTTTATGTTATAATACTTTAGTAAGCTCTGGAGAGGTGTCCGAGAGGTTGAAGGTGGTAGTCTCGAAAACTACTGCACCGCAAGGTGCCGGGA
Organism: Tissierellaceae bacterium; assembly: GCA_023229175.1. Classification (GTDB taxonomy): domain Bacteria; phylum Bacillota; class Clostridia; order Tissierellales; family Tissierellaceae; genus JAAYFT01. The sequence goes on along the minus strand of JALNZV010000003.1, from coordinate 131,034 downwards.
GTTCGAATCTCCCCCTCTCCGCCAGAATCTAACGATTTTCCCTTGCCAAGGAAAGTCGTTTTTTCTTTTATGGGGGTGTAGGTGCATTAGCTTCTTCTCCTGCAGCTGGAACCAGAATGCCGGCAGTTTCTGTGTTTTATCGGTAGTTTAATGCAACCTATCAAGTAATATAGAAAAAAGTATAAGAATAGAAGAATAAAATGAAATAAAGGAAATGTTCTTTAAGGGTTATTTCAATTTATATTGACTAAATGAAATAATCATGGATATAATAAATATATATCTTCAGATTGGAGTGTGATCATATGGATAAGAGAGCAGGGAAAAAAATAAGGAATTTTTCTGGAGAATCAGCCTATCAATCTTTTTTGCCTACACCTTTACCGCCAAATCCAGCTTTAGACTTGGATGCCGAAGCTGTCAGGTTACTTGTTGCTGCAAATAAACAGCTAGCTGTACTGGATGCTGTTTCCTCAAGGATTCCAAATATCAACCTCTTTGTGTCTATGTATGTCCGGAAAGAAGCCCTGCTGTCATCCCAGATTGAAGGCACTCAGGCCACCTTAGAGGATATCTTTGATCCCTTGATAGAAGAAAACACTAATAGGGATCTTGTGGATGTAATCAACCATATTAAGGCAACAGATTTTGCTATCAAAAGGTTGAAGGAACTGCCTATTTGTAATCGTTTAATCAGGGAGATTCATGCTGTGCTAATGGATGGAGTTCGTGGCCAGGAAAAAACCCCCGGAGAGTTTAGGCGGTCTCAAAATTGGATTGGCGGACAAGGTAGCACTTTAAAAACAGCCAGGTATATTCCTCCTAATGTGGAAGATATGGTTCAGTCCATGACAGACTTAGAAAAGTACATAAACTCAGATGACGATTTGGACCTACTTATCCAGTCTGGGCTTATTCACTATCAATTCGAGACGATTCATCCTTTTCTTGATGGCAATGGCCGTCTAGGCCGTCTACTAATTACCTTGTTTTTAATAGAAAAGGGTTTACTCAAAAGCCCAGTACTTTACATTTCTTATTTTCTTAAAAGGAATCGTATCGAATATTATGACAGGCTTTCGGAAGTGAGGAATAAAGGCAACTATGAACAATGGATTAAATTCTTTTTGCAAGCTGTATTAGAATCTGCTGAAGATGCAATTGCCACCATCGACCGATTAACGGCACTTCATAATAAAAATTCGGCTATTATAAATGGCATGGGAAGAGCAGCCAAAAATACTTTACGCTTGCTTAACTATATTGAGGCAAATCCTATTATAGAAATCTCCAAAACAGCTAAGGCCTTAGATCTTGTCTTTAACACAACTTCAGATGCCATAAATAGATTGGAAGAGGCAGGTATTCTGGTCCAATCAGCAGGTGAAAAAAGAAACAGGATCTATTCATATGTGGAGTATTTGGATATCTTAAGAGAAGGTACTTAATATTGTGTTTACTTATAAATAGACGTTTGTGCTATCCTTCGTTCCCATTACCGCACAAAATATATTGGTGACAATTCCGCTGTGGCTAAGCGAGAGGTTGGATTTATCAGTTGAGTTATAACGAAAATCAGAAAGAGATTAAATTCACCAAGTATGCCTATGACTCAAAAGATATTTTAGAACAATTTATTGTAGATGCAACAACAGGTGAGAATATAAATTTACCCGAAGGTGTACACAAAGTAAATCCATAGAGGATTACTATGGTAGTGCTTGCCAATATATGAAAAATTATTCATATACAAATATAATTACATAATCGTGAATTTTATGATAAAATATAGGTTAGAAGAAATATTTAACTCAACAAGTATTAGATCTAATTTAAAGTAGGAGGGATTTTATGAAAAAGCTTTTAACAGGCAATGAGGCCATAGCCAGAGGTGCCTTTGAAGCGGGGGTGCTGGTAGCTGCAGCATATCCAGGGACCCCAAGTACGGAAATACTAGAAAACATTTCAAAATACGACGAAATATACTCGGAGTGGTCAGTAAACGAGAAGGTGGCCTTAGAAGTGGCTGCAGGCTCGTCAATAGCAGGTGCTAGGTCCTTAGTTGCCATGAAGCACGTAGGGCTAAATGTAGCAGCAGACCCTTTATATACCATAGCCTATGAAGGGGTAAATGGAGGACTAGTAATTATTACTGCCGATGAGCCAGGAATGCACAGTTCTCAAAACGAACAAGACAATAGATTAGTTGCACCCCATGCAAAGGTAGCCATGGTGGAGCCATCAGATAGCCAAGAAAGCAAGGATTTTATAAAGGAAGCTTTTAAAATATCTGAAATGTATGATACCCCAGTACTATTTAGGGTAACTACAAGGGTTTGCCATAGCAAGGGCCCAGTAGAAATAGGCACTAGGGAAGAAGTAGGAATAAAGGAATACGTAAAGGATATTAAAAAATATATTATGGTACCTGCCCATTCTAGGGTGAAACACGTAGAGATGGAAACTGAAAGGATACCAAGATTAAGGGACTATTCCAATAATGGGCCTTTAAACAGAATTGAATGGAATGACAAAAAAATCGGAGTCATAACCAATGGTGCAAGCTATTTGCATTCAAAGGAAGTATTTGGAGATACTGCATCGTACTTAAAGATAGGTTTTAGCTGGCCGCTGCCAGATAAGTTAATCAAAGAATTTGCCGAAGGCGTGGACAAGTTATACGTTATAGAAGAAAACGAACCCTATATGGAACAATTTATTAAGGCAATGGGAATTGAGTGTATAGGCAAGGAAATATTTCCAGTATGCGGAGAGCTTAATCCTCAAATTATAAGGTCCGCAATATCAGGAGAGAAAATAGAAAACCCATTTGAATTAGAGTTAGAAATAGCCTCAAGGCCACCAGCACTTTGTGCAGGTTGCCCTCATAGGGGAATTTTTTATGCACTCACAAGGTATAAAAACAAGATAGTCGTCACATCTGACATAGGATGTTATTCTTTAGGGGCAATGGCACCTCTTGGAATGGGCGATACAGTCATATGTATGGGAGCAGGTATCACGGCTGGGATAGGCTTTGACAAGGTAAACCAAATGGCTGACAGAAATAAAAAGGTATTTGGATTTGTAGGGGATTCTACATTCTTCCACTCTGGTATGACAGGCCTAGTAAATGCTGTGTACAATAGGAGCAATATGGTCATAGTCATACTAGACAATAGGATTACCGCCATGACAGGGCACCAAGACAACCCAGGTACAGGAAAAGACATCAAGGGCATAGAGGCACCTGAGGTAGATATAGTAGGACTAGTAAAGGCCATAGGTGTGAAGGAAAGCAATATCAGGGTAATAGACCCATATATAATGGACGAAAACATCAGTGCAGTAAAAGACGCCATGGATGCTACAGAACCATTCGTCATCATTACAAAGCAGCCTTGTGCACTAATAAAAGAAGTGCAAAAAGAAAGAGAAGGCCTATATTGTCAGATAGACCAAGACAAATGTACGCAGTGTAAGACATGTCTAAGGATAGGTTGTCCAGCCATATCTATGAAAGACAACGTGGTGAGCATCGATATCAATGAATGTAATGGATGTCAAGTATGTATGCAGGTATGTCCATTTGATGCTATAGATTTCTTTGGGAAAGAGGTGAAATAAATGGAAAAATCTTTGTTGCTAGTAGGAGTAGGTGGACAAGGAACCATTTTAGTATCTAAAATCTTATCGGAAGGGCTTTTGGAAGAAGGCTATGATGTGAAGATGTCAGAAATACACGGTATGTCCCAAAGGGGCGGTAGTGTAACGACTCAAATAAGGTTTGGTGAAAAAGTATATTCTCCAACAATAAATACGGGGGAAGCTGATGTATTAGTATCCTTTGAAAAATTAGAGGCTACCAGGTACTTATCTAACCTTAGCAAGGACGGTACATTAATAGTAAACGACGTAGAAATATGGCCATTACCAGTATTATCGGGACTTGAAGAATATCCCGAAGGCATAATGGAGGAGTTAAATTCCAAAGTTAAAAATGTAATATCAATCAATGCGGGAACCATAGCAGAGGAATTAGGTGAGCCTAGGTCCCAAAATATAGTGATGCTAGGTCTTACAGTAAAGGCCCTTGGTCTAGAAAACATAGATTGGGTCAGCAAAATAAAGAAATTCTTACCTGAAAAGGTACATGAAGTAAATATAAAAGCCTTTGAAAGAGGATTAATTTCATAAATAAAATAGGCATCCTAAGGGGCTTTACCATAGGGGTTTATAATCTTTTAAAAAATTCGGCATAGTCGGCTACATCGGCTATGCCGTTTTGCTATCTTTAAATTTAAATAGACACAAAACACTACCCTCCTAAGGATTTGTCCTGCCTGACATAGATTAATAAAAACATATCTTATCTACGGATGGAATCATTCACGGGCTCGTGATATAATTAAGATATTAAAATTTGCTGATTTACAAAGAGAGGCAGGAGGATATATTTGGTATACTACTGGAGAACGTGTCATAATAGCGACAGGGTGCATGAATGCTTTAGTATCAAGGGTTTCAGGAACTTTTATTAAAAACAATTCATGCATTGCTTAGAATAATTAGGTATAATTGTTGTAAGTAGTGCATGAGAGGTAAGGCTTTTGGTTCTTTAATAGTCTGGAATTGTCTAGTATAATTATATTTAAGATGGTAGTCAGTTGCACATATGTAGAATTATGTGGCATATGTTAATTGATATAATACGGAGGAAAACATAATGGATTATTTAATAAATTTTATTATATTAGTACTGATATACTTTTTGTTTTTTTATAAAAAGTGGAATAAAAAGCCTAAAAAAACATTAATAACTAATACACTTATGTATACTTATATTATAATGGTTCTGTTTGTAACACTTATGCCATTGCCTATACCATTTTTAAATGGAACAAATAATTTATTTCTCGAAACTGTAAATCTTATTCCATTTAGGGATTTAAGGTTAAATTACTATGGTGCTGTTAGAGAAATATTTTTAAATATTATCATGATGATACCTTTCGGATTTTTATATCCAATTATAAGGAAAGTGGGTATTCTAAAAACAGTTACTGTGGCTTTTCTTTTTAGTTTAACAATTGAAAGTACTCAGTTATTAAGTGCATTTTGGGGAGGCTTAGCATCAAGGTCATTCGATGTTACTGATTTGATAACTAATACATTTGGAGGTTTAGTAGGATATTTACTTTTTAGTATTTTAAAGCCAATTATTTTTAAGATATTAAATGAACAGTAATTATAAAAACAATGCGGATTTATTACACATCGTTCTTATTAAGCGACACAAGCTTAGATAAAGGGCATAAATTTTTTTTATAATCAGTGAAGTTAACATTATATTGTATCTTTGGAAAAGAGGCTCAGGAGGTAAAACTATGAGTGAAATATCAAACCAAAATAATAATATTTTTACAGAAATAAAACAAGTTATGCTTGAGGCAAGAAATAATGTTGCAAGTGCGGTCAATGTCGAACTACTTAAAGCTTATTGGCAAATAGGAAGGATAATTGTAGAAGATGAACAAAATCACCAAGATAGAGCTGATTATGGTAAAGGCTTGATAAAAGAACTTTCAATAGAATTGACAAAAGAGTTTGGAAGAGGTTTTTCTAGGTCGAATTTGCAAAATATGAGGAATCTTTATCTAGCCCATCCAAAAAGCCAGACGCTGTCTGGCAAATTGAGCTGGTCTCATTACTGTGAACTTTTAAGTATTTCTGATTTAAGTAAAAGATCTTTTTATGAAAAAGAAGCCTATATAATGGACTTTCCATTAAATTAGGCTTCTTTAATCCTCCTAACCTTTAAAGCTGTTTACTTTCTTTTATTCAATCCCTATGGTAACGCACCATATGATGCATCTTTTATTTATGTTCCTTCAACAGCTGATCTTTTATATCCCATAGTTTTTGGGAGAGATCCACAAAATACCTATGGGGTCTGTCAAATCTTTTAACCTCATCCCACATCAAATCCAATTGAACCTTGCAATATTCTTTTATTTCGTGGATATTTGGACTTTCATAGATAGAATTTCCATTTTCAAATATTTTAACTAATAATTTACGGACATAGAAATTCTTCAATGTTTTTCTTTTCCAAGTATAGATGGGATGGAATATTTCATAGGGCCTTGACTCATCTATTACCTCGTCATGGAGGGTAATCACGTCGGCAATGGCCTTGTGGCTAGTCTTGTCAAATATCCTATATACCTGTTTAAATCCAGGTGTGGTAATCTTTCCCACGTTTTCGCTGACCTTTATCTTGGGTATTAGCTTTCCGTCCTCTTCTATGGTGGTTAACTTATATACGCCGCCAAAGACAGGTTGAGACTTGGCAGTTATGAGCCTTTCTCCTACACCAAAGGAATCGATTGCTGCACCTTGAAGTAGCAAATCCCTAATTACATATTCGTCCAAAGAGCTAGAAGCAATTATACTACAATCTGGATATCCGGCTTCGTCTAGCATCCTCCTGCACTCCTTAGACAGATAGGCAATATCTCCGCTGTCTATTCTAATGCCTTTGGGCCTAAATCCCCTAGGTACGATTTCTTCATCAAAGACTTTGATGGCATTGGGAATACCTTCCTTTAAGGTATTATAAGTATCTACTAGCAATGTGCAATTGTCTGGATATATTTTGGCATAAGCCCTGAATGCATCTAATTCAGTGGGAAACATTTGGACCCAACTATGGGCCATGGTCCCTAGAGCTGGAATATCAAAATCCCTGTCCACTATGGTGTTGGCAGTGCCAATACAACCGCCAATATATGCTGCCCTAGCACCTAGTATGGCTCCTTCATATCCTTGTGCCCTCCTAGAGCCAAACTCCATTATAGTTCTGCCATTGGCAGCCCTTACAATTCTATTAGCCTTCGTTGCAATTAAAGATTGATGATTAATAGTCAATAATACCATTGTTTCTATGAGCTGTGCTTGTACTACAGGGCCTCTAACTACGACTATGGGTTCCTGGGGAAATATGGGAGTTCCCTCTGGTATTGCCCATACATCGCACTGAAATTCAAAGTTTCTAAGATAATCTAGAAATTTTTTGCCAAACATCTTCTTTGACTCAAAATAAGCTATATCTTCTTCGTCAAACCTTAAATTCTTTAGATACTCAATTAACTGCTCTACTCCAGCCATAATAGCAAAGCCGCCACCATCGGGAATAGTTCTAAAAAACATATCGAAATACGCGATTTGGTCTCCTAATCCGTTTTCTAGATATCCATTGGCCATAGTGAATTCATAAAAATCTGCAAGCATAGTAAGATTCTTATTATCCTTCCAGTCTAAACTAATCATTTGTAGTCTCCTTTGTCATATAGTTAATACAATTATAGACCTAAGATGAGAAAAATACAACAAAGAGGGCAAAAAATATAGATGGGCAATTTCTAATCTTCTAGAAATTACCCATCATTTTGAATAGAACTCTTTGCAATTATTCCAACCTGTGAATTTTGGTTCTGTTAAACTCAATCCTTTAATACACTCCCAACTGCTTAAATTTACCAATCTTTAAATCTGATATTACTATACGACTAGGGTACTCATGAAATAATCTTACACTGCTTTACTTTGTCTTAGAGGAAGTTTCTTTACACTTCTTCTGACTCCAACTATTAAGTTTGGATCATATACAGAGTAGAACCCTGCATTTACTTTGATACTTTGATTCAATTTTCATAGACTTCTGTTATTCTTGCCTAATACTATACTTAGGATTTGATACTCAATACAATTAGGTTGGAATAATTAAAGTTCTACCTAGCTTTATTATATACCACTAAATCACTTTAGTCAAGTAATATAATGAAATACTTAGTGATATATTTATTAATAATATACCCAAAAAAACTATTTTAAACACATAAATGTGAAAATAATAAAAAAATTTTTACGAAACATTGGTCGGAACTTTTTTAATGCTTTGTAAATCATATCTATCAATAGCACTTTTAACTATTTTGCCGATAAATTCACTTCTACTATAACCTAATTCTTCTGCCATATAGCCCATATAGCCATGATGTACATCCTTTTCTCCTTTTCGACTGGACATGGTAAGCCCTGCATAAGTATTTAGTTCTAAGAAATAAGGTATATTGTCTTCACTTAAAATCATATCTATTCTGCCATAATCTTTTACCCCTAGTACTTTATACACTTTCAATGCTATTTCTTTAATATTATTTTCTACATCTATGGGGAGCTCCATTGGACATTTAATAATCTCATTGTCAAACATCTTATGTTCATAGGTATTTGTTAAGGAAGAATTGTATTCAATTTCCAATAATGGCAGCACTTCGGGATTATCATATCCTATAATCCCAACGGTCAATTCCCTGCCTTTTATAAATTCTTCAATAAGTGCTGGTTGGCCTATTATATCTGTAATCTTTTTTACTACTTTTGGCAATTGTTCATAGCTATATATTACATTTTCCTCGTCTATACCAGCACTTCCTCTGCCGCTAATTGGTTTTACAAATAGGGGGTATTTCATATCAATCTTTGGAATATTATCTGGACTATTTGCCACTACAAACTTTGCAGTTGGCAATTTATAATAGGATATTATATTTTTCCTTACTCTTTTATTAGTTGCCACCAAATCTAATCCTGACCCTACATAGGGTATATTAAATGCCTCTAAAAAAGCTATTTCCTTCGTACTAGAAGCATTGAATATTAAACCAACTTTTTCCTTTACCAAGGTTTTGTAGGTTTCTCTAGGATCTTTTTTCCACTCAATTAATACGGCATTGTAACCTGCTTCTTTTATTGCTGCATAATGCTGATATGCCTCTCCGTATGCATCGTCATAAACATTATCAGGTGTAAGCTTTTTCTGAAATTCTACATTTCTAAATTTTCTCCAAAATACGCCAATCTTCATTTTACTATCACCGAATCCTCTCTTGATTCTGTATAACTTAATCAATTGAACAACAAATGACTACAGAACCCTCTATAGTCAATAACTAAATGAAAATGCATATTATAGACCGGCCATAATATACATAAAAACTATTTTATTGCATATAAAACAAATCAGTTTATGGGTTGGATAAATTTTAAAGGCTTGTGTCCTGGATGAGTATACAGCTTAACATCATCATATCATATAAAAATGTAAAATACAAAAATTTCCTTTTCACCAATTTATTTTGCAATTTTCCAAAATACCCGGTGAAATATTTAAATAAAAAAACCTCCATGGATTTTACACCATGGAAGCTTCTCTTTCCAATAAAGTTTTTCCCTTGGAGGTGATGCTAAGGGTTTTGATAGTAACTGTGTTACACACCGAAGAGTAGGCACAGCTACTGCATTTTGTGTCGCATGTAGGAGAAGTCTCATCTTGGGAGACATACCCCATGCGGATTAATTGGCCTATGGCATCTTCTACAAGGGCCTCAGAAATATTTAATTCTTTTGCAATGTTAGAAGGAGAGTATAATCTAGATTTGCTTATCTCATATAAGACCTTCCTTAACATAAAATCACTCCTCTTAAAAACCCAAAAGGCTTCCCACTTGATAAATTAAAACTGCAGCTATCCAACCGATAACAAAGGGATATATAGCCATAAAGACTGCCCACTTACCAGAGTTTGTTTCCCTTTTCACAGTTGCGATAACTGCAGTACAAGGGGTATACAAAAGGGTCATTACCATAAAGGCCATAGCTGTTAAAGGAGTGAATACACTTTGTAGTGCAGCAACTAATTGAGATCCTTCGCTGACTCCAGCATAGACCATGCCCAAAATAGCTACTACTGCTTCTTTTGCAGCTATGCCCGCAAATAAACTGACTGTCGCCTGCCATGTCCCAAACCCAGCAGGTTTAAATATTGGAGCTAAAAATGTCCCTATTTGACCCAATATACTATCTTGGCTATAAGGTTCAACTCCGAAGGGCAACACAGACAATATCCAAAGCAACGAAACGACGATGAATATTATACTCCCGGCCCTATATATGAAATCCCAGACCTTATCCCACATATCTCTAACCACATATTTAAAAATGGGCATTCTGTAAGGTGGCAGCTCCATTATGAAATGAGATGCTTCCCCTTTAAATAAGGTCTTTGAAAATATTTTACCGACTATTAATGCCATTATAATTCCCAAGGCATAGAGTGAGAATAATACAATTCCACCATTCTTAGGGAAAAATGCAGCAATAAACACTAAATATATTGGAAGTCTAGCTCCACAGGACATAAAGGGATTAATTAGAATTGCAATCATTCTATCTTTCTTATCCTCTAAGGTCCTAGTTGACATAATTCCCGGCACATTGCAGCCAAATCCTACAATCATGGAAATAAAGCTTTTGCCGTGAAGCCCCACTGACCTCATAAGGCCATCCATTACATATGCTGCCCTAGCCATATATCCCGTGTCTTCTAATATTCCAATGAAAAAGTACAGTACGACTATTAATGGGATAAATTCAAAGACAGCACCGATGCCGCCAAATATCCCCTCAGATACAAAGGATTTTATCCATTCAGGAGAATGTGCAATAGTCAATATATGAACTACAAAGTCCCCAATAGCATCTACTATATCTACGACAAATTCCCCAAGTAAATCTTCGCCAATGACGAAAGTTAGTTGAAAAACTACAAACATAATTAAAGCAAAGATGGGTATTCCAAAATACTTATGAGTAACGATTTTATCGATTTTATCAGTTAGGTTTTCAACATCTTCCATTGGTTTTCTAACAGATTTACCTACTATATTGCCAATGAAATCGTATCTTCTATCCACTAACTCCAATTCGTATTCAACAGAGCCATCTCCTACAGGCATAAGTCTTTCTTTGGGTATAGAAACCTTTCCCTCTATAAGGCTATGAATTTCTTCATCGCCTTCCAATAGCTTTACTGCAAGCCATTTTGTAGGGTATTCGATATTTGAATTATCAAGTATTTCTTTAATTTTCTCAATTTCTCTGTCTATATCCTCACCATAACTAAAATCAATGGAGGAATATTCGTTTCTATTGGAAAACTCTATGGCTTTTTCAATCAAGTCTTCCAAACCCTTATTTTTAGATGCTATGGTAGCTACAATGGGGATACCTAAGCTTCTAGAAAGGCTGTCCAAGTCAATTTCAATCTTCTTTTGCTTGGCTTCATCCATCATATTAAGTGCGATGACTACCTTCACTCCCATCTCCATTAATTGGGTGGTAAGGTATAGGTTTCTCTCTATATTTGTTGCATCTACGACATTTATAACAATATCAGGGTTTCCAGTAAGTATATAGTTGCGAGCAACTACCTCGTCTTCGGAATAGGCCCCAAGGCTATAAGTTCCAGGCAAATCCACAACGGTATATTGACTGCCCTTATATTTAAATTTTCCTTCTTTTTTCTCTACTGTAACCCCTGGCCAGTTGCCAATATGCTGGTTAGACCCAGTTAAGGCATTGAACAATGTGGTTTTTCCGCTGTTGGGATTACCCACTAGAGCAATAGTATTCATGATAAGTCCTCCTTAAATATTTTGACAATCACCGTCTATTTGGTTTTACATAGAGCTCTACCATTACCTTTGAGGCTAGTTTTCGCCCCAAGGCCAATTTGTTTCCTGACAGATTGAGTATAACGGGGCCAAAGTCGTTCTTTACAACCTTCACAACAGAATCCCTATATAAACCTAATTCGTATAATCTTTTTTTTGCTTTATAACATCCAGAAATTCCTTTTACCCTTGCATAATCGCGAGGTCTCAGGGAAGTTAATGGTATAAATTCCATGGCAATCATCCTTCCAAACAATTATGTAAGACAATAGTAATGATAATGATTATCAATATCCTTAATTAAGTATAATATATTATGGCTATAATAGCAATAGAAACTTGGCATATATTAATGCAAAAAGACAAAAAAGAACAAAAGGATACAAAGATTTTAAAAATTATTTTACTTGTAGGGAAATCCCATCTTTAATTACATCGTATTCATTCTTTTTTTTATTATTGACATAATAAAGTATAGGTGTATAATATAATTACACCCCCACCAGGGGGGAGGGGAAAGAAGGAGTGATAATGTGTCAACTAAAAAAATTAGCATAGATGTATTGGGTATGACCTGAGCATCTTGCTCAAGCAGAGTCGAGAAGGCTCTCGACAAAATAGAAGGTGTAATATCAGCATCTGTAAATTTAATATCGAATAAGGCTAATATAGATTTTGATCCAAACAAGGTTACATCAGATGATTTAATTAAGGCAATTGAAAAAGCAGGCTATGAGGTGCCGCTTATAAAAAAGGTCCTATTAGTTGAGGGAATGACCTGTGCTGCTTGCTCCGCTAGGGTCGAGAAGGCTCTAAATAAAATGGAAGGTGTAGTAAATGCCAATGTAAACCTCACCACAAATAAGGCTGTAATAGAGTACCCTTCTGGTTCAATAGATGAATTTGATTTAGTGAATGTTGTAGAAAAAGCAGGGTACAAGGCTGAAGTAGAAGTGGAAAGAGATTTAGATAGGGAAAAAGAACTGAGGGAAAAGGAGATTAAATCCCTTAAAACTTCTTTCTTTATATCAGCTGCATTGAGTTTACCACTATTTTCTGCCATGTTTTTCCACATGGCGGGAATAGATAATATATTAGGCAATGGGTGGTTCCAGTTACTGTTGGCAACGCCAGTACAATTTGGCATAGGATATAGATACTACAAAGGTGCTTTTAACTCCCTTAGGGGGGGAGGTGCCAATATGGATGTTTTAGTTTCCATGGGCACATCGGCAGCTTACTTCTATAGTATATTCAACTTATTTACTGGAGTACACGAATATTACTTTGAAGCTTCAGCAGTGATTATAACCCTTATATTGCTAGGTAAAACCTTTGAGGCAATAGCCAAGGGAAAAACTTCCGAGGCAATTAAAAAGTTAATGGGATTACAGCCAAAGACCGCGAGGGTCATAAGAGATGGAATAGAAGCAGATATACCCATAGAGAAGGTGGAAATAGGTGATGTAATAGTAGTTAGACCGGGAGAAAAAATTCCTGTAGATGGTATAATAGTAGAGGGAAATTCCGCTGTAGACGAATCCATGATTACTGGGGAAAGTATTCCCATAGATAAGACCATAGACGACGAGGTAATTGGTGCCACAATAAATAAATTTGGGACATTTAGATTTAGAGCAACGAAAATAGGTAAGGATACTGTATTATCTCAAATAATAAAGCTAGTTGAGGACGCACAAGGTTCCAAGGCACCAGTTCAAAGGTTGGCAGATAAAATATCAGGGGTATTTGTACCAGTAGTAGTTGCTATTGCCGTTGCCACATTTTTAGGATTTTATTTCCTAAAGGGAAATTTAAATACAGGTCTCATTAATGCGGTGGCAGTTCTAGTCATAGCATGTCCCTGTGCATTGGGATTGGCCACACCTACGGCAATCATGGTAGGTACAGGCAAAGGGGCAGAAAATGGGATTTTGATTAAATCAGGAGAACATCTGGAAAGAGCCCATAAAATAAATGCAATTGTATTTGACAAGACAGGTACCATAACAAAAGGAGAGCCGGAGGTAACGGATATATATAACTTCCACCAATGGGAAAGAGATGAAATATTGAGAATAGCAGCATCCGTAGAAAAGACCTCTGAGCACCCCTTGGGACAATCCATAGTAAAGAAAGCAGAAGAGGAGCTCATTAAATTATCAGATCCTGAAGAATTTATTGCAATACCTGGCAAAGGGCTTAAGGCCACATTAGAAGGAAAGGTTGTATTAATAGGAAATAGAAAATTAATGACTGATAATGACATCTCCATTGAGGATGGCGAAGATATATTGCTCCACATGGAGGAAGAAGGAAAGACAGCAATGCTCATGGGCATAGAGGGAAAAATATCTGGTATAATAGCAGTAGCCGATCAAATAAAGGATACATCGAAAAAGGCAATCGAAGACTTACAAAAAATGGGTCTAGATGTATATATGATAACTGGAGACAACGAAAGGACTGCCAGAGCAATTGCTAAGGACGTGGGTATAACAAACGTATTGGCAGAGGTACTTCCTGAAAACAAGGCAGAGGTAGTGGCAAAGATAAAATCAGAAGGTAAACACGTAGGCATGGTAGGAGATGGAATCAACGATGCACCAGCCCTTGCAGAGGCAGATGTTGGATTTGCCATAGGTACAGGTACAGATGTAGCCATGGAAGCTGCCGATATAACCCTTATGAGAGGGGATTTGCAGGGAGTCGTAACGGCCATTAGATTAAGCCATAGAACCATGAGGACTATAATTCAAAATCTATTTTGGGCATTTTTCTACAATAGCATAGGGATACCCTTTGCAGTCCTTGGATTTTTAGATCCTATGATAGCAGGAGCTGCCATGGCATTTAGTTCAGTTTCAGTAGTATCGAACTCTTTAAGGTTAAAAAGGTTTAAATAATATTATAAATTGAAAAAATAGGAGGAATTAAAATGGAAAAAGTTTTAACAGTTGAGGGTATGACATGTATGCACTGCGTAATGGCAGTAAAAAATGCAGTAGGAGCATTGACAGGTGTAAAAAAAGTTGATGTAGATTTAGAGACAAAAAAGGTAAATATAGAAGGCGAAGGACTAAAGGATAATCTGATTACAGAAGCCATAGAGGAAGCAGGCTATGAAGTAGTAGAAATAAAATAAGGGTAGTGATCCTATGGACGAAGGTAAAAAAAGGGCAGCTATTAAACTTAAAACAGCCAGAGGACAATTAGACGGCATTATAAAAATGCTAGAAGAAGGTAGATACTGTGTAGATATATCTACACAGATTCTATCTGCCATTGGACTATTAAAAAAGGCAAATATAGATGTACTAAATACACATATTAGGTCCTGTGTAGCCACGGCAATTTTAGAGAGTGAAGATCAAGGAGAAGAAAAGATAGAGGAAATAATAAATATAATTGACAGATATATAAAATAAATAGCTAAGATTTATCTTAGCTATTTTCTAATGGATGGCAATACAACTTTACAAATATCCTTAATAACGGAAATTTGTCTGTCTGTACTTCCCTTAAGGATTTCTAAAAGTTCTCTAATCTCTTCATCTGTCGATTCTTTGTAAATATTGTCATAGGTCTCCATGACCACGATATTCTCCATATAATGGGTAAGGCCAAATAACAGATAATCTACAGATACATTTAAAATGTCAGAAATCGCAACTAATGTATCTATGCTCATTTTACGGTCTCCTCTTTCGATTTGGCCAATAAAGAAGGCGGATAGACCTACCAGTTCAGCAAATTTTTCTCTGGATAAACCTAATTTATCTCTTTCTTGTCTAATCCTAAGCCCAATTTCATTGTGATTCAATGGGTTTTTTATATCTGTCACAGTATTCACCTCATTAATACTTTACAACAACTTATGTACACAATTAAATCAGCTGTTGGCATAGAAAGTTAGTTGGCTATAAGCATATTATTCCCAATAAATTTTTAATGTAGTATATTTATTTGCCGAAATCTATAATTGCAATTATATTGTGGGATTTATTGTATTGATTTGCGACGTGGAAACAGATATAATTAACTTAAGGTCAAAGAAGGTCAAATCATATACTAAAAGGAGTAAGATTAAATGGAGTATAAAGATTATTATAAAGTATTGGAAGTAGATAAAAGTGCATCTCAAGATGAAATAAAAAAATCCTATAGAAAATTAGCTAAGAAATACCACCCTGATTTAAATCCAGATGACTCCAAAGCCCAAGAAAAGTTTAAGGAAATCAACGAAGCCTATGAAGTCCTAGGAGATGAGGAAAAGAAGAAAAAATACGATACATTTGGTTCCGGGTATAATTTCACCAATGGACAACATTTTGATCCCTCTCAATATGGATTTGGCGGTCATACTTACACCTATTCCACATCTGACGGAGACTTCAGTGACTTTTTTAATATGTTTTTTGGAGGTATGAACGATAGCACTGGCAGAGGGGGAAGAGGGGGATTTGATTTGGGGAATTTATTTGGCGGCAAAAGGGCAGGGAAAAGGCCATCGCCATCCTATGAGTCAGAACTAACCATCACCTTAGAAGAGGGCTATAGCGGTGTGGAAAAACAAGTTGCATTAAATATTGGCGGAGAGAACAAATCCTTAGCAGTAAATGTGCCAAAGGGAATATTGCCCGGGAAAAAATTGAGGGTAAAAGGTAAAAAATGGGGAATAAGCGGGGATATACTTTTTAAAATAAACTTTGTTGAAGACGGGAAAAATAGACTTGAAGACTTAAATATTATATCACAACTCAATATATTTTCTTGGCAATCCGTTTTGGGAGAGCAAGTATTGGTAAGCACATTAGACGGAAAGATTAAAGTAAATATTCCAAAGCTAATCTCTTCAGGTAAGAGAATTAGAATTCCAGGGAAAGGGTATAGGGATATGAAGGGAAATAGGGGGGACCTATATCTGGAAATCCACATAGTAAACCCCAATAGCCTCACAGAAGAGGAAATAAAACTATATGAAAAATTGAAGGAACTATCCAAAGAATAATTGCCAAGGAATGCCTTGGCAATTTTTATGTCAATATATCAACTAATATACCTTGAATTTCGTTTATCTTTTTCAATATGTTTATTCTGTTATTTTCAAGATCTAGGAATTCCTGAGTTAATTCATCTAATTCCTTATCCACCTTTTTTACCAAAGAATAGATTCTGTGTCTACCCCTTCTGTCAAGTGAATTTTCCTTGTAAAACACATGGGAATTATTTACTGAAATATTTAGAAACTCCTTAACTAATTTTTTGTATTGAATTAAATCGTCAATAAATAGCTTTTCCGACAGCTTACTAGCTTGATCCTCTATTTTGCCAAAGAGCTCCTGCAATTCAGCTCTGATTTGCTCCTGCTCCAATTCATTGAGTTTCATTTTAAAAGTATCTTTAATTGCCTTTCTATCTACAGCCCTAGATATTTGAATAGGCGATATATTTTCTGTACCGATTCTATTGATACCACTCATACAATCCCTCCACTCCTATATTATATATCGGCAGAAAATCAAAATATGTAATACAACTTAAGAAAACAAATAATAATGCCGATAAAAGGTATGAAGCAAAGGTAAATTAACTGGGCAGATTGATTTAAAGTTTATTTGAATAATATATATGTGAATATTTGAAAGTTATACGAAAGGATATAAATATGGAAACTTTAAAAATAAATAATAAAGAAAATATTGCAAATAGTTATGGACTGACTCCAACGTTGCCCTTTGACGTGGAGGGTGTTCTTGTGGAGAAAAAAGGCAAGGATTTAAAAATTGAAAAGACCATAGATAATAAAACGGTCCAATATTCCTTGAGGGTAAAAGAAGATATAGTAGGGTTAACTGGTGAAACTATAAAGATTGATAAGGAAAATATTGTATCGGCTAAAGTGGAAGAAAAAGAAGACAAAGAAGAACCTGAAATCAACAATGACGTAAAAAAAGCAGAGGATATAATCAGGGATTTAGGTTTAGAAAGTTCAGAGGAAAACATCAGAGCAGTAAAATTTCTAATAAAAAACGGCATACCTGCTACGAAAGAAAATATTATGTCCTATTTAAAATCTAAAGAGTATTTGGAAAAAATAGTGGAAGAACTGGACATAAACTCCTATGCCAAACTTATGGACAGGGGAATATCCCTAGAAGATGAAAGCTTGCAAAAAATAGCAGAGGCATTAGATGAATTAAATGGCAAAAATAGCTTTTCCCTTAGGAGATTTCTAAGACTTGAAAGGGACCTTACCTATAAAGAAGCTGAGGAGATTAGCAGAGAAATCTATGGACAAAAAATGGGAAAGGACGTATATGACGGTATCATTGCACTACATAGGGAGAAAATCCCCATTACAAAGGAAAACATCTCAAAGATTTTAGAGACCATGTCGAAAATTTTCAATCTTAAGGACGTAGAAGATCAAGCATATGTAAATATAATTAAGGAAGAAAAAGTATTTAATATAGATAATCTATTTAAGTTAAGCAATTATTACACAAATGGATTTGAAGAAAGTAATATAAAAGCCGAAAAATTTGTGTCATTTACCGTATTAGAGGATACAAATATTGGCAGCCTGAAAGAAATCCTAAAAGATATGGATTTGGAAGTAAACGATGAAAATATTAAAGTCCTTCGAGAATTTATAGTAAACAATATGGCTATGGATAAAACCAAATATGAAAAGATAATGTCCATGAAAAATGCCGTAAAGGAATTAATGAGCCTAGGTACAGAAGAAAACATAGCAAAGTTGTATAAAAAAGGCGTAGATATACTAAAAGAGGACATTGGGGAAATAGTGGAGGAAATAAAAAGAGAGGGCGAACCAAAGGTTGAACGGGATATATCTAAAGAGTTAACAGATAATATCAAGAAAGAACTGGAGAACATAGGAAAAATTGAAGACAGGGACTTGCTGCTGCTTATAAAAAACGAGGAAGATTTTACCCTGAAAAATATAAGGGAAATAATAGATACAAATATGGAAAATTCCTTGGGCCTTGACCATAGGCTAGTAGACAAGGTCATTCACATATCGAATATATTTAATGCCATAGGAGAAAATCTAAACCCAAAGTTGATAAACTTTACTTTGGAGAGATACAATTCCATTACCTTAGAAAATCTACACGTAGCCGATCAAGAGATAAAAGCCATAGAAAATCCTGTGGCACCAGTAGAGAATATAGACCAAGGTAGGATATTTGAAGAATACCACAGGGCACGAAATGATTTGACCATAAACATGGTAAGAGACAGCATAAAGGAAAACAAGGAAATAGAGAATATGCCCTTAGGCGAATTAAACAACTATATACAAAAGAAACTCAATAAATACAGTGAGGGCCAAAGAATAATTGATGAAATAAAGGCTGTCAAAGGAAATGAAGACAAGGTACTCCCCACAATAATAAAAAACCAACAACCTATGACTCCCAAGGAAATAAAGGAAATAAACGAGGCCCTGAGTTTCATGGACAACTCTCAAGGGGAATCTGGCCGTAGAAGGGAAAGGAAAAGGGAAAGACAATATATAGAAATAGAAAAAGCAGCCAATGGCAAAGATTTAGTATTTCAACTTCCCGTAAATATAGATGAAAACAATAAGGATATAAGTATAATAGTGCCAAATATAGAAGAAGGCATAGAAAAAGAAGATATGAAGTTTTATTTAGACCTAGAGACAAAGAATTTAGGCAAAGTGAGTATGGAAATAAGCGTAAAAGGGCAGGAAGTCCAAATCACTTTGGAGCAGGGGGATAAATTAGCTGAGAATCTAAACATTTTAGAAAACAGCTTAAATGCCCTGGGATATACCTATATTAGGCAGGTGACAGAATGAAGAAAAGGTTGATACCGCCTAGACATCTAAAGAAGGTATACTCAAAAGAACAGCCTAAGGGAGACTTAAACCTTGGGCAAGTAGAAAATAAAAAGGAGTCCCATAGACTGCCAGTAGAAATGTTTGAAATATTAGGAGAAATAGTATCCTATATAGAAAATATAAATAAATTAGAGGGGGATAAAAAGTGAGAATAAACAATAATATACCGGCATTAAATACCCATAGGATGTTAAACATCAACACCGACAATTTACAAAAATCCTTGGAGAGACTATCATCAGGCAAAAGAATAAATAGGGCATCAGACGATGCAGCAGGATTGGCCATATCCCAAAAAATGGATGCACAGATAAGGGGATTGAGACAGGCATCGAGAAATTCCCTGGACGGCATATCACTTATACAAACAGCAGAAGGGGCTCTAAATGAGGTCCACGAAATGCTTCAAAGAATGAGGGAGCTATCCGTACAAGGTGCCAATGGAGTCTATACAGATGGGGACTTAGAAGCCCTAGCCAACGAAATAAAGGAACTGACAGAGCAAATAGATAAGATAGCCAATGACACAGAGTTCAACGGAATTAACTTATTAGACGGAACGGTATCTGGGGGTCTAAGGCTTCAAATAGGTGCTAATAAAGACCAATATATAGAAATAGAAATGGGAGATATAAATATTCAAGTAGGTAGCGGACTAAGTATAGAAACTGATTTCCTCACTTCACTTGGAGATAATAAATTTGAGCTTGAATTTGATGAGATAACCAGTGAAAATCTTGAAGCAGCCATAAGCACATACAATGAGGCTATAGAAAGGGTATCATCTATCCGCTCGAAGTTGGGGGCTTTCCAAAACAGGCTGGAACATACCATTAAGAATGTAGATAATACAGCAGAAAACTTAACTGCATCAAAGTCTAGAATAGAAGATCTAGATATGGCTGAGGAAATGAGCGAATTTACCAAGAGAAATATATTGCAGCAGGCAGGTACATCAATGTTAAGCCAAGCAAACCAATTGCCGCAAATGGTGCTGCAATTATTACAATAGGAAGTGACAAGCAATGGAAGATAATATCAGCTTAGAAAAGAGAATACTCTCATCCAATGAATGGGGATTGGTGGCTATGCTCCACGAAGGACTACTAGAGAACTTCAAAGCCTCCATGGATGCCATTAAAGTAAAGGATTATGGAAAACTAAACACATTGTCAAATAAATCAAGGGATATATTGACAGAACTCATAGTCGTATTTAGAGAAAACGATCAAGTATCCACAGATACTAGGGAACTCTACCTATATGCCAACGAATTAATTACAAAAGGGGAGATAAAAAAGGACATAGGGCAATTTGAAGCCGCTATAAGGGTGATAACTCCGCTGTGGGAAGGATTTAAGAGCCTTGAAGAAAGGGAAGAACCCCAAATAGTCACAGGTCTTACCTATGGTAAAAAAGATTTAGATGAGCACACCAAGGTAGAAGGAAAGACTTTCCAAGGTTAGTACAAGCCTTGAAAAGTCAAGCATCTGGACCTGAAAAACCTATCTTAATCCATAAGGAAATAATTACTAGTGGAAATACAGGGACTCTAGTCGATACAATAGATACGAAGGTACCTGTATCATAATTATATTAAGATAGGAGTGACTGACAAATGGAAAGCATTACTTTGGGGAGAGAAGGACTGAAATCTGAGGAAATTAAACAAGGGGTATTGCTGCATCAGGATCTAGTAAAGGATCTAGAGGCATCATTATTGGCACTGAAAAATGGTGAAATCGAGGAATTGGACAAACTTACTAACAGGACAAGGGAAATAACATCTAAACTGTTGATAACTTTCAAGGAGAAGGACGACTTATCCACAAATCTTAGGTCTATTTACTTACTTATAAACACATTAGTCATTGAGGGAGAAATGAAAAAGGACCCTTCACAATTTGAAAGGGCCCTAAAGGCGATAAACCCAATAACTAGAGGATTTAAATCCCTAGAATCAAAAAAGTAAAAAACTGTGGATAATACCACAGTTTTTTTATGTAACCGTGCACCTAGCTTTGGTAATCCTATTCCAAGCGTTACCTAAGTAGTTAGCTCGAACCAGGCTTCCCTACGGCACACGAAAATATTCACTTACCGCTGCTTCCTTCCAGACCTGACGGAGTTCATGAGTTTCCGTTGCGTAGGACCCAATCGTCAACACCACTTGCTTAGGGCAGACCTTACAATAGAGAAACCTAGACTAGGAATTCAATCCTGCTATAGCGGATTGCAGGTTACAGGGCACCGCTACCTCCCCATCTAGCACGGCAAAATTTATCAATGGCGGAGAGAGAGGGATTCGAACCCTCGAGACGCTTATCACGCCTACACGATTTCCAGTCGTGCGCCTTCGTCCAACTCGACCATCTCTCCATATAAATCAAGTGACAATAATAATTACCACAGAAATAAATTATACATGAAAAGTATGACCTTGTCAACTATTAAACTTCTTGAGTTTCTGCATCTACGCCTTCATAATAAGTGCAATAAATTCTAAGTTTTCCTCTCCAATACTTTCTATGGAATGTCCCTCCCCGCTTTTGCAAAGTGCAAAATGCCCTTTTTCCAAGGTAACATCCTTGCCATTGTCGTTGTAAAGAGCCTTTCCGCTTAAAATATAATAGGCCTCCTGTTCCCCTTCGTGCTTATGAAATCCAATGGAGCTTCCAGGTTCTAAGGAGAATTTCGCAAACAGCCTTCCATGACCTGCAAAATCTTCAACTTCAAGGAAATGCATCCTATTAATGTCACCGTCTCCCCCCATGAGGTTAGTCACCGCGTCACTTCTCAGTTCTGATTCTTTTCTTATCATTTAAATCTCCTCCTTGGTATTGATGTCATAGGTTAAAATCATGCCTAAGAATATTCTACCAAAGTGGAAAACGAAAATCAATTAATGTATTATAACAGTACTGTAGAAGCAAAAACTCCATCAATATATACAATGATGGAAAATAATGTTAAAATATATAAGTCATTAAATGAAATATAAATTGGGGGGAAAGGCGTGAATGAAAAATTTAAAAGGGGAACTATAAAGACTAGGTTAATAGTTTTGCCCTTATTAGTAGTATTTCTCGTAGTAGCGAGTATGGGTATTTTTTCATCATATTTTTTAAAGACATCCCTAATGGAGGAGAAAAAGGAAAGCAGTTTTTATTTAGTGGAGAAACTAATTAAAAACATGGAAGACAACAACAGCTCCTTGGAAATCATAAATAATTCATTAAACGAAAAAATTATAGCGGCAGCAAAAGTTACCATAAACAATGAGGAACTCTTATCCGATGCACACCTTAAGGTTTTGGCAAATACATTGGGTGTAGCTCAAATCAATTGGTATGATTATTCAGGCGAAATAATTTATTCCAATATTGAGAGTTACTTAGGGTGGAAAGCAGAATCAGGGCATCCAGTATACGACTTTATGAAGGGAACGGAGAGAGAACATATCGAAGACATCAGGATAGATACTGAATCCCAAGAATATGTAAAATTCGGTTATATGAAGGGATTTGGCGGCTCATTTGTGCAAATAGGTATAAATGCCAATAAAGTTCAAAAATTGGTAGAGGCATTTAGTCTCCAAACCCTAGTAGATAAAATCTCGGAAGATGAGGAAATAATTTATGTCAGTTATATTAGCAAAGATCTTCAGATAGTAGCCCATAACGAAGAGGAAAAGATAGGTACTATAATAGACGATAAAGGCAGCACATCATCAGCCTTAGACGGAGTACCTTATTCAGAAATGGTAAGATCTGGAGATGGAGATTTATTGGACCTATATTATCCTGTTTATATTGGTGGAGAATTGGTAGGAGCCATGAATATAGGATATTCTTTAGATAGTATGAATAACAATGTCAGAAAAAACACAATCGTAATAATCACAGGAGCAGCAATTGCCTTCACAGTATTGAGCCTTATATTGTATAATGCTTCGAGATACGTAGTGAAGATTACAGAAAATCTAAAAACACAAGTAAAATACATGGAAGAAGGTGACTTCTCCAGAGATATATCGGAAGACTTAGTTAATAAAAATGACGAATTAGGCGAGATATCCCATGCTATTGAAATAATGCAAAATTCCATAAGAGGAGTGATTCGAAAAGTAATGGAGGCATCAGGAAACTTATCTGCCTCGTCAGAGGAGCTGACAGCCACAACAGAGCAATCTGCCACAGCAGCAGAGGAAGTAGCAAGGGCCATAGAGGAAATAGCTTCAGGTGCTACTGAACAAGCAAAAGATACAGAAAATGGGGTACTGTCTATAAATGAACTGGGGAATATAGTAAGCCAAAATGAATTTGAACTGCAGGATTTAAATAGTGCTGTGGAAGAAGTAAACGCACTCAAAAATGAGGGACTTACCATATTAGAGGATTTAATCGAAATAACAAAATCCAGTAATAAGTCATCGATAGAAGTTCGGCAAACAATTATAAATACAAATGAAAGTGCAGACAAGATATCGAAGGCAAGCGAAATGATAAAAAGTATTGCAGACCAGACGAATTTGTTGGCGTTGAATGCTGCCATAGAGGCAGCTAGAGCGGGTGAAGCCGGTAGAGGGTTTGCCGTAGTAGCAGAAGAAATAAGAAAATTAGCGGAAGAATCCAATAGGTTCACAAAGGAAATAACAGAGGTAGTGGAAGAACTGAACCAAAAAACCATGGAAGCTGTAAATACCATAGAGGAAGTAAGTAGAATTAATATATCTCAATCTGAAAGTGTGAAGGTGACAAATGATAAATTTACTGGCATCTCCGACGCCATAGAGTTGATGAAAGAAGTAATACAAAGAGTAAATAACTCGGGAATTCAAATGGCAGATAAAAACAAGGAAGTAATCAAAGTAATGGAAAATCTATCCGCCATATCGGAAGAAAATGCAGCGGGAACCGAGGAGGCATCTGCATCAGTAGAAGAACAAACAGCTGCCATAGAGCAAATATCCAGTGCAAGCGAACAGCTAGCCATATTGGCAGAACAATTAACACAGGAAATCAAACAATTTAAGGTATAAAAAATGGATTCTTTGAATCCATTTTTTATCTAGTTATTTATTCTATGTTGATTGCCATATAAACGTTGTAAGGAACCAATATATAGGATATAATATATCAGATACTAGTCAATAGGGGGAAAACCATATGAGATTTTTAATAGTGGACGATTCGAAGTTTACACAAAAGATAACAGAGAAATATTTAAGGGAAAAGTTCATAGATGTCGAAATTACCCTTGCAGGGGATGGGGAGGAAGGCTTTGAAAAATATAAAAAGCTAAGACCGGATTATGTATTTATAGACCTATTGATGCCCATAATTAATGGTCAAGAATTGATAAAATTAATAAAAGAAAAAGATGGAGAATCTAAGATATTCATAATCTCGGCAGATGTCCAAAAATCTGTAAAAGAAGAGATGGAAGGGTATGGCATACTTGGTTTTATAAACAAGCCAATGGACGATGAGAAGGCTCAATATATTTACGATGCCATAATAGGTGAAGGCAATGGAACTGACTAGCCTTACATGTGATATTCTGAAGGAAATGTTTAATATTAGCGTTGGGAAATCGGCAAAAATCCTCTCTGAAATAATAAACAAGAAGATTAGGCTAGACGTGCCAAGAATTAAATTTTTGGATTCAAAAAACAAAGATGAATTAAACAGCTCCTTTTCAAACATACCAGATGGTACACTGATGTTATCTTCAATTAGCTTCAGTCAAAGGCTCAATGGTGAAGCGAAATTAATATTTCCCGCCAATAAAATGAAAACTTTTATCAATCTATGCCTCAATGAAGAAAACAAAGGTGCAGAAAATATTGAATTTACAGATATGGATTTTGATATAATAAGGGAAGTGGGAAATATAATATTGAACTCCATAGTGGGAGAAATGGGAAATTTCTTAGATATTAATTTGAATTATACTTTACCCGAAGTCAAGGTCTTTGATAAAGAAGACTTTAAAAGAGATATAGGAAGCAAAGAATACTTTTATATGCTTATGCTATACATTACATTTATAATATGCGACACGGAGATTGAAGGAGCCATAATTATCAACCTAAAGACCAAGAATTCTTATGAACAGCTAATGGAAATATTGAAGAAGATGGAAGATGATTTAAATGACTAATTCAAAATTTAATATGTTAAACTATATAAATGAAGGTATAATAATTGCAAACAAAGATTTGGAAGTAGTATTTTGGAACGCCAAAATAGAGGAAATGATAGATATAGAAGATATATTTAACAAAAAGATATATGAGGTATTACCCAAGTTAAATAAGGAATTCTTCATTGACTCTATGAAGGGAGTATTAGAAAGGGATTTCAAGTATTTTTTCTCATCTGCAATGCACAAAAATCTAATATCGGAAGAAGCAGATCTTAACATTAAACTAAGTAGATTTGAACATAAAGGTCAGGAATATTTGATTATGGAGTGCATAGATGTTACAAGTCAAAATATTAGGATTAATCAACTAAAAGGATATAATAAGGACTTACAGGCTTTAAATAAAAAACTAAGGGAACAAGAACAGGAAATAACTAGATTAGCGTATTACGATAATCTGACGGGACTCGCCAATAGGACTTTTTTCTATCACATGGCGGAGAAGTTTTTATACGATGCCAAAAGAAACAACAAAAGAATAGGATTTATGTTTATCGACATAGATGCCTTTAAGGAAATAAACGATTCTTATGGCCATTTGGCAGGGGATAAGGTTTTGATTGAGGTGTCAAAAATATTAAAAGACAGCATAAGACTCAGCGATTTAGTTGCGAGGCATGGGGGAGATGAATTTTTAATTTTGCTGTCAGATTGCAAAAATTATAAGGACTATAATATTATAGCTAACAGGATAGCCGAATCCAATAAATTTATTAAAATCGATGAAGATACAACCATTGAGGTAGCCTTAAGTATAGGAGTTAGCTTTTACCCAAAAGATGGGGAGAACATAGACCAGCTAATTTCAAAGGCCGATAAGGCGATGTACAAAGTAAAAAGGTCTGGCGGAAATCAATGTGCAAGCTATTAATAAATATGGAATGAGAAAATAAAAGTGCAGGTGACAACATGTATCAAGCCATATATAGACAATATAGGCCCAAGACATTTGACGAGATTTTAGGGCAAAAACACGTAACAAACATATTGAAAAACCAAATAAAAAATAAAAACATAGGTCATGCCTATCTCTTCTCAGGTACAAGGGGAACAGGTAAGACATCTGCTGCCAAGATATTCTCCAGGGCAGTAAACTGTTTAAATCCCGTTGACGGCAACCCATGCAACCAATGTGAAATATGCAAGGGCATACAAAATGAAAGCATCATAGACATAATCGAAATGGATGCTGCCAGCAATAGAAGAATAGACGACATAAGGGAGTTAAGGGATAAGGTGGTATATCTCCCATCTAGGACTAAGTACAAGGTGTATATAATAGATGAGGTACATATGCTTACAACGGAGGCCTTTAATGCCTTGCTGAAAACCTTGGAAGAACCGCCTAAGCATTTGATATTTATACTAGCTACAACAGAACCGCAAAAATTGCCTCAAACCATACTTTCAAGATGTCAAAGATTTGATTTTAAAAGGATTACAAAAAAGGATATTATAGAAAATATGAAATCCATTATCAAAGACCTAAATGTAAAGGTAGATGACAGGGCCTTAAACCTTATAGCCGGCAACGTTGATGGAGCTATGAGAGATGCCCTGAGCCTATTGGATCAATGTTTGTCCTATGGGGGAGACGAAATTACATACGAAGACGCCATAGATATATTGGGTGTAGTCAATATGGACATTATACTGGATATAGTAGATAGTATAATAGAAAAGAATATTGAAGATGCTTTGGAAACCATAGACAAGGTCATTGAAAATGGAAAAGATATCAACCAATTTATTAAGGACCTAATATACCATTACAGAAATCTAATGATAGTAAAGACGACAAAGGACCCAAATGCACTTATAGAGGTAGATGAGGATTTAATAAAGAGATATACAAACCAGTCAGAAAATACGGACACAAGCAGAATATTAAAAAGCCTTGACATATTGACTGCCGCAGATGAAAAAGCCAAATGGTCTTCTGGAGCAAGGGTAATATTGGAGATGGCCGTCATAGAGCTAATAAGACTAGATGAATTACTTTCCTTAGAGGAAAGGGTAAAGAAACTAGAACAGGGCATTGTAATTGACAAGAGAGCACCGGCAGAGCCAATAAAGAAGGTCACTGTAGAAGAAAGGTCAAAGGAGGTACCAAAGCCCCCAGAAAAACAGATGAATGAAGTAGAAGAAGAGCATATAGATAGTGGAGAAGAATTAAGCTTTCAAACAATATCGGGGGATTGGACAAATATATTACAGACAATAAAAACACAGAAGATGAATATCTATGCCCTGCTAATAGAGGGCGAACCAGTAAGCTTTTCAAACAATTTAATTACAATAGGATATAAGGAAGGCTTTGGTTTTCATAAAGAGGCTGTAAGCAGCCCTCAAAATAAGGAATTTGTAGAAAAAGTAATTTCTGGTTATTATAAAAGAAACATTGAAGTGGCCTTTGCAATGGCCAGCGAAAAACAAAAACTCAAAGAGGAAAAGATAGATAAAGATAAATTAATTAAAGAAGCTATAGATTTCTTTGGAGAAAATATAGTAGAAATAAAATAGAGAGGAGAGGTAATATGGCTAGAGGAGGATTCCCGGGAAAGGGAGGAAATATGGGAAACATGATGAAACAAATGCAAAAAATGCAGAAACAAATGGAGGAAATGCAAAGGCAGTTAGAGGAAACAGAGGTAGAAGCCAGTGCTGGAGGAGGGGCCATTACATGTAAAGTCAATGGAAAAAAGGAACTCTTATCCATTAATATAGATGAAAGCGTAGTAGATCCAGAAGACGTAGAAATGTTAGAGGATTTAGTATTGGCAGCTATAAACGAGGCCATGAGAAAGTCAGATGAAATGATGGAATCAGAAATGAAGAAATTAACAGGTGGAATGAATATACCAGGATTATTCTAATTAGAAAGGAAGTAAAATAATGCAGCAGTATCCAATACCCATAGGAAACTTAATCGAACAGCTATCGAAGCTGCCAGGCATAGGTAAGAAGACAGCCCAAAGACTGGCATTTTATATATTGGAAATGGAAGACGTGGAAGCAGAGAAACTATCTAGTTCAATAGCCAATGCAAAGGAAAAGATTAGGCTGTGTAGTATATGCTGCAATCTAACAGATGAAGACCCATGTCATATTTGCAGGGATCATCAAAGGGACAAGGCAACCATATGCGTAGTAGAGGGGCCCAAGGATATCATAGCCATGGAGAGGACAAAGGAATACAAGGGCGAGTATCACGTCCTTCACGGCGTCATATCACCTATGGATAATATAGGGCCCGATGATATCAGGATAAAGGAATTACTTAAAAGATTATCGGATGGACAGGTGAAGGAAATAATCATAGCCACAAACCCTACTGTAGAGGGAGAGGCTACGGCAATATATTTAGCTAGATTAATAAAGCCATTGGGCATCATAGTGACGAGAATAGCCCATGGCATACCTGTAGGCGGGGACCTAGAATATTTTGATGAAGTCACCATATCAAAGGCCATGGAAAACCGTAGAGAAATATAATGTGCCAGCGGGGACGGTTCTCGCTGGCACATTATTTATGAAAAATGGGCTACTACTTTAAATTGTCAACTACTGGTTGACAATTTGGAAGGCTGATTATGTTGTTTGCAACTTCTTTAAAACCTATAATTTGATTATAGTCAAGTAAAAAAGGAGGAGTAAGAATGATATTAGCAGACAAAATAATTATTAATCGAAAAAGATTGAATTTAACTCAGGAGGCCTTGGCAGAAGAAATTAATGTTTCTAGGCAAGCCGTTTCAAAATGGGAGGGTGCTCAATCTATCCCTGAAATGGAGAAAATAATTTTATTGAGCAATTTATTTGGAGTTAGCGTAGATTATTTAATACGGGATGAAATTGAGGATATTGAGTATTTAGACAGTGAACAATTTTCAAAAACTAAAAAACTTAGTGTGGAAGAGGTAAATACTTTTTTGGAAAAAAGTATGAGGTCATCGAGCTATGTGAGTTTGGGCGTTATGTTGTGTATTTTATCGCCAGTAATGTTAATATTACTGACCTCCTTATCTAGTCTAAATATGATTAACTTATCCGAAATAGGTTCTAGTAGTATAGGTATTACAATTTTACTGATTTTAGTATCAATTGGGGTTGGTCTATTCATTATAAATAGCTATTTAATGAAGGAATATGAATTTCTAGAAAAGGAATACTTTGAATTAAACTATGGGGTTGAAGGTATTGTTAAACAAAAACAAAAATTGAGAAAGAAAGAAAATATAGTAAATATAACAACAGGAGTAATACTTCTAATATTGTCGCCACTTCCTGTAATTATTTCTCAAAGTTTTACATCTCAATTTTTTTCGGATGTATATGCCGTTCCTCTGCTGCTGTTAACCGTATCAATTGGAACCTATATTATAATTAGAAATGGAATTAGGGAAAATTCCTACTTTAAATTATTACAAGAACAAGACTATACAATGGAGAAAAAGAGAAGGTCTAAAATTTATGGCAAGATTAGCGCAATATATTGGCTTTCTATAACTACAATTTTTCTCGCCTATAGCTTTGTATATAATGGGTGGCATAATAGCTGGATGATATGGCCAATTTCCGGGGTTTTGTTTACAGTTATTATGGCAATTGTTTCTGTACTTCTCAAAGAGGACGAAGATAATTAGGACTAATACTTGATTGTATAAATTGAATTGGTTAAACATCATTTATTAAGCAGGTTATAACATCAGTAAAAATAGAAATAGTGAGGCTTATGAAGTTAAGGTTTTGCGGTTTAGATGTAAAAGTCTGGGCCGCTTTTTAGTGCACCTTGCATGGGAATTGGAATAATTAAAGAAAGCAATATAAATTCCCATACAGAAGACTTATTTGTGCCAGCGAGAACCGTCCCCGCTGGCACACAAGTCTGGAATAAAATATCCTTTAAATCTACTAATATAGAAGATATTTTTTTGCCACAGGGGAACGTGTCATAATAGTGATGGGTGCAATATGTGTTATAATATCAAGGATTTCAGGAACTTTAAATAAATATATTTCGTGTTTTGCTTAGAGTAGTTAGGATTTAATTGTTGTAAGTAGTGCATGAAAGACAAGGATTTTGCTTCTATAATAATTTACAATTTAGTATAATTATATTTGAGATGATAATTAGTTGCGTATTATTTTATATTGTGTAATAAGAATTTGATAAAACAGGAGGGGATATCAAATTATAATTTTAAATGGTGGTTCATATTATCCAGATTCAGAGGAAATTGATAAGGAATGGATTTCGAAGATTAAAAAGGATGAACTTGTAGTATTTATTCCTTCTGCAACGACCAAGTCACAAGAAGAGTATTATAACTTTTTTAAGCAAAATATGAGTGAATTTGGGCTTGTAAATATTCAATATGTAGATTTATACGAAGATTGGCAAAAAGTGAGACAGGCAAGAGTTGTATATATTGCAGGAGGAAATACATATAAACTTATGGATATTATTCGTAAATCTGGGTTTGGTGATTTCTTAAAGCAAGAAAGAGATAAGCTTATTATTGTGGGAAATAGTGCAGGGGCTGTAGTTCTTGGGAAAGATATTAGGACTACCAATGATGAAGATATCATTGGTACAGAGGATACTAATGGGGTAGGATTAGTAGAATACTCTATTTGCCCACATTATACTGATGAGAAGAATGTTAGATTGGTAAATCTTTCAAAAATCTTAAGACATAGAATAGAAGGAATAGCTGAAAAATCTGGAGTGGCAATTGATGATAATTTTACAAAAGTAATTGGTTTTACAAAGGAATTTGATTTCTAAAAAATAAAAAGTTTTAGAGTAAACCTTCAGCTCCTCGGTTCTCCCCTGATAAAGATTAGATTATTCAATACTCATGATGAATACAATTTATATTAAGCGATACAAGCTTAGATAAAAGGCATAACAATTTTTAATAATCAATGAAGTTAGTAATATATTATATCTTTGAAAAAGAAGCTCAGGAGGTAAAACTGTGAGTGAAATATCAAACCAAAATAGTGTGCCAGCGAGAACCGTCCCCGATGGCACATTATTGAAGATCCAAACGGGCTTAGGATTCAATTGGTAGAAAATATAGCATAATTTGTGCTTGCATTTTCTTTTGATTCTTGGTAGAATGTTCACAATACAAAAATACGAAATAAATTCGATGATAAAGAAGAGTAGTCAATTTCTTTCTTTCACAGAGAGCTAAAATTTGGTGGGATTTAGCAGAGAAGATTTTGATGAATGGACTTTATAGAAGCTGGTGGAAATCTACAGAGAGTACCCCGTGCCGGAAGCCTACCGTTAACTAAGGACAGGATATGTCAGTATCCCATGGAGAGTGATGCATATTTTTTGCATAATCTAGGTGGCACCGCGAATTTAACCTTCGTCCTATTATGGACGGGGTTTTTTTTTTGTATTAATAAAAACGAGGAGGATTACAATGAAAAAGGAAAAGGGTTTGTTTGGAGAGTTTGGCGGTGCCTATGTACCGGAGGAGCTAAAAGATGTATTACAGGAGTTGGAAGAAGCATTTTACGAGGCAATGGAAGATGAGAAATTTCTAAGGGAAATGGACAATTATTTAAAGAATTATGTAGGCAGAGAAAATCCATTGTACTTTGCCAAAAGGCTTACAGAAGAACTGGGAGGAGCAAAAATCTATTTAAAAAGAGAAGACTTGAACCACACAGGTGCTCATAAAATCAACAATGCCATAGGTCAAGGTTTACTAGCCAAAAGAATGGGAAAATCCAGGATAATAGCAGAGACTGGGGCAGGGCAGCACGGTGTGGCTACAGCCACTATTGCCGCATTGCTTGGCATAGACTGTACCATTTATATGGGGGAGGAAGATACTAAAAGGCAGGAGTTAAACGTATTTAGAATGGAGATATTAGGTGCAAAGGTAGTCCCTGTAAAGGAAGGAAAGAGAACACTAAAGGAAGCAGTAGATAAGGCATTGGAAGACTATGTGGAGAATAGGGACAATACCTTTTACCTCCTAGGTTCGGCAGTTGGACCACATCCATTTCCCCTAATAGTGAGGACATTTCAATCCATAATTGGAAAGGAAGCCAGAAAACAAATATTGGAAAAGGAAGGGAGACTCCCCGATTATCTTATAGCATGTGTTGGAGGTGGTAGCAATGCAATTGGGCTATTTAGTCCATTTTATGAGGATGAGGAAGTGAAGATGATAGGCGTCGAACCCGGCGGCAAAGGTTTAGCTACAAATCAGCACGCTGCCAGTATCTCAGGAGGCAAAGTAGATATAATTCACGGTTTTAAATCCTATGTTTTGGAACATGAGACCCATTCAATTGCAGCAGGATTGGATTATCCGGGAGTAGGTCCAGAGCATTGTTACTATAATGATACAAAAAGGGCTGAATACAGGGCTATCACAGATGATGAGGCTTTGTCAGCATTTTTCAAGTTATCGAAAACGGAGGGAATTATACCAGCATTGGAAAGTGCCCATGCCGTCGCCTATGGCATGAAAATAGCTAAGGAATTAGATAAGGATAAAATAATTATAATCAATCTATCTGGCAGAGGGGATAAAGACGTAGCTCAGGTGAAAGATGTACTTATGGCTGACATATCACCTTTCTAATCCCAACAACCAATTAACGCTCACCTTAAGCACTTTGGACAATGCCAACAACTCAATATCCATAATAATTCTATTTTGTTGTTCTATTTTTGAAATACTGGCTCTATCTATGTAAACGCCGAGGGTTTCTAATTTTATTGACAGCTCTTTTTGAGTAATATTATTATTTAATCTTGCAGTTCTTACCCTAGGTCCAGAGATATTGCGTATTTCAGAATCTAACACAAGTTTCAAATAAATCACCCCATGTTGTTTATTGGACCGCTTGTATTTTATATGAAAATATGGAATAATGTGTTCTAATAAAGAACAATAGGTAAATTTTACCATACAACACGTTATTTAAGGGGAGTAGCTTAAAATGGGGAATAGTGATTTATGCGAAAGAAAAGATATTATGGATCAAGAGGGCAGTGCAATTCGCAGATTGAAATTGGAAATTGATGTTTTAAAAGACGAATTGAATAAGGCAATAATCGAGAAAAAGGGGAAAAAAATGGATCATGACATAATAGAGATGAGCCAAAAATTAGACGAATTAATAGTTAAGTATTCAATGATTGTACTGAAATAGTCAAAATTAAGTACTATTATGATATAATTAATAGAGAAAACTAAATGTTCTATCAAAACAAAACTAGAGAGGTGATTTTGTGAGAAGAGAGGACAGGGAAATGGATAAGGAATTTGCCGTAGGCGTCATAGATAAGTCTAGATATGGAGTTCTTTCCATGGTAGATGGAGATATGCCTCATGGGCTTCCCCTTTCAATAGTCAGGGATGGGGATAATCTGTACTTTCACTCTGCAATGGAAGGGCAAAAAGTAGATGTCCTAGCCAAATATCCCAATGTAAGCATTGTCTTTGTAGGGGAGGTTAAGGTTCCGGAAAATTATACAAAAGAGGAATTAGACGAGATAATTAAGGACGAGGAAAAGATACCCCTTCTTACCAGCAGTGTATTTACAACGGAGTTTGAGTCGGCCATTGTGAAGGGGAAAGTAACATTGGTGGAAAGCAAAGAAGAGCAAGTAAAGGCGATGAAATTAATATGTGAAAAATACACCCCTACAAAAATGGCATATTTTGATTTAGCTGTGGAATCGGGCCTTAAAAGGGCCAATGTATACAAAGTCAAAATAAAAGAAATCACAGGCAAACGGAAAAAATACGATATCCACGGCAAGGAAATGAAATGGGGCAGGATGGAATAGGGCTTTACTTGACAAAGAAACCCATCTATCATAAGCTATATTTAGCAATACGAAACAATATAATGCGAGAAAAAGGAGGAAAAATATGAAAAAAGAAGTTGTTATGATGGTTGGTCCAACGGCAGTACCAGAGAGGGTACTGGATGCCATGCATAGGTCGTCTATATCCCATCGTTCTCCAGAATACACTGAAATACACAGTAGAGTAAGGGAAAGTCTAAAAAAGGTATTTGGTACAAAGAACGAAGTATACATCCTTACGTCTTCAGGCACCGGTGCCATGGAAGCTGCCATACAGAACTGTTTTTCCTTTGGGGATGAGGTTGTAGTCCCCGTCACAGGCACATTTAGTGCACAATTTGCAGCCATGGCAGAGGCCTATCAGTTAAAAGTAAAGAAAGTCGTGTTTGAATTAGGTGAGGCGGCTGATGTGGACAAAGTAATGGAAGAGGTGACACCGGAGACAAAGGGCGTATTTGTAATACACAATGAGAGTTCAACAGGGGTATTTAACGACTTAGAAGCCTTTGGAAAGGCACTTAAAGACACAGATACCCTATTGATTTCCGATTCAGTCAGTGGAGCAGCAGGACTTGAAATGAAAATGGATCAGTGGAATATAGACGTATTACTATCCAGCTCCCAAAAGGCACTTATGGTGCCAACAGGCCTATCCTTTATTTCCTTAAATGAAAAGGCTTGGGAAAGAACCAAGACTTCCAACATACCAAAATACTATTTTGATTTAAACAAAGCAGATGAATTTCATAAAATCAATCAAACGCCAAATACACCAGCAGTATACAACGTATTTGCAGTAGATGAAGCCTTGAAGATAATAATGGAAGAAGGGCTAGAGAACGTATACAACAGACATGAGGAAAACACAAAGCTTATAATCGACGGAGTAAGAAAGCTTGG
This sequence comes from Tissierellaceae bacterium, assembly GCA_023229175.1. Taxonomy (GTDB): domain Bacteria; phylum Bacillota; class Clostridia; order Tissierellales; family Tissierellaceae; genus JAAYFT01. The sequence goes on along the minus strand of JALNZV010000003.1, from coordinate 95,594 downwards.
ATACGACATATTTCCAAAGGACGATAGCCGTGCATCCAGGACATTGACGGCAGTATATGCGCCAGGCAAGGCAAAGAAAATCGTTGAGGAATTGGCAAAGAGGGGAGTAATCGTAAATACTGGATTACCGCCCATTGCAGATGACGTATTCAGGGTAGGCACCATGGGATATGTATATAAAGAAGACGTAGAAGCATTTTTAGAGGCATTAAAAGAAATAAAACTATAATAAATATGGGGATTGTAAATGAAGTAATTCATCTACAATCCCCATATATTATATTAACTATTCCACTAAGGGAATAAGTGAGGAAGAAACTATTAAATCGCCATCAGTTCTTAGGGCATGCATAGTATTTGCTGGAACAATGAAGGCTTTTCCATGCTCAAGATAGACCTCGGAATCCTCCAAAACACCAAATCCATTTCCATGAACACAATAAAATATTTCATCGTGAGAAGGATGTTTGTGCATGCCAACTTTCTTATCCTTTGTAATGTGATATACATTGACCTTTATCCCTTCCTTAATGCCTTGTAAATCCACAAATACACCTCCTATTAACTAAGGTTTTGACAGGAACCGTGACCTACTGCCACGAACTCAGGTTTAATGGTTCTTAGCTCATCTTGTAATTTTACCCGCTTTTCAGGGCTAGGTATTTGCATAGACGTAATACTTAAAATTGCATCTTCCCAGTTAGAATTTACAACTTCAATGGATTTTCCTCTGCTAATCATCAAGTCGCTGCTAAAGAAAATCCCCCTATTCCTTTCAAAGACCAATAGGCCGTCCCAAAGATGCATTTCCGATGGGTAATTGATAAACTCCAGTTCATAAGAGCTTGTTTTCAAAATGTCCCCCGGTTTTTTGACTATCGTCTGAGCACTGATGCCGAAACCGTCTAACTGCATATCAGTAACTCCTGAGCATATTACCTTTGCTTCGGGAAAATTGTCTTGCATTAATGACAGTCCGCCGCATTCATCGACCTCAAAATGAGAAACAAAGATATATTTTAGTTGTCTTCCAGCCAGCAGTTCTTTTAACCTAGGAACCAATTCCTTTGCCTGATGAATGTCCCCTGTATGGAATAAAACAGGCTCATCAGTCAATAAAAGGTATTGATTAAAGGTAAGGTCAATCGTAGGGTTATAAAAGCTAAATTGGTATAAGTCGTCGCGTATACTTTCCATTATAAATACTCCTTTCCTATTTCAAAATTATTATATATTGATAGTGTTCCCAGTACATGAGATTATAAGTATTAAGCAATCATTTAGCAAGTAGGCACATTTTTGTTATATACTTACCTTTTAGTAAGTAATGGAAAGGAGAAAGATATGAGTATATGTCCTGTGGAAATCACTTTAAAACACATAGGGAGCAAATGGAAGCTTTTGATTTTAAGAAATTTACTTAGTTATGGGGTGCAAAGATTTAACGAATTGGCAAGGGGGATAAACGGCATCAGCCAGAAGATGTTGACCCAAAGCCTTAGACAAATGGAAGAGGATGGATTAGTATTGAGAAAAGTCTATGCAGAAGTTCCACCAAAGGTGGAGTACTCCTTGACTGAAAAGGGAAAGAGCCTAAAGCCAATCATAGATGCCATGCACCATTGGGGTAAAACATGCAATTAAAAGACCCATTCCGCGGGTTTAACACTTCGCAGGAATGAGTCTTTTTTATTATAGATTATATTGTTCTTTTACGATGTGGTAGACTCCTGCTTTCTCCAGCAATTCTACTGGTGCTAAAAATGTTACAGTAGCCGTACCAGGGTATCTGCCAATTTCCACCGCACCTGTGATGGTAGACCTGTTTTTCACCTCAGGCACAGTAATATCTAAAAATTCTGCTGCCCTTTCAAGTGCATTGTCGATGGCATCGTTCAAATTGCCTCCAGTACCCACAAAACTAATGGGAGCGGAGTTTTCCAGGGATTCCACATTCCAAGTCTTAGCCAAGGCCGTGGCCCTTTCTTTTTCTTCTTCTGTAAATGGTTTCGCCAAATAAGGTAAATCTTTCTCCACAGGCAATATAATTGGGCCGTCAACGGAGATGTTTTTCAGTACCTTTACCTTTAATGTGACCATAGAGGACACGTCACAAGTATGACCTGCTATTTCTCCATCCCCCTGCATAGCGTGGACATCACCAACATAGACGCCTCCGCCTTTTACCTTCACTGGGCATATGACAATAGCTCCTTCTTTAACCCTATTAATATCCATATGTCCGTCAGTTTTATGGCTCCTTAATTCCTCTTCTGTCAATGAATATCCATGGGGTGCACCTACTAAAAATGAACCAAAATCTCCTGCGTTGTGGGAATCAGGCATGGCAATTGAAGGTGTGGTGCCCAATTGACCTATAAAAGGCTCCAATCTGGACACAGTACCTACCATGTCGTGGGGTGCAAACGTCACTATGGGATTTTGAATAGAATTGTCGGGAATAGCCATATAGGATTTTGCATCCAAGGCAGCCTTTTCTGCTGATTCCTTGTTTAAGGTCACCCCTATAGTCTTATCCTCGTTAAATGCTATGGTGTATCCCTTAGTAAATTGGAATGGAGATATTTCCTCCCCACAAACGTCACAATGCACTGAAGCTGAGCCGATACCCACTAGTTTAGTCTTGGGATTTAAAGTACCGCAATGGGGACATTTCCCCGCGACAAATGGATCTCCAAGAAAGTTTTCAGGCACAGTAAATTCATTGCCTGACGATACTACATTGGAGGTCACAGTAATGGATTTAATGTAAATGGCAATGGAGTCCCCTACCTCTGCACCTTCTACAAACACGGGTTTAGTGACTTCATGGCCCCCCTTTAGTTCAGGAGTAATCATAGGACCCCAGCAGCCAGGTGCAGTATTGGCAACTATGAGGCCGCCGTCCTTTACAGGACCGAGCATAGGCTTATCTGGATCCAACAATCCATCTGTAAATTCGTTTACTAAAATAGTTTCCCTTGTCAAAATCTCTCCCCCTTTAAATATTATATGATTATGTGAACCTTATAATATTAATACCCATAAAAATTCATAAACAGCTATGATTTAACAGAAGATTTTGAAAAGATTATATTTACACGTTTATTTACAGAGTTTGTTCAATGGAAATAACTTTTACTGCCAAGGCAGCCCTTGCCCAAGGAAATTTTGCCTTTATAGTGTCAAAGTCAGGTCCTTCTTTTAAAAATGAGCCAGTTCCCTTAACTAGAAAGCCAGTTCCCTTATAGGATTTGCCCATGACTTCCCTATTTGTTACAGTCAATTGAATATTATTGTTTTTCTCTAGATTTTCCTCAGTCTTTGTCATTCTACCTGCGGGAATGAGCAATGTTCCGTCCTCGGCAATGTGGACATAGCTATTCCAAGAATTGACTACATGGGGCTCTGATGGCCCTTGAGTTACAATTGCAAAGCCGGAATCCGGCGGGGAGGTCAACGTCTCTATAAATTTTTCATCAATCATTTTTATACACTCCTCAAATTTAATATTTTACATATAAATAGATAATTTAATACTTTTATTTATAAGACAATTATAAATTTAATAGGAGGATTTAGCAAGTAAGCACTTTTTTGTATGATACTTACTTTTTCGTAAGTATTGACAGTTTATGTCACTTATTCTACACTAGAAATATGAGCATAAAAAGGCATTAAATGTTAGGGGGAAGAATATGGAGAAATATAGGACAATAGCCTATGTATTAGGGGCCTTACAAGTTATTTGGATAATGGCAGCATTGTATTTTGTAGGTAAATTCAGAAAGAGTTATAATAAGGTCAACGATTTTTTAGCCAATGTATCCCAAGGGGATCTTACAAAGGAAATGAAAATGGAACAAATGGGCCTTTTAGGCAAGTTACATGCAAATCTTAATAACCTAATATTAAAAATTAGAAATTTAATAGCCCAAATAATTACATTGACAGATAAAACAGTAAACTATACCAATGAATTAAACGACGACACCATGAAGATTAATATGTCCACAAAAGAAACCGTAAACGTAGTAAACGACATAGCAAAGTCCATGGAAGAGCAAATGTATTCCATGAAAAAAGCTGAGGACTATTCTACTGAGGCCATGGATGTATCCAGACAAATCGTAGAGCAGTCCAATGAGATGAGCAAAAAGGTCAACGAGACCATAGATACCATAGAGTCTAGCAGTAAAAATTTTGAGGCCTTAATAGAAAAACTAGACGACTCCGCAAGGAGAAGTTCGGAGTCGGCAAAGCAAATAAAGCAATTGGAAGACCATACCATTATGATACAGACCATTTCTGACAAAGTAAATAATATAACAGAAAGCATAAATTTACTAGCACTCAATGCGGCCATAGAAGCAGCCAGGGCCGGAGAAGCAGGAAGGGGATTTGCCGTAGTAGCCAATGAAGTAAAGAAACTGGCAGAGGACTCCGCAGTACAATCAAAGCAAATACAAGATGTTGTAGAGAGCATAAAAAGTGAAATACTATTGATATCAAATGAAATGGAAGATGAAATTAAATCCATAAAAGAATATGTAGAGTTTTCGTATACAACTAGGGAGTATCTAGGGCAAATAAATAGGGAAACAAAGGACATATTTACGGCATTTAATGAAATAAATAAATACGTCAACAATCAGGAAGAAAAAATAGGTCAGGTTGTTGACATCGTAAGGACCACATCCTATACATTTGAGAGCATAGCAGCGGCCACGGAGGAAATGGCGGCCTCCTCAGAGAACCAAGCCAGCACTACAGAGGAGACGTTTATGAGGTTGTCTAATCTCATAGATATGAATAGGGAAATAGAGCAGTATATAGAAGGATTTGTAAAGAACTATACAATAGACAGCCATACCCAAAAATATATCGACAACGGCTTAGATGCCCTAATAGAGATGGCAAAGGAGCCCATATTGGCAAAAATGGAGTACAAAAGTTCCACGGAACATTTATTGAAGAAGATTAAGGATTTACCTCAATTCGAATTATTTGCCACCATGGAGAAAAGTGGAATGAGAAAGGCCATTACTTTGGACTACACAGAGGACGAAGTATATGTAAATTTTGGACACAGGCCTTATTTCAAAGAAGCCATAAAAGGGGCCAGCTATATATCCGAACCTTATATATCTGTAGACACTAACAATTATTGCATAGCCATGGCAGTCCCAGTAAAAAATTCATCGGGGGATATAACAGGTATATTAATGGGGGATTTAAGGCTTTAAATCCTCTTTCGACACAAAAAATTAAAATAAATAAAATAATGCTTTAAATCGTGGGACAAATGTAGTATAATGTTAAAAAGCTTTGATTAGGACGAGTAAATCTTTTAAGGTCAAAAGAGATAGAAGTTCACCGGCTGAAAGACTTCTTTGATACACTAGGTTGAAAACCACCTATGAGCTCAATCCTGAAATATAGTAGGGGTATGCGTTTGCTGCGTTAAAGCTATACTTGAATGTTTTGGGTGGAAGCGAGAAATAAACTCGTCCTATTAGGGCGAGTTTTTTTATATACTTTTTTGTTAAATAAGGGAGGATTGAAAATGGTTGATGTTGTAGTAGCGAAATTTGGAGGCAGCTCTTTGGCAGACAAAGACCAATTCATAAAAGTAAAAGACATCATAGAGTCGGATAAAAACAGGAGATATATAATTCCCTCTGCCCCTGGAAAGAGGCATAGCAGAGATCATAAAATCACGGATTTACTATATATGTGCCACCAACTAGCAACCCATGGATTGAACTTTGACGAAGTATACAATGTCGTAGAAGAGAGATATACGGGCATCTGCAAGGGGTTAAATCTCAATTTAAATATAGAAGACAATCTAAGGGAAATAAAGGAAGAAATAAAGGGTGGGGCCTCAAGGGACTATTGCGGAAGCCGCGGGGAGTATTTAAACGGGCTAATGCTATCCAGTTACCTTGGATTTGAATTTATAGATCCGAAGAACCTGATACTTTTTAACGACAGGGGACAATTAGAGGAAGAAAAGACGGAGATGTTAATAGGGGAAAAACTAAAAGACGTGAAATACGCTGTCATTCCAGGATTTTATGGGGCAAAGGAAAATGGAGATATAGTCACCTTTTCCAGGGGAGGCTCTGACGTTACAGGGTCTATCATAGCCAATGGAGTCAAAGCTAGACTATACGAAAACTGGACAGATGTATCGGGATTTCTCATGGCAGACCCGCGAATAGTTGAAAACCCAAAGCCCATAGAGGTGATTACCTACAAAGAATTAAGAGAATTATCTTATATGGGGGCACCAGTACTTCACGAAGAATCCATATTTCCAGTAAAAAAACACGGAATTCCCATTAACATAAAAAACACCAATATGCCAGGAGACATGGGCACCATGATAGTAGATGACCAGTCCTACGTCAGTACGGGAAGCATAACGGGTATAGCGGGGAAAAAGGACTTTACAGTAATTACCATAGAAAAGACACTTAGAAATGAGGAAAAGGGATTTTTAAGAAAAGTAATTTCCGTATTTGAGACAAATAATATTGATATAGAACATATACCATCGGGCATAGATTCCATATCAGTTATAGTATCCAATACCCGTATGAATGGCAAATTTGAAAAGATAAAAGAGGAACTTCGCATATATTGCAACCCAGATACCATAACATACGATGCAAATATGGCACTTATAGCTGTAGTAGGTAGGGGAATGATAAGAACCCAAGGTATTTCCGCCAAGGTATTCACCGCCATGAAGGAAGCAGGAGTCAATATAAGGATGATAACCCAAGGCTCTTCAGAGCTAAATATAATAATAGGAATAGAAAACGAGGATTTTGATACGGCAATTGAAAGCGTATACAAAGCCTTTGAAAACGATTAGGAGTGATGAGATGATAAATATAGGATTACTTGGACTAGGGACAGTGGGACAAGGAGTAGTTGAAATAGTAAACAGCAGCCAAGAAGAATTAAAGAAATTAGTAGGCGAAGATGTAAATGTAAAGAAGATATTGGTGAAGAACAAGGACAAGGAAAGAAGCGAAGAAATACCAAAGGAAAAGATAACTTATAGGGTTGAGGAAATATTAGAGGATAAGGATATTATGGTAGTAATAGAGGCTACCAGCGATGTGGAAGAAAGTTACAAAAACATAAGAAAGGCCTTGGAGCAAGGAAAACACGTAGTAACTGCCAATAAAGCCATAGTATCTAAATACTTTGAAGAGTTGAGCAACTTAGCCAAGGAAAAGGATAGAGCTTTTCTATACGAGGCAAGCGTAGGCGGAGGAATACCCATATTAAAACCTCTGAAAGAGGAAATAGCCTTAAACGATATAAGCCATATACAGGGAATACTAAATGGCACATCAAACTATATACTCACAAGGATGTTTGAGGAGGGCTTAGACTATGGTGAAACTCTTAAGATTGCACAGGACCTTGGATACGCAGAGGCCAATCCATCATCAGATGTGGATGGATACGACACTCAAAGAAAACTTAGGATACTGAGCACCATAGGACTCAAAGGGGAAGTAAAGGAAAATGACGTATTGGTTAGGGGCATAAGCAGCATAAGTTCCTTCGACGTAGAGCAAATAAAGAAACTGGGATATACGGTAAAACTAATAGGGGAGACAAACATTATAGATGAAAAATTCACCGCTGTAGTAGAGCCTGTATTGCTTAGAAGTGACTCCTATTTTGCCAATGTGAATATGGCCTTTAATGCCATATCTTTAGAGGGAAACAACGTGGGGGAATTAAAATTCTTTGGGGCTGGAGCGGGAAAGCTGCCTACTGCCAATGCAGTATTGAAGGATGTCATAGACATTCTAAAGGGGACCTATAGAAAAAAGAATATCCTAGGTTCAAGAAAATTGAAGAACCGCAACGAAGAAATAAAGGGTAAATACTATTTAAGGATAAGCTTAGGCAGTGGAGAAATACCAGAGGAGATAAAAGGCTTGGCAGAGAAAATATTAGACCCGAACTTTGCAGCTATTACAAGAGAAGTCGAGTTCCAGGAAGTAGATAAATTATTGGCCAACCTAAATATACAGGATGAAAAGTATTTTTTAGCTAGAATTCAAGATTAGATATGGAGGCGTGTAAATTGAGAGATATTGTAGTAGCAAAATTTGGGGGCAGTTCCTTGGCAGATAAGGATCAATTCATAAAAGTAAAGGAAATTATAGTATCAGATAAAAACAGGAGATATATAATTCCCTCTGCCCCTGGAAAGAGACATAGCAGAGATCATAAAATCACGGATTTACTATATATGTGCCACCAACTGGCAACCCATGGGTTAAACTTTGACGAAGTATACAATGTCGTGGAAGAGAGATACAGGGGTATATGTACTGGTTTAGAATTGGAACTAAATATAGGAGAGGCTTTAGGTGAGATAAAGTCCAATATAAAAGAAGGGGCATCAAAGGATTATTGCGGCAGTAGGGGAGAATATTTAAATGGCCTCATTCTTTCAAATTACCTTGGATTTCAATTCATAGATCCAAAGAACCTGATACTTTTTAACGACAGGGGACAATTAGAGGAAGAAAAGACGGAGATGTTAATAGGGGAAAAACTAAAAGACGTGAAATATGCCGTCATTCCAGGATTTTATGGGGCAAAGGAAAATGGAGATATAGTCACCTTTTCCAGGGGAGGCTCTGACGTTACAGGGTCAGTCATTGCCAATGGAGTAAAGGCAAGTTTATATGAAAACTGGACAGACGTATCGGGATTTCTCATGGCAGATCCGCGAATAGTGGAAAATCCAAAGACCATAGAAGTCATTACCTACAAAGAACTAAGGGAATTATCTTACATGGGGGCGCCAGTACTTCACGAGGAATCCATATTTCCAGTAAAAAAACATGGAATTCCCATTAACATAAGAAACACCAACAGTCCAGAGGACCATGGGACCATGATAGTAGACGACTCCACTACAGAAAAACCCAGAAAGATTACGGGAATTGCAGGAAGAAAGGATTTTACAGTAATTAACATAGAAAAAGCCCTGATGAATGAGGAAAAAGGTTTCCTAAGGAAGGCCATATCCGTATTTGAGACAAATGGAATATCCATAGAACATATTCCCTCGGGTATGGACACAGTATCCGTAGTAGCGGCAAATACAGAACTCAACGGGAAAATAGATAAGATAAAGGAAGAACTACGCATATATTGCAATCCAGACACCATAACCCATGACACAAATATGGCTCTTATAGCTGTCGTCGGCAGGGGCATGGCAAAGACCAAGGGAATATCGGGAAAAGTATTTACAGCCCTTGGCAACAGCGATATAAACGTTCGAATGATAACACAGGGCTCGTCAAAACTAATCAACATAATAATAGGAATAGACAATGAAGATTTTGAAAAGGCAATGGAAAGCATATACAGGGCATTTGAAAACGAATAATGGAGGGGTTCCATGAATTACAACAGCACTAGAAACAAGAAAAATGCAGCTAATTGGAGCAGGGCCATAGTTGAGGGAATTGCAGGAGACGGAGGACTTTTCGTACCTGAAACATTTCCTGAAATTTCCGATTTGGAAAGTATGGCAGATATGAGCTATGGGGACATAGCCTATGAAATCCTAAATGGATTTTTGCCGGGTTTAGAAGAAATGCCCCTTAGGTCGATTATAGATCAGGCCTATAATTACAAATTTAGCAAAAATGAAATAGTGCCTCTGGAAGAAGTCGGAGATGTACATATTCTAGAGCTATTTTACGGCCCAACCTCCGCATTTAAAGATATGGCTCTCTCAATACTACCTTACCTACTTAAAACAGCCATGGAAAAGGAGAATATAAAGGAAAAGCTTGTCGTATTGACAGCCACTTCTGGAGATACGGGAAAGGCGGCCTTAGAGGGATTTGCCCACAAAGAAAGGATAAAAATAATAGTATTTTACCCAGAAAAAGGGGTATCGGAAATCCAAAGAAGGCAAATGATTACCCAGGAGGGAGAAAACACATTTGTAATAGGCATAGAGGGCAATTTTGACGACGCCCAAAGGGGAGTAAAGTATATATTTAATCATAAGGGATTTAAGGAGGAACTGTTAAAGGGAGGCTACAGGCTTTCATCTGCAAATTCCATAAATATTGGAAGGCTAATACCTCAAATAGTTTATTACTTTTACTCTTATATAAAATTGCTCAAGGAAGGGAAAACAACATTAGGTCAAAAAATTAATATCGTAGTCCCTACGGGAAACTTCGGCAACATATTGGCAGCATACTATGGGAAAAGAATGGGACTACCTGTGAACAAACTGATTTGTGCCTCCAATGAAAACAACGTATTATATGACTTTATAAATACTAAGGTCTACGACAGCAGAAGGGAACTAAAACTTACATCGTCTCCGTCTATGGACATATTAGTATCCAGCAACTTAGAGAGGCTATTATATCATTTAAGTGGAGATAACTGTGAATACGTAAAAGAAAAGATGGAAGATTTACACACAAAGGGATACTATAGTGCAGAAGATTTAGACATGGAGGAATTTTACGGAGGATATTCCACAGAAAAAGAGGTATTGAGGACCATAGAAAAAGTATTTAATGAAGAATACTATTTAATGGACCCCCATACTGCCGTGGCATACAATGTCTATAGGAAATACAAAGAGGAAACAGGGGACGACACCGTAACTGTCATAGCATCCACAGCAAATCCCTATAAGTTTGGGAGTACAGTAGCGGCGGCATTGGGATTAGACACAAAGGATATAGATGAGTTTCAGACACTAGAGCTTTTGGAAGGCAGGACTAAAGTAGCGATACCAAATCCCATAAATGAGCTTAAATCAAAGGACATACTCCATAAAAGCCTGTGTAAAAAAGATGAAATGAAATCGACTGTTGCCAGGATATTACAAGTAGGTGAACAAAATGGTTAAAGTCAAGGTGCCTGCCACTAGTGCAAACCTGGGGCCTGGATTTGATGCCTTAGGCATATCCTTAAATCTATACAACAATTTTGAATTTGAGGAGATAGAAAAGGGCTTTGTGATTACAGGAGTTGAAAAGTCCCTAGCCAGTAAAAACAATCTAGTTTATAGGTCCATGATGAGAACCTTTGACGAAATAAAATACAATCCCAAGGGGATAAAAATCCATATGGATGCACAAGTGCCCATGTCCAGAGGTTTGGGCAGCAGTGCCGCTTGTATCATAGGCGGCATAATGGGGGCTAATTACTTAGGTGGAGAAATACTTACAACAGATGAAATATTGGATCTGGCAACGGAAATAGAAGGTCATCCAGACAATGTGGCACCTGCTCTTTTAGGCGGATTGGTGGTCTCTATTGTAGAGGGAAGGAAAACAATATACAATAGGTTAGATATAGCAAAGGGTATAAAATTTGTAGCCCTTATACCTGACTTTACATTGTCGACTAAAAAGGCCAGGGAAGTGCTTCCGGAGACCATACCGTTTAAGGACTGTACAAATAACGTGTCTAGGGTATCTATGCTCCTTACGGCTTTAGTCAATGGAAAGTTTCACCTCTTAGAATACGCATTTAAAGACGTCCTGCATCAGCCCTATAGGGGGAAGCTTATACCAAGTTTTTTCGACATAATAGACAGAAGTCAGCAATATGGAGCCTTTGGTGCCTATCTAAGCGGTGCAGGGCCTACAATCATGGCAGTTGCCAAAGAGGACGATGGAGAATTCACTAAAAAAATAAAAAAATATTTAAAGACTCTAGACAATAGCTGGACTGTAGAGGAACTACAGATTGACACCAAAGGTGCCACAGTTGAAAAAGATTTAAAAACTTGCTATATTTAGTATGTAAGCAAGATAAAGGGGGAGATAAAATGATAGTATCACATAAAGATTTAGTGCAGGGAACAAAAGTTGAAAATCCAGAAGCAAAGGGTGCCTTGATGAAGGTCTTAATCACTCCTAAAGAAGGATGGGAAGGCCATGTAATGAGGATTTTTGAAGTAGAGGCAAATGGATTTACACCAAAACACAATCACCCGTGGCCCCATATAAACTATATAATAGGGGGCAAAGGAATACTTCACGTAGACGGAAAAGACAACGAGATAAAAGCAGGTTCCTTCGCCTATGTACCATCAAATGTAGATCATCAATTTAAGAATACAGGAGATGAGAAATTAGAATTTGTGTGCATAGTCCCAGAAGAAGGCCATAAATAAGAGGTGATGGAGTGAAAAGAAACAAAAAGCTTTACACAATTGCAGTCATAGCCTTCGTATTGTTTTCTATGATATATCAGTATATGACAGAGCCAGATATGAATACAGGGGAATTCCTCGAGGTCCACTTTTTGGACGTAGGTCAAGCAGATTCCATATTTATAAAAAAAGGCTCAGAGGCTATGATAATTGACGCTGGTAACAACAAAGATGGAAAATTTGTAGTAGATTACCTAAGAGAACAAGGAGTAAAAACATTAAAATACGCCATAGGAACCCACCCACATGCGGACCATATAGGTGGACTGGATGATGTCATAGACAATTTCGATATAGAGACCATAATAATGCCAAATAAGATGGCAAATACAAAGACCTTTGAAGAAGTGCTAGATAGTATAGCAGACAAGGGCCTAAAGATTACAGCACCTGTGGTGGGAGATAAGTACGATTTAAATGGGGCACAGTTTACAATATTGGCACCCAATAGAGAAAACTACAGCAGCACCAACGATTATTCCATAGTGATTAAATTAGTTAATGGATCTAATTCATTCCTATTTACAGGAGATGCAGAGGCACTGTCGGAAAGGGAGATGCTGGAAAATAACATATGGGCATTGAAATCAAAGGTCCTGAAAGTAGGGCATCACGGCAGCGTAACCTCCACTTCCCCAGAATTCCTAGAGGCGGTAAACCCAGAGGTTGCCGTCATATCTTCAGGTGAAGGAAACACATATGGTCATCCCCACGAGGAAATATTGGAAATCTTAGAGGAAAAGGACATAACAATTCTAAGGACAGATATGTTGGGTACCATAGTCATAAAGGCCGATGGTGAAAACATTGCATATTAATTTAGATAGAGGTGTCATGTATGAAGTTTACCATAGATAGATTTGAAGGGGAGTACGCTGTAGTAGAATTGGATACTGGTCACACAGTGGATATAACTAAGGCTGTTTTACCGCCAGGTGCCAAGGAAGGGGATATAATATCCCTAAAAATTGAAGAAGAAGAAACAGAGGAAAGAAGAAAGAGAATACAAAGAAAATTTGAAAACTTATTTACCAAAGATTAAAAGAAAGCCCTGATAGATGTCAGGGCTTTAGCTTTTTTTAATGGCTCCAGAATAAAAGAGGGCAAACTTTGCCGAAGCAGGGCCTATGAGCTCATACAATACTGCCGATGACAATATTATAGTCAGCAATCGGTTTCCCATATCAGGAGGTAAAATCCTATATCCCAAGAATGCCAAACCAATGGCAACTCCTGCAGAGGGGACTAAGGCAAATCCCAAGTAGTTGCATACATTTTTCCCCTTTCCAGTTAAATAACATCCCACATAGGAACCGACGTATTTGCCAATTATCCTAATAAAGAAATATCCTACTCCTATGATGCCCAATGTCGATAAAGAACTGACATCTAGTTTTATACCCGACATTATAAAAAATAAGGACAATATTGGAGGGGTAAAGTGATTTATTTGAGTATATAATTTTTTGTCCTCAGTAGTATTTATATAAGTAATTCCAAATACCATGCAGGAAAGCAGTGGCGAAATATCAAACATAGAGGCCAAGGCAGACAGGCCTAAAAGCATGGCTATAGTAAGTATAAGCCTATTGTCATCACTTCTTGTAGGGGTCAGTATCTTACCTAGTATCAAACCGAATACAAAGCCAATAATCAAAGCCCCTAAGTTGTGAAGTATGGGAAGCAAGGCATCGGATAGTAAAAATCCACCTGCTTTATTGGCGTTAATAAATGTAGCCACCAAACTAAATGTAATCAAACAAACCATATCGTCCAATGCGACAACTTGTAACAATATATCTACAAATTCGCCCTTTGCCTTATATTGGTTAATAGTCATCATGGTGCTGGCAGGAGCCGTCGCTGTGGCAATAGCACCCAAAAGCAGTGAAAAGTCCCATTCAAGCTTAAATAAAAATCGCATGGCCAGCGTAATAACAGCCCCTGCAACTAGGGATTCAAATAGTGTAATTATAATGGAGGCGACACCTGATCTGATAAAAACTTCTTTTTTTAGAAATTTTCCCACGTCAAATGCTATAAAAGCCAAAGCAATATCCCCTACAAAACTCATACTATCCACCATATCTATGGGAATTAATTTTAAAAAATATGGTCCGATTAAGATACCTGAAATAATATAAGCAGTTACATTGGGCAGTTTCAGGGGTTTGGTCACACGGGTCATCAGAAAGCCAGAAATTAACATTATGGATAAAGACATGAGAATGATAGTTACTTCATTCATCTGTACAGTCATATTATCACCATCCCCTAAAATTATTTTATAACTTTATATTATATCAGAAAAGACAAATCTTGTAAAAAATATTACTTATATTTTATTCAAAATATGCGATAAAGTGAGTGAAAATAAAAAAGTCCCCAACATCAACTGAGAATATGGTATAATAATACTAATTTTCCCGCATGAAATTTAACAGGAAAGGGGAGCCTTATTTGAACATATTACTGAGCAAACTAAAAGAAATATCCTTGTCAGTTTTTCCAATTACATTATTAGTTATGGTATTAAACTTTACATTGATTCCCGTTGAAACAGAAATGCTAATGAGATTTCTCATAGGTGCCGTATTGGTTATTATAGGCCTTGGAATTTTTTTATTTGGAGCCCATTTGGGTATCGGTCCCATTGGAAACCTCATGGGGGAAACCATAGCAAAGACAAATAACCCGTATCTAGTAGGCATATTGGGATTTGTATTAGGATTTTTTATTAGCATAGCTGAACCAGATTTGCAAATCCTAGCAAATGAAGTCAACATAGCATCAGGAGGCCTAATATCCAATGTGACGATTTTAGTAGTAGTATCCATTGGGGTGGGAATAATGGTGGGTATAGGCCTATTGAGAATAGTATATGAAAAGCCTTTAAATAAGTTGTTTACCATGGTGTATTTTATAATATTTTTATTGGGAACAAGAGCCTTGGAAGAATTTCTAGCCATATCCGTAGATGCATCGGGAGCAACTACGGGGGCCATGACAACTCCATTTATATTGGCACTGGGATATGGAGTATCCCAATTAAAAGGTGGAAAGACTTCGGAGGAGGACAGCTTTGGCCTAGTAGGCTTGGCATCGGCAGGGCCCATATTTGCAGTGATGCTTCTAAATATTGTAAAGGGAATAACTGATGTACAAGGAGAAGTAGAGGCATTTGTTGCAAATGTCGGCATATGGGGACCTTACATGCGGATATTTCCGCGATTTCTCAAGGAATCTATATTGACATTGCTGCCTCTGTTTATATTATTCCTAATATTTGACAAGACTAAGTTTAAACTAAATAAAAAAAGTAAAAGTATAATCCTAAAGGGATTGCTATATACATATATTGGGCTTACCTTGTTTTTAGTTGGAGTAAATGCAGGATTTATGGAAGTAGGCAGGGTGATGGGAGAGGGGTTAGCCACTTTCTACCCTTGGTTATTGCCTGTAATAGGATTTTTATTGGGAATGGTCGTAGTATTGGCGGAGCCAGCAGTCTACGTGTTGACGGAGCAGGTGGAAGAAGTGACTGCAGGCCATATCAAGAGAAAAGTTATTTTAATGGCCCTGTCCATAGGAATAGCCTTTGCCGTATCTATGTCCATGTTGAGAATTATGATACCTAGCTTAAAACTATGGCATTTTCTACTTCCAGGATTTGCACTGGGTGCCTTCTTGTCATACAAGGTTCCGCCCATATTCGTGGGTATAGCCTATGACTCAGGAGGCGTAGCCTCAGGCCCTATGACTGCCACATTTGTATTGGCCTTTGCCCAGGGGGCCGCAGGAGCCATACCTACGGCCAATGTAATGATAGACGGATTTGGAGTCATTGCCATGGTGGCCATGACGCCCTTAGTGGCAATACAGACCTTGGGCCTAATATTTAAGGCAAAGGCAAGGAAGGAGGGTAAACGTGAACATCACTAAAGACGGATTAATACTGTTTTTCACCATAATAGATTTTGGCAAAGGCAGCAAGGTGTTGAGGGTTTGTAAAGAAATGGGAGCCATTGCCAGTACAATATTTCTCGGGAAAGGGACAGTAAAAAATGAAATTCTAAATGTATTGGGAATTTTAGATGTGAGGAAGGAAATTTTCATTACAATAGTTGGCGAAGAATTGGAAGATAAACTCTACGACACCATAGAAAAAAGATTTCATCTAGATAAGCCTCATCACGGAATAGCCTTTTCCATTCCACTGAACTATTGCATAAGGGTATTTGAAGATGAAAAATATATATCCAATCCTGAAAAGAAAGGTGTGAAAGAAGTGGGACACGAAGCCATATTTGTAATAGCTGAAAAGGGACAGTCGGAGGACATACTGGATGCAGCCGTTGAAGCAGGCTCCACAGGAGGGACGGTAATTCACGGAAGGGGCTGCGGCACCCGCCAAAGAGAAGTCATATTTAATATAGAAATAGAACCTGAAAAGGACATAGTTCTCATACTCTCCAAGATGGAAAAGACAGAGGCAATTGTAGACTCCATTAAACATAGATTGAAAATTGAAGAACCTGGTGCAGGGATAATATTTGTAATGGACGTCACTAGGACTTTAGGCTTATTTCAAGGCAGTAATTAAGGGACTATTGCCAAATATTGTAACTGGATTGTAAACCCTATGTAACCAATTGAACTTCCAAAGTTGATATACTAAAAGAAAAACAAAGGAAGTGAGTATATGAAAAAGTATTTATCTCTATCCCTGGCAGCAGTTGTGGCACTGAGTCCAGTGGCATCAAGGGCTGTGGATACATCAAATGAATTAAATATAGCACCGATTTCAGCTCCCGCGGAGGAAATTCAAATGCCAGATTATATTGAATACAAGGGAAAAATTGTCGAGATAAATGAAAAAGAAGGATATATCTCCATATTGGTGAAAGAAGATGAAAATGAACCCTATAGTGGCATGGTCTTTTTTGTATCTGAGAAAACTGTATTGCTGGACGATGAAACTAGGGATTTCATAACCATAGATAAGTTAGAAAAGGGCATGACGATTACTGGATATTACAGCAAAGACACCATAATGCTAATGAGCATGCCCCCACAATTAGCCCCCGATGTCCTAGTAGTCAATAGCAGCGAAGAAATAAGAGGTGTAATGGTCTCAAGATTTGACGATGATCTACTTAGCGGCGATGGAGGACTTAGACTAAATATATCTGAAAAAACCGTAATAGTTGACACAAAGGGCGATGAACTGGATAAAGACGATATAAAAGACAAGGACTTAATAGTATTCTACACCATAGTACAGCTAAGTTACCCAGGCCAGACATCTCCTGAAAAGATAATAGTATTAGACGAAAAAGACGCGTTTGTTGCAACTGAAATAAAAGTCTTAGATAAAATAAATATTGGAGACGAAGAATTTGTACTTTCCAAGGAAATGTATGAGAATGAAGAAGGAATCCTTATGCTGCCCCTTAGACAAATAGGGGAAGCCCTTGGATACGAAGTCACATGGAATGACAAGGCTAGAAGTGTAGAGCTTCTGAAGGGGTCCCACTGGACCTTAGTTACCATAGGAAAGGACAGCTACAACTTTGCCAGAATGCATATAGAACTTGGCACAGCTCCAGAGTTAAAAAACTCTACCACCTACGTACCCTATGACTTTTTACAGGAAGTACTTAGGGTAGAAGTTGAGATTACAGAAAATGGAACAATAAAGGTTCTAGAATAATAGACCTCCTTATTTAGGGTACCTAAAGCTTTTTAGGTACCCTATTATTTATCTCAAATTAGTTTTCAAACATTTTTCCTACAAAAAGCAAAATAATATGTTAAAATGGATTTATGTGCAAAAGAAAAAAATAGGAAGTGATTAAATGTATTCTGAGTATTCCATGAAGGTAATAGAGCATTTCATGAGCCCAAGAAATGTAGGCAGCATGACAGAGCCCGATGGAGAAGGAACATACGGTGATTTAAAATGCGGGGACTCTCTAACAGTCTATTTGAAAGTAGAAGATGAAACCATTAAGGACATCAGCTTCTTGGTCTTCGGCTGCACCGCCTCCATAGCCACCAGCAGCATGATTACAGAGATGGCAAAGGGAAAGACTATAGACGAAGCCATGGCAATTACAGAAAAGGAATTAATAGCTGCCTTGGATGGTTTGCCACAGAGCAAGCTTCACTGTTCGGTCCTTGGGGTTAAGGGCCTTAGGGCTGCAATTAACAACTATAAGGAGAAAAAAGAGAATGGCGACGTTTGATGATTTTTTAAAATTAGACATTAGAGTGGGGGAAATAGTCAAAGCAGAGGAATTTCCAAAGGCTAGAAACCCAGCCTATAAATTGACAGTAGATTTTGGAGATGAAATAGGGCTAAAAAACTCCAGTGCACAAATAACTGAACACTATACCCCTGAGGAATTACTGGGGAAACTAGTCCTTGGAGTAGTAAACTTTCCACCAAGGAACATAGCAGGATTTCAGTCGGAAGTTTTAGTACTGGGTACATACTCCCAAGGGGGAGTAGTGCTTATACAGCCAGAAAGGGAAGTGGAAAAGGGAGATAAATTGGGATAAAACCGTAGAATATAGGAAAATATGAAATTTTTCTAAAAAAAAGGTTGACAAGAATGAAAATTTGATATAGTATATCCAGTAATTATAAAAAATCTGAATACAAATAGTGTCGAGGGAGAGAAAAATACAGTCCTTTAATTACAGAGAACTGACAAACGGTGAGAGTCAGAATTAAAAATGTATATAATAATCACTCCTGAACTGTCCGTTGAAATGGCAACAGAGTAAATGGGACCGGGATCTTTTTTAAAAGACTGCCACCGTTACATGGCTAGGGTTAAAGACAAGTTCTTGGACCTGAAGAGGCTATTTCCGTGAGGAAATTGTAAACACGGGTGGTACCGCGAATATTTCGTCCCTAGTATATTTATATACTAGGGACTTTTTGTATTCAAATCGAGAGGAAAGGTGATGGTATGAAAAAAATAAATGGGTCTAGGATTTTATTGGAAACCCTATACAGAGTAGGAGTAAGGGATGTCTTTGGGTATCCAGGGGGAGCAGTAATACCTATTTACGATGAAATATACAAATTTGATAAAATTAAACACTACTTTTCAAGGCATGAGCAAGGAGCAGCCCACGAGGCTGACGGATATGCAAGGGCATCGGGCAAAGTAGGCGTATGTATAGCCACCTCTGGTCCCGGGGCATCTAATTTGGTGACGGGCATCATGACTGCCCATATGGATTCGACTCCCCTGCTGGCAATTACAGGACAGGTGGGCATATCTATGCTAGGTAAAGACTCCTTTCAGGAAAGCGATATTGTGGGAACAACACTTCCAATTACAAAGATGAATTATCTAGTCACAGATATAAGGGATTTGCCTAGGGTAATCAAGGAAGGCCATTACATAGCTAGAACAGGAAGACCAGGACCCGTCCTGGTGGACATCCCAAAAGACGTCCAAATGGCGGAGATGGACATGGAAGAATACGAAAGACTTTATAGTGAAGAACTGGACCTTCCAGGATATAATCCTAAGCCCCAGAATGGGACTGAGGCAGTGAAGGAGGCTGTAGAATTAATAAAGGGTTCTAGAAGGCCATTGATAATCGCAGGGGCAGGAGTAATCAAATCAGGCTCCTCACCAGAACTAAGAGAATTTGCAGAGAAAAACAATATTCCAGTTACCATGACATTACTGGGCCTAGGGGGTTTTCCTACAAACAATCCACTGTCCCTGGGGATGCTCGGAATGCATGGAACAGTACCTGCAAATTTAGCTACAGATGAAGCAGATTTAGTAATAGCCGCTGGAATTAGATTTGACGACAGAATAACTGGTAATCCAAAGGAGTTCTGCAAAAATGCAAAGATAATCCACATAGATATAGACCCTGCAGAAATAAGAAAAAACAAGGAAGTGGATATTGCCATAGTGGCAGATTTAAAGGGCGTATTAGTAGAATTCAATAAATCTATAAAAGGGCTAGATAACCGAGAGTGGCTAAGGAGGGTACAAGATTTAAAGGCTCAATATCCCATGGAATATCCCAAATCAGCAGATGGAAAACTAATGCCCCAAGAAGTACTGGAAGAGGTGGATAAACTTCTAAAGGGTGAAGCCATCATAGCTACAGATGTAGGACAAAATCAAATGTGGGCAGCCCAGTATCTAAGCTATACAAACCCAAAGAGCATAATCACCTCAGGAGGTTCTGGAACCATGGGATTTGGACTGCCATCGGCCATAGGGGCACAGGTGGCAAGACCAGACAAAAAAGTCCTGGCAGTAGTGGGAGACGGCGGGTTTCAAATGACATTTCACGAACTTATGATGGCAAAGCAGTATAACCTTCCTTTAAAGATTTTGATACTAAACAATTCATTCTTGGGCATGGTGAGGCAGTGGCAGGAAATGTTCAACGAAAAAAGATATTCCTTCGTAGATTTAAGTTTAAATCCAGACTTTAGTAAGATAGCAGAGGCCTATGGAATAAGGTCGGCGACCATAAGAACTAAAGAAGAAATGAAAGAGAACTTAGAAAAACTATTAAATCTAGATGAACCGGTAATCATCAACTGCATAGTAGAAAAAGAAGCAAATGTATTGCCTATGATACCGGCAGGTACGACAGTTCGGCATATGGTAGGGAAAAGGGGGGTTTTAGATGGAGCATAAAACACATGAACTGCTGATAATAGCTAAAAATACCAATGGCATCGTAGCTAGAATAATGTCCCTGTTTAACAGAAGGGGGTATTTTGTGAAGAAGATGACAGCAGGACACACCAATATGGAGGGATATACTAGGCTTACTCTTACAGTAGAAGGGGATGAAAAGATACTGGAACAGATAAAGAACCAAGTCCATAAAATTATCGAAGTGACAAAGGTAAAGGTATTTCCCCAAGTTGGAGTCATCAGGCGGGAGATGATGCTAATAAAAGTGAAATCTGACAATGAAACGAGACCACATATTATTCAAATAGCAGAGATATACAGAGGCAATGTCCTAGATGTGGGGCCAAATTCAGTATCCATCGAAATAACTGGAGATGGAGAAAAGTTGGCTGGATTTGTAGAAATGATGGATAGCTTTGGAGTACTGGAAATGGCAAAGACAGGAGTCCTAGCCATGAGCAGAGGAGAAAAAATGTAATGGAGGAGATAAAATGACAAAGATGTTTTATGAAAAGGACTGTAAATTAGAATTACTAGATGGAAAAAAAGTAGGTGTAGTAGGATATGGGAGCCAAGGACATGCCCATGCCTTGAACTTATTTGAATCTGGTGTAGATACCATGGTTGGGCTGTACAAAGGCAGCAAATCTTGGCAAAAGGCAGAGGCAGCAGGCCTGAAGGTAGGCACAGTAGAAGAAGTATCAGAGTGGGCAGATGTACTTATGCTTTTAGTAAGCGACGATAAAATGGTAGAACTATACGAAGACAGCATAAAGCCATATTTGAAACGTGGAAAATACTTGGCCTTCGCCCATGGATTTAATATCCACTACGGTCAAATCACACCACCAGAGGATGTAAACGTGTTTATGATTGCACCAAAGGGGCCAGGACATACGGTGAGGAGCCAATACTTAGAGGGCAAGGGAGTACCATGCCTAGTAGCAGTACACCAAGACGTGACAGGAGACACTTTGGATGTTAGCCTTGCCTATGCAGCGGGAGTTGGCGGTGCCAGGGCAGGAGTGGTGGAGACCACATTCAAGGAAGAGACAGAAACCGATTTATTTGGAGAACAAGCAGTACTATGCGGAGGAGTTACGGAGCTAATGAAGGCGGGGTTTGACACATTGGTAGAGGCAGGGTACTCTCCAGAGTTAGCCTATTTTGAAACGGTTCATGAAATGAAGCTAATCATAGATTTAATAAACCAAGGCGGATTTAGTTATATGAGGTATTCCGTCAGCGATACGGCAGAATACGGGGATTATTCCGCAGGTAAAAGGGTAATCACAGAGGAAACTAGGAAAGAGATGAAAAAGATATTAGAAGAAGTCCAAGACGGAACCTTTGCTAAGGATTGGATACTGGAAAACAAGGTAAACAGACCTAGATTTAATGCACAGAGGAAATTGGAAGCAAGCCATCCCGTAGAAGTAGTAGGGAAAAAACTAAGGAGCATGATGAGCTGGCTAAAGAAATAAGGAAGGTGATGGAATTGAGAAGCTTTAAAGTAAAGAAGGGAATAGAAAAAGCACCTCATAGGTCTCTGTTTAAGGCCCTTGGCCTTACAGACGAAGAGATACATAGACCCCTAGTGGGGATAGTAAATTCCTTTAACGAAATAGTGCCAGGTCATAAGCATTTAAGGGAAATAGCAGAAGCAGTGAAAAAAGGAGTACTTATGGAAGGGGGGACACCTCTGGAATTTCCCACCATAGCAGTATGTGACGGCATAGCCATGAACCACGACGGCATGAAATATTCCTTAGTCAGTAGAGAGCTTATAGCAGATACCGTAGAGATAATGACTATGGCCCATGGACTAGATGCTTTAGTCATGATACCAAATTGCGACAAGGTGGTACCTGGGATGTTAATGGCGGCTGCTAGGATAAACATACCAACCATAATACTTAGCGGCGGACCAATGCTGGCGGGAAGGGTCGGCGACGATAAAATAGACTTAAGTACAGTATTTGAAGCCGTAGGGGCAGTAAGTGCAGGAAAGATGTCAGAGGACGAATTACTGATGATAGAAAACAACGCCTGTCCCAGTTGTGGCTCCTGCTCAGGAATGTTTACGGCGAATTCCATGAACTGTATGACAGAGGCCCTAGGTATGGCTCTTCCTGGAAACGGCACCATACCTGCAGTATATAGCGATAGGGTAAGACTGGCAAAATATTCGGGAATGAAGATAATGGAGCTATTGGAAAAGGACATAAGGCCAAGGGATATATTGACCAAGGAAGCCTTTGACAACGCTTTGGCTGTTGATATGGCTTTGGGGTGCTCCACCAACACAGTATTGCATTTATTTGCCGTAGCCCATGAAGCGGAAGTGCCTATGGATTTAGATAAAATAAGCCAGATAAGCGAGAATACTCCAAATCTATGTCGATTAAGGCCAGCAGGCCCCTATCATATAGAAAACCTCCACGACGCAGGAGGAGTAATGGCAGTCATGGGAGAGTTAAATAAAAGGAAATTGCTAGACCTAAATGTGACAACTGTAACGGGAAAAACCCTAGGGGAGACAATTTATAATTACAAAGTAGAAGACCACAAGGTCATAGCAAGTATAGAAAAGCCCTATAGTCAAACGGGAGGCATAGCAGTTTTAAAGGGGAATTTAGCCCCAGATGGGGCAGTAGTCAAAAGGTCAGCCGTAGCAGAAGAAATGCTTAGACACCGAGGACCAGCCAAAGTATTTGACGGAGAAGAGGCGGCCGTAGAGGCGATTATGAAAGGCAGGGTAAAGAAAGGGGAAGTACTAATCATCAGATACGAAGGGCCGAAAGGTGGGCCTGGCATGAGAGAGATGCTGACCCCCACATCTGCCTTGGCAGGTATGGGACTGGACAAAGATGTGGCACTAGTCACCGATGGAAGGTTTTCAGGAGCCACCAGGGGAGCATCCATAGGCCATGTATCCCCAGAGGCAAGTGCAGGGGGACCCATAGCCTTTGTAGAAGATGGAGACTATATTACCATAGATATGGTAGAAGGGAAATTGGACTTTGAAGTAGATGAAAATATATTAAAAGAAAGAATAAAAAAGTGGGAACCTAGGGAATCTAAGGCGAAGGGATACTTGGCAAAATACGAAAAAATAGTTACCTCTGCCTCCACAGGAGCCATTTGTTTATCATAAAGGAGGAAGAATAAAATGTCAGAATCATATGTATTTTATCAAGGACAAATTGTAAAAGAAAGTGAGGTAAACGTAAGCGTAAGATCTAAAATCTTTAACTACGGTCTAGGGTGTTTTGAAGGCATAAGGGCATATTGGGACGAAGAAAAGCAACAATTATATGGATTTGCCATGGAAGAGCACTACCAAAGGCTATTAGAGTCTGCGAAGGCACTATTTATGGAAGTACCCTATACAGTTGAAGAACTATGCGATTTCACCGTAGAACTATTGAAAAAGAATGGGCACAAGGAAACGACCTACATTAGGCCAGTAGTATATAAGGGCTCCAATAAACTAAGTCCAACATTGTATGGGGACGATGACGATAGAATAGTCATATATACTCAGGCCCTAGGCAGCTATTCTGGGAAAGACACCCTTAGGGTTGCCGTCAGTAGCTGGAGAAGGATTTCCGACACCATGCTGCCGCCGAGGACAAAGGCAACAGCAGGGTATTTAAACTCAGCCCTAGCCTCCATGGAAGTGCTGCAAAACGGATTTGACGAGGCCATATTCCTGACAAACTCTGGATTTGTTTGCGAGGGGCCAGGAGAAAATATATTTCTAGTAAAGAAAGGGAAATTAGTCACACCTCCAGTATCAGACGATATTTTAGAGGGAATAACTAGAAAATTGGTCATGGACCTTGCGGAAAATGAATTGGGCATGGAAGTAGTGGAAAGGAGTGTGGCAAGGACAGAACTTTACAATTCGGAAGAACTGTTTTTTAGCGGAACTGCCATGGAGGTAACTGGAATTACAGAAGTTGACAGAAGGGTGGTAGGCAATGGAGAAGAAGGAAAAGTGACAAAAGAGTTGAAAAAACTGTTCTTTGGACTGACAACGGGAAACAATCCAAAGTATGCTCATATGTGCAGGCCAGTATATTAGGGAGGTTAACAACTATTCTTTTGGATAGTTGTTAATTTTTTTTAACATATTCAATAAGATTTTATAGACGAAAAGGGGTATCAATAGCTTAAAATAAGGCAAAGGTGTGATGACGATGAAATGGTTCTTGGATATGGACACGAGAAAAAAATTAGTAATCAGTTTTTTATTGATGGCAGCAATTATCGGATTTCAGGGGATTTATAGTATTGTAAACTTAAGCGATGTAAACAACAATGTGAAAAGAATGTATGAAGGGGGAGTGGGAAGGATTCAGCTGATGGATACTCTAAACACTAACCTTCGAGAAGTAGAAACTGAGATTTTAAAGATAGTGTGGGAATACCCTACTACCATGGATGTAAATGTAATATATCGATCGGACACCCGTATCCAGGAACTAGTTGAAGAAAATGATGCCATAATTGAGACATATAAGGAATTTGATTTGCTTCAGGGTACAATGGCAATGGTGGATGATTATGAAGTTGCATTACAGAGGTTTAGAGAAAAATGGAGAGAAACAATCGATGCCATAAAAAGCAACAATATTTCAACAGGACAAAGACTCAATGCGGAAGTAAACGAAAGAAGAGGAGAACTGGGAGATATAATAGAGAAAATGAAAACACAGGCAGATGTATGGGCAGACGATGTAATGGTGGAATCAAATAACGCCTATTCCAGAGTAAGATTTCTATCCATTGCAGTCAGTGCAGTGGGATTGGGACTGGCAGTAATACTCAGTCTAGTAATCAGCAGTATAGTTGCAAATCCAATAAATGCAGCAGTAGATATAGCTCACTCCTTTGCCGATGGAGATTTTTCTGTAAGAATACCAGAAGAGTTTTTAGGTAGAAAAGACGAGGGCGGAAAGCTGGCAAATGCCTTTCACGAAATAACATTGAGTATGCAGGACACCCTAAGGGGAATATTGGATACCGC
This sequence comes from Tissierellaceae bacterium, assembly GCA_023229175.1. Lineage (GTDB taxonomy): Bacteria > Bacillota > Clostridia > Tissierellales > Tissierellaceae > JAAYFT01. Next base: position 69,607 of record JALNZV010000003.1, on the reverse strand, counting down.
CGAGGACATGAGTGCATCCTCTGAGGAACTATCGGCCTCATCAGAAGAAATGGCTGCCCAAGGGGAGAGCTCCAATATGGCAACTCAAGAAATAGCAGGGGGCATGGAAGAAACCTCAGCCGCTGTAGAAGAAGTCTTGGCATCGAGCCTTGAAATAGGAAAGAATGCTAGCCAACTGGCAGAAAAGGCAGTGGAAGGCAATAATCTCGTAGTGGAGATAAAGTCTAGGGCGGAAACTTTGAGAAACGAAGGAGAAAAGGCAAAGAACGAGGCCATAAGGATATACGAGGAAAACCAAAAGAAGATACTGGAATCCATAAAAGAAGGGGAAGTAGTCAAAGAAATAGAGCTAATGGCCAACAGTATATCGGATATAGCTGGACAAACTAACTTGCTGGCACTAAATGCAGCCATAGAAGCAGCAAGGGCAGGAGAACAGGGAAGGGGATTTGCCGTAGTAGCAGACGAAGTTAGAAAACTGGCAGAACAATCAGAAGAATCCGTAGAAGAAATTCAAATAATGATAGACAAAGTAAGAAGTTCCTTTGATAATTTGTCAGGAGATGCGAGAAATGTATTGAAGTTCATAGACGAAGAGGTAATTGACGATTACGAATCCTTGGTAAAGACAGGGGAACAGTACTTTGAAGATGCAGATACCATGGGCAATTTAGTAAATGAATTTGCTGAGACCTCAGAGGAAATCCAATCTTCCATAGAACAGGTAAATGACGTCATAGAAACAGTGGCAGCCTCCGTAGAGGAGACTACTAGCAGCTCCATGAATATATCGGAAAATACTCAAGAAATGAGCAAAGCCATGGAACAAGTAGCTAAAGTGGCAGAAGATCAGGCCAGTATGGCAATGAATCTAAATGATATGGTTCGAAAATTCAAAATATAAAAAGCTAGGCTTAGCCTAGCTTTTTTAGTAAACTTATCATATCCTCATTAGTAGGTATATACCCCTCTACCAGTATATTCCCGTTTATCATAAGAGCTGGATGGGTTTCTACACCGTGTCTGTAAAATGCCCTAGGATTTCCAAAAATCTCAATATTGAGATTCATACCTAGGGTCTCTAAGGCCGCGTCGACCACGACAGCCAATTTACTATATCCTCAACCAATATCTTCAAAAATCTTTATTTCCATTTAAACACCCCATTGTGCCATCGGGGACGGTTCTCGGTGGCACACTTTTATATTAAATAGGCCCTTCTTTGTAACGTCCTTATGGAAACTTCATGGTCTCCTAAGACAGATGTAATAGACTGTAAATCTTCATTAATTTTATCGAACTTCATATTAGTTTCTTCTCTAAATTCCGTTAAAATTGCAGTTTGCTCCATAATTGCCTTGATATCCTTACGCATATCTCGCTGCTCTTCCTTAATATCCTTGATGTCATCTCTCATACTATTTTGCCCGGCTTCAAGAGCCTTGATGTCATCTCTCATACTATTTTGCCCAGCTTCAAGAATACCTTGTCTTTCTGCCAAAGCTCTTTGCCCTTTTTCCAAGGCCTTTTGCCCAGCTTCAAGAGCCTTGATGTCATCTCTCATACTATTTTGCCCAGCTTCAAGAATACCTTGTCTTTCTTCCAAAGCCCTTTGCCCTTTTTCCAAGGCCTTTTGCCCAGCTTCAAGAATACCTTGTCTTTCTTCCAAAGCTTTTTGCCCTTCTTCCAAAACCTTTTGTCCCACTTCAAGATTTGTTAACTTTTCCAGTACAATAATTTGAAAATCTTCGTTAGTCACTTTACCCCTCCTCGCTATCCGATATGTCTTGAGTCTTATTATACAATATAAGCCTTAGGTATTCAATATATTCTAGAAATTATAATGTGCCACCGAGAACCGTCCCCGGTGGCACAAAAGGGGTTAATTGGGCTCGGTAGATTTATTCAATAGTTGCTTGAAATCGATATTTGCTATTATCAACCCCGCAAGTATGATAAATGCACCAATCCATTGCATCCCCGATAAACTCTCAGATAGGACGATTCTAGCTGTAAATAGTCCCGTAATGGGCACCAACAAAGATAAAGGCGATATCTTAGCAAGGGGATACTTAGATAAAAGTATATTCCAATATCCGTATCCAAATAAGGTGGCCAAGAGCCCAATATATAAAGCGGAAAACAGGGAAATGAACCTTAAGTTGACGATTGAATTGATTAAAACATCTGGCGAATCTATCAATAAGGCTAGGCCAATCATAGGTATAGGTGGTACCAGGCCAGACCATACCACAAGACTTAACATATCTAATTTATCGCCATTCTCCTTGGCCAAATCCGAGGCGTACCTGGCGATGATATTAGATATAGACCAAAAAGTGGGTGCACCAAGTGTCAGTAAAAGTGCACCTACGGGAATGGCAGATATTCCATTAGATGTAGATGCTATACCTATAAAAGTGAGGCCAATAGCTGCGATAAAAAAGCCGATTAGCTGTTTTGGTTTCAGTTTTTCCTTTAAAAATATTGAGCCTAAAAATGGCGATAAAAATGCTTGTAACTGCACGATAATGGAGGCTAATCCCGCAGACATGCCTATTTCCATGGCATAGAACAGGCAGCCAAATTGAGCTACTCCTACAGTAAACCCATAGTAAAGGACGTATTTCCAATGAATATTTGGTCTTTTAATGAAAAAAACTGCAGGAAATGCCACAAAAAAGTACCTCATGGCAACCAGCAGCATGGAAGGTACGCCATCTAGTCCTAATTTAATTACAGTAAAATTAGCACCCCATACTATTACTACCATCAATGCCAATATAAAATCCTTTCGCTTCATGAAATTGCCCCCTAACTCGTATTTATATGAATATTTTATCATACAAAAATTCATTTAACAATTGCATAAAAAATTATCACCCTGCACAGTATGCAAGGTGATAAAAGTCTACTTTCGTGGAAGCTTTTCTTTTTTAAACCTTAGAAATCTCCAAACAGCGTACAATACTATTCCAATGATTAAAGCGTAAGGTAAAAAGTAAACTATGGAAATAATTAAGTTTCCAATATTGTAATTAAAGAAATAAAGGGAATCCCTAAAGGCATTGGATAACCTCGTGGTGAATGGTGTCTTTGCCGTCTCGCCAGTTGTCAACTTTGCCACTTCTTCTATATTTACATAAATAGTGCTGTAATCCACCTTATCGTCCATTTCCATTATATTTGCTGTAAGATTCTCTTTTTCATATATGATGTCGCTAAGCTGATTTTCCAGGGCAATGATATCCTCCATCTTATCTGCTTTTTCTAGAAGGCTCAAAATTCTATTTTCCTTTGTCTCTACTACCCTTAGTCTAGACTCTGTATCCCTATATCTTTTGGTGATGTCTTCCTTATTGGTGTTCTCAGAAATTATATTTCCTATTTCTTTAAGTTCGTCTACGAATTTTGTCATTTCTCCCTTTGGGATTCGGATAGTATAGCTAGAACTTTTTAGTCCCGTATAATTTATATAGTTATTGTAGGAGATATTTGAATTTTCAATATATCCCTTATAATCGGAAATAAGGGAATTTAACTTATCTGTTGTATCCATAAATTCCTTTGTCTGCATAGTAACCGTTATAGTAGTAATGATTTTTTCAGGCTCCACAGATGTGGATGTATACTCGCCGTATTCCTCTACGGCCTTATCCATAGAACTTGCGCTTGCCCTCACGGGCATACCTTCCATTTCTGGATTAGCAGTCATGGGGGCAATGTCAGGTGCGTTTTTAGCACATCCGGAGAATATAAACACAAAAGATAATATTAGCAAAATAAATATAAAGATCTTTTTTGTCTTCAATTTAAATCCCTCCCTAAAAGCATTATATAATATAACAAAAATCTATTGTATACAAAAAGGTTACAATATTAACAATAATTTGAATTGTGTTTTATAAGCATTTCGCCTTGGGTATATATACCTTAACGTTTACTATGCAAAGGGTGATAATGTGAAAGCCAAACACAGATTCAAAAATCAAAATACATTGCCAATAACCATATCAATTTTCATCACTATATTTGTGTTGGTAAATCTTTTTTTGATTAATATGCCTAGCAGAGATACAAGATTCAGTGCGGCAAACGGCATAATGGACCTTAGAACGTGGAATATGGAAGGTATCGTAGATTTAGATGGGGAATGGGAGTTTTATCCAGGTGTGCATCTTAGCCCAAAGGAGATAAATGAGGGAAGATATGATTATATAAAGGAGACTATCAACGTCCCCGGCTCTTGGGAAAAAAACATGGGAGGAATGGAAGGGACAGGCACCTATAGGTTGAAAATATACCTCCCAAAAGACGAGATGTATGGTTTAAAGACAAAGACCATCAGGCTCTCCAGTAAAATAATGTTAAATGGCAACCAGGTCATCAAGTCAGGAAATCCCTCCACATCCCTGGATGGATTTGTTCCGGAGAGCAGATATAAAGTCGGAGTATGTAATAGTACCGACAATGAGATAGAGCTAATCGCCCATATATCAAACTTTAAATACGCCAGGGCAGGTGGCATCCTAAGATCCATAGGCTTTGGCACCTATAAAACCATAACAAAGGAAAACAACAAAAGCATCATATTGGAGACTATGGTAATATCTGCAACCATTGTAGTTGGAGTATATTTCTTTATACTATATTTTCTAAGAAGCAGATCAAAATACCTTATATTTTTTAGCATCACAAATTTGTTGATGGCATTTTATTTGTCTACCATGAATGAACAAATACTGCAATATGTTTACGACTACAGCTTCACCGCAAGGACTAGGATGCAAATAGTGAGTATGCTATTGGTGTCCATAGGACTTCTACAATTTACATATTATTTTTTTACCGAACACGCAAATAAAACCATAGTCAAGGTAATTACCATATCGAATCTCCTGATATTTTTATTAATACTCAAGGATTTCGATAGCGTAACGACCAGTTACATAACTATGTTACAAACTGTAGTAATAATAGGGTACGCAATTTCTTACATATATTTGTTCTATATATTGTTTAAGGCAATTATAAAAAAAACCGACTCTTTGGGATGTATTTTTTTAATCTCAAACTCTTTGATAATGTATTGGGTGACAATGGGACTAAAGATAATATTTGAAATCAACTTGGGGAATGTAGAAGTGATTTTGATTTTATCCGTAGTAGGGGGTTCCGCCGTATTAGTAACCCACAGGCTGCACTTGGATTACAAAGAAGTCAATGCCCTGTCTGAAAAGCTACTGAGACATGACAGATTAAAGGACGAATTCCTAGCAAAGGCGTCCCACGAATTGAGAACTCCCCTTCACATAATATTGAACTTGGCAAGGAATCTAATTGAAGGAAGAAAAGGAAGTCTAAATCCGAAGCAGCAAGAGGATCTATTATACATACAACAAGAGGGGCAAAGGCTAACTAGGCTTGTGGCGGATTTACTAGAAGCCTCTCAAATAAGGGAAGGAAAACTACCCCTTAGAATTAAGGCCCTTAGGCCTTATAAAATCATAGAAGATATTTTAAAGGAAATGAAGGCATTGATACCTGAGGAGAAATTTATAGCCCTAAAAAATCAAATCCCCATAGACTTTCCCGCCATAGAAGCGGACCCCGATAAGTTTAGACAAATAGTGTATAATTTAGTAAACAACGCCATTAGATACACAAAAGAAGGAGAAATAGTTATATTTGGGACGCATACAGAGAACAAAGCACAATTTACTGTATCGGATACTGGCATAGGAATAGAAGACAAATACTTTAATGAAGTATTCGACTTGTTTTATCAAAAATCCATAGAGGGAGAAGAAAACCATGGTTTAGGCATCGGCCTATCCATAGTGAAGCATTTAGTGGAGAGCCAAGGAGGAGAGATAAGCCTAAGGTCTACCTACGGCGAAGGATCCGACTTTATATTTACAGTACCACTATATATAGGAGAAGATTTGGAGATAAAGGATGAAAATATCGATTATGAAAAGTATATGGATGTAGTTCCACAGTTAAAAGGGAAAGTGAATATCCATGAGAATAGACCAGCGATTCTAATAGTAGACGACGAACCCCTAAATCAAAAAGTCCTTGTGGACATACTAGAACCTAGGGAATACAGCATATTGCTAGCTGATAGCGGGACTGAAGCCCTGGAGATACTTGAAAAACACAAAGTAGACTTAATAATCTTAGGCCTTATGCTGCCAGATATTGGAGGGGATAAGATATGCAAAGAGGTGCGGAGAAACTATTCCATGGCAGAATTACCCATACTAATACTGACAGCCTCGGGAAGTACCATGGATTTAGTAAAAGGATTTGATTACGGTGCCAATGACTTCCAAAGAAAGCCCATAGACCCAGAGGAATTCATACCTAGAGTACAGTCACTATTGCTGACAAAGAAAACCTACGGAGAAGGATTGGAAAGGGAATTCAAATACTTCCATTCCCAGATAGCACCTCATTTTCTTTACAATACCATAAATACGATAATTGGCCTAAGCTATAAAGATAGCGAAAAAGCAAGGGAAGCTCTGGACAACCTATCCACCTACTTTAGGGGAAAATTGGATGTCCATATGGAAAAAGGACTAATCCCCCTTGAAAGGGAATTGGAGCTAGTTAAGGCTTATTTAGCCATAGAAGAGATGAGGTATGGAGATAAACTGGAGATAGAATACGACATAGATGAAGATTTAAGAGCAATGATACCGCCTCTGACCATACAGCCCATAGTGGAGAACTCCATACGGCATGGAGTTAGAAATAGGGACAAAGGAAAGATAGTAATTGCCGTCAAGGAAAAGGAAGGCCAGATAAATATCACCATAGCAGATGACGGCATAGGCATGGATGAAGAAAAGCAAAAAGAACTCCTAACAGGAGGCAGCCAACGATTGGGCTTTAAAAATGTACTCCAAAAAGTAAAAAGTCTAAAGGGAGGAGCCCTTACCATAGACAGTAACGCTGAAAAGGGAACAGTAGTAAATATTACGATACCAGAGGTGAAAAGTTATGAGGGCAGTTTTAGTTGATGACGAGCCCATAGCCACGGAACTACTAAAAAGAAAGCTATGGCAATTTAAAGACATACAGGTAGTGGGCAGTTATACAAACCCCGTTACCTCTTTAAAAGAAATAGTAAATGCAAAGCCAGATGTCATATTTCTAGATATAGAAATGGGGGAGATAAATGGACTGGAGTTCGCCGAGATACTGATGGATAAAATGGATACCGTAGATATAGTATTCGTTACAGCATACTCCCAATACGCCGTAGATGCTTTTGAGTTAAATGCCATAGATTATTTGCTAAAGCCAATACAAGATAAACGACTAGAAAAGACCTTAAGTAGATTGATAGAAAGCAATAAATCAAAGAAAAAGACAGGGGAAAAATTGAAAGTCAACAGTTTTGGTTCACTACAGGTCCAGGATTTAAGCGGGGGACAGCTGGTATGGCGTACCCAAAAATCAAAGGAATTATTTGCATACTTGTGGCACAATAAAAGCCGAATAGTGCCCAAGGCCGTCATCATGGAGACCATATTTCCCCAAAGAGATATGGAAAAGGCCACCACCCTACTACATACAACCATATATCAGCTAAGAAAAAACTTGGAGAAGGCTGGATATCCAAAGTGTGTACTCTATCTCAATGACGGTTATCAACTGGAAATGCCCATAGACTCCGACTTTGAAGCATTAAATAAGATATTGGATAAGAATGGACAAAATGAGTGTGAAGTAATGGAGATTATCGATATTTACAAGGGCGATTTTTTAGAGGAAGAGGCCTATGCTTGGGCTATAGAGCCGCAATTGTCCATAAGAGAGAGGGTATTACACGTATTATTTGACTTTGCCAGCAAGGCAATCGAAGATAATATTGACAGCAAACCTCTAAAAAGTTGTTTAGACAAGATTTATTTTATGGAACCCTACAACGAAGATATGGCAGAATTGATGATAAAGTTTTACGGAGAACAACATAAAAGATACAGTCTGGAAAGTTTTTTCAACGAATATACCAAGAGACTTTGGGAAGAAATGAACCTAAAGCCTATGAAAGGCACAATCTCCCTATACAACAAATATATTTAATATAGCAAAAAAAGACTGAAGTCTGTTTCTTGAGATTTCGGCCTTTTTTTGTTCAGTATTTGTTAAGTGACCATATGTATAATGGATATAATGGACAAAGTGTATTACAAAGTGACGGATAGTACAAATATGGTATCATTGTAAAATATATATGGGAGTGAAAAAAATGGACTATTACTATGAAGCTATAACTACGGATGATACGGCACCTATGAAAGTTTTTATTCACAGCGTAAAAGAGCTGCAAATGCACTTTCACAGGGAAATGGAACTTCTTATGGTTCTGAAAGGATCCGTAAATGTAAAAGTAGGACCCGATGAATACGTACTTAGGGAAAATGACGTAATTTTAATAAATGCCAATGAAATACACAGTACAAGTAAAACTAAAGAAGAGAACATATTATTGGCTCTGCAGCTGGATGTCAATCAATACGAGAAATATTACCCAGGATTAGAGGGCAAAGCATTTAATTGTAAATCTTTTCTCCACAAGGACCAACAGGAAAAGTACGATATGGTTAGATACTATTTGGCAAAGATAGTGTGGAATTTAGTAAAAAGTAAAAATAAAAACATGTTTACCTTGGGAAGTGACATTCTATTATTTGGAGACTATATAATTAACAATTTTGAAGAAGTGCAGCCAGAGGAACAAACCATGCGAAATGTTGGCAAGAATATCCAAAGGTTAGTCAACATGGTAAACTATATCGATGAAAATATAGAGAAAGGCGTAACCTTGAAAGACGTGGCAAACAACGAAGAGTTGAGCATGTACTATACATCCCATTTTCTGAAGAAGCATATGGGTATGTCCTTTCAGGAGTACGTAAATATTAAAAGGCTAGAAAAAGCCAAAACCCTTCTTAGAAGTTCAGATAAAACAATAACGGATATCGCATTTGAAAGCGGATATCCCAGTGCCAAAGCTCTTAACTCGATGTTTAATAAAGTATATGGGTTTCCTCCATCCCATTATAGACAAAAAAGCAGCATTGAGGAAAGAAACACCAGGGATTTGGACATAGTAAGGCAGAAAAGCAAGACATACTTGGATGTAGACAGGACTAAAGCTTTTTCAAGGCTATTTCAGTACCTAGACTACTTTGATGAGGGAGAACAGAGAAACCACGTAGTCAATAAGTCGAAGAGAACCATAGTCATAGACGCTACAAAACAGGGGGTAGCCAATGACTATTACTGGAGAAATCTAACTACATTTGGCAGGGCAGCGGAGGGGCTTAGATCCCAATGGCGAAGCCAATTGAGAGAGATTCAAGGGGAAATTGGGTTTAAATATATTAGATTTCACGGTATATTCTCAGACGAGATGATGGTACTAAACTACGACGGTGAAGGCAATATAATTTACAACTGGTCCTATGTAGACGAGCTGTTTGATTTCTTTAAGGAAGTGGGGATTAAGCCTTTTATAGAACTGGGATTTATGCCATCTGAAATAGGGGAATCAGATGAGACCATGTTTTGGTGGAAAGCGAACATATCTCAGCCCAAGGAAATCAGTCTATGGACAGACATGGTAAAGGAATTTGCCAAGCACATTATAAATAGGTATGGAAAAGAGGAAGTAGAGTCTTGGTATTTCGAGGTGTGGAATGAACCAGAATTAGAACATGTATTTTGGGTAGGTGGAAAGGAAGAGTATTTTAAATTCTATGAGGAAACGGCAATTGCCTTAAAGTCGATTTCACAGAAATTAAAGGTTGGAGGACCTTCCATCACCCATCAAGCCCTTAAAGACAGCACATGGTTGGAGGATTATCTAAACTATGTGGAGAGTAAAAATGTACCCTTAGATTTTGTTTCACTGCATATTTATCCTGAGAAGTTTTCTCAGGAGGAGGAAATGAGTGAGCTCTTGGAGGGCTTGAAAAATGGCACTGAAATATTGCAGACCATGATGAAGTACAACACCATGAATACAATCTACTTTGACGAAAATCATACATTTAATACTCTTAGCTCCATCGATGAAAGGATTAAGTCGCATTTATCCAAGGAGCTAGAAGTACACATTACGGAGTGGAGTGCATCGTCAAATGGCAGAAATTTAATCAATGACACGTCGTTTATAGGGACATATATAGTGAGAAACGTCCTCAAATCTTTGGGACAGGCAAAGTCGCTGGGATATTGGACATTTACAGACATCATGGAGGAAATGAAGGCAGGTATATCTCACTTTCACGGGGGTTTTGGATTAATAAACAAAGAGGGAATTAAAAAGCCATCCTATTACGCATACTATCTATTATCAAAATTAGGGGAAGAGATAATAGATAAAGGGGACGAATATATTGTGACTAAAAGCCCAAATGGCATTCAAATACTGGCCTACAATTTCTCCTATTTCGATGAGCTTTTCTTGAGTGGAGATACATCTGCCCTTATGGAAAAGGAGAGGTATTCCGTATTTGAAGACAAGAAAACCATTGATTTAGAAATAGCCCTTGAAGGGGTATCAGGGAATTATAAAATGACAAGGTATGAACTAAATAGAGAGCATGGTTCCGCCTTTGATAAGTGGGTAGAGATGGGAACACCCCAGAATATGACGAGGGAAGAGATAAATTACCTAAAGGGTAAAGCACAGCCAAGGATGACAATTGAATATCTAGATTTATCCGGGAAGCAAAAGATATATTCCCATATTCCAACTCATGGTGTAGAATTAATATCATTAGAACGACAATTCTAGGGTTTATTGGTGAATGTAATAGGGGGAGTATAAATGGAGATTTTTTTGGCTAGGCAACCGATTTTCGATGTTGATGAAGGTGTTTTTGCTTATGAAATCCTCTATAGAAGTGGAAAGTCAAATGCCTTCGATGGCACTGAGGGGGACAAGGCATCCTCAGAGGTCATCGTAAATACATTCCAAACCTTTGGAATTGAGAATTTATCCAATCAAAAGCCTGTTTTTATTAATTTCACAGAAAACCTAATCCACGATGAAGTAGCTACACTATTTCCCAAGGAACTTTTAGTAGTAGAATTGCTTGAGGACATAGAGCCCACAAAGGAAATAGTGGAAAAGTGTGAAGAACTGAAAAAAATGGGCTACAAAATAGCCTTGGATGATTTTTTAAATCTCCAGGGATATGATTCTTTAGTTGAATTAGCAGATATTATAAAAATAGACTTCATGGCCATGGATAGGGAAGAAATAAGGGATATTCTTCTCAAGTTCAGGAAATATGATATAGAGTATTTGGCAGAGAAGGTAGAGACAAGAGATGAATTTGAGTTTGCCAAAACCCTTGGGTTTAAATACTATCAAGGATATTTCTTTAGCAAACCAGAGATAATGAGTTCGAAAAAGCTAGTACCTATTAAGGCAAACTACCTTCAGTTGGTAGATATAGTGAATAAAAAAGAGGGAATAAATTTTGGAAAAATGGCAAAGATTATTTCCAGAGATTTGTCCCTGACCTACAACCTATTAAGACTGGTGAATTCGGCAGCCTTTGGGTTTAGGTACAAAATCAATACCGTTAAACACGGTTTAGTAGGTCTAGGTGAGAGAGAAATTAGAAAGTGGATTCACTTAATTGTTTTAAATGATATGGGTTCAGATAGACCGGATGAGCTTACGAGACAGTCCCTTGTGAGGGCTAGATTTTTAGAGCTTATAGCGTTGAAAACAAAATTCATAAGCCAATCCGAGGATTTGTTTATGGTGGGGCTGTTCTCCATGCTAGATGTCATATTAAAGAGACCCCTAGAAAATATATTGGAGGAGATTAAGGCAACGGAAACAGTAAAAGAAGTACTATTAAAGGGAAACAACGAACTGGAGACTCTGTACAATATGGCAAGACTTTACGAGAAGGGCCAATGGGATGAAATGCTTATATATGCGAACCATTTAAATATTGACAGCGATATAATAGTGTCTTCCTATGTAGACTCATTGATATGGTACAACATGCTTATAAAGGAAAGGCTGTAAATCTACCAATTACCTTGGTATATTGCAGTACTACTAACGTTAGAGTAATGACCTGATAATATGGAAATAATACTGGAGGTGTAGAAAATCTAAACTTCTAGATAACCTAAACCAGAGTGCCAATTGGCACTCTGTTTTTTCCCTCCATTATATGCCCTAAGGTCATAAGGATTATAACAATTGTCAATATTCCTTTAACAATATGTTTACAATAATCGACAAAAATGTTAATATAAGTACAAAGACTTAAACATATGAGCAGATTCACCGACAAAGGCAAACCTAGGGGAACCAAGTGATGCAAAGCTATAGGGCCAGATATGGCAACCAGCTACCGAAGGGGAGAGCGATATGTATTTTCTATGTTGTCAAATAAAAGAAATTAATGTAAGTTGCAATAGCTAGATATAATTATATTTCTGGCTATTGTTGTTTTTTGTTCATGTCAAACATTGTTGCATGTCATAGATTTATGTCAAACCACATAACATATTCAGATTATCATTTCTTTAACATTTCTTTACTAATTCAGAGGGGGAATAAGATGAAAAAAGTTTTAGTAGTAGATGATGCTGCATTTATGCGGCTAAGCATCAGAAACATGCTCCAAGATACAGGATATGAAGTAGTAGGGGAAGCAGAAAACGGAAGGGAAGCCGTGGAAAAATATGTGGAGCTAAAGCCAGATATAGTTACCATGGACATTACCATGCCTGTAATGACGGGAATAGAGGCAGTTAAGGCAATTATAAAGATTGATCCAAAGGCCACAGTTATTATGCTTTCCGCCATGGGACAAGAACAAATGGTGAAGGACGCCATATTAAGTGGTGCAAAGTCCTTTATAGTGAAGCCATTTAAAGCAGAAATCCTATTGAAGACCTTTAGCCAATTTATTTGATGGGTGGTGATTATTATGTCCGAATTATTTTCAAATGCTTCAATGCTGGAAATGTATATATTTGAAACGACCCAATTAATTGAACAATTAGAAAACATTATTTTAGAGGTAGAAAAGACAAATGCACAAGACGAGGATTACGTCAATGAAATATTCCGCATCATGCACACAATAAAAGGTTCTTCAGCCATGATGTTATTCGATTCCATATCAAACTTAGCACATTCTATTGAGGATTTATTCTATTTTATAAGGGACCAAAAGCCTACCAACATAAACAATTCCAATCTTTGCGATTTAATATTTGAGGCCATTGACTTTATAAAAGTAGAGTTGGCAAAGCTTAAAAGCGGCGATAAGCCAGATGAAGACTCATCACAATTAGCACTGAAAATTAAAGAATTTCTCCTAGTTCTCAAAGAGGACAATCCCGATACAGGGGATATAATTAGGCCAAAGTCAGAAGCAAAAAAACAATACTATATAGCACCAGATTTAAAGAGAGAAACAAGTGCGACAAAGTATTACTTTGCCAACATTAAATTTGAAAAAGGCTGTGATATGGAAAATATCAGGGCTTATACTGTCATCAACAACTTAAAAAATGTCAGCGAAGACCTTATCAATATTCCAGAGGATATTATTGAAGACGATAAGGCAGATTACATCAAGGTAAATGGATTTGACGTATATATAAAATCAAAATCAGGGGAAAAGGAAATAATAGAACTATTGAACAAAACTCCATTCCTAGAAAATATAGACTTTAGAAACATAGAGAATGGAGAGGGAGAAGAGTTATTTAAGAAGCCGGACACCATAGTATTGGAAAAGGAAATTAAGTATCCAAAGGTGGAAACTCAAGAGGAAAAAGCCGAGGAAAAAGTATCGGCTCCGAGCCATAGTGCCCAAAATGTAATTTCGGTATCAGTGCCAAAGCTGGATCAGCTAATGGATCTAGTTGGAGAGATGGTCATTGCAGAGGCCATGGTGACGCAAAACCCCGATTTAGAAGATTTAGAATTAGAAAACTTTAGCAAATCCGCTAGGCAGCTAAGGAAAATAACCAATGAACTTCAAGATATAGTCATGTCAATCAGAATGGTTCCCCTATCCACCACATTTCTAAAAATGTATAGAATAGTCCGAGATATTTCCAAGAAACAGAAAAAAGAAGTAGAGCTTCAGCTAATAGGCGAGGAAACAGAAGTAGATAAAAACATCATTGAGCATATTGGAGACCCCCTTATGCACCTCATTAGAAATGCCGTAGACCACGGTATAGAAGACGGAGACACTAGAGAGGCAAAGGGAAAAAACAGAGCAGGGAAAATAACATTAGAGGCAAAAAATGTAGGCAGCGATGTATTGATATTAATCAAGGACGATGGCAAAGGTTTAAATAGGGACAAGCTTATAGAAAAGGGCATAGAGAAGGGATTAATCGACAAGGACCCTGAAGAATTAAGCGACAAAGAAGTCTACAATTTGATATTAAATCCAGGGTTTTCCACGAAGGAAAACGTCACAGAGTTTTCAGGCAGGGGAGTTGGCATGGATGTAGTAGTTAAAAACCTTGAGGAAATAGGTGGAAGCATTGTAGTAGATAGTGCAGAGGATAAGGGTACTGTCATTACTTTAAAGATACCCCTTACTTTGGCGATTATTGACGGCATGAATGTGAGGGTAGGCACATCTAGGTACACCATACCTATAATGAATGTGAAGGAGTCATTTAGACCTGTCAAGGAGCAGCTAATAAAGGACCCAGACGGCAATGAAATGATTATGTTGAGGGGCAGAAGCCATACCATATATAGGCTGCACCAGTTGTATAATGTGGAGACCGAAATAAAGGACCTAACGGAGGGAATTTTAGTAGTAGTGGAACAAAATGAAAGGACCTCCTGTATATTGGTAGATGAACTACTGGGACAGCAACCTGTAGTAGTTAAGGCCCTACCAAACTATATAAAGAGCACCAAAAATATCAAAGGATTAGGAGGATGCACACTTTTAGGTGACGGAAGCATAAGCCTCATATTAGATGTAAATGGAATTGAATATATTTAAGGAAAGGAGAGGTGAGGATGACAAAGGACTTAATAGAGGACATTGATGAGTATGAAGAGGATACTCAGAAGGACAAGTATCTTACGTTTCAAGTCGATGAAGAATCCTATGGTATTGCAATAGGCATCGTGACGGAGATAATTGGAATTCAACCTATTACTCAGGTACCGGAGTTACCGGAGTACATAAGGGGCATCATCAATTTGAGGGGTAAGATAATTCCTGTAATGGATGTACGCATGAGATTTAAAATGGATTTTAAGGAGTACAACGACAGGACCTGTATTATCGTCATCGAGGTAAAGGATATGTCTGTAGGGCTTATCGTCGACAGTGTATCAGATGTACTAAATATCCCCGAAGAAGAGGTGGTATTGCCGCCCGAACTTCAAAAAAAGAGCAACAAATATATAGAGGCTATTGGAAAAGTAGATAGGTCCATAGTCCTAATATTGGATTGCGATAAACTGCTTAGGGACGAGGACTATACGAAAATCAAAGAAATAGAAAAAGATGAAGAATAGGGGGAATAAGGATGAAATGGTTCTATAATATGAACATAGGTGTAAAATTGATTATTAGCTTTATAATTGTGGCATTAATAGCTGGAGTTGTTGGAGTCATAGGGATAATCAATATAAACAATATTGCAGAATTAGACAATCAAATGTATGTAATGATGACCGAGCCTCTTATAGAAGTAACAAATATGGCAGAGTCATTTCAAAGGTTGAGAACCAACATCAGGGATGTAATTTTGTCTGATGATGTCAATAAATTAGCAGAATTTGAAGATAGAATAGTTTTAAGGGTGTCAGATTTTGAAGGAGCAATTGCAGAATTTGAAAAAACTATATTCATAGATGAGGGAATAGAGGTAATAGGCAAGCTAAAAACAGACATAATCAAATACGAAGACATAATGGGAGAAGTATCTAGGCTAGCCAGACTAGGCAGGAAGGAAGAGGCCTATGTACTTTTGATAGATCCAGATAGTGACAAGGTCAGAACAGACATTGACGGTGGCTATAGAAGATTGCTTGAGCTGAAAACAGGGGCCGCCAGAGATACTGCCGAAGGAAACAGAACTGCTGCCACCACAGCAACTACGTTGATGATAGGCATAGCCGCAGGTGGAGTGATACTATCCATATTACTGGGAATATTTATCAGCAGAATAATTAAAAAACCAATAGGAGAACTACTAGATGTATCTAGACAAATTGCAGACGGCAATTTAGATGTGAATATCGACATAGACACAAAGGACGAAATAGGTAAACTTGCCAGTGCCTTTGACATAATGGTGGGCAATGTAAATGAAGCCATGACAAATATAAATGCAGCCTCAGAACAAGTGGCATCGGGAGCAAAACAAGTATCGGATTCCAGTATAGACCTGTCCCAAGGATCTGCAGAGCAGGCTAGTTCCGTAGAGGAACTAACCTCATCACTACAACAGGTAGCTTCACAAACTCAACTAAATGCAGAAAATGCTACAAATGCCAAAAATATTGCCGAAGGCGCAAGGTCAAATGCAGAAATGGGCAACAGCGACATGGATCAGATGTTAGTTGCCATGAGAGAGATTAACGAATCATCTAACAATATATCGAAAATAATCAAGGTAATAGACGAAATAGCATTCCAAACAAATATTTTAGCACTTAATGCCGCCGTGGAAGCAGCAAGAGCAGGACAACACGGCAAAGGCTTTGCAGTGGTGGCAGAAGAAGTGAGGAACTTAGCAGCAAGATCCGCCAATGCCGCCAAGGAAACTACAGATATGATAGAGGATTCCATTAAAAAGGCAGAGGACGGAACTAAGATAGCCAATGAAACAGCAGATGCCCTAACTAAGATTGTAAACGAGGTCAGCGAAGCAGCAGAATTAATCAACAATATAGCAGTGGCATCCAATGAGCAGGCTGTGGCCATAGAGCAAATAAATCAAGGTGTAGCCCAAATATCGGATGTAGTACAAAATACATCGGCAACATCAGAAGAGACAGCAGCAGCCAGTGAAGAATTGGCAAGCCAAGCAGATTTATTACAAGAACAAGTCCAAAGATTTAGACTTAAAAGGGTGTACAAAGGCGGATACAGGGATATGGATGAGATAAACCCCGAAGTACAGAAGATGCTGGACGACATGGGCGGGGAGAAAGAAGATTCAAAGAAAAAGAAGAAAAAGATAGATTTAAGTGACGATGAATTTGGAAAATATTAATTTGGAGAGGGGTTAAATGTTAGAAATCACGGCTAAGGAATTTCAACTGCTTACGGATTATATCAATGACAACTATGGCATAAGACTTAGAGATGAAAAAAAGTCCTTAGTCATAGGAAGGCTACAAAAAGTGCTAGAAGAAATGAATTTTGCCACGTTTTCTGAATACTACCATTCTTTGCTAAAGGATAAGACAGGAGAAAAAGCTAGACAATTGGCGGAGAGAATAACCACAAATCATACCTATTTTATGAGAGAAGCAGCCCATTTTGATTTCTTTAAGGACAAAGTCCTGCCATATCTCGAAAAGAGCATAAGAACTAAGGATATGAGGATTTGGTCAGCAGCCTGCTCTACAGGAGAAGAACCCTATACGTTGGCTATGATAATCGACGAGTTTTTGGGCAGCGAAAAGATTCATTGGGACACTAAAATTTTAGCCACGGACATATCGGAGAAAGTTTTAAACAAAGGAAAAAGGGGCGTGTATTCCACCATTAGTACAGGCCCCATTCCACCTCATTGGAAACTGAATTATATGAAAAAATATGACAGCAGAAATATGGTATTTAAAGACAATATAAAAAGCGAAGTCATCTTTAGAAAATTTAATCTTATGGATGAATTTCCCTTTAAGAAAAAGTTCCACGTCGTATTTTTGCGAAATGTTATGATATACTTTGACGAAGAGACCAAGAGGAAACTCCTAGGGAAGATTTACGACTCTTTGGAGTACGGTGGTTATCTGTTTGTAGGTCATTCGGAGGGAATTCAAAGGGAAAACACTAGATTTAACTATATTATGCCTGCGGTATATAGAAAATAAGTATTGGGGTGTTCTTATGAAAAAAATAAAAGTATTAGTAGTAGACGATAGCCTGGTTTTTAGAGAAATCCTAGCCAGGGGAATATCGTCAGATCCAGATATAGAAGTAGTAGGTAAGGCCTCAGATCCCTTTGATGCCAGGGATAAATTAATAGAGTTGGAACCAGATGTCATGACCTGCGATATAAACATGCCAAAGATGGACGGCATACAATTTGTCAAAAGGCTTCTGCCCCAGTACCCAATTCCAGTAATCATGGTAAGTGGTATGGACGATGCCGTATTCGATGCCATGGAGGCAGGAGCCGTAGAATTTGTCGTAAAACCGGACATGAATTCCCCAAAGGGAGTCCAAGAATTTATATACGATTTAATAGAAAAGATAAAAATTGCATCTAAGTCGAAGATATTCACAGAAATTGGGGAAAAGACCTTAGAAGTCAAAGACAAGGGGCATATAGATAAATCTAAAATAATAGCCATCGGTGCCTCCACGGGGGGCACAGATGCTATAACAAAAATACTTAACGGTTTGCCGCCCAATATGCCAGGTATAGTTATAGTACAGCATATACCCCCAGGCTTTTCCAATATGTTTGCCAAAAGGCTAAACAACCAAACCCATTTTGAGGTCAAGGAAGGAGAAGACAGGGACACAGTGGAACCGGGGAAGGTTATAATAGCTCCAGGGGATAAGCACATGAAAATAAAAAACATTGGCGGGAAATATAAAATTGAAGTATACTCAGGAGAAAGGGTAAGCGGTCATTGCCCCTCAGTAGATGTACTATTTAACTCAGTGGCAAAGGAGGTCAAATCCAAGGCCATAGGTGTTATACTGACAGGCATGGGGTATGATGGAGCCAAGGGCCTTCTGGCAATGAAAAGAAACGGGGCTAGAACCATAGGACAAGACGAAAAAAGTTCCGTAGTATTTGGCATGCCAAGGGTAGCTCAGGAAGTAGGAGCCGTACAAATACAAGGATCCATAGATGAGATACCAAAGATAATACATTCCATGTCAAAATAAAAAGGATAGGTGATAAATTGTATTTACAAAACGCAAGACTCAAAAATATATTCAGCAGCATAGGGGACGGAGTAATTACAATAGACAAGCATGAAAGCATAGACTTTATAAATCAAGTAGCCATTGAACTTACAGGTTGGACCCACGACAATGCAATTGGAAAACAATTTGACGAAGTCTTTAAGATAGAAAATAAAATAGACGATAAAGGAAATGAGGATTTATTGGGCCAGGTCCTAAGGCACAATACGAAAAGGGGACTGACTAAGGGAACACAGCTAGTGTCTAGAGATGGAAAGAAATACTATATATCTGCTAGCTTTTCACCGATTATATGCAAAGAATGTAGTACGGAGATTGACGGAGTAGTCATAGTATTTAGAGATATTACAAGAATACATAAAATGGAACAAGATATAATAAAGGAAAGAAATAATTTTAAAATAGTATTTAACAACATCCCTTTGGGAGCCCTTATATTGGATGAAGACTTAAAGATTGTCGAGAGCAACGAGATGTTAAAACAAATATATGGATTAGATTGCAAGGACCTCCTAGGCAAGACATTGGGAGAAGGCATGGGTTGTCTATATAGCTTTGAGAGGGGAGGAGGATTGGGAAGCCAATGTAGGCATTGCGAAATTAGACAAAGTATTACAGAGACATTAAAGGACGGAATACCAAAATCCACAGAAAACATAAGGAGGATGTTCCTCACGCCCTTTAGCTCTAACCACAATTGGTACAAATTTAGCTATACCCCTCTTAAGGTAGAAGACAAAAAACAGATATTAGTCACCATAGAGGATGTAACAGAGAGGATAGAGTACGAAAACGAACTAAAGGCAGCAAAGGAAAGGGCAGAGGCAGCCAATGCAGCCAAGTCTGGGTTTCTAGCAAATATTAGCCATGAAATAAGGACACCACTCAATGGGATAATAGGCATGATAGACCTTACGAGGATGACGAATTTGGACGAAGACCAGGAGGACAATTTGCAAACTGCCAAAAGCAGTGCAATTACACTGCTCAACATAGTAAATGACATATTGGATTTTTCCAAAATTGAAGCCGGCATAATAGAAATTCAAGATATGCCATTTGAATTGGAAAGCATAATAAAAGACATCGAAAAAACCCACAGTCTGGCTGCAAAAGAAAAAGGCATCGAATTTGAGATAAAAAACAATGTGGATTTAAAAATGCCTTTAGTAGGAGATCCTATTAGAATTGCCCAAATAATCAACAATCTAGTGGGCAACGCCATAAAATTTACAGACCAAGGGAAGGTATCCTTAGAAGTAGAAGGGTACAAAAGTTTCGACAAAATGAGCTTGTCATTTAAAGTAGAAGATACGGGAATTGGAATTCCAAGAGAGGAGCAAAAAAAGCTGTTTCAGAGATTTTCCCAGATAGAAAATCATCTGACAAAAAGACATCAGGGAACAGGACTAGGCCTTGCTATTACAAGGGAACTAGTAAGTGCCATGGGCGGAAAGATTTATGTAGAATCCACAGTTAGAGTAGGCAGTACCTTTACAGTGAAGCTCAATATCAAGATACTGAAGGAGAGGAGCTATAGCAGGATAATAATATAATGCGGGGAGATGTAGATATGAGGATTTTAATAGCTGAAGACGACCTAGCCAGCAGAAAATTTCTAGATAAGTTCTTAAGCAAATACGGTCAATGCGACTTAGTAGTAGACGGAATAGAGACCATTGAGACATATATGGCAGCTGTAAATGAAGGTAAACCCTATGACTTGATATGCCTAGATATTATGATGCCAAAATTAGACGGCATCAAAGCCCTTAAAGCAATTCGAGATTTGGAGAAGCAAAAAGACATAGCAGAAAAGGATAGAGCCAAGATTATAATGACCACTGCCTTAGAAAACAGCGAATACGTAAGGCAATCCTTTGAATACGGTTCAGAAGCATACGCATCAAAACCTATAGATATGAATAAATTTATAGAAGTAATGGAGAGATTAGAATTAATATAAATAGGACAAATTTACGAATTTTCAATTGAATACTAGCAAAATAAGGAAAATGTGGTAGAATAAGAATATATTACCTAAAAGAGCAAAGAAAAACAATTTAACTAATATTGGAGGGCAAGAAATGTCTGTTAAAAATATATCTATCAAGGTAAAACTCTTATTGGCCTTTATTTTGATTTCTCTATTGCCGGTTATTATAGGGACCCTTGGGTCGTCAAATATGCAAAAGATGTACAAAGCTTCGGAGGACATGTACAATCGCAACTTAAGGGGCATCAACGACTTACACATCATAAAAGAAAACTTATTGGAAGTAAACAATGCAATTACTGAGATGGTATTTACTGAGGACAAGACAAAGATTAACGCCATGGCAGATACCATCCAAAATTTTAGAAGCCGCAACGAAGAATTAACTGAATCCTACGAAGAAAACGGTCTATCGGAGGAAATAGAGGAAATATGGAATTTATCAAAATCAGAATTACATCTATATAAGACAGAAGTAGATAAATTAGTTGGATTTGTGACGTCTGGCAACACCACCAGTGCAGAAGTTACACTGGCGTATGTTGGGAGTATACGGACCATGATGTTTAAACATTTTGACGAGTTAATTGAGTTTAACGAAGAAATAGCCAGAAACACAAATTCAGCTAATTTTGACGATTATAAAACCACATCCGGCACTATGAAAATAATCATAATAGTAGGATTCGGTCTAGCTATAGTACTGGGACTTTTTATGTCCTCGTATATATCAGAGACCATCAACAAAGGAGTAGAATTTGCCGTGGCCTTAGGGGATGGCGATTTGAGATATGAAATCGACCTCAGTGGAAAGGACGAGCTAGGCAGACTAGTAGAGTCCCTAAAAGAAGCCCAAGGAAAAATGAGAAACACTATAATGAAAATAGCAGAGGGCTCCGAAGAAGTATCTGCATCCTCGGAAGAATTATCTGCCACAGTAGAAGACGTAAATACATCCTATGAATTCATAGAAGACAATACCACAAACATATTAGATGGCATAAAAGACGTAAATAATTCCATAGAAGAATTGACAGCTACCATAGAAGAAGTCAGCTCGGGCATAGTAGAACTAGCGTCCTCATCTTCAGATGGCAGTGCAAATTCAGCACAAATAAAGGCCAGGGCAGGAAACATCAGAAGACAAGGGGAAGAATCTAAGGCAGTGACAGTGGAGCTGTTGGCAAAGAAAGAAAAGGACATAATAGCTGCCATAGAAGCAGGCAAAGTAGTAAACGAAATATCCTTAATGGCAGAATCCATCTCCTCCATAGCAGAACAGACCAATTTACTTGCCTTAAATGCAGCCATTGAAGCGGCAAGGGCAGGCGAAGCGGGAAGGGGATTTTCCGTAGTAGCTGACGAAATCAGAAAATTGGCAGAAGAATCTACAGAATACGTGTCCAATATTCAATCAATAGTGGGAAGCGTAGAGCACGCCTTTACAAATCTCTCCAAAAACTCTAGGGATATATTGGACTTTATAAATCAAAGAGTCACAAAGGACTACGATTTATTGGTGGAAACGGGAATAAGCTACGAAGAAGATGCCTACTATGTAGATAATCTATCACAGGAAACAGCCGCAACGGCAGAGGAACTGGGAGCATCTACAGAGGAAATATCTGCATCAGTACAGACCATATCCAACAATGCAGGAGAAGTAAATATAAAATCAGATGAAATATTAAAGGGAATGGAAGATACTGCCCATGCTTTAGAACAAATCAGGGCTGCAGCAGAGAATCAAGCCCAAATCGCAGAGAGGTTAAACGAATTAATAAGAATATTTAAAATATAAAAACTGCTAGGATATCCTAGCAGTTTTTTAATGGGCGGTATAGGACTCGAACCTACGACTTTCACCACGTCAAGATGACACTCTACCAGCTGAGTTAACCGCCCATATTTCTATAATATATTACCACAAAGGAAAGTATTTGGCAATAGAAAAGTATAAAGAGCAATGGCATATTTATTATCTTTGAAGTATAATATATTTTGGAGGTGTAGATATGAGGCAATCAAGATTTACCAAAACAGTCATATATTTGCTGGTGCTGTCCTTTGTAATAGCAATTATCGTACCAGTAATTACATTGATAATTAACTAAAGGTAATTTATCCATGGAGTGTGATATAATTTGGTCGGGAGGTAATAAAATGAAACGATTAGCAATTTTAGTTGTAGTATTGGTCCTTAGCCTTACTTCCACAGGATTTGCAGATGACGAATACTATGACCCCATAATGGTAAAAGCCGTAGTGTTAGAAGCAGGAGAAGCAGTCACAGAAGAAGGCATGTACGAGGGGATAAAAGTCCAACACGTTAAAGTAAAGATAACGTCGGGGATATATAAAGGAATGGTCCTAGACTTGGACAACCATATGTCGGACAACATAGTATACGATATAGTAGTAAAAGAAAAAGATAAAGTCATAGTAGTAATCGACGATGAGGACAACCTATCAGATGCCTATATATCTGACTTTCAAAGGTCTAATTACATATTTTATTTGGTGGGTATTTTCGTTATACTAATCTTGGCAATAGGAAAGATAAAGGGACTAAAATCAGTCATATCTCTTGGCCTAACAGTAGCATCAGTATTTTATATTCTGCTGCCTATGCTGTTAAAGGGAGCCAACCCCATTCCCGTATCCATTGCCATAGCCATTGGAGTCACCGTAGTTACCATATTGTTAGTATCAGGCGTAAACTATAAAAGCGTGGCAGCTATCCTAGGCACTTCATCAGGAGTGCTGGTGGCGGGTATCATATCCTATTACATAGGTTCAAAGGCGCATTTGACAGGGCTAAATTCAGAGGAAGCGTCAATGCTTATGTATATACCGCAAAACATAACCTTTAACTTTAGAAATCTCCTATTTGCAGGTATAATATTGGGGGCATTGGGAGCAGTCATGGACGTAGGCATGTCCATAGCATCGGCAATAGACGAAATTCACAATGCAAATAATAAGCTTACAACAAAAGATTTATTTAAATCAGGCATGAATGTGGGAAAGGATATAATGGGAACCATGACAAATACCCTTATCTTGGCATATACAGGCTCATCCATACCTCTCCTATTGCTATTTTCTGCCTATGAGGCATCACTTATAAAGGTATTGAATCTAGATATCATAGCAACGGAGGCAGTTAGGTCCCTGGCGGGAAGCATAGGCTTAGTTCTCACCATACCCATTACAGCCCTCATAAGCAGCATAATGACAAAAAAACAAAAGCAATCTTAAATCTAATAGTATATACCTTCTAATTTTTGTCAATATTAATATAAAAGTTAGGAGGTATTTTTATGTTTACATTCAATCGCAGCGACCAAGAATTAAGGGAAATGATAGATAATTTAAATACAGCCCACAGGGAATGGAAAGCCAAAGAGGAAATATTTAAAGAGGTGGTAGATCCAGACTTGGTGGACATAGCCATATACGAAATGGAAGCGTCAAAGATTAAGTATACCTATCTATTGAAAAGAATAAAAAGACAACTGGGCAAAGAAAGAATAATGGCAGATAATAAAGCAGAATAGTTGGTAATATTTTGATAAAACCTTCTATAATTATAGTATAATGATAATAGGAGGTGCGACTATGGGATTAGGTAGTATTTTTTATTATGTAATTGGGCTATTCTTATTATATATCGTAGGGTTTTTGCTAGTATGGCCAATTAAAAAGATAGTAAAATTAATCGGAAACGGTATCCTAGGAGGCCTTACCCTCATGTTATTCAACTTCGCAGGGAAGTTCTTTGGGCTTAGTATAGCAATAAACCCTCTAAACGCCATTATAGTTGGGTTTTTAGGAGTACCGGGAGTAATATTGCTATTGATACTTCAAATTATACTGTAGATATTGCAATATATAAAAATTAAAGGAGAGAAATCATCATGTTCTCTCTTTTTTTCATTTTAGGGACCCTTATTTGCTATGTTCAGAATTTGCTCAGTAAATGTAGTTATAATAATATTACAATCATTTCATAAGGTAACAAAAAATGAGAAACATAATGCCAACATAAGGATATACAAAATTGCTTTAATTAGATAAGGTGTTAAGATAATAACACATTGCTCTAAAAGACCTAAAATCTATTTTGAACGATGTGTTTATATAAAATTATGAGGAAAGGAGGAAGAAAATGTACAAGGAAAAAACAAAATATAAGGTAGTCCTCATGGTCGTCCTAGCATTATTGCTGCAAATAGTAGGGCCAGTGGCACAGACGGTCTATGGAGAGGTGATGGAGTCAAGAGCCTTTACATTTGAAATAGTCAGACAAGAAGACGGCTCAGGCAAATATGAGTGGTCCTATAATCCAGAAAAAGCAAAGGGCAAAACAGAATTTGAAATAAACTTAAAGCTTAAACTAACCATGGACTTTTCAGATCTTTTGATAGACAGTGAAACAGGAGAAGAAATAGGAGAGTTCACCATATCAAAAGATGGAATACTGATGGCTAGGATATACGAGGTAGAAGAAGAACTAGAGCCAGAAGAAACGCCTGAAGAGCCAGAGGAAGAAGTTGAAGAAGAAGCTGAAGATGAAGTAGAGGAAGCAGAGGAAGAGACAGAAGCCGAAATTGACGAAGACGAGGAAATAGAAGTCGAAGAAGAAGACGAACCCGAAGAAGTCGAAGAAGTTGAAGAAGTTGACGAAGAAGAGATTGAAGAAGACCCAGAACAAGAAATAGAAGAAGATATTGTCGAGGAAGATGATATTGTCGAGGAAGAGATTAAAGATGAAGCTGATAAAATAGAAATAACAGATATAATCGTAGAATTTGGCAAAGTAATCGTCACAGCAAAAGCCACAGGACTAGAAGAAGACGAAAAAGCAAAAATAGAGATACTAAACGAAAAAGATGAAGTTGCAGCAGTAGCAGAAGAAGTTCAAGTCCTAGAAGACCAGCTAATTGTAGAATTTGACGGCCTAGAGGCAGGCAAATACTACGCCAAAATCACCATAGGAGAAGTATCGGAAGTAAGTGAAGAATTCCAGTTGATGGAAGCCGAAGAAGCAGATGGAGAAGACGAGGAAATTGTAGAAGATAATGAGGAAGCGGCGGATGAACCAGAAGAAGACCTTGGAGATGGAGAGGTATCCTTTTTTGGCAAGTCCGTGGCTACACTTGCGACAGCCTGGGGCAATCTAGAGAACCTATTCTTGGCAGAGGCAGACCCAGATGAAGAACCCCTAGAGCCTAGTAGTGGTGGTGGGATGATACCATTTGGGTTTATGATGTTTGGTGTTGGGGATGGAGATTTATCTACGATAGATCAATTTACCTACACTATTAAACTACATGATGGCACTAATGAATTAATAGGTGATACTATAGATATTACTAGTCTAGAAGCCCTTGGTTATGAAGTAGAATTTTCCATGGAAAATGATTTTCTTTTAACTACGGGTGATTATTTAGTATTGGATATATCACCCCTAACGGGGCTGGGAGACTTTGAATTAGGCGATGATTATAAGTCTGGTAGGATCATATTCAATGAAGATGAAAGTTTAGATGCAGCTAGTTTCGAAGTAGACTTAGAGAATGGGACTTTAACGATAATCTTTGATAAAGTTGATTTATTAAATAAAAAAGGTGGAAGGACTGGTTTTGTAAGTCTTGAATTTAGCAAGTCAGAAGAAAGTTCAGACCAACCATTGGTAGAGTTAATAGAATTTGAAGATTCTGAGGGTACAAAAACGTTTGTTATTAAAAGAGAAAACGAGAATGCATCTTCTATAACAAAAGTAGGAAGATATCTACAAAATGAGGATATTATAGAGTGGCTTATAGATGTAAATACAGATTTATCTTCCTTGAATGATGCAAAAGTAATAGATACTATACCTGAAGGTTTAAGAGTTGAAAAGGTAGAAGAAATTGACCTGGAAGTAACAACTTCGTCCATAAATCCAAGTGGGGAATGGATGGAAGTAGAACCTAATGTTACTGGATCTGATATTGAAATTAGCCTTGGTAATCTGGACAGATTGGCTAAAAGAATCAAAATAACTACTAGCTTTATAGATGAAGACAATACAGGGACATTAAAGATAGCAAACAAGGCAAGGCTAACTGCAGAAGATGTAGATATAGAAGTATCCTACACACTTGAATTTGATAGGATTACGGGGATTTCTAAATCAGGTGAGATACAAGAGACTGATAATAATATTATTGAGTGGACTATTACCTTTAGAGGAGATAGTGATTCAGGACATGATAGTATAGTAGATACTTTTGATCTACCAGATAATATTACTTTAGAATTAATTAAAGAAAGTATAGAACTAAATGGTAGTACTTTTTTTGCAGATAATTTAGACTTAACACAAATAGGGGATAAAGTTATAACATTTAATAATATACCAAATAAAACTCGCCCGCAAACCTTGAAATACAAGACCAGGATTATCTATGAAGGAGAAAGCATAGGTACTTTTACAATCACAAATAAAGCCACACATAATGAAAAACCAATAGAAGCTATAGTATCCAAAGCTAGAGGAGAAATCCTTAAGAAAGATAATGGAAGTATTTATGGAGATAAAAACGGAGACACCTTCATAGATTGGAAGATTGAGGTCAATAAAAACAATGAGAAGTGGAGAAATGTTACTATTACAGAAAATGTTCCAAATGGTTTTTCCTATATAAAAGTATCTTCATCTGGAGGAAAGACATGGGCTGTGGAAAATGAAAATACTAATGAAATAAATATAAAAATTGATACATTGCATGAAAAGGACATCCTCACTGTAACCACAAAGCTCGAAGATAAGAGTGTCTTGGAAGGTGATATAGAAAATGTAACTAATAATGCTACAATAGGATGGTATCTAGATTATGGTGATAGCATTATAGGAACAGGCGGGGAGGGACCCTTTACTGATGATATAAGTGGAGCCTTTACAAAGTCAGGTTTTAACCATAATATAAGCAAGAAGGTCAAGTCAATAGACTATAAAGATAAAATAATAGAATGGGAAATTGACTATAAGACTTACAATGAAAATGTAAATGGATTAATAATAGAGGATAACCTGGTCAATAGTCACAAGTATGATGAGGATATTCAGGTTAAACTTAATGGAAGTCCCTTAACAGAAGACACAGGCTTTACTCTTAATGACAAGACAGATACTAGATTCAAGATAATAATTAATAAGGAAGGTAGCGATAAGTATAACAATATTATAATAAGCTATAAAACAATATTTGACTTAACAGCCACTGATGATACCAGTGGTGACGTTAAAAACCTCTTTGAAAATAATGCAAAGGCCACAAAGGAAGCAAGTGAAATCACTGCAAGTGCAACACAAGAGATAGAAACAAAGATTTCAAATAATGGTAGCAAAAGTGTAAAAAAAGAAGATGGAGACAATAGGATTTTTAATTGGGAAGTAAAGTTAAATTATAAGGGTAAAACTATAGAAAAGAGCCAAACCATTAGAGACCTTCTGGAGGGTAGGCAGAAGTATATTAAAGAGAGCATTAAGATTTATAAGGCAGAGCTAAATGAAAATGGAGTTCTCGAAAAGGTTGACCCTGAAAGCCTTATCGAAAATTATGATATTGAATATTTTGAAAAAAATGATTCTGATGGAGAAAAAACGTACTATGTATATCACACAGGTATGGAAATATCATTTGTAGAGGATTTAGCCTTCCCAATAATCTTAGAATATCAAACAGAGGCAGTGGGAATATCTGAACAAAACTATAAGAATAAAGTATCTTATAATAACAAGGATTATGAGGCAGGAATTACCTATGATCAATATAATAATTTTGTGTATAAGGAGCTATTAAATGATAGAGATGGAAAAGTTGTCAAAGGGGATATACTAAAATGGGAGCTAGTTGTAAATAAAAGCTTATCTGAGATTCACGATTTTGTATTAAAAGATAAGATGAGCCAAGGATTAGTTTTTATAGAGAATAGCTTAAATATATATGAAGGAGCTGGAGACGACAAGGGAACAACCCCTATAGATTTAGATAATGAAGGCAATGCTGATGGGAAATTTGTTCAAGGTGGGTTAGATGGATCAGAAAATGGTTACAAACTAACAAAAGATTTGCTTGACGAAACTTACACCATAGAATATGAAACCCTAGTATATGCAGAACAGATTTCGGTGAGCCAAATATCTAATGACGTATACCTAGAAGGTTATTCACTTAATGAAAGCAAAGTTGGGGATTCTACATTTAACCTAGTAGGTAGAAGTCAAGCAGGTGGTACAGCTTATGATTTAGAAAACGAATATAAGGTCAAGATAGTTAAAAAAGATAATGGGAATGAAAAAATAAGCGCTAATGTAATTTTTAATTTAATAACAGTAACCACAATAAATGGGCAAAATTATATATCTATAGATGAATTTACCACAGATTCCAATGGAGAATTTACCCTTGATTTGACAAAAAACTCCTATAACACATACTATATTCAAGAAACAGGGCCACCAACGGGATATAAGATTCCTGACAACTTAGCTGAAACAGTAATAGGTGATGAGAGTTTAAAGGTTAGAGAAGTAGAGTTTGATACGGAAAAAGAATTTGACTTGGAAATAGTCAACGACAAAATCATAGATATCAAAGTTAAAAAAGTCTGGATAGGACCAGGAGATTCAACTGATGGTGCAGGTAAGGTTACATTTATCTTAAAGGCCAATGGAGATGAAATGGATGGAATAGATCCAATAACTTTAGAAACAAATGACGGAAAAAATTGGACCTATACTTTCAAGGATTTGCCATTCTATGATGACGATGGTGAAGAGATTGAATATACAATAGAAGAGGCTGACATTGAAAATTATGTATTAATTAACGATGAGCCTACTAAGAAAAATATAGATGAACATGGAAACTACACCTTAGAATTTAGGAACTGGAATCAAGATGATAAGGTATCTATACCAGTTGAAAAGGTATGGAGGGTAAGAGATGAGGTAGATACGCTAGCGGTTACAATAAAACTCTATGCAGATGGCGTAGAAGATACAGATAAGACTATAGTATTAGATGGAACAGAAACTGAGCCATGGAAGGCTACTTTCACTAACTTACTAAAATATAATTCAAGTGGAGATGCTATAAAATACACTATTAAGGAAGAATTTACTGAAACTACTCTAAAATTCAATAAATCCATAGATCCTGCTGAAATATATGCAAATGATGAATCAGCATTAGGAACTGGCTTTAAGGTAACCAATGTAGAGTTAATGGATGTTAAAGTAACCAAAGTATGGGCAGGTGGAAATGATAACGCCACTGTAGACTCTATATCAATTCAGCTTAAAAAGGGAGACACAATAGTAACTATATCAAAAGATACCTGGGAGCACACTTTCAATGATATCCCAAGATTTGAAAAAGATAGTGGTGAAGAAATCGACTATACAGTAACTGAAACACCTAATGATTCAAAGTATCTTCAGCATGGAGATGTTACTGGTGATGTAGACAATGGTTTTACCATAACCAATATTCCACTAACGGATATCACTGTTACCAAAGAATGGATAGGGCCCATAGAACCAGGTGATGAAGATGAAATAAAGATAAATCTTTATAAGACTGTTGATGGGACGAAATCGGACGAACCAGTTGAAACTAAGGCAATAAAGGACTCAACTACAACAGAATACATCTTCAAAAACAAACCCTTATATGAATGGGATGAAGATGGTGGAGGTTTTAAACCAATAACCTATTCAATAGAGGAAGAGATACCAACTGATTTAAGTGGTGAGTATGCTGAACCGGTAATAACTGGCACAAGTCCAAACTTTAAGATCACCAATAAAAACATCACAAAAATAGATGTAAAAGTAAATAAAGTATGGTGGGTAAGTGAAAATAGCCATAAGAAGGAAGTTACTATTAAACTTCTAAAAGGTGTTGGTAAGGAAGCAGGGACAATAGACCTAGATGGAACAGAAACTGAGCCATGGACGGCTACTTTCACTAACTTACTAAAATATGATGTGGAAGGTGAAAATGCTACTGGTGACAAAATAATCTATTATGTTGATGAAGAAGACCTAGAATCATCAATAAAGTTCATGCAAATGGTAGAACCAAAAGATCCAACAAGCCAAGAAACAGAATTTACCATAACCAATATAGAACTAATGGATATTGAGGTAGAGAAGAAATGGATAGGTACACCAGGAGCTAGCGTAACAGTAACTTTATATGAAGTCGATGGAGACAACGAGTCACAAGTAGGAGATTCAAAAACTATAACTGGTGATACATGGAAGACTACTTTTGAAGGCATACCAAAATACAAAGCAAATGGTGATGAGATAACTTATATTGTAAAAGAGGATGTACCAACAGGATACGAGCAAGAAGGCGACATAGCTGAAGAATCCGTTGGCAATGGTATAAAATTCACTATAACCAATAGACAGGTTGTAGATATTACAGCCACTAAAATCTGGGATGGTGGTAAATATAATAGACCAGGTGAAGACATTTATTTCCAATTATATAGGACAGATTACACAGGAGGAGATGAAGTAAAGGAACCAGTAAAATTGGAGACAGAGGATGAGAATGGTAAAGTTGTTGTCATCTGGGAGAACCTAGAAGCAACTGATGAAGATGGTAAAGAATACACCTACTATGTAAAAGAAGTATTAAAGGGCGAAGATGACACTTTTACTGAAATATCAGATGCAAACCCATTAGCAAATTATAAAGTTAGTTATGGTAAAACAGAAGGTGAATACAGCCTAGAAGTAACCAATACCTATATAATCCCAACCGATGGAGAGGTTACAGCAATCAAAAACTGGGAAGGTGGAGATGCAGGTAATAGACCAGAAATATGGTTCAAGTTATATAGACAAGTAGAAACAGAACCATCAGAACCAGTACCAGAAGCTGAAGTTAAACAACCTACAAATGAAAATAATTGGGAGGTTACTTGGATTAACCTAGAAAAGACAGATATAGATGGAAACACATATACCTTCTCAGTAAAGGAAGGCTACTACGATGATGGCGATAAGTGGATAGAAATAGACCATGATAATACATTACAAAACTATACAGTAACCTACGATGGACTAGAAGTAACCAACACCTATGAAAGTCCAAGGATAAATGTAAAAGTAACAAAGAACTGGATAAATGGAGAAAACCATAGACCAAGCTCAATAGAAGTTGAATTATATAGGTCAACTGATGAAGATGCTGAGAATCCAACTCAACTTACAGAAAAAACCATAAGCCTATCTAATAGTGAAGGTTGGACACATACTTGGACTGAATTAGAGGAAACTGATTATGATGGTAAAAAGTATTATTATTCAGTAAAAGAAGTTCCATTAGATAACTATAACTCAAAGGTAACTGGTGATATGGAAGATGGATTCACAATAACCAACACCTATGTAATTCCATCTGATGGTGAAGTTACAGCTAATAAGGTCTGGAAAGGTGGAGAATTGCCAAGACCAACCATATGGTTCAAACTATTTAGACAAGTAGGAGAAGGGCAAGCAGAACCAGCTAAAGTTCTTGATGGAAGCGAAAGAGCAGAAATAAAAGAATTAGCAGATGAAACCATAGAAGTTACTTGGACTGACCTAGAAGAAAGGGATGAACAAGGGAACAAATATACCTTTTCAGTAAGAGAAGTTAATGAAGATGGTACAGATTTAGATTGGATGCCAGAAGGTTATTACAAGGATGAAGAAGAATTAACTGTAACCAATACTAAAGAAGGAACAATATGGGTAGATGTAAAAAAGGTATGGGAAAATGTAGAAACACCAGGGCCAGAAGTTACCATTAAATTGTATTCACAAAAAGAATCAGAAACTGAACCGCAAGATACAGGTAAAGAAATTAAATTAAATACAGTCAATAGTTGGGAAGGATCATTTGATGGTCTAGATCAATATGATACAGAGGGTAAGCCTATAACCTATACAGTAAAAGAAGCTGAAGTTCCAGAAGGATATACCGAACGCTATGATAATAATGGCAACAGGTGGACGATAACCAACACAAAAACAGCTATTACCCCAGAAAAGATGACCATAGAAGCTATAAAGGAATGGGCAGGTGGGTCTGTGGGCAAGCCAGACATATGGTTTAAACTATTAAGAGAAAGTTATTTCCATAGAGAACTTACCCAAGCTGGAGATATAAAACAAGTACCATCAACAACATCAGGTGCAGCCATAACAGTTACTTGGGATAACATGGACAAGACAGATGAATATGGTAATGAATATACCTACTTTGTTAGGGAAGTAGATAAAGATGGTAAGGACTACACACCAGCAAACTATGTAAAGACAGAAAATGAACTTAAAGTAACTAACCACTATGTTAGCCCCCAAGATGCTAGTGCTAAGGCTACTAAGGAATGGATATATGGTCCAAGCGAAAGACCAACAACATGGTTTAAGTTGTATCGAAAAGTTGAAGGTGGAGATTTAGAGCAGGTTCCTGATGCCGATATTATAATTTTGCCTAATGGTACTACTGAAGTTATTTGGACTGGACTAACAAAGACGGATTCAAATGGAAAAGAATATAGTTTTAGTGTTAAAGAAGTAGACCATGACGGCAATGACTACACCCCAGAAAACTACGAAAAATCAGAAGATGGCCTAACCATCACCAACACCTACGTCATACCAAAAACTAATATTACAGCCACTAAAGTTTGGTCTGGCGGTTCTAGCAACAAGCCAACTATAGAATTGCAGTTATATAGGCAACTTGAAGGCGAAGATAAGGAGGCAGTTGGAGATTCAGTAGAGTTAAAAGATGGTGAGACTGAGCACACATGGGAAGACTTAGATGCAACGGATGAAGATGGGAATGAATACACATATACTGTAGATGAAGTAAGTGTACCAACTAGATATAGAAAATCAATATCTGTTGATGGATTAACTATTACAAACACTTACTCCCCACCATATACACCACCAAGTGGCGGAGGCGGTACACCACCACCGAAGGAAGAGGAACCAGAGGAGCCAACGGAGCCAGAACAACCAGAGGAACCAGAGGAGCCCGAAGAACCAGAGAAACCGACGGAGCCAGAAAAGCCAGATGAACCAAAGAAACCATTCAGTTTCTTAATCTTTGAAGATCCTGAAGAAGACCCTGAGGGGGATCCTGAAGATGGGCCAATAGTGAAACAAATCATAGAGACCCCAGTTATATTTAGGGAACCTGGAGATGAGGACAATCCTAGCAATAGGATTAGATACAATCCAAAGACCAAGAGAATAGAAGTGGACGACTTAGAAGATGACGAGGAAGTTGAAGTAATAGTTACTACTACAATTGAGGACGAAGAAATAGTCGTAGGAAAGTTGAAGATTAGAAAAGGTAAAGATGGAGAACCAGTCATAGAAGAGGAACTAATAGACCCATATGGTACAATTAGAGACTCCGAAACCAATGACCCAGTAGGAGATGTGGAGCTAAAGATATACTTTGCAGACACTCCAAGAAACAGAGAAAACGGCAGGACCCCAGGGACATTAGTTAATTTACCAGTGGTACCAGGATTTACCCCAAATGACAACAGAAATCCACAGATAAGTGTTCACGAATTGGTATGGAGTGATGAAACTGGAGACCATGGAAACTATGCTTGGTTAGTATTCCCCAAGACTGACTACTACATTGTAGCCAAGAGAACGGGATACGAGGATTATACAAGTCCAACTATTTCAGTGGAATACGATATTATCAAACACGACATTACCATGCTCTCAACAGATGGGGATGGAACCTTGCCAAAGACAGGTGAGGGAAGCCACCTACCATTCTATATCATTGGACTTGTAATGATTGTACTAGGATATATGACGAGAAAAAGAAAAATAGCATAGTGCTGAGGCAGAGAATCTTCTCTGCCTTTTGTTTTTATAATCTACAAATACTGTATTCTTGAAGTAAAGGATATGACATGATATACTGAAATAAAGTTAAATAATTATTTTTTGGGGAGAAAAGATTATGAAATATAAAGACTTAATATTTAAGATTCCAATAGAAAATGAATATTATTTAGAGGATTCAAAATTTGTAACGGATTCAATAATTAGCATGCTGGATGAGCGTAAAAGACAAGGTAGAAACCAAATATTAATCAATACGAATTTAAAGAAAGGGCTACCACTGGAAAATATAAATAAAATTGCAGGTCCCATGATTGAGGCTTGGGCATTTGAGGTATTTAGCGATATAAGTGAAGATGCAAATAATAAGTATTATTTAATTAATGTAGAGGCACAAGAAAGGTTATCCATGACGGATATTATTTTACAATTTAAAAAGGGCAATAGATTTATAACAGGTAGCACAGATGTTAAGGCGACTTCAGAGGATATTGAAGGTTCAGGGAAAAGCCCTAATATTACTTCTTTTAGTAGAATAAGGACAGCATATGTTGAGGATCCAGATTATATGTTTATAATTTTGAGCATAAAGCATAAAGTATATTCAAAAAAGAATAGGATAACTAACATGTTTGATGGGATAATGGAAATAGTAGATTATCATGCCTATGATTTGAAACTAATATCTGAAGAAGACATATCTTATAATCCAGCCTTAGGTACTGGCCAAATACAAATTAAAGATATTCATTATGTTACATTGGTGAATAGAAGTGCATGGGAGTTTTGCCAATTGCTAGATCGAAAGTATTTAAAATCTAGCAAACGTTCTTTTAAACAATGGTATGCGGAGGCGGTGAAATACAAGTGGATAAAGACGAGAGATTAAAGATAATTCTAGGAGATGCATTAGAAGAATTGAAAAAGATTGAATCCAACTCAGTAGACCTAATCGTTACAGACCCCCCATATAATTTAAATAAAGATTATGGAGAAAGTAAGGATAACTTATTCCATGATGAATATTTGGAGTTTTCTCGAAATTGGCTAAGTGAAGCCCATAGAGTGCTAAAGGATACTGGGACTATGTATGTCTTTATGGGCATGAGATATATATCTTACATTTATATGATACTGGAAAAGGAACTAAACATGGAGTTTAATTCTTGGATAACATGGCACTACACCCAGGGACTTGGTAAAATTAAAGGCTTTAGTTCAAGGCATGATGATATTTTAATGTTTACGAAATCAACGGAGTATACATTTAACTTGGACAATATCAGGATACCACAAAAATATTATAGAAAGATAAATAATATGAGGGGGGCAAATCCTGGAAATGTGTGGACATTTTCTCATATGCACTATTGTAATAAAAATAGGAAAAAACACCCCACCCAAAAGCCAGAGGCTATTTACGAGAGGATGATATTAGCTAGTAGCAACGAGGGCGACTTAGTGTTGGACTGCTTTGCAGGTAGTGGTACTGCATTGAGAGTAAGCCAGCAATTAAATAGAAGATGTATAGGGATTGAAAACAACCCAGAATATGTTCAAATGATAACTGAAAGATTACAGGAACCATTCTACGGGTTTGACAGTATGGATGAGCGGATGAAGCGAATACCTAGTGACTTAAACGATAAGAAGATTAGGGATGAATATATTAAAAATCATATCAACTGGTTTTTAAAGAGTCACGAATCGGAAATTGAAAGCTTTCAACAGGAAGTAATGCGGCAATACGGGGATAAAATAAAGGCTGAAAAGAACCTGATGGACAAAATGCAATTAAAAATGAAAATATAAACAAATACAAATGTATCGTATAAAGGTGACAAAATGAGAAAAATAGTATCAACCCTATTAATTATTGTAGGAATGAGTATAATCGCCTACCCAAAGGCAAGTGAACTATATGGCAATTACCAGCAGCAAAAGCTAATAGATAGTTGGCAGGCATCTTTGTCTATTGTAGACCAAGGAGATGTGGATGAAACAGATGAAGAAATAGACTTCTTTACATTTGATTACTTTCAAGAAGAGGAACTACTGGAAGAAGAGAGAAAAAAGCAGGACGAAGTAAAAGACAAATTTCTATCGGCAAAAGAAAAAGCAGAGAAGGAAAAAAGGGCAAAAGAAGAATACATCAAAAATAACTTAGATGGCATAATCAAGATAGATAAAATCGACCTTTATCAGCCCATATTAAGGGGTGCAACAAAATACAATATGTCCATTACCGTAGCCAGTATGGAACATTCAGGGGAAATAGGGAGTGTAGGCAACTACGCAATTGCAGGACATAGGAGCAGAGCCTACGGGAGGAACTTCAACAGGCTTGACGAAGTAGTAGAAGGGGATATAATTGAGTTATTGGACGGAGAAAATACATATCAGTACGAAGTATTTGAGAAGCTATATGTATATCCCGAGGAAACATGGGTCTTAAAAGGTGAAGATGAACAAAGGGAAGTCACCCTAATCACCTGTCACCCCATGAAAAATCCTACCCATAGACTGATTATAAAAGGTAAAATAATTGAATAAAGGAAAATCGCCCTTAGGTTTGCATATTTAAGGGAATTGTGATATATTTATAAGGTAAAATACAAAAAGAGGAGGGAATGCCTATGGCAGCAATCAAAATGCAGGTCAATAAAAGGGTCGAGACTGGTAAAAATCCCATAAAGAAATTGAGAGAAGTTAATGATATACCTGCAGTTGTCTATAGTAAAGGTGCTGAAACACTTCATATTAAGGTAAATACATCTGAGTTTATAAGGGTATATAAATTGGCAGGAGGCACAGCTTTATTGGAATTAGACTTAGAAGGAGAAAAAATACCAGCTATAATAAAGGATCTACAAAGACATCCTGTAAAAGACCAAATCCTTCACATAGATTTTCAAAAATTAAATATGGATGAAAAGATTAAATTAACCATACCAGTAGTCCTAGTAAACAGGGACAGCATAAGATTACAACCTTCCATATTGATGCAATTGCTCGATCAAGTAGAAGTAGAATGTCTACCAGCTCATATACCAAATACAGCTGATGTAAACGTGCAGGATATGGATTTCAATACCCCTATGTTAGTTAAGGATCTGGATATCGCAAGTAACGAAAACATTACAATATTGAGAGACTTAGACGATGTAGTATGTACACTAACAGAGCCATCTATGATTGAAGAAGACGAAGAAGACGAAGAAACATTGCTATCTGACGAAGAAGTTACAGAAGAAACAGAAGAAGAAACAGAAGAATAATTTTGCTATTGGAGCCCATATAGACTGCTATATGGGTTTTTTTGACGGGATTTAGGCAAGAATAAATTGGCGAGGTTATAGTTCAATGAAAGAGAGGGTAAGCAATGGGTAGAATTTTAGGTGCTGCAATATACCCCCATCCACCTATTATAATGGAGGAAATAGGCAGGGGAGAGGAAAAAAAGGCTGCAAGGACCGTAGATGGAGCCAAGGCATTGAGTAGGTATATAAAAGAAAAGTCTCCAACCACCATAGTTGTAGTTACACCCCATGGGCCAATGTTTAGTGATGCCATGGCCATATCAGTTGAGGAAGAACTATTCGGGGACTTTAGTGCCTTTGGTCACGGGGAAATAAGTTACAATTTTAACAATAATATTCCATTGGTAAAGAAAGTTATCAACAATGCCATGGAAGAGGATATAATGGTGGCTGCAGTTGATGAAACCATGGCAGAAAGGTATAATATAGATAGAAATTTAGATCATGGAACCTTGGTGCCCCTATATTTTGTGGATAAAGAATACAAAAACTTCAAGCTTATCCACATTACTTATGGAGCTTTGTCCCCAAGGGATCTCTATAGATTCGGCAGAGCCGTTAAAAGGGCAGTATTGGAATCAGAGGACAGTATTATACTGTTGGCTAGCGGAGATTTGTCCCATAGACTAGCAGAGGATGGACCCTATACCTATTCCCCTTCTGGAAAAGTCTTTGACGAGAAAATTATAAGCCTCATAGAGGATGGTAACTTAGAGGAAATATTGGAGTTTGATTTGGATTTGGCTGAGGAAGCAGGGGAATGTGGACTAAGGTCTTTTATGATTATGGCAGGTACAATTGATGGGTACAGGCTGAGGCCAGAGATATTATCTTATGAAGGTCCCTTTGGCGTAGGTTATTGTACGGCGAAGATAGATATGGAATCGGATTATGTAAAGTTAGCTAGGGAAAGTCTGGAATACTATATAAAAGAAGGAAAATTACTGGATATACCGACTGGCATTCCTGCAGAGTTTTTAACTGCCCGCAGGGGTGTGTTTGTAACCTTGAACAAAAACGGAGATTTAAGGGGATGTATAGGTACCATTGGTCCTACAAAAGATAATATGGCTCTAGAGATTATTAGAAATGCCGTTTCAGCAGGCTTAGAGGACCCTAGATTTGACAGGGTCACAGAAGATGAGTTAGACCTCATAGTTTATTCTGTAGACGTGCTGTCGCCTCCTGAGGTCATAGAGGCGAAGGAGGACCTAGATGTGGTGAATTATGGAGTCATAGTCACTTCAGGCTATAGGAGGGGACTGCTGCTGCCAAATTTAGACGGTGTGGATACAGTAGACCAGCAACTACATATTGCCCTTAGCAAGGCAAATATCCATCCAAGCGAAGATTACACCATGGAGCGTTTTAAGGTCGACCGATATTATTGAACTATTTCTCTATTGTATCCGTTTAGGTTTCAAATAGCATATTCATAAATTGATTAAATCGAGCTGCCTAATTCAATTTATCTATCTATATAGATGTGTTATTGTTGGATAGATTTAGGTTCTAAATAGTACGACTGCCTTTGAGGGATTTGCTATGCTTTCAAGCGAAATTAAAAAATCGATTGGAATATCAAGGTATTTAGCGAAGCGTTCCATTGATTTCCAATTTTTTAATGAGCGTGAGAAAGCATCAAAGCCCGATACGAAAGGAGTGCTATTGAACCTAAATGAATATCAAAATGAATATCTAAATTAATATATTAATAGGAATTTACAGATAGTGTAAAGTAGTCTATGAAAAGACAGAGTCAAAGAAATTAGGCTCAAATGAACCTAAAAATTGTAAAATATATTTAGACTTGGATCGCCGCCACCCTTGACAGCATGCCAAAACAATGCTGCGTAATATTTACCGACGGCGAAAATTTACAAAAGGAAGTGAGAATATGAAAGAGGCAATGTACTATAAAAAAAAGGAAAACGGCGAAGTATACTGCGTTCTTTGCCCCCATTATTGTAAAATAGAAGAAGGAAAAGTAGGCAAATGCAGAGTAAGAAAAAATATAGACGGCACCCTATATTCCTTGAACTACGGCAAAATAACTTCTTATGCCTACGACCCCATAGAGAAAAAGCCCCTGTACCACTTTTACCCAGGGAACAATATATTTTCCATAGGGAGCTTTGGCTGCAATTTGGCATGTGAGTTTTGCCAGAATTGGGAAATAGTATATAAGGAAGACTTGACTATGACTATATCGGATGAAGATATAATCTCCCTGGCAAAGGCAAAAAACTCCCTTGGAGTGGCATTCACTTACAACGAGCCTAGCGTCCAATACGAATACATACTGGATGTGTCGAAAAGGGTAAGGGATGCAGGGCTTAAAAATGTAATGGTTACCAATGGATACATCAATCAGGAGCCCTTGGAGGAGATATTACCCTATATAGACGCCATGAATATAGATTTAAAGGCAATGGATGACTTTTTTTACAAGCATCTGTGCAAGGGGAGACTGGACCCAGTACTTAGGACCATTGAAGTAGCAGCAAAACAAACCCATGTGGAAGTAACCACCATGGTCATCGATTATGAAAATTCTTCCTTAGAAGAAATAAAGGCTCTCGCCAAGAGGATAAATCATATAGACAGGTCTATTCCCCTTCATCTCAGCAGGTATTTTCCCGCATATAAGATGAAACAACCTCCTACAAAGATAGAAACCTTGGTAGAAGGACAAAAAGTAGCCAGGGAATACCTAGATTATGTATATATTGGAAATGTTTGGGGCATAGATAATAATACCTATTGTCCAAAATGCCACAATAAACTGGTGGATAGAAATAAAGGCGTAAATATTGTGGGAATTGAGGACGGGAAGTGCAAAAAATGCCAGTACAACATAAA
Organism: Tissierellaceae bacterium; assembly: GCA_023229175.1. Taxonomy (GTDB): domain Bacteria; phylum Bacillota; class Clostridia; order Tissierellales; family Tissierellaceae; genus JAAYFT01. The sequence continues at coordinate 28,306 of JALNZV010000003.1, read as the reverse complement.
TATTAAATACTAATTTTTTGCCCTGCCAAGCACGAAATCGTATATTCAGAATAATATAGTATAAGGGCGTAAATGTAACTAGGTAAGGGGTGTTCTTCATGTATTGTAGCATATGTGGTGAGGAAAAGTCTGCCATCAAAGTATTTGGTCAGAGCATTTGCTTAGAATGTGTGGATGAAATAAGCAATATTACCGTAGGCGATGAGGTATACGAATACTATAAAAATATCATTAGAATAATGTTAGGATATTACATATCTGAGAAGCACCAGCTAAACCCTGTAAATTAATACGGGGTTTTTAATACTTACAGTAGAAAAACTAGGGCTGATGGGCTATAATATAGGTATATTGACATAGTTAAACAGGAAAGGAAGACTTTTTAGTGAGGGGAAAATTTATTACATTAGAGGGACCAGATGGGTCAGGTAAATCCACCATAATCAAATTATTGGACGAATTTTTAAAGGACAAGGGCATAGATTACATAATTACAAGGGAGCCTGGAGGTACTGAAATAGGCGAAGAAATTCGTCATATTATATTGGACAATGACAACACCAATATGGGACCGGAGACAGAAGCCCTTCTTTTAGCAGCTGCTAGGGCACAACACGTCCATGAAAAGATACTTCCTGCCATAGAATCTGGTAAGCACGTTTTTTGCGATAGATTTACCCTATCCAGCTTGGCATATCAAGGAGTAGGCAGAGGACTTGGCATTGAAAATGTAAAGTCCATAAACGATTTTGGACTTAGGGGAGTATATCCGGATTTAATCCTGTTTTTCCACGTAGATGCGGAGCTGACCTTAGAGAGAAAGACGGGGAATTTAGAGGGTGATAGACTGGAATTAGAAGGAAATCTATTCCACAAAAAGGTATACGAAGGGTATATGAAGCTTTTAAAGCTGTATCCAAAGAATATTGAAATTATTGACGCCAGCAAATCCATAGAGGAAGTATTGGAACAGAGCATTGAAAAGGTAGAACAAATATTTTTGGAAAGGAATGATTAGATGAAATTAATAATATGTATAGTACAAGACCAAGACGCAGGTTCCTTAATCGACGATTTAACAGAGAAAGATTATAGAGTTACAAAGCTATCATCTACAGGGGGATTTTTAAAATCAGGCAACACCACATTGCTTATGGGAGTAGATGACGACAAAGTAGAGCCAGCCATTGGAATCATAGAGGACAACTGCAAGACAAGGGAAATCACCACATCACTCCTTACAGTAGCCATGCCTGGAGATACTTATATGCCATTCCCCCTAGAGGTGAAAGTTGGAGGGGCAACGGTTTTCGTCCTAGATGTAGAAAAACATATTAAAATTTAGGAGGGTTAAATTTGAAATTGATTATCGCCATTATACAAGACGAATACATGAACAAAGTAGCAAGGGCACTGATGGACAACAAAATCAGAATAACAAAGCTATCTTCAACAGGGGGATTTTTAAAATCAGGGAATACTACGTTGTTCATAGGAATAGAGGAAGACAGGGTCGATTTAGTAGTAGAATTAATAAAAGAGCAATGCTCAAGTAAAAGTATAAAAACGGAAAAAAGGGATGTAGTAGTAGGGGGAGCAAATCTCTTTGTAATGGACATCGACCAGTATATGAAGATATAATTGAGGGGAAACATGGATTTTACAGATATATTAGGTCATGAAAGGCAAATTGATTCCCTTAAAAGTGCCATAGAAAAGGGGACAATCAGCCACAGTTATTTATTTGAAGGGGAAGAAGGATTAGGGAAAAGGGACTTGGCCTTAGTATTTGCCAAGACACTATTGTGCGAAGAGGGAAAATCAGAGCCGTGTAACAAATGTAGCTCCTGCAGAAAATTTGATGGGGACAATCATCCCGATTTTAAAATTACGAGGCCTGTAAAGAATCTCATTAAAATAGAGAAAGTTGGGGAGCTAATCAAAGACATGGCCACAAGGCCCTTAGAGGGGAGGAGAAAAATCTATATTATTGACGACTGCCATACCCTAAGGTTGGAAAGTCAAAATGCTCTGTTGAAAACTCTAGAAGAACCGCCAGAGTATATAAATATAATATTAATAACCCCATTTAAAAATAAAATAATTCCCACCATATTGTCCAGATGCCAAATTGTAAAGTTTTATCCCTTAAAGGGTTCTGTGATTACAAATTTGCTAGTTGAAAAATACGGCATAGACCAAAGTGAGGCAAGTTTTATAGGAGCCTTTGCAAAGGGTTCCCTTAGGAAATCAATAGAATATGCCACTTCGGGAAAGCTCTTTGAAAAGAGAGAGGAGATAATAAAGATAATCGATGCCTTGATAAAAGGAGATAAGACAAGGGCACTTACTTCTTTGAATTTTTTTAGTGAAAACAAAGAAAATGCTGAGGAGATCTTAGATATTATGATATATTGGTTTAGGGACTTACTAGTTTTTAAGGAGACTGGAAACCCGAATCTATTGGTAAATGTGGATAAAGTAGAAGTATTATCCAGCCAATACCATATAGATTTAAACAAGATTAATGATATAATATACAGAATAGACGAAACCAAAGTCAATATTAAGAGAAATGTTAATTTTAACCTATTGATAGAAACAATGCTTCTCAGTATATAGGAGGAAATATTTATGATAAAGGTAGTAGGAGTTAGGTTTAAGAAAGCGGGGAAGATATATTATTTTGACCCTGGCGATATAGACGTGTATTTTAACGATTTTGTAGTGGTGGAAACGGCCAGGGGGGTGGAGTTTGGCCACGTAGTGGTGGGTCCTAAGACCGTCACAGAGGAAGAAATAGTGGCACCTTTAAAGCAAGTAATCAGGGTAGCCCTGGACGAGGACTTTGACATCCATAGAGAGAACAAGAGAAAGGCCAATGAGGCCATAACCCTTTGTCAGGAAAAGGTAGACGAGCATGGTCTTTCCATGAAACTAGTTGACGTGGAGTATACCTTTGACAATAATAAGGTAATATTTTACTTTACGGCAGACGGTAGAGTAGATTTTAGGGAACTGGTCAAGGACTTAGCTGTCATATTTAAGACTAGAATAGAACTTAGGCAGATAGGCGTGAGGGACGAAGCCAAGATGATAGGGGGTATAGGCCCTTGCGGTAAGCCGCTGTGCTGCGGGCAGTTTCTAGGGGAATTTGAGCCCGTATCCATAAAGATGGCTAAGGAACAAAGCTTATCCTTAAATCCCACAAAGATATCGGGACTTTGTGGGAGGTTAATGTGCTGCCTTAAGTTCGAACACAATGTATACGAAGAGCTCTTAGATAAAATGCCAAATTTAGGGGCCATAGTAAAAACCCCCGAGGGGAATGGTATTATAGTGGAGACCTATACCCTCCTTGAAAAAGTTAAAGTAAAGGTGAGATTAAAGGACAATACCGACGATTTAATGTATTTTGATATTGGGGATATAGTCGATACAGGAGAAATAGATCCATCCTATGAGAGAATTTTAGGTCCCGATGACGGAAGAAATGGAGAAACCGCAAATATTGAAAATTTAGAAGAATTATAATAGTTAAACATATTAAATATAGCTTTTATTATTGAAAGAAATCTGTTAAAATTAGATAGAAATAGTTATTATATTAACTGAGGGGGTGTAACAAATGGCATATGTAATTAACGACGATTGTATAGCATGTGGTGCATGTTTACCAGAGTGTCCAACTGACTCCATTAGCGAAGGAGATATCTATGTTATAGACCCTGATACATGTATTGATTGTGGAGCTTGTGCAGACGTTTGTCCAGTAGATGCCCCAAATCCAGCATAGTACTTATTAAAAAAAGACCCTTAAGGGTCTTTTTTATTAAACTTTAGTAGGTGAGAATATGGAAAAAGGAAAACTATATATTTGCCCAACGCCCATTGGAAACTTAGGAGATATAACCCTGAGGACATTGGAAGCCCTTAGGGAAGTAGATTTAATTGCAGCAGAAGACACTAGGCATACGATTAAACTTCTGAACCACTATGAAATAAAGAAGCCCCTGACCTCATATCACCAGCACAATAGAAGGGAAAAGGGAACTGAACTCATAGGCAAGTTAAATGATGGTGTAAATATAGCCCTGGTGTCAGATGCGGGCATGCCGGGCATATCCGACCCGGGGGAGGAGCTCATAAGGGCTGCCATAGATGAAGGAATAGAGGTAATCGCCCTACCCGGTCCTACAGCTAGTATAACGGCCCTGCTAGTCTCAGGCCTGCCAACTGACCAATTTACCTTTTATGGATTTTTGTCCCCAAAGAAAAAGGAAAGGCAAAGAGAGCTAAGGGAAATAGAAGGCTACAAGGCTACAAGCATCATATATGAAGCACCCCATAGGATTTTAGGCCTCCTAGAGGATATGGCAGATATACTGGCTGATAGGAGAATATCCATCTCAAGGGAACTGACCAAGAGATACGAGGAAACCTTTAGGGGTACAGTAGGAGAGGCCCTTGAAGCCTTCAGGGAATCACCATTGAGGGGAGAATTCGTCATAGTGATAGAAGGCAATACCCTAGAGGCCAAGGAGGATGACATAGATATAGAGGGGGCCCTTAGGGCCTATTTAGATAAGGGATATACAAAAAAAGAAGCAGTAGGCAGGGTGGCTAGGGAATATAATCTGCCTAAAAATCAGGTATATAAGGTTAGTTTAGAGATAGGAGGTGTTTCTGATCTATAGGATACATGGGGATTTAAAAGAAAAGATAAGGGAACTAAATCAGGTACTTTTGGATAAGTATAGTCAAATATTCTCCAAGGATAGGGAATTTTTGCGGGATTTCATAGGAAAACATATAGGGCCCATTGACACCATGAAAAAGCTAGACAAGAAACATCTGGCTCTCTATCAGGCTAGGGGAGGAATTGTAGGAGTTGACGGTTCAACAAATACCATGGGAGGTGCCTTCCCACATTTTGTCCAGCTATTTCAGGGTCTAGCCAAATCTACCCTGATAGAAAAAGATGATATCTTTATGTCAGACCTATACTCTCCCCTATTTACAGAGGCGTCCACCAACCCCCTGGAAAAGGATGAGGAAGTCCAGACAGCCAAGAGAAATAAGCTCTTGTCCGATATAGAGTTAAAGGTAGCACTGGAAAGCGTTAAAAGGCACAAACCTTATGGGATTCTCATGGATGGCTCCCTCATAAGGTACAATATATATTCGGCTGATTTGTGGAAGCAACTAAGGCAAACATGTGAAGAAGAAGGTATACTCTTAGTTGGGGTCATAAAGGATATCAAAACCTCTACGATTGGGGATATGCTAAAGGAAGTATATCCAAATCTAAGTATTAATGCCTACGACAGAGAGCTCCTATTTGGGATACTGGATTATGGGGAGATAATCTATATAAGGGATCAGGTAAGTAAAAAATATGAATACGACTACTCTTCAGTCTTTATGAGGTCTTCCCAAGCCCCTACAGTCATAGGAGTGGACATAATAGATAGCCAAAAATCCCACATAGAAGAGATGAGCAGGCTAGTCTATACCTTGACACCGGAAAATAGTCGAGGGGTCCCCCTCTGGCTGGATTTAGTTGACAAGGAGGTCCAAATATCTGATACTATAATGGAAGGCCTAATGGAGAAATATATGGACAGGGGTATATACGAGAGATTTTTCATATCCGAAAGGGTAAAGCGAAATTAAGGGAGGAAGGAGCATGAAGGTTGTTGGCATTACAACTCAGCAAGAGATATTTGTAGGTTCAAGGACTAGAAACTTTAGAATAAATGAATTTTTGATAATCGAAGACCCCAGCCAGAATGGTTTAATGGGGGAAGTAGTAGAGGCAAAGACCTTCAATAGGTATATTCCCCTGAATATCGCCGGGGATTTTGTCGACAGTTCCGTATTGGAATCCCTTAGAAGCCTAGGCTACAACATAGACGAAGAAACGATATTCATTGCCAAGGTGAGGTTGTTAAACGAGGCCCTATATCCTGTACTGACCGGTTCGGATATAAGGCTGCCTGAATTTTCCGAGGTAAAGGACTTGATGATAAAGTCTAGGAAAGATGAGGGTTTAGTCCTTGGAGTCATTAGAAATACTGACGATATGGCAAGGGCTATGGAGGATGAGTACAAGGACCTACTATATACATATGAAGAAAACGGGCTCCAGGCCCAGAGGGAAATACCCTACATAATGGACGTAAAATCCATGCACCAATACCCCCATATTGGAGTATTTGGAGGCTCTGGTTCGGGGAAATCCTTTGGACTAAGGGTAGTCTTGGAGGAGCTGATGAAACAAGCTATTCCCACCATAGTGCTGGACCCCCATTTCGAGATGGATTTCAGTCAGGGGGCCGCCTACTTCAAGGAGCCTAGCTTTGACTTTGAAGATAGGTTCAAATGCCTTCAGGTGGGATTTCACGTAGGTGTAAAGTTTCAGGACCTAAGTGCACAGGATCTCAAAAACCTATTGGGTGCCGCCTCCAACCTTACAGACGCCATGAACAATGTGGTGGATATAATCTTTAGGAGGAGGGACTCCTTCTATAGCTTTTACAACAAGCTCAATATGCTCATGGAGGCCCAAGAAGAGGGAAATATCGAAAAGATAGAGGCTAGGATAAGGGAAGCCGCATCAGAGGAAGAGAGAAAGGCCTGGCTGGAGAGGAAGGAACTCTACCTATCCTATGACAAGACATGCCCCCATAGTTCCGTCAGGGGAATAGTATGGAGGCTAAAGAGACTGGACAATGATGGGATATTCTCCAAGGATATAAGGGAGATAGAAGAGGGCCTGCAAAGGGGCAAACTCATGGTAATTCAGGGAAATACTAGGATATTGCAGGTGTTTTCCACCTACCTGCTCAGCAACCTCTACCACAAAAGAAGGGACTACAAGGATGCCCAGTATAGGAAGACAAGTGCAGAATATTTCCCGCCTTTTATAGTGGTCACCGACGAAGCCCACAATTTTGCCCCCAAGGGATACGATTCACCGTCAAAGTCCATCATAAAGGAAATATCCCAAGAGGGAAGAAAGTACGGTTCATTCCTGATCTTGGCGACACAGAGACCTACCCTCTTGGACGAGACCATCACTGCCCAGCTCAATACCAAGTTTATATTTAGGACAGTCAGGGCGTCGGATATACAGACCATAAAGGAAGAAACAGACCTGACCCTAGAGGAAACTAGGAGACTTCCATATCTGAGGACGGGGGATGTATTTGTTTCCTCTGCTGCCATGGGAAGGACCATATTTGCTAGGATAAGGGCTGCCATCAGTGCCAGCCCCCATACGGAAAACCCCTTTGACGAGTTAAAGAAGAGGGACAGGGAAGACGATAAGGTGTTTATGGAAATCATAGAAAGCAAACTCCCAATTAACGATACGGACTTATTGGATTTAATCTTGGAGATAGAAAAGGAATTTTCCATTACCTTCACCATAGACAGCTTGGAGGACAGATTAAAAGAAATGGCAAAGAAAGGACTTTTAAGTAGGGAAGACACTATTTTTGGGTATAGATATAAGAAGTTAAATTGACAATCAATTCACTATTACAGTGGGGTGACAAAATGAAAACCATACAGGAAAGATTCTACTTATTTGGTACAATTTTAATTATAGTGGTGGCACTGGGACTTCTATATCAGTACTCCTACTTAAGCACGATTATAAACAGGGATAAGGAGTTTAATATAAGTACAGCCAGGGAGCATTTACACCATCAGGTTGACAGTAAAATGAAACAAAATCGCCAATGTACTGTGGCAGCTTCACAGGTGGTTTCCATTGGAGGACATTCAGATGAGGAATTGCTGACCTTATTGAGGGAACTTTCACAAAATAACCAATCCCTCAAGGCCCTCTACTTTGGAGATGTAAACAACAAGCTAATAATATCCTCAGGTTGGCAGCCTCCAAGGGATTATGATTTAAGGGAGAGAACCTGGTATATAGAGGCAGTGAAAGAAGGGGGAATACACGTATCAGATGTATACATAGATGCCGTGGACGGGGAGCCTGTCATTGCCATCTCAAGCCCCATATACGACCAAAATGGTGGACTCAGGGGAGTAGTAAGTGCAGACATCAGTGCTAGGGAAATAATCAAAATGGTGGAAGAAGCAACCATAAAAGGCCTAGGCTATTCATTTCTAATAGATGGTGCAGGAAACATAATAGCCCACCCCGAATACAGCCTACAGTCAGAAACGGATATGATAAATATAGATTCCCTTAGTCAGGGAATATATGCCCAACTGGTGGGGGCCGGTTCCGGTCAAATACAGACAGAATTTGACGGAGTAGATGGCTTTTTATCCTATGAGCCCTTGGAAGATACCGATTGGATTATAGGAAACTTCATGTCTATGGAAGACTTCATGGGAAATAGGTGGGATAAGTGGGAGATGTTTTTAACTGCCCTGATTATAGCAGCTATTATCTTTGGAATTTTCTTTTACCTACAAAGAGCTAGCTTCCTAAATCCAGTTGCAAATTTAGATAGGGATATTAGAAAAATAGATGTAGTAGAGGACATAGGCTATAGGTTGCCCATTAGGGGCAAGGATCCCCTAATTGAAATAAGGTCCTCAATCAACATAATATTAGACAAGACAAAGGAATACTTTGAGCAGACTGAACAGGATTCAGAGGAAATAATGGCACAAAATGAGGAGCTGGAAGCCTCATATAATCAGTTGTCTGCCATGGAAGAGGAATTGCGGGAGCAGTACGACCTCCTCCTCAATTCAGAAGAAAAACTTAGAAATGTCCTAGTAAAAAACGAGGCCATCATGTCCGCGATACCTGATATCTTGTTTATATACGACAAGGATGGCGTGTATGTGGATATTCAGGGGGAATATGCGGGCAATTTAATAGCCCCAGAGTCAGACCTACTGGGCAAGAAGTTGACGGATATACTGCCAGAGGAAATTGGTTTTTTAGTCCTAAACAGAATATCTAAGGTCCTGGAAAGGGACCAGATGGAATTTTTTGAATATAACTTAGATGTGGAAACTGGCATGCAAAGCTTTGAGGTCAGAATGGTTAAGCTGGATGAAAGACATGTCCTTGCTATTACAAGGAATATATCGGATAGGAAGGAAATGGAAAATAGGCTAATAAACCTATCCTACAGGGATCAGCTTACGGGCCTATACAACAGGAGGTTCTTTGAAGAAGAACTCAGTCGGCTGGATGTGGAAAGAAATCTGCCCCTTAGCATTATAATGTCTGATGTCAATGGCCTAAAGTTGATTAACGATTCCTTTGGCCATAGAGTAGGGGATGAACTTCTCAAGACCATCGCCAATGTAATGATAAAGGGATGCAGGGCCGACGATATAATAGCTAGAATCAGCGGTGACGAATTTGTCGTTATCCTGCCAAAGACAAATGAAGCAGAGGCCGAGGTCCTAACCAATAGGTTGAAAAAGCTAGGCAGAGAAACTAAGTTTTCCAATGAGGCTTTTCCCGACCTAGAGCTGTCCATATCCTTCGGCATAGGTACAAAACACTCAATGGACATGGATATGGCCCTAGTCTTTAAAAAGGCCGAGGACAATATGTATGCCCACAAATTGCTAGAAGGGCCAAGTATGAGGAGTAAAACAATAGAGACCATAATAAAGGCCCTATATGAAAAGAATGAAAGAGAAGAAAAACACTCCAATAGGGTCTCCCTCATATGCCAAGACATGGGCAAGGCATTGGGACTAGGAGAGGATAAGATAAGGGAATTAGGCAGCGTAGGCCTATTACATGACATAGGCAAGATAGCCATTAGCGAGGCCATACTGGACAAGCCGGGCAAGCTGACGAAAGAGGAATGGGAAGAAATGAAGAAACACCCTGAAATAGGCTATAGGATACTCAGCACAGTCAACGAAATGGGACAGATTGCAGAATATATCCTCTATCACCACGAGAGATACGACGGTTTTGGATATCCCAAGGGGCTCAAGGGAGAGGAAATACCCTTCATTTCCAGAATAATTACCATTGCAGACGCCTACGATGCCATGGCGGCAGACAGGCCCTATAGAAAGGCCCTGACCCATGAGGAGATAATTAGGGAATTTATCGACCATGCAGGTAGCCAATTCGACCCCTATCTGACAAAGGTATTTGTCGAAGAGCTACTAGGATATGAAGACATACTATAAAAAAATGATTAGGTTCTCCGTGGAGAACCTAATCATTTAATACATATACCTTAACTTTTCGCCTTCCAAACCTATTTACTATATTGGAATCTTCATAAAAGAGGTCAACCTTGTTGCCCTTGATTGCACCGCCTGTATCCTCTGCTATGGCAAAGCCGTAGTCCTTTGAGCCATCTAAACTTTGGATATAGAGCTTGGTACCTAGGGGTATGACCCTAGGGTCTACAGCTACTACTCCAGGTCTGGCCTTTGTACCAGAAGCTGTAATGCCATAACCGGGGTCTCCCGGATTCTTTCGACAGCTTTCGTAGGATAAATCGTAGGCAGTTGCCGACATGGTAAGGGCCTTCCTATATCTGGTATCGCCCCTTGATGTGACAATTATATCCTTGGTGCCCTTTTCGACAATCTTGGAAACCGGTTCTAAAGCTACTTCTTCCCCGATTGTTTCTGCGGACAAAAGCCTGCCATCTACAAATTCTTTCCTGACATATATGGTCTTTAATCCATCTTCTCCATCTTGTATGGTTTTGCTAGTCCCTATATCCATACTGTGATTTTTATTTACAATATTTTCAAAGGGGATTGGTTGGTCATAGGCTTCTATTACTTCTTCCACCCTAAATAGGCTAATTTTCCCCCCGGGGGAAATATGGTCTTCCATCCTTGGGGAAGTAAAATCCTTGTCCCCCAAGACAATATTGTTTTCTGCTAGAATTTCTCCTACGGAGTAGTGAATAGATTTTACATCTATTTCAACCTTATCTGCTTCAATAGTATATGGTTTTGGTCTAATGACCCTTATGGTCATCTTGTTTTCTATTTCAGCGCCTAGGGCTACATCAATATATGTCCCCTTCTCAAGTACAATATTATTTTCCTCAAGAAAATCTTCTACGGTGTCGGCTTTTGAGGCAAGAACCTTTACCTCATTATCCAAATTAATGGTAACCTCCATCTTGCTATCTTGGAGTATATAAGCCCCCAAAGACACGACTACAGCAGCAACTAGGGCTACCAAGACTCGAAACTTCCAAGTCTTTTTTAACGGATGCTCTTCCATAAAATACCTCCTATATTTTTCTATTCTTGTATTGTATCAGATAAAAATGATTTGTCAAATTTTTGCTATAACTTCCAGAATATTCACAAAAAGGCCTGCAAGTGGCCTATAAATCATATTATATGTAAGTATTGGAAGATTATTCAAGAAATTAATTCAAATTTTTCCTCAATACTTCTTGACATTAACGCAGTATTAGTATAAACTAACTATATTTATTATTAAGCTATGATTTGCGATCGAGTCGTCAAGATATATATGGCAGTAGCCATGTCTGGACGCAATAAAGATCTAATCGCTACATTTTTTTAACAAGTTGAAAGGGATGACCATATGGAAAAAGTAAATGTAATCATAATGGGTGCAGCAGGAAGGGATTTTCACGTATTTAATACTTATTTTAGAGGCAATGAGAGCTACAATGTAGTAGGTTTTACAGCAAGCCAAATTCCCAATATCCACGGTAGAAAATACCCCAGGGAGTTGGCAGGGGACCTGTACCCAGATGGTATTTCAATTTATCCAGAGGAAGATCTGGTGAATTTAATAAAATTGCAGAAGGTTCAACAGGTAATTTTCGCCTATAGCGACCTAGAGCACGAGGAAGTAATGCACAAGGCCTCTACAGTACTTAGTGCTGGAGCTGACTTTAGGTTCATGGGGACGGAAAATACCAGTATAAGATCTAGCAAGCCCGTCATATCCGTCTGTGCAGTGAGGACGGGAGTGGGTAAAAGCCAAACCACTAGGAAGGTATGTAAGATTCTCAAGGATATGGGCAAGACTGTAGTGGCCATCAGGCACCCCATGCCCTATGGCGATTTAAAAGAACAAATATCCCAAAGATTTGCCACATACGAGGATTTAGATAGGCACAAGTGCACCATAGAGGAAAGGGAAGAATACGAACCCCATATAGACAATGGCATCATAGTCTACTCAGGCGTGGACTACGAGACCATATTGAGGGAAGCGGAAAAAGAGGCAGATGTAATCATATGGGACGGCGGAAACAACGATTTTCCATTCTACCATTCCGACTTAAATATAGTATTGGTGGATCCACTGAGGCCAGGTCATGAACTGAAATTCCATCCTGGAGAGACCAACCTCAAGATGGCAGATGTAATCATAATCAACAAGATAGATTCAGCCAACAGGCAAGATGTAGACCTGGTAAGGGAGAGCATTGAAAAGGCAAATCCCAATGCCCTTGTAATAGAAGCAGCCTCCCCCATAGCCGTAGAAAATGGAGAGGACATTAGAAACAAGAGGGTCCTAGTAATAGAAGATGGACCAACCCTAACCCACGGAGGCATGAAATACGGAGCAGGCACAGTAGCCGCCAAGAAATATGGGGCAGGAGAGCTAATAGACCCTAGGCCCTTTGCAGTGGGCAGTATCAAGGAAACCTATGAAAAGTACAGCCACCTATCGGATATCTTGCCAGCCATGGGCTATGGAGACCAACAAGTGAAGGAATTGGAGGAAACCATAAATAAAATAGACTGTGACCTGATTATTTCCGGTACACCCATAGATATTAGGAGGGTAATAAATACAGATAAGCCCATAGTAAGGGTAGAATACTATCTTCAAGAAATAGGAGACCCTAGGCTTGAAGATATACTAGACAAATTTGAATAGGATCTAATGATTGGAAGAGTAGATATAGGGGAGTTAAAAGCGAGTTAGAGCAGAGTGAAAGTCTAACAAACAAAGCTATATTGAAGAGGGCCCATGAAGATTTTCGGTTAGAAGCCGTTATGTAATTGAGTGGAAATAGCTAGCTATTTCAATAAGAGTGGTACCGCGAGCCCTTCGTCTCTTAGGATGAGATGAGGGGCCTTTTTATATGAAAAAATAATGGAGGAGATAATATGATTATGAATTTGAGAGGAAAAAACTTTTTAAAACTAGCTGACTTCAGCCCAGATGAAATAAATTATCTACTGGAACTGTCGGCAGAGTTAAAGAAGAAAAAAACCATGGGGGAGAAGCACAAGTCCCTCAAGGGCAAGAATATAGCCCTTATATTTGAAAAGACCTCAACCAGAACTAGAAATGCCTTTATAGTATCGGCCATGGACGAGGGTGCCCACTCAGAGTTTTTGGGCAAGGAAGAGATACAATTGGGGAAAAAGGAATCCGTAAAGGATACTGCCAGGATACTGGGAAGAATGTTCGACGGCATCGCCTATAGGGGATTTAGCCAGGAAGCCATAGAGGAGCTAGGAGAATATGCGGGTGTTCCAGTTTGGAATGCCCTGACAGATGACTACCACCCAACTCAGGTCCTGGCAGATCTCCTCACCATCAAGGAGAAAAAGGGCTATCTCAAGGGGATAAAACTGGCATTTCTTGGAGATGGAAGAAACAATATGGCAAACTCCCTACTGGTGGGTGGAGCCAAGATGGGAATGGAGGTCAGAATAGTGGCCCCCAAGGAACTTTTTCCAGAGGAAAGAATAGTCAAACTGGCAAGGGAAATAGCTGGGGAAAGTGGAGGCAGCATAGTGGTCACTGACAGCATAGACCAGGGAGTAAAAGACGTAGACTTCATCTATACAGATGTATGGGTGTCCATGGGAGAGGAAGATAAATTTGAGGAGAGAATTAACCTTCTAGAAGACTATACTGTAGATATGGAAATGATTAAAAAGGCCAAGGAGGATGTCATGTTCATGCACTGCCTGCCCGCCTTCCACAATAGGGAAACAGACATAGGCAGGGAAGTATATGAAAAATATGGCCTGGACTACATGGAAGTAAGTGAGGAAGTATTTGAAAGCAAATACTCCATAGTATTCGATCAGGCTGAGAACAGGGTCTACACCATTAGGGCCGTCATGGTGGCAAGTCTAGCCTAGGACGGGTTCCATGCAGGTCCCACGGAATCCATATCCGGACCTAAAAATTTGAGTTAAAAAACAAAAAAAGGCCGTTTACAAGAAGCCCCTAATGCTATATACTGTAGCAATAAGATACAAAAGTGAAACCATTTCAAAAGGGGTGATTAGTATAAAACTTCAGGTCAAGATATTGATAAGTACCCTGCTCTTAATTATTCTTGTATTTATGGCTACTTCAGGAGTTATATTGATGGAATCAAGGGCCTTGGCAAAGAAACAGGCGATTGAACTTACTGAATCAATTGCCAGGGAAAACTCTTATAAGGTTGCAGAAATTTTCAACAATGCCATCTTTACAGCAAAAAACATAGGAAATACTCTTGAAAGCATAAGAGAGGGCGGAGAAGCGGATCGGATGGAGGTCATAGACCTAATTAAACACTACTTGGACCAGCATCCTGAGTATCATGGAATTTGGACGGCTTGGGAAGAAAATGCCTTTGACGGCGACGACACTAGCTATAAAAATACCCAATACCACGATGCCAGTGGAAGATTTCTCCCCTACTTGTACCGCAGTGGGGAACAGATAGGGTTTGAAATCCTAGAGGGCTACAATGAGGAAGGCAGAGGGGACTATTACTTGATTCCCATAAGGGAAGGAAAACAGGTCATAATGGAACCGGAAATAATTGACCAAGAGAGTAGGCTGCTCCTAATTCGACTAGGGGTTCCAGTAATAGATGGGAACAAGGCTGTAGGAGTAGTGGGAATAGATATAGTCACAGATGAGATACAGAAGATTATTTCCCAAATCCACCTATACGACACTGGCTTTGGAAGGATTTTTTCCAACAAGGGGCTAGTGGTGGCCCACAAGGAAATAAGCCGAGTGGGAGATATAGCTGGAGAACTGCAGCAGGGAACAGAGGAAGAAATTAGAAAGAACAGGGAATCCATAGAAGAGGGCCTGGCCTATAGTGGCTTTTCATATTCAATTGTAGAGAAGCAAGATGCCTTTAAGGCGACAGTGCCAATCTTCATCGGAGAAACGGACACACCCTGGGCCCTGGGTACCGTAGTCATGGAAAATGAAATGTATAAAGAGGCAAATCAGGCCATGAAAATGGTACTAGTAGTTGTACTGGTTGGAACCATAATTCTGGCAGCGATTATATGGTGGATATCAAAATATGCCACCAGTCCAATTATTTTTGCATCGGCCATGACAAGGAAATTAGCAGATCTGGACATAAATATTGAAATAGAAGAAAAGCACTTAAGTAGAAAAGATGAGCTAGGAGATCTGGCTAGGGACTTTAGGATTTTAAGTGCTAATTTGAAGGACATATTGGAAAATATAATGTCGGTATCTGGCGACCTAAACCAGTCATCAATTAGTCTATCTAATGCAGCGGGAGAAGTAGCCATGGGCTCAGAAGAAGTGGCGAAAACTCTTGATGAAGTAGCTAGGAGTACAAGTGAACAAGCTGGCGAAATAGAAAGAGGCTCTGTGATGACTAGCCAGATTGACAAGATAATAGAAGAAACCATCAGGCATATTGAAAAGTTAAGGAGCTTTTCTGAGGAAGTGAATTCCTTAGCTGAACAAGGGAACAAGTCAGTAGATGATCTAATCCAAAATGCAGCCAGCAGCAGTCAAGCTGTTGAAACAATCGAGCAGGGGATAGTTTCCACAGACGAAAGCGTTAAGGAAATAGCCAAGTCCAGCAAAATGATAAATAGTATAGCTGAACAAACCAGCCTACTAGCACTGAATGCTGCCATAGAAGCGGCTAGGGCTGGGGAGGCAGGCAGGGGTTTTTCTGTTGTAGCCGAGGAGATTCGCAAGCTGGCTGAGGAATCTAGTAGTTTTACAAATGAAATCGACAATATAATAAGGGAATTGCTTGAAAAGTCGGGAGAAACCGTTGAGAGTACAAAAATACTGGTAGATGCCATAGAAAATCAAAATGCCAGTAGCTATGATACAGAGGAAAAGTTCAATGGCATTGCCCAGGCCATTAAGACAATAATAGCTGGAAGCGACCAACTAAGGCTCCTAGGGCAAAGTACCGGAGATAATAAGGATAGCCTTGTAGATATGATACAGAACCTATCTGCCATAGGGGAGGAAAATGCAGCCGCCGCAGAGGAAGTATCTGCTACGTCAGAGGAACAGGCCGCATCAATCCAAGAGGTTGCCAGGGCAAGTCAGGAGCTGTCTAAATTATCAGAGGAACTAAACAAGCTAATTTCAAGATTTAAAATATAGCCTAGGCTATAGAAAGATATGAAAATCTTGACTAAATAGGGCTCTTAAGGTATAATTTTATATTAAATAAGAAAAGATATTATCAGGTGACAGGCATTGAAGGGAAGAGTAGGTGTGGGATTGGCCTATAGAGAGCTGAGCTGGTGGAAATCAGCGGTCGAGAACATGCTGAACATGGCCCTGGAGTCTTGTGGCCGAATATTTTAGGCCATGACGGGTGTAGCCGTTACACTACAAGGTTTTTAACCTATTGAGATTCAAATTGCGAGATTTGGATAAATTAGAGTGGTACCGCGAGCTAAAGCCTTCGTCTCTATGGAGATGGGGGCTTATCTTATGTAAATTAGACAAGGAGGAGAAGGATGAAGAAGTTTTATTTAACTACGCCAATATATTATCCATCTGACAATCTGCACATAGGCCATACCTATACGACAGTAGCTGCAGATGTGATAAAGAAGTTTAAAAAAACCCAGGGTTACGACGTCTACTTTGTAACTGGTTCCGACGAACACGGCCAAAAAATCCAGGAAAAGGCCAAGGAAAACGGACTTAGCCCCAAGGCCTATGTAGATAAGATAGTGGCAGATATTAAAAAACTATGGAAGCTCTTGGAAATCGACTACGATACCTTCATAAGGACCACAGATGACTATCACGTCAAAGTAATCCAGGACATATTTACAAAATTGTATGAAAAAGGGGAAATATATAAGTCCAAGTATGAGGGTCATTACTGCACACCCTGTGAGGCTTTTTGGTCGGAATCCCAACTGCTAGATGGAAAGTGCCCAGACTGTGGCAGGGAGGTACATTTGGCAAAGGAAGAAGCCTACTTCTTCAAGCTGTCAGAATACAGGGATAAGCTCCTAGACTATTACGAGAAAAACCCAGACTTCATTCAGCCACTATCTAGGAAAAATGAAATGATAAATAACTTTCTCAAGGATGGACTGGAAGACCTGTGTGTATCCAGAAGCAGCTTTGACTGGGGAATAGAGGTACCCTTTGATCCAGGGCATGTGGTCTATGTATGGATAGATGCCCTATCCTGCTATATTACAGCCCTAGGCTACGGCAGTCAGGATGACAAGAATTTCAAGGAATTTTGGCCTGCGGACATTCATCTGGTAGGTAAGGAAATAGTCAGGTTCCACACCATAATTTGGCCGGCCCTTTTGATGGCCATGGACTTAGAGCCACCTAAGAAGGTATTTGGTCACGGCTGGATACTGTTTGAGGACGACAAGATGTCCAAGTCAAAGGGCAATGTCATATATCCTGAGCCCATTATTGAACTCTATGGCATAGATGCCTTTAAATACTTTCTTTTAAGGGAGTTCTCCTTTGGACAGGATGGCTCCTTCCACAGGGAAAAGTTCCTACAGAGATTGAATTCGGATCTGGCCAATGACCTAGGCAATCTTGTCAGCAGGACCATAAGCATGGTTGAAAAATATAATGAGTCCATAATCCCCCAGGCAGGGGAAGAGGAAGAACTTGATAGTTCCCTAAAGGAAATGGGGGTAGGAGTAGCTGACAAGGTAGAGGACTATATGGACAAATTAAACTTCTCATCAGCCCTTGAGGAAATATGGAAGTTTATTAGAAGGACCAATAAATATATAGACGAGACAGCCCCATGGATACTGGCACGTGAAGGCAGGCAGGATAGGCTGGATACAGTCCTATACAATCTGTCAGAAAGCCTTAGGATTATATCCATACTCATCAAGCCCTTCATGGAAAAGACCTCAGCCGAGATGAGAAGGCAGCTTGGCCTGTCAAATGAGGCCCTATGGGACCATGCAAAGAGCTGGGGAAAAATAGAAGAAGCCACAAGGGTAAGTAGGGGAAATATAATATTTCCTAGACTGGAAATTGAGAAAGAACTTAAACTGTTAGACGAGGCCAATCAAAAGCTAATCGACAGTAGAAGCCTAAAAAAGGGAGGAAGTAAAGTGGAAGAGGAAAAAGTTGTTCAGGACCACAAAGACGAGGAAATAAGCATAGAGGATTTTGCAAAGATAAAATTCAAGGTAGCAGAGGTCTTATCCTGCGAAAATCACCCTAAGGCTGATAGGTTATATGTGTTGAAATTAAAGATAGGCGATGAAGAAAGACAAATAGTATCGGGTATAAAAGAATACTATTCTCCAGAAGATATAATAGGCAAAAAGATCATAGTAGTTGCCAATTTAAAGCCTGCTAAATTAAGGGGAATAGAATCCAATGGGATGTTGCTGGCAGCAGAGGACAAGGAAGGCAATCTTTCACTCTTGACTACCATGGAAGACATAGAATCAGGAGCCAGCATATCCTAGTGAAATAGGAGGAGCATATGTTAATAGATAGTCACGCACACTTAGACGACAAGAGATTTGATGGAGATAGGGAACTACTGATTAGGAGTTTAGAGTCAAATGGCATAGAGCTGGTAATAAATATTGGGGCCGACCTGCAAACAAGTATTGCCTCGGTTTCCCTTGCAGAGAACTACCCCAACATCTATGCCGCCGTTGGTGTTCACCCCCACTCTGCCAAGGAGGCAGACCAATCTACCATGGAGATAATGAGGTCATTTGCCAAGAGGGACAAGGTGGTGGCCATAGGGGAGATTGGACTGGATTTTTACTATGACAACTCTCCCAGGGACCTGCAGAGAAAATGGTTCAAAGAGCAGCTCAAGCTGGCAAAAGAAGTAGATTTACCTGTGGTCATTCACTCTAGGGATGCCCAGCAGGAAACCTTTGATATACTAAAGGAAGCTGCAGAAGATGGGAAACTAAGGGGTGTACTCCACTGCTATTCGGGTAGTGCTGAAATGGCAGTGGAGTATGTCAAGCTGGGTTTTTATATTTCCCTAGCAGGCCCTGTAACCTTTAAAAATGCCAGGGTTCTTAGGGAGGTAGCGCAAACAGTGCCCTTAGACAGGCTTCTAGTGGAGACTGACAGCCCCTACCTGACACCGGAGCCCTATAGGGGCAAGCGAAATGAACCGATCTTCGTAAAATACGTGGCAGGGACCATAGCAGACCTGAGAGATATATCCTACGAAGAATTAGCCAAGGCTACAAATAAAAACACCAAGGACTTATTTGGGATTATCTAAAGGGGTTGGTAAGTTGATAAGGGAAGTAATAGTAGTAGAAGGAAAAGACGACATCACTGCAGTCAAGGCAGCCGTAGATGCTGAGGTCATCGCTACAGGAGGCTTTGCCTACAGTAGAGAATTTATTAGAACCCTGCAAAAGATAGGGGAAAAAAGGGGAATCATAATCCTGACCGACCCGGACTATGCAGGAGAACAAATACGGAGAGATTTGGCAAAACACTTAAAGAATTGCAAGCACGCCTTTTTACCCCAGGGAAAGGCCCTGAGAAAAGGGGACATAGGGGTGGAAAATGCGGCAAAAGATGATATAATAAGGGCAATAGAGAAGGCTAGGCCAAGCCATGTGGACAGAAGTAAGGAATTTACAAAAAAGGACCTAATAGATAGGGGACTATCGGGAGGACCCAATTCCAGGGAAAAAAGAGAGAGCCTGGGAGAGACTCTAGGCATTGGCTACAGCAATTCAAAGCAGCTCCTCAACAGATTGAATAATTTTGGTATAGGAAGGCAGGAATTTGAATTAGCCCTAGAGAGGATTGAAAAAGAAGATGGAAGATAGGAGGCTTTATTCTCCAACATATATAAAAGAAATCATGAGAAGCTATGGCTTTAAGTTTTCAAAGAGCCTAGGGCAAAATTTCCTCATAGATGGAAATATAGTAAGGAAGATTGTGGAGGCAGCTAATGTCGGCAAGGAGGACCATGTACTTGAAATCGGGCCGGGAATAGGCACATTGACAGAAGAATTGGCCCTGAGGGCCAAGAAGGTTTTGGCAGTGGAACTAGATAGGAACTTGTTGCCCATACTGGAAAGGACCCTAGGCAAGTATGAAAATGTGGAAATAATCCAGGGGGATATATTAAAGGTCGATTTGGACAAGATAATCGACGAAAAACTGGGAGGAGGGCCAGTAAAGGTCGTAGCCAACCTGCCCTATTATGTGACAACCCCCATTATTGCTAGGTTAATAGAGGATAATCTAAGGCTGGAGACCATAGTAGTCATGGTACAAAAAGAAGTGGCAGAAAGAATGGCCGCCAAGGCAGGGGGCAAGGAATACGGTTCCCTATCCGTATTTGTCAATTTTTATAGTCTGCCTGAAATCCTGCTGAAGATACCCAAAACAGTATTTATGCCAGAGCCCAAAATAGATTCGGCCCTAATAAAGTTAAACTTAAGAAAGGATTTACCTGATGTCGACAGGAAACAGTTTTTTAAAATAGTGAGGGCGAGCTTTTCCAAAAGGAGAAAGACCATCCTGAATTCCCTATCTAGCTATGGCTTTGACATAGATAAGGAAATCATTAAGAGCTCCCTAGAAGCAGCAAATATCGACCCAAAAGTCAGAGCAGAAAATTTAAGAGTAGAAGATTTTCTAAGATTAAGTAAATCTTTACCCCCATTAGACATATAATTTAATAAAGTGTATAGAAGGGGGTAAAATTATGTCTTCAAGCTTGGAATATACCAGGAAATTTGTAATACTCAAAAGGGATTATGGGACAGTAGAAAAGGGAATGGTCAAGGGCCATTGCAAGGTAGAAAAAAGGGGCCCTAGGAATATATTTTCTGTAAGCATAGAGAATGCAGAGATAGAAGACTTCTACAATATAATCCTAGTCTCCAAAGACGAGGCAAAATCAACATGGCAGCTAGGGAAAATCTTTACAGATGACATGGGAAAGGGAAAGGATGAGTATTCTTTTACCCAAAGAGACCTAGAGGGCAGTGGCTTTCCAGCAAATAAAATATCTGCTATTTTGCTGGTCAAGGACAATGAAATAGTCCTAGCTGGGTATATAGATAAAGAGGACGGCAGTATTGAGGATTACATAAGCGATTTTCTCGGAAG
The DNA here is from genome assembly GCA_023229175.1 of Tissierellaceae bacterium. Classification (GTDB taxonomy): domain Bacteria; phylum Bacillota; class Clostridia; order Tissierellales; family Tissierellaceae; genus JAAYFT01. The sequence goes on along the minus strand of JALNZV010000003.1, from coordinate 6,987 downwards.
GGAAGATGCAAAATATGAAGGGGAAGGACAGGAACTGGAAATAGTAGAAGAAGGGACGGAAGAGCATGCAGACCTGCCAATGGAAGTGGCCCTGCCGGACCCTGTAGAGGAGCCAGACGGGGAAGAAGCAGGAGAGGAGATGAAGCCACCTGTAGAGATGATAGCTGAAGATGAAGACTATGAGGATCAAGTGGTAGATTCAGATGAGGGAAATGCAGTTCAGGAGGGGGGAATAGACCAAGGAGCCCAGACAGTGAATTATGTCCTTAGCATACTCAGGTTTTTCCCATATATTGTGCCCTTTAAAAATAATTTAAGGGGATATAATTGGTGGCTGATAGACCTGGATATGGAAAACGAATACAAGTCTTTTCTACCATATTTTTCCCACGTACTAGGGGGCAACAAGGAGGAGTACTATGACAAACAAATAACCACATGTAATCAACTGGTAAACAAGTACCAGCACTATTTATTTGGCTTATACAATGAAGAAGAGAAGGTAAAGTATTTTCTATATGGAATACCAGGGACATTTACAAGAGGAGAACATCCCAACGGAGGCATCAGCGGATTTAATACCTGGATGGAAGGAGAAAATGTAGAGGGATATTGGATTATATATATAGATCCCTTGACAGGGGAATCCTTGGAAATACCCAACCCCATGATACCTATAGATTAATCCGCCAAGAGCAGAAAATAAATTTTTAGAGGAGAATGACAATGGATAGGAAAACAGTAGATAAATTTAAGTGCCTGACCCACGAAGGCAATGAAAAAGCATTAGAGAGATTGAAGGAAAATCTATTAAAAGAAGATGGAATATGTATATTGTCCAACATCTTTAAGGCCATATCGGACCCTACACGATTAAAAATCATCTATGTGCTATCTAAGTCCAACCTATGTGTCTGCAACATAGCCTATATATTGGATATGTCACAATCTGCCATCTCCCACCAATTGAGAATACTTAGGGATTTGAAATTGGTAAAATTCGTAAAAAAGGGAAAACTAGTCATATATTCCCTTGACGACGACCATGTACTCCAATTGCTAACCCAGGGCCTAGATCACGTAAAACATAAGTAAACTTAAAAAACCATAATAGTGATTATTTTGGCAATCTTTTGGGTAATTAAAAATTAGATAAAAGCTGTTGACTATTATACCTAGTGGGGGTATAATAATGGGGATTGTTAATTATAAGGAGGAAGTTAGATGGCAAACGTGCAAATTTTTACTAGCAATACCTGTCCATACTGTGTTGCTGCAAAAAACTATTTAGATGAAAAGGGTGTACCCTTTGTAGAGAAAAATGTACAGACCGATAAAGATGCAAGAAAAGAGTTAATGGCTATGGGACATATGGGTGTTCCCGTACTAGTTATAGATGGTGAAGAAATAGTTGGATTTGATAGGGCCAGAATAGACGCCCTATTGGCAAAATAAAGGACATAGATCTTACAAAAAATAAAAAAGAGCTTAGGCTCTTTTTTATTTTATAATTCATGTAATGCGTCCATTAATCTATTTAAATCAAGACCGTGAACCATAGCAGCCTCTTCTAAGCTTTCCATTTGACTTGAAGGACAACCTACGCATCCCATGCCAAATCGAAGCAAGACTTCTGCTGATTCTGGATTTTTTCTAATGAGCTCGCCAATCAACATATCCTTGGTAACTTGCATATTCAACCCTCCTATTTAATTCTTACTAATATAGTAGCATATCTTTTAAATCTTTTCTAGTGCAAATATATATTCTCCCAAAATATAAAAAATATTTAACAATTGCCTGAATAAAAAAACAAGTTCTTGGAAATTACTATATCAGGAGGTGAAAAAATGGATAATAACGAGAAAAACAGGGAGCATAGAGATAGGGACAGAAGTGATGATTTTAATATTGGCCACCTGCTTATAAGAGTTTTGGTTACAGCCATAGTCATTGCCATAGCAGCATATTTTACTCCAGGTTTTACAGTTGATGGCATTTGGAGTCTATTGTTGGCAGCAGTGGTAATAGGAGTCCTGGATCATTTGATCCAAAAATTTACTGGTTTAGAAGCCTCTCCTTTTGGAAAGGGATTTACAGGATTTCTCGTAGCTGCAATCATTCTTTATGTCACTAAATTTATAGTACCCGGTTTCAATATATCCGTTTGGGGAGCCCTAATAGGGGCCCTAGTCATTGGTATAGTGGATGCCCTTATACCGGGGAAAGCAATGTAGTCAAGCTTTATATGCAATAGGTGTCGATTAGAAAAATTTGGCCGAGGCCTCTCTTTTTGGGAAAGTTCAAAAAGGAAGGTACTCGGCCAAATTTTTTAGTCTAATACTTGATTTGTAGGGCAAAATAATATATCATGTTTAAAGATGCTATCTATGGGTATTAATAATTCGATAAGGCAAGGAGGTATGTATATGGTAGTTACTTTAACTGGCGATGCATCTGTTGAATTAAAAAAAGTCCTTAAGGCAAAGGATTCTGATAAGTCCTTAAGAATCTATATTGCAGGCTATGGTTGAGGTGGTCCAACTTTTGGTATAGCTCTGGATGAGCAAAAAGAAGGGGACTCTATGACTGTAGTTGACGATTTGACCTTCCTGATGGAAGGGGAATTAGAGGAGATGTTTGACGCATTTACTGTAGATTACAGTGACAATTGGCTAAGAAAAGGCTTCTCAGTAATTCCAGATGGATTTACTAGCACATGCTAATGAAAAAGATAGGGAAACCTATCTTTTTTTACTTTATGATTTCTAGGCTGGTATGATATAATAAAAATGGTGCATAAATAAGGAAGGTTGGTGATGAAAATGGATTCGGGGCCTTTGCCCAGTATATTTATTGAAAAAAGATTAAAAATAATAGGAGAACTGTTTTCATCGCTGATGATGGTTCTCTAGTGGAGGGAGAACATGGATGAAAGAAGACTAATTGAATTAATTGATGAAAAGAAGTATGCTGAAATCAAAAGAGAACTGGCTGATATGAATGAAGTTGACGTAGCGGAAATATTAGATCCACTAGATGAACATATGACCCTACTGATATTTAGGATGCTACCCAAGGATTTGGCAGTAGATGTATTTGCCCATTTTTCCAAGGAGCAGCAGCTAGGTATCATAAATTCTATTACGGATAAGGAATTGGAATATATTATAAATGAGCTTTTCTTTGACGACATGATAGACCTAATAGAAGAAATGCCAGCCAACATAGTCAAAAAAATACTTAGGTCGGCAAGGGAAGAGGAAAGAAAATTGATAAATCAATTTCTAAAATATCCCGCCGATTCTGCTGGCAGCATAATGACCATAGAGTATGTGGAATTAAAGAAGGGCATGACTGTCAAGGAATCCCTCTGCCATATTAAGGAAACGGGCCTGAATAAGGAAACAGTCTATACCTGTTATGTTACAGATAGGAAGAGGGCCTTGGAAGGCTTTGTATCCCTCAGGACCCTAGTTACTTCTGAGGAGGATATGATAATAGAGGATATAATGAATGGGGACGTGATACATGTAAATACCCACGACGATCAGGAAAGCGTAGCCAATGTATTTAGAAAGTATGGGTTTTTGGCCCTGCCTGTGGTGGACAATGAAAATAGGCTAACGGGAATTATCACCGTTGACGACATCATGGATATTATGGAGCAGGAGGCAACTGAAGACTTCCAGATAATGGCTGCCATGTCCCCGTCGGAGGAGGCCTATTTGGAGACAGGTATATTTACCCTGGCAAGACACAGGCTGCCCTGGCTTCTTGTACTTATGATATCTGCCACCTTTACTGGCAGGATTATGGGAAAGTTTGAAAATGTACTGGCATCTATAGTTATACTTAGCACTTTTATACCTATGCTTATGGACACTGGTGGAAATGCAGGCAGCCAATCGTCTACCCTAATTATAAGGGGCTTGGCTACTGGGGAAATAACTACCAAGGACTGGGTACGGGTCCTATGGAGGGAACTGGCAATCAGTTTCATAGTGGGAATTATACTGGCAGCTACAAATTTTGCCAGGCTCATGCTCTTGGAAAAGGTTGACCTTGTAATTGCATTTACTGTTTCTATCACCCTAGTCGTTACGGTTGTATCTTCCAAGGTGGTTGGAGGTACTCTGCCCCTAATTGCCAAGAAAATGAAGCTGGACCCTGCTATTATGGCTGGACCTTTGATTACTACAATTGTTGATGCCCTAAGTTTGATTGTATATTTTGGAATAGCTACTGCCCTACTTGGGCTATAATAGGTCGGATTTCTCCGGCTTATTTTTTTGTCTTAATTTGGATTAAGGGGGGGCTTATTTAGGTCCCAAGGCATACTCCAAATTGCCCATAAAACGATTCGCCTAGCTCAAAGCTTGAAGAAGCAAGACCGCCCATAAAAAAATAGAGCTGCAAACTCGCCAAGGCTCAAACAGTGCAGCCCTCCCAATTTTTTTACTTGACGGATGCTTCAAGTCAAGCTTCTCAATGTCGTCTCTTATTTATGTCCAATTTGCTATCTTGCTAAAGGGCCTTTGGACCTAAATGAGTTGAGTCTTGAAACAAAAAGTATATCCCAGATAAATTAAAATCCCCCCCATCATATATAGGCCGGCCATAGAATACTATATTATACGGGGTGATAAGGTGATAAACATTATATGGTCAGTACTAATAATTTTGGGATTCCTAGTAGGGGCAGTCAATGGAAGATTACAGGATGTCACAGCAGCCGCCATAAACAGTGCAAAGATGGCAGTAGAGTTGGTTTTTGGCCTCATGGGAGTCATGGCAATGTGGCTAGGCATATTGAAGATAGCAGAGGAGTCGGGTCTAATCAAGATAATATCAAGGCTATTAAAACCCGCAATGATACGGCTCTTTCCAGAAGTGCCAGAAAACCACCCAGCCATGGGAGCCATGATAATGAATATATCGACTAATATATTGGGCTTGGGCAATGCCGCCACTCCCTTTGGATTGAAAGCCATGGAAGAATTGCAAAAACTCAATAAACACAAGGACACGGCTACAAATTCCATGGTTACATTTCTCGCCATCAACACATCATCAGTGACCCTGATACCAGCATCTACCATAGCATTGCTAACAGCCGCAGGAGCCATAAATCCAACAGAAATCGTGGGGCCTAGTATAATGGCTACCACATTGTCCACAATTGGGGCCATAATAGCAGCTAAGACCCTACAGAGGCTTCCAAGATACAGTATCAATCCACGGGGAAAGGGGAAGGCCAGATGTTCATCAAGATCCTAGGACTTATATCCCAGATGGCAATTCCCCTTATGATAGTAGGTATAATAATACATGGATTACAAAAAAGGGTGAAGGTCTATGAAGCCTTTACAGAGGGGGCCAAGGAAGGATTTGTCACAGCCATCAGGATAATACCCTCCTTCGTGGCCATGCTGGTAGCCATAGGAGTATTTAGGGAGTCAGGAGCCCTGGACCTGCTCATGGGGGCCTTCAGACCCCTAGTAAGGCTCTTTAATATACCAGAAGAACTGGTAGCTATGCTGATCATGCGCCCCCTATCTGGCAGCGGTGCACAAAGTATAATAAGCGAATTGGCCCATAACTACGGACCAGAGTCCCTGGCCTGTCGTACAGCAGCAGTCATGATGGGGTCCAGTGAAACCACCCTCTATGTACTAGCCATATATTTTGGTTCCGTATCCATAAAAAAACAGAGGCATGCCTTAGCCTCTGGTTTAATAGCAGATTTAGTAGGATTTTTATCTGCAGTTTATTTGAGCAGGATTTTTTTTAGCTTCTAGCCTAGACTATAAACTTCTCCAAATCCTTGCTAAAATCATTGCTGACCCTTTGGAATTCAAGTATTCCGTCGGTCATCTTCCTGATCTCATTGGTATAAGAGTGAACATTTGCCGATACCTCTTCCGATGAGGCCGAATTTTCCTCGGCAATGGAAGCCAGCATTGCAATTCCATCGGATATGGAGCTGATGTCCCTGGCATTGTCATTGAGTTCCCTGGTTAATCCTATAATAAGCCTAGATACCTCATTGATGGATTCCACAGAGCGGTGACTTTCAACTGCAATAGAGCTTAGCTTATTATTTTCACCTTCCAGTATATTATATTGGTCTGAAATGTCCTGTACAAATTCGTCAATATTTTCGACAAAGGATTCCAGGTTGGTGTTTATGGTCTGTACAGCCTCTTTAGATCCCTCTGCTAGATTTCTAATCTCCATGGCAACCACTGCAAATCCCCTGCCGTATTCTCCTGCCCTAGAAGCTTCTATACTTGCGTTTAGGGCTAGTAAGTTTGTCTGTTCTGCAATCTTTTCCACAGTCTCCACGATATTCCTGACCTCATTGGCCCTGTTTTGCAATTGCTGCCCCTTGACCCTTACCTGAGAAAATTCTGTCAGTATATTGCTTAAGCTGCCAGAAGTGGTATTTAGTTCATCGAAGCCGTCGCTAACTTGCATGGCAGCAGCTTCCAGCCTCTCCTTGCCCTGATTGCCACCCGCGACTACCTTTTCCAGGGAGTTAATAGAATCATTGAGCTTTTCCGCAGCTCCGCTGGTTTCCTCTGCCTGGCTAACTATGCCTGTGGCTACCTGCTCTACAACATTTGAAATCTCGTTGGAAGTGAAGCTCATATTTTCAGAAATCTCCAGGAAGTCATTGGTAAATACATTTAGCTCATCAGTTGTGGCCTTGTAGCCTACAAAGTCGGTCTTTATACTGTCCTTCATCAGGCCTATTTTCTTAGTTATATTTTCAAAGAAATCATTGGTTACTATGCCCTCTGCCAGAGATAGGTCCTTGTTTACAATCCTATCTATGGATTCCTCAATGGACTTAATAGGTCTAAAGAGACCCTTAGCCACAAGAAAAGGTACCAGTCCAGATAGGGCCAATATCAGGGGCAAGGCCACAGTGCTAGGTGCATACTTGTAGGCCAAAATAGAAGGAATGCCTACAAGGAGCAG
>JALNZV010000019.1 GCA_023229175.1 Tissierellaceae bacterium | reverse complement strand
TTGTCTCCTAACCTTTCGACTTCATCTAAATATATCTTCGATTGTTTATTAAAGTCTATTAATTCATTAGGCGTAAGCCTTTTACGTGCATCTGCTAAACTAATCTTATTCTCTTTTGCATACCTACCATAAAAGGCTTCTATTTCTTTAGTGATTTGTTTAATTGTAGCTTGATAAGCGTTCTTTAAGTCTTTCTCATATTGTAGAGCTGATTTTTCATTCTGTATTAGTGTTAGCTCTGAACGTTTCTCCCAATAACTTTTCTCCGGAACTTTTGGCATTATTCTTCACCATCCTCACCGGCTCCTTGATCACCAAAGTCTGGATTCTGTTCTTTTATTAGTTCCTGCATTTCCGCCATCTTGGCCTCTTTCTCTTTTGCAAGTCTGTCCAGTTCTTGTTGAGTATTTGTTATCCACGGGTGATTTGCTATTATGGTTTCATCACTAATTACTCCAACACTGTTCTTTGCATCTTCAATTATTTCATGCTCATTGATTATGCTATCTGTATTAAAAATGACTTCAAAAGTTGTTTCTGTAAAATCTCCAATACCCTTGTTCAATAAATCTACTTTAACAAACCATATTAGCTCGTCAAGAGAAGCTGAAAACTCGCTGGCCATATCATCGGTATCACTGTCAAGGTCAGCATATCTAAATTTAAGGGCTACACCTGATGCATTACCAAGACTGACTTCTTGAGTATCTACCCCACTGCCTGCCTCGTAGATATCTTTGCGCAATCTATTGAGATGACTGTCTATTGCGGCAATATCCATCTTTGTTTCTACTGCGGTCATATCTCCATCACCTGATACGAAAGCTGTTCTGAAAGTAGCAAGGTTTTGTACAAATTCACCCTTATCGGTTCCATCATAGTTCTTAACAACCTTGATACTGTTTGGAACGTCCTGGAGGTTGTTTGATGTGTCAGAAGTGTTAGTATCATAATCATCAATAAGAGGTTTAATCCATTTTAACAAGCTAATTTCATCCGCATTATATTTGAATGCTACAAATGGTACCTTCTCCCAAGTAGCTTGCATATCTTTTGTTATTGGCTGTCCTTCTTCATCAACTTCGATTTCCCCATTCTCATTGGTTACCTCTTGATTGATAACAAAATGTCCTCTAACTCCTTCTTTCTTATCAGGGTCAGGCTCAAGTCCTCTATCTCCTTTGATATAATACCAAACGCCTTCAGTGGTGTGATATTCGACTTTTACAATCTCCTTCTTAACTCCATCAGGTAAGTATCTCGTGATTGAGTAATATCTAAGGACAGCATCTAATATAGTATGGTCTGCATCTGCCCAGAATGGAATGATTTCCTCTGAGGGGATTCTCTTAAAGCTTAATTGTCCTTGCTTGTTGTAATATACTTGCACCCATGCTATGCCGTTAATGATAGCATCCTTGCCCACATTCTTTAACATCTTTAAGAATGCTTTGTTAACATAATCGGTCAGTGCTTCAGAGAACTTTACATCATCACATTGGATACTAAGCTCTTTACTTAACAAGTAGTTGACCTTTTGATTTGTCAGTTTACGCATAAACGGATGAGGTAGTTTACTGTTGCTTAGATTCTTTACTTCCTGCTGAACACCTTTTCTGTCTATATAGTAACGTTTCCTGTCCTTAATATCGTTATCATTTGTGTAATAATCTTGAGCCTTGAGCATTAGCTTGCGTCTCTCACTCTCTTGCCATTCATTCAGGTTTGAAAACAAGAACTCTTCTTGTGGTTTTCCAAGATTACTCAATTTAGTTATCTTGCTTTTAATATCCATCATCGCACTGCTTTGGAAATTAGGAAAAATCATGTTATTACCTCCTTTTCATTTGTTTTATTATATAATAAACAAAAGTCCTTTGTTTATTATAAATACTTAAAAAACCGAGTTTGTACGATCGACTGTACAAGGTTTTTATTGACTTCCGCATATATTATGACGCCTCATTTACCAGCTAAAGTTAGTAGAATTTAATTCTTCTGTTGCATATCTTAGAGCGTCCATTAAATGATTGTATTCATCTATAGGGTCGGTACTTGGCTTTCCGCTATCCTTATCTGTTGCCCATACATAGTTACTTAATTCTACTACAGTATTTACGCAAGATGGATGAACATAAATCTTATAATCCTGGAGCTTCTGAATTCCTGCTTTAACTGAGCCTTTAACTTTCTTCGCTCCAAACATTCTATATAATCCAAGGTCTTTTAATTCGTCGATTGTTTTAGGGTCTGCTGAGTCTGCGCATATCCTTGCTCTTTCAAATCCTTTATATTTTAATGATGCATGTATATCTTTGTTCTTCATGTGAGTTTTGTACACTTCATCATAAATGAATATCTTCTTCTCTTTCTCATCTGCCAATAATGCAATGAATGCAGTAGGATCATTGGTATATCCAAAGTCAATCCCATGAAGTTGTCTATATTTGGGAGAGTCATCTCTGTCCAATTGACGTTTCATATAATTAGCATCAAAGTCCAGCTCCTGCCAATTCTCAAATACAAGTCCTTCTGCAATACCCCAATTACCTTCCCCTTCAATACTATATCTTCTTGGGTTCTCTTCTTTCATCTTTTCAAAGATTCTACGGTCATCATCTCCAAGGAATTCATTACAATCATAATTCTTTGTTAATGCTAATATATCTTCATCTTCGCTTAATCCATCAGCTCCTACCTTATCAAAGAATGTCTTTTTCAGCCATATCTTTTCACTCCAAGGGTTAAAGGTTAATGTATGTTGTTTAAATAATGGTTTGGGCATTTCGCCTCTTATGGACATATCCACCTTGTTAAAATCTTCCTCGTTTGTACATTGGAATGCTTCTTCCCACCATACCCAGCACAGCTCTCCATCTTCTACTGTAATAGATGTTATGGACTGAGGGTCATCTAATCCTCTGAACATTATCTTTTGCCCTGAAGGTATGTAGATTAATTCAAGTGGAGACTTTGTTGCTTTCCATAAGTGAGATACCCCTAATCTATTTATAGCCCATCTTATCTGAGCAAAGGTACTATCTCTATGAGTATTAAAATACCTTCTAATTACGAGTGTACAAGGTTTTAATCCATAAGTATGCCAATACTTCATCATATTATATGGAAACCAAAAGGAGGCGGTTGTAGATTTCTTACTACCCCTGCCTCCTTTAAGCACTCTGTAACGTCCTTTGAAATTCCAAAACTTCTTATATCCTCTACCGATTAACTCTGGTAATTTCTTTTTTGTTACAAGCTCTGTATTCATATCCTATCGCCTCACCCTTTTATTCGGATTGAAATATCTTTGTCTTTGCTTGTTCTTTTCCTGCTTCATCTCTAATACTTGTTTATATTTCTGATCGATGGTTATCCGTCTTGCGGCTTCTAACATGAAAGATTTCTTGGGGATTGTTCTTTTCTGCATTAGTCTAATAATCAGATAACAGGTTGATAGCTTTTTAAAGTGTCCGTGATTATCATAGTTACCTTTTGTGTTTACTACTATATAATCTCTTTCATTTTGTAGTATTTTATATTCGCTTACAACTCCAATAACCCTGCTCATTCATTCGCTCCCACTTTAGTTAATGTTAATCTTCTAATTCATCTTCTTCCGCGAATATCACTGTCCCATTCAGGTTAATTGTCTCCTCATTAAATCCTTGCATTTTGTTTAATTCTGCCACTGCATCTGTTATACCTTTATTGTTTACTCTGGAAGCTCTTCTTGACTTTTGTTGTTTAAGTATCTCTCTCAAATACTGAGGGGCTTTCTTCGGGTCTTCCTTCATTAGCTTTTGTAATATTTCTAACTCATCTTCGAAAGCATTGCTTATTCGCTCCATATCCTTTCGGTTCATATCTATTACATATCTTAACGTTTCAATAGATTGGTCTCTTGTCCATTGAGTGTTCTTTTGTTCATTTTCCCTCATTTTGTACAATAATTCATCATACCTTTGTTTCACCTTTGAGTTACTAAACAACTTTGATGCTTCACAATCTATAGAGGATTCCTTCCATTTCTTCTTAGAAGGATAAGCTTTTAGGTAAGCTTGTCTTTGGGTATTTCCTTTTACTAATTCATTAACAAATATTTCTTGTTGTTTTGTTAACTTATCATTATTATATTTAGCTCTTGCCATTCTTATCCTCCTTTCTATTTTAACTTATTTCTTCTTTTTTATTCAATAGGATAATAAATCTATCTATTCCATATTCTACCGGACATCTATGCTCTATTTTACATCCTCTTGAGTTTTCCCATCCTGGAAGAAAGTAAGCTATATCTGCTTCTGCTAAATATTCTAATGATTTAGCTAAATAATGCAATGGTTTTTTATTTGGTCCGAGGTAATCAAAGAATGTTTCTAATACTTCAATTTCTTCTCCGATTATATCTTTTGCTAATTTAATAGCTTCCTTTCTTTCCCTTAATATTTCCTCATCCGTTTTACCACTCATAGGTTGAGATATAAATAACTTTTTCATTGCCTTTTACTCCTTTATTTTCTTTAACATTTTCGCGCCTACCCTTACGCATATATTGTTGATTCTTCCGGCAACCCTTTTACCTTATCTGGCATATTGTTTACAATTATTATTTTTAATGCTGGAGTTGATTTAGTTCCTTGAAGTTGTACAGAATTAGTTGTTAATTTTATTTGATAATCTTGTAATAAGATTGCTAAATCCTTCTGTAATTTCTTTATATCTGATTTAGATTGTACAACTAAATATATTAGTTTCTTTCCATCCGCCGTTTGAGCTATTTTCTTAAATAGGTCTATTGCTTCTTCTTGTTCTTTGAAATAATGCATTCTCTTTTCCTTCTCATATAAAAAGCCTTTCAATCTTTGTTAAGTGGTTGAAAGGCTTTAAAGTGTTTAAAATTTGATTAGATTTGGTTTACCAATACTCTTAGGTGATATTCTTGGATATTATATCCTCCAGCTCCGATTGTTTCTACTTTTGCTTTTCCATTTTCTCCGGCTACCCAACCGTTTAATGCTTTTCCACCACAATGTATGTTTCCCCAATCTGTTACTTTTCCGGTTATTGCTTTAACCCTATTATATAAATCAATGATTGCATCTTTTGCACATTTGACATTGTTGTTATGAATCTGTTCTTTGGAGATGTCTTTGAATTCATAATCTGCTCCGGTGAATCCTGCTTCAAAGAATTTCTTCCATCCGAGCTCTTGGTACTTAGCTTGTAGATTGGTTTTTCTTCTTATATCCCATGCATCCCATTCTTCTACTAATTGGTCTTGCATTGACTTTAACGCCTCCGGGATTTCGCTTATTAAAATGCTTTCTCTTTCTATTGCTCCAGCTAATTGATTGTTGTATTTATCAAGGGTCTTTTTAGCTTCTGCTATTTCCTTGCCTAATCTTACGATATCTTCCTGAAGCCAACTGCATTCGCTTTCATCTTTTTTACCACTAGCTATCCAACCTTGTTTCTTTTGAATGGTGTTTTCCTTCTTAGCTATCTTAGCTTCCACCTTTTGAATTCTTTCTTTAAGTGTTGTAATTGTCATTTTTATTTCTCCAAAGTTTTTATAGTTAGGTGATAATCTGTATCCCTGTTATTATTATTATATAACATATTAGTACAAAATTCAACTGTTATTTTGTTTTAATTGGAATAAATTTAAGGCGTAACAGTTCATTGCTACTCTATATACAATTTCTCTTCTCATTACATATCCATTAGGCTCTTCGGTTTGCACCAACTCTTCACATACCCATCTATAGTGTCCTGCATTAGTTAAGGTTTTTCTATGTTTATCAGCTTCGAAATAAAATGATCTCATCATTGTTTCATGACATGTTCCCTTGAAGAAGTCCAATGCATTATCAATAGCTTGTTTCATTCTCATTTCTGTATCTAATTTACTATCTCTAATCTCATGATAAGTATATAGACATTTTTCTATGTATCTATATTGCCAATTATCAATTATTCTCACTTATTCTTCTCCTTTTTACTAATCACAAATAAAGGTTTTAGTAATGATTCTGCCATAAACTTTTGATAACATATTTTACCAAATCCCATTTCAATAGATTCTGGATTTTTTAATTTTCTTCCGCATCTTTTACATATATCCATTCTACTACTTTTCTCTTGAGGAATTGAGTAATTTTGATTTGGAGTATCTACCACCATCACCACCTTCTTTCTCATAACATGCAGACTCCTCTACAAGACATTTGCTATTATATAATGTAATGACATTGATTGTTCAATTGCTCCGGTTTTAATTCCCTTTTCTGTTTCTCTTATTAGTCTAAGATATTTAACCAATTCTCCAACACTGTAATTAATTCCTTTTTCCTTTGCTAATTTTACTTGCCATCCAGTTAGACCTGTTCTCTTGGTTATATCTGCTCCTGCTCCAGCAGATTGAACTAATAACATTGACCTGAAATTGGTGTATAATAAGCTAATTGCTCCTAATGGGTTTTCATTTATTGCCATCAATTCCTCTAATAGATTATAACTTCTTTCTGCTTGCCTTTTACATACTGCATCTATCAATTCAAATATTACATCTTTTGGAGAGGTGTAAATTAACTTCTCTTTAATGGCTATTTCATATGCTGTATCGATATCACATTTCCTTGCGGCGGATAGATGTTTTAGCTTATCGCACTCTAATAATATCCTACTATAGTTACAATCACATAGTTCTGCGAATTGTACACCTTTCTTTACATCCAATCCAATCTCTTTCTTAATATACTTGGCCAATACTTCCGGAATAAGTTTTTCAAATTCTGTGAACATATCAACATGTCGCTTGTAAAACTTACTTCTCTTATCGAGGTTGCTATATACTAATATGATGATATTATCTCCTTGTACAGCTCCGCTATTTAGTGTATCCCATATCTTTTCCTCAGCTAAGTATTCTTTATCATCTCGAATAACATAACAGCTTGGCTTATTCATAAACGATTGGTTTTGTAATTTCCCAAATATTGAAGCTATACTATCTACCCGCTTGGCCTTTGATCCTACAATCTTTGCTATCTTATCAATATAGATATTCATTATAGCTATTTCTTCGCCGGTAAATATATAAAGTGGTTGAAGAGTCTTTTTAACCAATTGTTCTTTGAGTTCGTGTAATTGCATTTATTTACCCCTTCTGCACATTTCATCTGGTCTTAATCTTGAATCCATATTCCCCTCATCTCCAATATCCACATATCAATTGTAGAAGGTTTATTGACTCCGGTAATATTTAATTGGGATAAGTATTTACTTGTTATCCTGATACTCTCTTTGTATTGGAGAAGAGGTTGTTCTATCATTCTATCCCTACATACAAACATTATCGCTCTCATGAATAGATTAATATTCCATCCTTCATCATTCTCTTTGCAATTAAGTTTTAATCCTATCTTAAAAGCATTAGCTCCATTCACTATCCCTATATTGTTGACAACTGTTTCTACAAATTCATAAAATTCAAGGATATTATATCTCATTAGAATATCAACTTCTCCAGGAACGGTACATAGGTTTGAAACTATTGATTGTTCTTCTCTAGATAGTTCATATTTCTTTAACTCTGCATAATCTAATATTTCCTTTGGAGTGTAAGGGTCGATATTTAATACTGTACCTCTACTTTTTAATGTTGCTAATGTATTATTGATATCCTTTAAAATCATAATGAAATAGGCTTTTCTTGGAGGTTCTTCAGTTACTTTGAGTAATACATTCTTTGCCGCTGGACTCATCTTATCTGCATCTGGAAGTAAATATAAAATAGGCTCACTTTGTTTATAAGCCAATGCAATGATTTCGCGTACATTATCTACTTTAATATCACTCTTTATTAGATGAGCATTTAATCTCTTCGCAATTCGATTGGCTATTAACTTACGACCACTATTTGCTTCTCCGCAAATGATAACGAATCGAGGAAATCCAGCTTCAATCATTTTATCTATTCTTGTTAGAAGTCTTTCCTGACCTATCATCTTTATTCCTCCTGACATAATAAAATTATAGTAGCTTCGATTAAGGGTTTAGGGCTTGGTTCCCATTTGATGTCAGCATTTAACTTGATGATTTCTGCTAATAATTCTTTAATAAATTCATAAGTTTCATCATCCCATGCATCCAATTTATCTGCATAAGTTGAAGGAATTTGCAGGTATTCAAAGTCTCCAATTAAGTAATACTTGTAAGCATCCAATACAAAGTAACTATATTGCTTTATGAATTGCTTTAAGTCAACGCCGCTTCTATGAGCTTCCTCAATTACTTTTACAGCTTCGCTGGGGTTCATATTAATGATAGATTCCGTTAATTCAAACATTACATCGTAATTGATAGTTCCAAGAGCTTCTACAACGCTTTCTACACTGATTTCTGTATTATAGCTAATACATTTATCCAGTAAAGTTATTGCATCTCTCATTCCACCATCAGCTAATTTAGCTATGTAACCAAGTGCTTCATCATCATAATTAAAAGAACCTTGAACCTCTTCTGTTTCGTTTTCCCAAGCCAAAATATTTTTTAATCTGTCTACCACTGATTGATAGGTGATTCTTTGGAAGTCATATCGCTGTACCCTTGAAATGATGGTTGCCGGTATTTTTTGAGGGTCTGTTGTACAGAAGATGAATATTGTTTGAGCAGGCGGTTCCTCAATCAACTTAAGCATTGCATTCCATGCCCCGGTTGATAACATATGACAATTATGAACTAATATATCATTTGCAAAGTATGATGAGTGACCACTCACCTCTAAATCATAAAGCTCAATAAATCCTAAAGATTTTTCTCTATCTCCAATATAACTCTCGAAAGATTCATTTTTATTTCCTGGTTGGTAAATCTCAATACTTTCCACCCTAATTGCTGGAGCAATTCCGTTTTCTTCAAATCTTTCAATAAACCACTTTTCCAGGCATGGGCTCTCCCATCCACCTCTATCGCCAGCATTCTGCTTGGTAAGGCAAGGTCTACTTTGTAACAAGTTGGGTATCCATTTCCCTTCGGTATCTTTGTAGGAATCGGATATTCTAAAATCCAATCCGTTGATAGAAACTGGAATAGAGTTAATTGCTCTGGGGTATATTTCCCGTTTCCGCCTCTCACCTTGAATGGTTGATTGAGAGTCCCATTTCTTTTCTTGGTCTCTATCATCTTTTCTATGTTGGCTCGTTGATGCATTGGGTTTTGAGCTTTCATTCTGGCCGAACTCTCTTTCCTCTGCTTCTGCCCTGCTTTTGACTGCATTGTCTGATGCTCGCTCCTTGATATCAGTTTCTTCATGCAATCTTTTGAACAGGTCTTTCTGAATGTCTTGTTTTGAAATCTTTGACCACATATCTGACACTGCAAATCCTTCATATATAATATCCTCCTCATTTAGTTGAGATGCTTCTATCCATCCGTTATTAGTAAAGAATAAATGGTCTTTGGTGGTAAGCATCTGAGAACCATCTGTCAATTTTATTATACATAATCGGTCTAAAGAAGTCAAGTTCTTAAAAACATTTTTTACTATTCCTTCTCCAATTAGGTTATTAACCTCCATTCCAATTTCTATATCTTTTATTGGTAGCCTTCTTCCATCTGCTAAGTTAATTAAAGTATCTTCGTGGAAGCACTCATCTATAATATAAACTTTGTAAGGAGCATCTAAGGCCTTGAATTTAGCATTCTCGATGATTTCCCTTACATTCTCCACACCGTTATTAGATGCAGCGTCTATCTCTATTGGATTACCTTTATTACCATTAATTTCATTTGCAAATATTCTTGCGCAAGTGGTCTTTCCAGTTCCGGCTCCACCTGTAAATAAATAACAGTTTTGATGGGTCTTTGTTCTTAGTTGCTCCTGCAATATTTGTTTAACGGAACCTTGCTCTACTACATCATCAAATGTCTTGGGACGATATTTTATAGCTAATGCTTTCATTATTGTTTACCTCCAAATAGTTTATCAAAGAATTGCATAATAGCTTCAGGTCTCTCCCCATGAGCTTTGCATTCCTCACAGTTTCCATCGCAGCCTTCTTCATTATCAGTATCCTCTTTGAACTTTGCCGCTTTTACTATTTCCTCTAATTCTTGTACAATTTTTGTTAATTCGAATAATACTTTTAATACTTTAGCTTCTACATTTTTCATATTAATTATCCTCCTCTAAGTATGTTTGTAATTGGTTGAATAACCGCTCATCTATTATATAGAAATTTTCAGGATTATTTAAACCTCCAAAATTAAAAGTTAGTGCCCAATATGGTTTTCCCATAGCGAAGGCTTCTTCTTTAAGTTTATCAATCCAATCCCTTTTAATGCTCATTGATTGTTTTTCAGTCATTGCTGTTTTACATTCAATGCAGAATTGTTCTGTTTTAACATCCCCTTTAGAAAAGGGAGTTGCCCCGCTGTTTGGTTGCCTTTTTCCTCGCAGGCTTTTGGCTACCTTGGATTCTTGGGCTTTGCTGTATTTTCGAGTGTTCAATATTATCGATAACTCCTTTCTCTCTTCCGTAGTTTAATAGTTGGGCGGCCTTGCGTATGACCCATTCATCTTTCAGTGGTAAGAATGCTCCAGTGCTTGCATCCCAATCTTCAAAAGCTTTTGCAAAACATACCTTTGAAGCTATATCAGGATAATCTTTTTGTAATTGAACTAATTCCCTGCCCCATTCATCAAACTGGGCATCTGTTATCAAGTTCTCATCTAATACATAATATATCCGGCTATGTATTAACATCTGGCACCTTCGCTGCTGAATAAGGGAGGCGTAGGGCAACTCCTCATCAGTAAATTGCCCTGACTTTATCCATCTTTTCTCAACCTTTTTTGCATCAAATAAACCCATAACCTCCGTTCCCTTTAATCGCTATATATTTTCCTACCGGGCTTGCCTATGTTTTTTAGTGTTGTGAATGTTCCTTTTATCTTTGCTGCATACTTATTAAAACAATCTTCACATACATTCGCCCAGCCGCCTTGCTTTAATTTAGCATCTTTTGTGGCTTCTTTATTACATATATCACATTTAACCATTTCTACTTTCTTTCCTCCTCTAAATATTTTGGGTCATACTCTGCCAAACCATACTTTTTAGCATACTTTTGTCTTGTGGTTTCTTTAATTGGTTTTCCCGATATGGGAGAATAAGCTCCCCCATTACATATACACTCATCGCAGCCAAATTCACCAGAGTTTTCATATTCACAATCATAATCGAAACCGTCAGTGGGGTTTCCGCTTTCATACCCCAAACAAGGAATGAATTTCATCGAACTACCTCCTGCTCTTCGATTGCTGACTTTATAATCCAGCCTGTCCACTTTATTTCTTTGAGCTGTTCCTGCATATCCTTAACAGCTTCCCTTAACTCATCATCAGTTTCAAAGGGGTTTACATAGTTATGACCCCCACACTCAGGGCCAATCCCAAAGTACTTACTTATAGGATTTGTTAATGTTCTCCCACATTTCATGCAGCTATGGGTTAATTGCTCGGTAATCTCTCCCCATAATTCCATCTGAACCATTCCTCGGGTTTCCTTGAGCTTCCTACCTACCATTATTCTCATTGGCATCGGGGTTCCGTTATTCCACTTATCGTGGAAATCAAATTCAGGACTTGCAGGCTTTGTCATATATTGACGAACCTTTATTTTATAGATTGGAGAACCTTCTAACTCTTGTATTTCTTGAGCTTGGTTATCCTTGATTTTAGCTCCTTTATTTAATATTATGGTTAATTGTTCGCCTGACCCTTTAACGGCTTGTATAGCCTTGTTTAAATCGCTGTACGCTATACCATTTACTTCTACCGAACCTTTATATCCTTCTAATAGATTAAGCATTAGTCAATCACCTCACTAAAATGAATGCAGTATCCGTTATCCCAAAGTTCCGCATAATGCTTATCTTGATATTTGTATATTTTAGTTGTTATAACTCCAATATCCGATGTTTCGATATCTGAGCGGTGCATAAGCTGACCATATTTAGTAACTTCCCACTGAGTTGGCATTATTATCTTACCTCCCAATAATTTCCTACGCATTTATGACTACAGTTCCACGTGTCATATATCTTACCATCTATTACTACTGATAGATGATTCGCCAGGGATATGATGTAAGTCCCTTTGTTATATTTCTTAGCGAATTGCTCTGCGGTATATTTAGTGTTATCGGACTTCCTCGGTTGCTTCTGCATTGGATACCCTTGCTCATTTAAGTATCGCTTATAAGTTGGAGTCGCGTTTGGGACGTCTTTGATATTGAGTCCTATCAAACACAGTCCCTGATAAGTTTCCTCCCAGGTCTTTCCGGTTGCTTTTGCTATCGCTCTGATAACGCAATCAGCTGCTCTTAATGACCCTTTCGGGTTTTCATTATGAAATATAAAACATCCTTTGCTCTCTCTGTATGCTGCTGCCATTATTTTATTCTCCTTTAAGTGTTTTGAGTGTTTTAATTTCTTATCCGTATATTAATATTATATAACATATTGATTGATAAGTCAACTGTTATTTTAAACAACTTGCTCTTCTTCAATAAAAAAAGAGGCCTTTCAGCCTCTAATTTATCAATGATTTTATTTTGTTATAAATCTCATTAAATAGATATTGGTTATCCTCTAAATATTCAATAACGTTTGGTTTACCTTGTAATTTAATTACTTCACCTTCACCATCTGCAATAATTTCTCCGGTATCAATATCTACAAAATTGAACCAGCTTCCGGCTTGTTGAATGATCCCATATTTCAAGGCTACCTCAACTGTATCCGCTATAATGTCAATTCCATTATCATAGTTTAAAGTATAGAATCCAACACGTCTATCAGGCTTACAAACTTTGGTTTTCGCTATATTGATCATTACCAAGTTACCTGCAGGTGATTCAGCACTTCTCTTTAACTCATTTCCTCTTTCATCTATATATGCTCCCTTTTGAAACATTAGCCTTACACTACAATTATGCTTCCAGCCCTTACCTCCAGTTGTAATCATTCCACCATAAGGGCTATTCATATCCTCCCGCATTTGATTTATTCCTATTAGAGTGCAATTATATTTAGTACAAGATAATTCTGCTTTCTTTGAGAATAATGTTAAAGCTGCCGCTATTCCTCCATAAGTCCTTTCTTCCATTGTCTTCTCATAGGCTTGAGCTGAAAGCATAACCCCTAAGCTATCAATAATTACCAAGCCAACTTCATCGGTTTCAATCATTTGTAGTAGCATTTCAAATATCTGCTCTGCTGTCTGGCTTTGTGGTTTCAGGAGAATTAGCTTATCTGTATCCACTCCAAGATTCTGTGCCCATTCTTCATCTAACGTATTTTCGCAATCCGCATAAACTATTTGTTTTGCTCCTCTAGCTTTAAGATAATCTAATCTTGCTTGCTGTTCCTTCTTTTTCTTATCGATAGCCTCAAGGTCTTTAATTTCTTTTTCCCATTCTTCTTGAAATAATATTTGAGCATTAGCTACTATGTCAAGAGCTGTTGTCGTCTTGCCTCCGTTTTCCTCTCCAGCAAATTCAACTATTCTTCCTCTTGGGATTCCGCCATATAGCATGTAGTTTGCTCTTGGGCTACTAAATGGAATCTTTTGTGTTTCTATTCTTGGGATTCCTCTTGCCGCAATTTCTTCCTTGTATTGTTTATTGAAATCCTTAATTAATATATCCAATTTGCTCATATTAATCTACCTCACATGTCAAATATTTTCTACCTGCTAAATAATCGTCGGTTAGATACACATAATACTTGTAATGTGTCTTAACAAAGTTTTGCAAAACCTATAACCACATAGCCCTCTTTGCAATATTCTTCAGCGTCTAAAATGTAAGTGATTATTGTTTTTATCTCGTTGCCGGTATAGAAATGTCCTTCCAATTTCCACTCTCGTAGCACCATGAAGTCACCTACCTTGAAATTTCTATCTTTTTTCCTCACTTCAAATGTCTTTGCGCCTAAGTCCACTTCATCAAAATAAGGCTGTACTGTTTTCAGTTTATGAATCATAATTTGCTCCCCTCCTATGTTGCATAATAATCATAAGCTGCATCTATAACTTCTTATAAGTCATTGCAACCTTATCCATTACTGACCTCCTATTCTTCCTGAATCCACTCTTGCTACTTCATACTCTACCATACGTCTTGATATTACCTTCTTAACGCTTTGGAGTGTTTCGTTAGCTGCTTCCATTCGGAGTTTAATTTTCTTGTAAGCCCTTTGATAAGCTATATGGGCTATATATTCATTTTGAGTAGCTAACTCCGCAGCAGCTGTTTTATCTGCTATAGTTCCAGTAGACTTATCATAAATTTCATTATATAGCTCTTGTTTAACGGCCTTTGCTACGTCTTCCTTGACCCCTAATGCTTCTTGAGCCTCTCCCGTAAAATATAACAATACTGGAATGTTTAAAGTGAAATCATCAAGCTCTTTATCATTTGGAGGATTAGTAGTGTCATCAAGTATGCTTTTAATAAAGGTCATATACTCATCTAATGGTTTACAATAATCAGAAACTAATCGGTTTACAATTCCATCTATTATATCACTATTGGTATCAATTCTCTTTTGTAATCGCCTTACTTTGCCGACTTCGATATCACCACTTAATGCAGTTTCATTATCCTTTGCCATTAGTCATCACCCCCAAACTCCAAAGAAATAAGGTTCTGCCCACCTTTTAACATTCTTTAGGAATGTATCAGCATCATAATCATAAAAGATTCGTTTCTTTCTTCCTGGGACTACAAAGTGTTTAACTTTTGCTTCTTTAATATCTTTCACATTTAATGATTTAGCCCCATCATCTCGAATTCTCTCTAGTTCTTGAATTGGAACAAATGCTGTAATATCATGTTCTATAAACCAAATAATTACTCCTGCTATTACTCCACGGATTTTCGCTTTCTCCACCATTCCGTCCCATTGGTCTTTTGTAATTCCTGCATTAAAATTTAGGGTATTGCCGGAGAATGCTTTACATTCAAAGTAATATTGAAATGGGTATCTATATACACCAAAGTCACAAATATTTCTTATTCCAGCATAACCCGCCATCGGGTCAGGAAAGCGGTCAAGGGAAATATCAGAATGTTTTGAAAATGCTTTTTTTATTTCGTCTTCAAAATCTTTTCCTCTATTAACTCTCATTTACTTTCCTGCCTTTCTGCATTCTGACTTATAATTGCAATATTGACAAGTCTTCTTAGAAATATCTACAGGTTTTGGTGGTGGAATCAACCTGCCAACATATTCATCACACTGCTCTATCTTAGAAACTATATGCTCATATTTCATATCATCTGTTACTTCTAAGATAAAGGCTTTCTTATCGCAGTTATCCCGGTTCTCATACAGGAACAATATCTGGTCAATTCCTAAGCAGGTTGAATATGCTGTTCCTTGAGGTATATGTTCTTCGGCTACCCCTTCTCTTGATTGCCATTTATAAATGGTTTCTGTCTTAATCTCCAGTATATAGTATTGGCCTTTATACTTGATAATTCCATCACATAAGAAGCTCATATTTAAGTCTTTATGATATAACTTTGTTTCAAATCCTTGCTTCTTAACAATTTCTAAGTAATCAAGTTTTCTCATTTTGACAAACTTTTCAACATCTATATATTCGCAATCAATGCCAAAGTCTTTCATCTTGCTTACGGATGCTTGGATATGTTCGTGCCTATCACTTCCGGATTCACAAATTCCAACTAAGCAAGCATTGCTTCTCTCTTCGTCTGGAGGAGTTCCGGTCACTTGAAAATACATATTTCTAATACAAGTCATTGAGGATGGTTTATAACTTTTAGAAGGTTTACGTGCTTCAAGTGAATCCTGCTTTTCGATAGATGCCTTGAGGTCGGCCACAAATTGCTCATTGACTGGCATTTCATTTGTAGCCGCCTCTATCAGCTTGAATATATTTTTAAGACTCTGACGTTTCGCCATTATCTATTGCTCTGTCATCCTCTAACAGTGCCACAATCTGAGTTATTTTTCCTGATGTCATTTTAATTGCTTTTTCATGACCATACCAAAGTTCAACCACTTCTCCTTCTTGAGCTGCAATCTGAGATTTCAATAATTCAATGTCAGCGCAGCATGTAAATGCTTGGAAGTTTTCGCTGCCTTGATATTTGATAAGCTCTGTACCATTACTTCTCTTGCTACTGAACACGACTCCATCTTTTGTAAAGGTAAGATAAACGCCATTCTTATCGTAAGTTGCTACGAATAGAGCTAATCTATCCAACACATTTAATAAGGCGCTTTTCGGTAATTTACAAATGCTTCCAAACTCCGTTTCAAGGTAAGCATTAATTGCTTCAGCTGGATAATCTTCAATTCCTTCAAGCTCTGTTCCGAATACTGTTACATTTCCAGTAGTGAAAAGAATCTTGCTACCGGAGATTTGAACTGTAATCTTTTCTTCATCCATCAAAGCCAATAATTCCACAAGCTCTGCAGGCAGTAATACCTTATTTGGGAATACTTTAATGTCATTACTACATACTTTAAATGTATCTGTTGTGATTACCTTATCATCAAAGTAATAACCAGTTAAGCAAGGGACTTCCATTGTTTCCGCAAGGGCTGCCTTATTAGTATTTAATAATGCTTTTACTGTGGATAGATTGATTGTTGATTTTTTAACCTTAGTATCAAACTTATATTCCGGGAATTTAATTAACTGACCTTCTTCGTCAAGAGGTAATTCAATACTATATGTACCATTACCTTTCACCTCTAAGCTATTTTCTTTTAATGTCAAGGTAATTGTTTCTGTAGTAGTCTTGGCCACTAACTTACTGAATATATCCGTCTGCACAACCACATAGAAGTCATCACCTTCAATATCCTTCTCCATTACCTTTAGAGTATTTGTAGCATCGGTTGTAATAAGTGTAAGAACTCCTTTCTTTAATACTATGGCCATAAGTCCTGTGATGGGAATCATCTTATTATTAGATGCTCCTCTGATTGCTTTTGAAACCATTTCCTGCAACTTCAGTGTTTTAAGTTTAAGCTTCATTTGATTCGACCTTCCTTATTTTAATATATTTCTTTCGCTAATTCGTCATATTCTTTAAATAGAACTAAACACTCTTCTCTGCCTTGCTCTTCAATTGCTAATATATCTTTATCTTGGCGTTTATCTTCAATGAATCTATAGATGAAATCATCTCTGAATCCAATCTCTTCCGCATCACTTGGTCTGCACCCATAATATACGGTTTTGATGTTAGCCCATATAATAGCGGATAAGCACATTGGACAAGGATATCCGGTTGCATATATTACACATCCTGTTAAATCATGGGTTCCTTTAACCTTACAAGCTTCTCTAATTGCATTAACTTCCGCATGAGCTGTTGGGTCGTGGTCACCTAACACTGAATTAGATGTTATTGATAAGATTGTTCCATCCGCATCAATAACAGCAGCCCCAAACGGGCCTCCTATATTTTCATTCATTGTCTTACGAGCTTGTTCTATTGCCGCCTGTATAATCTCTTTTTTCATAAAATTTCCTCCTATAATAGACTGTAAAATTCTTGGCGTAATGCTTGGTTACTTCCAAATGCTCCGCTAATAGCACTTGTCTTGGTCACTGTTCCAGGCTTCCTAATTCCTCGGGTTGTCATACATGCATGCTCGCCTCTTATGACTACTATAATATCTTCAGTTTCAAGAACCTCTTTTAATATGTGCATTATATCCATTCCAATTCGTTCTTGAAGTTGTAAGCGTTTGGCCACCATATCTGCAATTCTTGCTATCTTAGATAGTCCAATAACCTTATCTTTGGGAATATATCCCACTGATACATCCATATTGTACATTAAAGCTAAATGATGCTCACAGTAGCTAAATATTGGAATATGTTCAACAACCACCAAATCTCCGGTTTTTACATCTTCAAAGCATTTATTAAACATTGCTGCAATCTCTTCATTAGTATATTGCATTCCTTCAAATACTTCGGCGTACATCTTAGCTACTCGCTTTGGGGTTTCCTTCAATCCTTCGCGGTTTGGGTCATCCCCAAGTGCAATAAGAATATTTCTTATTGATTCTTTTATTAGGTCTTTATCTATTTCTTTCATTTACACACCTCTTTTAGTTGGCTCCCATATAATCTTATGCAGCTGAACCTGTATTCTACATTCATTTAATTCATTATCCTTGATATAATCTACCATATCAGGTAATTCAATCTTTCCAAATACTGGACTTACGAATATAATGCAGCTTGGACTATATGTTTCAATTATTCTCTTCATATCATCCAAGTCTTTTTTATCCTCAACCACAAATTTCAACACATCTTGGTTTCTAAGATATTTCAAGTTTTTATGATTCATCTTATCTGCCATACCACTACTGATTGATTTGTAATCCATTGTAATGATTACATTTTCTTTGATGTAAGGGTAAATATCAACACTTCCATTTGTTTCAATATTAACTTCAAATCCTTCATTAACCAGCCCGTCAACTAATTCTTCTGCATTTTTATGAATTAATGGTTCTCCACCGGTTAAGGTAATTCTCTTAACTCCTGCTTCTTTAGCCTTTTCAATAACTTCGGAAACACTCATTTCAGTTCCATCTTGTCCTTCACAACTATATCTTGTATCGCAGTAAGAGCAATTTAAGTTACATCCATATAGTCTGATGAAAGTAACTGGGTAACCCATTCGGATACCTTCGCCTTCAATACTTGTGAATATTTCATTTACAAACATTTTATTCCTCTTCATAGATTGCAATATTTCCTTCGCTTTCCTGTATCTCTACCTTATAACAAGTAGGAATTTGTTCTGTGATCCATTTAGCAATATTCTCGGCTGTTGGATTAAAATCTACAATATTGTTAATATTTCGATGGTCTAGCTTATCATGCACCATTTTTTTGATTAACGTAAAATCTTCCACCATTCCATTATGATTTAATTTCTTAGTTTTACAAAAAACGGTTACAATCCAATTATGCCCATGTAGATTTTGACATTTACTTTCATAATCCAATTCAAGTTTATGAGCGCCTGCAATTTCCATTCTTTTTGAAATATAATACATAAATTTTTTCCTCCTGTATTTTCTGCGTCATATATTATATAGAACTTTTTACTCTTTTATAAAGCTGGGTCAGAAATATTATTTAATTTAAAAGCCATCGCTCTGTCAATGCATGTTCCGCATGTTCCGCAAGGGGTCTCCCCACCTTCGTAACAGCTCCAAGTTAATTCATAAGGTGTTCCCAATTTTAATCCTTCTCGAACCACTTCTGCTTTTGATAGATTAACTAATGGAGCTCTTAAATTTACCTTTTCATAGGTTCCAATATTAATAGCTTGCCCAATAGCATTTGTAAACTCTTCACTGCAATCTGCATAAGCTCTTCCGGCTGAATCATCTGCATGAGCTCCTAAATAGATATCAACCATATCATCAGGATAAATAGAAACAGCCAAGGTTGCTACAGCTGATAACATTAATCCGTTTCTAAATGGAACATAAGTTCTGACCATTCCTTCTCCATCTTTTGCTATCTGTTCTGCATAGCTTTCATGTATTATTTCTTCTGTACTTTGAGATAATAAAGAACAATTACTATATTTGAAGATTGCTGATAAATCCAATTCATAATGCTTTACTCCATAATAATCCGCTATCTTCTTAGCACATTCTAATTCTTTACTGTGCTTCTGTCCGTAGAAAACAGATACCGTTGAAACATTTTCTAATCCTAATTCATCTATTGCTACTGAAAGGCAAGTGGTGGAATCTACACCACCACTATTCAACACCAATGCTTTTTTACTCATCGTATTTTCCTCCAATTATTTAAAATAGGGATAATTTCTTTGGGCCTGGGATATACTTAATATTAGAAGCTTTTTCAGATAAATATCTTAGATGATACTTCAGCCGTGCTTTATAATTAATTTGTAATTCATCTAAGGTAAAACCATACTTACTGATTGTTCTTTCAAAGGCTTCTTGATGACTTGGACACAAATGGGAATAATGCTCAAGTAAGCGTTTCGCTTTTTCACTAATCGCTATAATTCCAACATCTGTAGTTATATTTCCATTGGCTCCTGTCATTATCCAGCTTGTACTATCAGCGCTCGTTATTGGATAAGACTCAAGTAGATTAAATGATGTCATTCCAAATGCATGCACTTTAACGTTGGGATTACTTGACTTCTTAATGATACTAAAACAACTATCCAAGAATGATTTCTTCGTTGGCATTGGTTTTCCTACCATACCTCCAAGGGCTATGTAAGGAATTGGTTGTCCATTATCATCCCTCCACTCAAGAGCTTGTTCTAAATATCGATAAGGTTCTCCGACGTGGAAAGTATATAGAAGACCTTCAGGCTTTTTCATTCTTGGTCTCATATATAGGTAGTTTTCCCAAGTGGCTGCAGCGGCTTCCTCAACCTGTTCAGCTGTATGCCCTTTAACAATATCCCCAGGGATAACGTCTATTTGACCATATAATTCGATATGCTCTGAATAGGTGTTAATGAAATTTATATATTCTTCAACATCTATTGGCTTTTGTTTTGTCCAAGCGGTAAACGCTCCACTATCGATAAATAATTTTTTATTATCCGATTTGTTTTCCAATAGTTCAATGAACTTGGAAAACTTGTGACCTACATAAAAGTAACTCATTAAAATATTTCCAGGTTCATCAAATACTATATCAGTGAATGCTTCTGAACCTGCAAAGTATAAGTCCACCATATCTACCTCCTTCTGACTTATTATATAGATTTATTAATCTAATTGTAAAGGCTCTCCATACCAGCATTCTGTGACCTCAACATCGCATTTTGATGGAACTGCTAAGTCTTTTGCAGCCTCTACCATTAATTGAGCAAATCTTTCAGATACTTCTTTAGCATTTTCTCTTGGGCATTCCCCAATTAGTTCATCATGCACTGCTAATAGTAGTTTGAATCCCAATTCTTTTAATCTTGCATCATTGCCTACTAAAATCATAGCAAGTTTTGTTTGGTCTGCTGCTGAGCCTTGAATTCTACTGTTTACACATTGTCTGGTAGCTTCTGCTATATATCCACCATTGTCCTTTATTAAAATTCCTTCAGTTTTCGCCTTAGCCTTAATTACTTCCTTTTCTTTCCTGCTATACGTTCTATTTAATAGATTGATATATTTTTGTTTAGTAGCTTCATCTATTTCTAATAGGCCATCATCGAATTCATCTTCATCATCGAATAAAGGGTCAAAGTCTTTTGGGGCTCCTCCTATATAGGTGAATTCATAAGGTGGGAGTTGCATATTTGGTAGTCTTCTTTTTCTTCCCCAAACAGTTGTTACAAAGCCATAATCTCTTGCCATTGCTTCACTTTCTTCCATAAACCTTTTAAGTCCAGGGAAAGAAACCATAACTTTGTCATAAATCTCTTGCGCCTTTTTCTTAGTAACTTGTAAGTCTTCTGCAATAGCTGCTACACCCTTACCATAACAAACACCAAGTACAATTGCCTTTGCGGCTCCACGTCTTTCCTTACCTTCGGGATTACTGGTTCCATCTTCCCTAAATTCTTTACATTCACTATAAAGCATATTATACGCCATAGATGCAATTTCTACATATAGGTCTTTACCATCTCGGTATGCTTTAATCATCTTCTCATCTTTACTCATGTGAGCCATGATTCTTGGTTCCTGAGCTGAGTAGTCAGAAGATAATAAAACATAACCATCTGACGCTCTGAACATTTTTCTGATTTCATTATTATGTGATGGTATATTTTGCATATTAGGGTCACTGCTGCTAAATCTTCCAGTATCCGCTCCAATTTGATTGAATGATGCGTGAATACGTTTGGTCTTTGGATTTGT
Organism: Tissierellaceae bacterium; assembly: GCA_023229175.1. Taxonomy (GTDB): domain Bacteria; phylum Bacillota; class Clostridia; order Tissierellales; family Tissierellaceae; genus JAAYFT01. The sequence continues at coordinate 17,579 of JALNZV010000019.1, read as the reverse complement.
TATTGCAGGCATCTTATCAATGTAGGTACTTAATAACTTGGCTATTCCTCGGTATTCTAAGATAGCTTTGGCTACTGGGTGGTCAATCTTACTTAATATTTCTTCTCCGGTTCCTCTTGGTTTTTCTTTATCAACCGGTTTAATTTCTAATACATCGTAAAGCATTATAGCTATTTGAGTTGGGCTTGATATATTAACCGGATACTGTAATTTATTAGCTGCTCCTCTTTTTTCCCTATATTTATCAAGAGCTTCGCCGAAGTTGTCACATTTTTTATAAAATTTATCTTCAGCTTCTTTTAATTTAATATTGTATTCCTTGGATAATCTATCAGCCAAATCAAAGTCAAATGCAACTCCAGTATCTTCCATCTCGGCTACTATGTTGATTAGCGGCATTTCTATATGATTAAATACAAAAGCAGGGCCGGTTAAATCTCGTTCAACACATATTGGGTCACCTTCTGTTAAGAATGGTCTTTGAAACTCATACAGCTCATAAGTGATTTCAGCATCCCTTGCTGCATATAGATATCCGGTATTTACCGGAATGTGAGTAAATGGAATGCCTTTGAATAAAGAATCAAATCCAAACGCATCTCCTTCCCCCTGCATACAGTATTTCTTATGCAATGCTTTAAGGTTACTTTCTGGCTCATTTTCATTGAGCAATCTTGCTGCTAAGTAACCATCCCAATAAGCGGTCAATTCAACTCCAAGTTGATTTTTAATTACCCTAATATCAAACTTAGCATTGAACATTATTACCTTGATTTTATTATCAACGATCCTCTGCATTTGCTTGGTTGCAAATTCATCTGATATTTGATTTTCTATCTCAATTCCGGTTACATAGCTTACGTGATGAAGGGGTATGTACACCGCCTTATTTCCGGTTGTATAAAGACATAATCCAGCAAGAGTACAAGTTATAGGGTCAAGACTATTAGTCTCTGTATCAATTGAAATTACTCCATTTTTAATACATTCATCTATATACTTTTCAAATGTCTCTTCATCTCTTATTACTTCATATCTATCTTTATATTTCCCTAAATTCTTATTAACCATTGCACTTATTGTTGAGATTCGCTCCAATAAGCCTCCGCCACCTTTTATTGTTATCCCCACATTGGCTTGAGCTGCTTTTGAAGCTTTCTTTGCTAATAAAGAATCTCCCGCTTTGGTTGCCCTCGGCGGGAGATTAAATAATCCACTCACTAAAACTTATCCTGATTTGCTATTGTTCTGCGTCTACCTGTGGGGCGGGAAGTAGGTGCTTTATCTTCTGTCGGAGCAGATGCTGGGGTTCTTCTTCTACGTGCAGGAGCTTCATTTGCAGGCTCTCTTGAAGTTGAATTTCTTCTATCGCTTTTTGGATTTCTTTCTGGCGGAGCTTGCTCTTCCACACTTTCCTCAAAATATCCATTATCTAAAAAGAATTCAAGTTCTTCAAATGATTTATCAAGAATAAGTGTTCCTAGTAGTTCAGGAACTTCCGGTAAATCTTCCAATGTAGTATCGTCGGTATCAAGAGCATATGTTTCATAAGTAGTCTTGGTATCGCCTTTCTTACCATTACGCTCAATCTCAAATGGTGTGGAAACCAATGGATTGTATCTTGCGCATAGACTTGATAATTTACTAAAGAAAGTCTTTCCTCTATCCCAAATCTTAATCTCTTCTGATTCAACATCATATAAGATTACAAATAGTTTTGCAATTACCCTGGACTTGGCCGCACATAGAGGGCAATCATCCAATGGTTGGTTGTATTCTCTTAGACAGTTAACATAACGCTTCTTACCATCTACTTCAATTTCATGTACTGCATAACCTTGAATATCATCAATTGAATTATACATAAATCTTACAGTTGCAACATCTTTGTCATTCTTCAAGGAGAAAAACCCTCCTCCGCCTTGTCCTCCATAATTATCAATCTCATCAGCATTAAATCTTGCCATTATTTTATTCTCCTTTCGTTTTTGTATCGGCTTGAACTCTTTGTAATTGAACTCTTTGTAAATTAAATGATTTTCTGAATAGCCAAATGGATATTCTTTGTATTAGCTTTTTTATCATCTGCTGAACCCTCCTATGATTATTATATAGAATTTTCTCTAATATTCTAAAATTAAAGGTATTAATTTCTCCCTTAATTTCTTGCGCATGTTACTCAGGGTCATCACGCTAACTCCCAATATTTTAGATATTTCCATATTTGTAAAATCTTTGAGTATTAAATTACAATATACCATTTCTTTTTCGTTCACTCCATATGATTTTAAATCATCAATAATTTCTCTCAGTGGTTCAGAACTTTCCAAATCAAATCCGTTTTCCACCATCAGCTCATAACTATCGGAAAAGAATAAGGCTTTTCGCTTTTGAGTATTAAGTGCTTGAGTCTCTTCCCTAAATTTATTCCGCAGATTGACATTGAAGTAAGTACTAAACATTGCCTTATCATTCTCGTAAGTCTGTAAGCAAAAGTCTAATTTCTCCAACGCAAAGCTTGCTATATCGTTTTGAGTCAACCCATAATAATACCTTGAAATATCGATTATCGACTTATAAGTCTTTGCAAATGCTAAAGCCAAGAGAGAAGGATTAAGGTTCTCTCTGTAGGCTCCAGCTATCTGCTCCAAGCTCATATCGCGGGTATCTTCAATTATTAGTGTTGAAAGCATATTAAGTGTTTCTAACATTTGTTTTCCCTCTTTAAAGTTTTCCAAGTTTTAAAATTGCAGCTTATTTATTCTTCTGGAATTCTAAGGAAGCATCTAATAGTTTTGTTATCTTCTCTTTGTTTGATTTATTATCTTCGCCAAAATGCACTCTTGCATCAAACATGTGATTCATTTTCTTATAATCAGTTAATTCTTCTACCGCTTTTGACCTCATCCAAAGTGTTACCCCTTTTTTATTAAAAGTAAATGCCATATACATTTTACCATCCACTTTTAAGCTTCTGAAACTTGGAACAGTAGCTTTAAATACTTCTGTTCCTCTTTCAGCCGCCAATTGTTCAATAAAAGCTTTTAATGGATGGTCACCTGAAATAGTTTCACGTTTTTGCTTTGATGCCTTTTCTGTCTTAGTTTTCTTTTCAGACTTTGTTTCTTCCTGCTTAGGTTCTTCTGATGCTGGTTCCTCATTAGCAGGCTCTTCTTGCTCTGCTGGAGTCTCTTCTTTTTCCTCGGCAGGTTCTTCTACTGTTTCAGTAGCTTCTTCCTGTATAGCCTCTTCAGCTACTTCTTCTGATTGAGGTTGCTCTTCTACCAATTCCTCTTCCATAGGTTTCCACCAACGTTTTAATGTTGCGTGACTAAGGGTTTTCTCTTCGCCGGATTCTAATTTGATAATAACCTGTTTGTCATTCTCGCTTACCAATTCCGCTACTTGACCATTTCTTACTGACTTAAATTTCATTTTATATCTCCATAAAGTTTTTTAGTTTTGATAAGTTGTTAATTCCTTATCTTTAATAATATTATATAACATATTCTTGAGAATGTCAACAGTTTTTTTTTAAAATAATTCTTGAAGATTTTCAAACTCCTCTTTTTCTAAATCATTAATGTCTTTTCTTTCAGGTATATCATAAGAAGTAACTAATTTACTTCCGTTTAAAGCCTTCTTTAATCTTGCAGTAGCCTTTTGTCCTGCAGCATCTGGGTCAAGAGCTGTAATTAGTTTTCTGCATCTAAGTTTTCTAAGCTGGTCATATTGATATTCAGTTCCAAGTCCTAATAAGGCTACAGCTGGCTTTCCATAGGTGTAACAGGTTAAAGCATTTAATATTGATTCGCATACTATTATCTCATTAGAATTTTTTGGTAATTCATAAAGTCCATAGATAGGTTTATCCACACCTTCAGGATAATGGAAGAATTTAATATCTACACTTCTTCGCGCTATAAATAAGGTATTGCCATTTATATCTCTAATCGGAAAAGTTAAACATCTTAATACACTTTTTACTTTTCCAAACTTATCTTTCAGTTCAAAGTGATTATCATATCCAACATCGAATTGTTCAATTACTTCATTGGTTAATCGTCTTTTATACATATAAGGATGATAATATCTATATGAGTCCAATTCCTCTTCTGCAATATAGTTGTTGATACTTTTATTATTACCTCTTTGTAGGTCTAATATTATATCTTTTCTATTCTCTATTGAAATAGTTAAGAAATTCTTTATTAGCCATTCTTTTCCAAATGCTCCCTCATCATCTTTCCCAAAGCAATGACTTACCATTTGCTCTAAGGAAGCGGTATACCCGCAGGTGAAACAATGGACTGTTCCTGCGGGCACCTCTTCTTTATTTACAGTTGATATACCGCATGATGGCTTTCTTTCCTGACCTTCAGCATGAATCGGACAATTAAATTGTATATTTCTTGGGCCAGGCTTGAATTCTGCAAATCTTTCAATTCCATTCGAAGCTAACTGAGCTTTTAATTCATTCAAGACTTCCAGCTCTCCAGCTAATATTGGATTTTTATTTATATAAAACATTTAATTGCCCTCCTTTCCTTAAAATACATCGAAATATTCCCACTGTTTCCCTCCGGTACTTTTTAATTTACCTTGACATGCGCTACTTAGGTTCCCTAAACTCAATCCATATTTATTAGCCGCCTCAGTTAAAGTATCAAATATTTCCCTGGTGGTAATGCATTTAACCGCTCGAGCAGCCCCATTTAGTTTACCTTTATTCTTTTTAGATATTTTTAATTTAGCCTTTTCTGATATTGGTACTCCTAATTGAGCTGGCATTCTATTGAGAACTCTATAATCATGTAGCATATTTTCGCTGGCAGTTACCCATTCAAGATTATCTAATTGGTTATTTGTTTTATTCCCATCAATATGGTTAACATATTTTTTATTATCTGGATTTGGTATAAATTCTAGACAAACCAACCTATGAACGGAAAGTACCTTACTTTTACCATCAATTCTGAGGATCACCTGTTCATATCCAGTTTTCTTATGAGTATTCTTTTTTAATATCTTTCCAGTTATATCATTTCTCACATTTCCTAAATTACTAATAGAGTATTTAGTTTCTTTAATCTTTCTATATATTTCCATCTGTAGTACCTCCTTAGAATATGTCAGTCCCATCATTGAAAGAATTTTTAATTTCATCAGCTTTCTTCTGTCTTCTCTCCGGTTTAACTGCATCTTCATCTGATGGAATATAGTTGAATTGACCTCTATCAATATCCCAGTAGTAGATAAGCTTTCCGCCATTGATACCATCTCTATGCTTCTTAATTCCAAATTCCAATCCAGCTCCTGTTTGCCTTAACGCAATTATCTTTGTTGCATTTTGAGCAATACCGTCTGAATCTCTGATTGTTTCCAGTTCCGGAGTTCCATCTGAATCCGCACCCTTTACTCCACTTCTATTTGATTGGACTACTACTAAAATAGGGATACCAAGCTCAATACTTAATGAGGTCAAATCTTCACTAATATTAGTTAAGGAGATTGTCTTATTATCTCCCTTTTTATATCTTTCATCCGTCAAATAGGTAATACCATCAATTCCCAATATATCAAGCTTATTTGTTTGACAGAAATGCTTGAGTTTTGTTATGGTTACCTTCTTTTGAAAATCCAATGGAGTTGCTACAATAAATGGAATTTTCTGCGCTTTCAGGTCTTTTATATATCCTTCATAATCTGGTTCTTCTTTTCCCCAAACTAAATTCCGATTTGAGAAATTTTTAAATAGTGTATCAAATCTGTAGCCTATTTTTGTTGGACTCATCTCTGGACTTATATATCCAACCCTATTTCCTATCTCCCAAGCATGAGCCAATGTCTTTGCCAATATCCATGATTTACCTTGACCAGTTCTTGCAAAGAATACAACTAATTCCTCACCCTTTGCCCAGCCATTTACAATTCCATCAAGCTCCTCAAATCCGGTACTGATATACCAAGGATTGTCAGCATTCATTTTATCTTTGTAAACTTGATATCTTTCATCTGCTTGACTAATTATATCTGTTCCTTCGCTGGTTGCAGCTATTTCTAAATTAGGTAATTGTGAATGCAAATATTCAACAGCATCATTAGCATTGGTCTTCAGTAGCTCGGCCACTTTCTGTACAACCTCAACTGATTTATAATATAAATGCTCTTCATATAAAGTATCCAATAAATACTTATCTGTTTCTGCAACATCTATAAAACTGAATTCATTAAAGTTATCTAAGAAAGTTGCTTTATCTGGAACCTTACCATATTTATTAAAATGTTCTAATATGAAGTTAAACTCACTTTCATACCCTACAAAATACTCTTCAGTAAGAGCATTCTTTGTGATTAGCTGCATATCTTGTGTTTGAATAACTTTGTTTAGTATTTGCAATGTAATCATCTAACGCCTCTCCTATCTGCTCCTACAAACTTAACAGGAGTGCTATCGTTCCAAACTCTGCTTGAAAGTCTATTACCAAGAGCATCTTGCAATTCATTTTGATGTAAGTTTCCGGTGTAAATATTGGATAATTGATTTAGCTTTCTTTGGTCAATATATGTAAGTAGGTTAGCGTGGTCGAAATCTCCAAGCTTTGTCGCCGCAATATCATCCCATATAACTAAATCTACTGTCATTAACCTACTCTTTAGTGTTTCAAAATCTTCATCCTTTCGACTGATTCCCTCTTTAATTTTTGTAAGAAATGTCGGAACGTGAATGAAAATTCCTCTGCATCTAAATCCATTAGCTGCCCATACATCATCGAAATATTTCTGCATAAGCTTTATTGCCCAAGTTGTTTTTCCATTACCAAAGTTATCGCTATAAATATAAACACTCTCGCCATTCTTTACGAAGTTTAAAATATCATCTTTTATTTCCTTTAATGTAACGAAAGCTTGGACATCTCTTTTTGATGGAGTTAATAAAACAGTATATTGCCTATTCCTTGGGATTCCACTGTTCTGCATTAAATAATCCATCTCCATATACCTTATACAACTTGCATTGCATTCTGGACTTTCATATTTTGCACACGCTGGTATATACCAACATTTGCTTTTATCAAATATATATTCATACGCCATTAGTTTACCTCATCATTTATATGATTCTGCATAATGGTAATTGTTTTATTATAGCCATCACGTCTGCGGGATATCATTGAAATGAATTCTTTGATATCCTTTTCATCTTCTGCCAGCCAATATCCTCCCCCACCCATTTCTCTTGAACATATTGGATAGGTGATTCGCAGTTCGGATATAATTTCTTTTAAATGTCTAAATGGTAACCCTGTGAAATTCATAAGCTGCTTGCTTGTTATTGCATCTTCTCTTTTTATAGGTATTAAGTTTAATACTTGTTCTTGTATATTAGTTTTCATTTGCTGAACCTCTTTTTTTAAACTTGTTACCTATTATATAGAAATTATTCTATTTTTATAAACTAATTACAAACAGAGTAGGAACAATTTCTGCAAGTAACACAACCACCTTCTACAGCAAGAGGTTCTCCGCATTCTGGACATTTGACAGTATTAACATTAGATTTCTCTTCTACCTGAATTTCAGACTCCTCTACTATTCCTTTGATGGAATTCAATAGATTCTTTCCATCTTTCATTGCTCTTTCTAATACTACTGCGATTGCATAAGGACAGCTTGAGCCTTGACTCACTTTCTTTCCTCTTGCCTTAGCTGAAGCATAGGATGGACATACATCTACGCTCTTTAATTGGTCAATAATACTTTCAATAGAAATTCCTCCACGTAATGAATGAGATATCAATCTTGATACAGCCTCTTGATTACTCCTGCAAGTTCCACTACTGCCTTTATTAGTGAATGTTTGTATAATATGTCCATTTTCATCAAAACTAATTGTTAAATAAGCATTTCCACATCCGGTTACTAATTTATATGTTTTACCAATGCTCTCAAAAGGAGCCTTAACTATCTGTCCTCTTTCTAATATCTCTTCTTTCTCTCTAGTAGTTAATATTCCGGCTCTAAAACAATTATCCCTAAATATTGTAACACCTTTCAGCCCATACTTCCAAGCTTGGACATATAAATCTGCCACTTGTTCAACAGTAAAGCTTTCAGGAACATTTATAGTAGAACTAATAGAAGCATCAATATACTTTTGCCAAGCTGCTTGCATCTTAATTCTATCTATATAAGATATAGTTGCAGCGGTGTTAAAATAATCCGGTAATTCGGATTCGTCTTTAAGATTGAATCTATCCATATATTGCTTAACTATTGGAGTAAATACCTTATAATATTTATCCTCACCATGTAAAGATTCAGTCTTCCTAGTATAAGAAATTGAATACATTGGCTCTAATGCTGTACTCACTCCTAACATTGTAGCTATTGAACCAGTTGGTGGAACTGTCAATATTTGACTATTGGCTAATCCCTTTTTTTCAATTAGCATTAGGGTTTCTATAGAAGCATTGGTTTGTAAGAATTTACTTTGCATTACAATTGATTTATTATACTTAGGATAGACGCCATAAACATCTGTCAATCTTGCGGATTCTTGCAAAGCGGTATTGATTAACTCCTCTCCTATTTCATTGGCTAAATCTAAGGATTTCTGATTACCATATTTAACGCCTATTTTGATTAATGCATCATGCCAACCAAAACACCCTAAGCCAATTTGTCTAAGTTCATTTACACACTCTTGTTGTTGTTTTAGTGGATGCGATGATAATCCTTCATGCAATACTTCATTAAGAGCTCTTACTGCAATAGATACAGTTTGTTTAAATTCTTCTAAATTAAACTCTGCTTTATCTGTAAAAGGGTCAGTGACGAATTCAGATAAATTAACGCTTCCAAGCAAGCAACTACCATAAGCAGGAAGTGGTTCTTCCGCACATGGGTTTACTCCGGCATATTCAATAGAATCATCTTCACTAAATAAGTTCCAACTCTTAATTCTATCCCAATAGAGCATTCCGGGTTCAGCCATTTTCCAATTACTTTTAGCAATTAGGTTTAGAACTTCTCTTGCTTTAACAACTTTAACTATTTCTTCTCCGCTGTTATCTCTTGCATAACTTAATTCATAATCCTCATCATTAAGTACAGCTTTCATAAAGTCATCTTTAATTCTGATTGAAATATTAGCCTTTGTTATCTTATCCGGATTATTCTTAACATTTATAAAATCCAATAGATCAGGATGGTCGCAAGATATAGAAATCATTGCAGCCCCTCTTCTTCCATTCTGAGCAATCAATTCTGTAGTTAAAGAATATAGATCCATAAAAGATACACTACCTGATGTTTCTTTTGCCGCGTTATTTATAACGGCTCCCTTTGGTGCAAGATTAGAAATATCAATTCCAACTCCTCCACCATAAGAGAATGTTCTTGCCATCTCTGCCGCACATTTAAATATTGATTCAAGATTATCTTCGGGCGGGGCTAACACATAGCAATTACTGTATGTAATCTTTTTACCTTGTTTATGAAGTCCTCTATTTGCTAATATTCTTCCACCAAAGATAAATTTCTTCTGTTTAATAATTTCAGCTAATTCTTCATTTCCAGCTGATACTCTATAAAACCACTCAGCTAATGTTTCATCTTCATATTTATATTTCTTCTTCCATATATCTTGAGATAATTCCTGCGGTAACCACTGTTCTAACTTCATTCTTTGCTTCCTTCCTTATTCTATATCATTAAATAAACTTGGCAGTATGAAATTTAACTGTTCTAGTAACATATCAGCAATTTCTTTTATTTGAGGGTGGGCAGCTTTTGAAGTTCTTGATTTTAAGAAATGTCTCCACTCTCTAACATTGGCTGTCATAACTATTTCAGTCTTTAAGCTATTAGGTAATAGTCCTCGGGCTTCTTGCGCTGTACACCCTAAATTTAATAATGTAAAATAGTTATTTTCCGCTTGCTGGCATCCTTGCTTCCAAGCTTCATACTTTTCAGTTCCCGGTTCTAAATATAATGGTTCAATAACAGTAATCTGTCCATCGAAATCACCTTTTGAGTAATTACAATATCTCGTTGATTCTTGAGAATAACTTGCTATCCTATGACGAACCATTTCATGTGTAACCCCTCTATCACAAATAAATCTAACAGAGAATGAAAAATGCTCCAATACACTTTCATGACCTTGTTTGACAATATTAGAAATAAACTTAACGGCGGATTCATCTGTTATCTTATCTTCACTCTTATAACATACTCGACCACATAATTCCAATTTCTTTAACACTTCAACCGGAGTTATATTATCTAATATTTCGATACTTGCCTTAATTATTTTCATTATTGATTCTCTTCTCGATGTAAGCTTCTTTCCGCTTCAAAGCCGTTTGGATATCTTTTCATTAACTTATCCACATTCATCTGCATAACCTCTTCTAAGCTATATCCTAACCCCTCCGCCATAATAGCAATATACCAACAAATATCTCCAAGCTCTTTTGCTAAATTATCTTTATCTAGCTCATGGCCTTGAAATAAATGCTTTTTAACGTGGTCGGCAACTTCCCCACTCTCCCCATTTAATCCCAATACTCCATTCAATACTAGTTTATCTGGTTCTAAGGTGCTCGCTGTTCTTAATGCTAATTTCTGATATTCATTAATTTTCATTTTTATCCATCCCCATTTCTACTAATTCCATTATGCAATAGTTTGCTAAATCAAATAAAGTATCTTTAATGCTTTCATCGGATACCTTTTGAGTAGCTCCACCTTTTAAAGTCTTGAGGCGGCTGTATTTATCATAAATTCTAATTAATATAGCATTGTCAAATTCCTTTCTCATCTTTGCAAAGGAATCACCATAATCGTGATTCTTTCTTTCATACAATTCATTCATGTTTTTACAAATCGCTGCATGAGCCTGTACTTTTTTGATTGACATTTTCATCCTCCTAAAATTGTAATAAATTGCCTGATTCGTCTGTTGCTAAGTTTTCTTCGAATTCTTTCTTTTCTTCTTCTGTCATATTTATAACAGCTTCAGCTTTTCTTCCAGCGGTATTATCAAACTTGGGCTTATTAAAATTATTCTTCTTATCTTTTTCCCACGCAGCAATAACCTGCATATATCCTCCAGCAATAGCTCCATTTATTTTATCCACAGCTATTGAAGCACTATTTCCTGCAAATGCTCTTAAATCATCTAATATAATTTGCCATTGATTTGGTTGAAGTCCTTTTTTTAGTCTCATATTGAAATATTCTAATAATTTTTCTCTAATATCTTCATTTTGAGTAAAAGCATTTATCATTCCTCTCATAGTTACTATATCTTTAACTTTCTTTTCTTTTTTAGATTTAGTTTCTATAATAGGTTTGGATTTGATAGTTTTTGATGTTTGCGTCTCATCTTTAGATGAGTATTCTTCTTTAGTATTTACTTTATTAGTCTTTAATTGGTTAGGATTTTCTACCGGTAGATATTCAAGAGGTTGATTTTCTACCTCTTGTTTTTTATCTTCTTGTTTTAAAGATTTCTCAAATACATAGTACTCATATTCAATCCTGCCAGATGAACTTTCATCAGGATAAATTTTATTTATTTTCAAATATCCAAAAGATTCTAATTCTTTCAGAGATGATTTAATAGCGCTCTCATTTTCTTTACAAATAGCTACTAATCCAGCAATTGAGTAATCCCAGTTATCAGGCAAGGATAACATTAAAGATAATAATCCTTTTGATTTTAAGGTCATCTCCTTTTCTCTAAAATGATAATTGCTCATTATCGTATAATTTTTAGTTTTTTCTACTCTGATAATTGCCATATTCATAATCCTTTAATTGAATATAAAAAAATGTAGCTACTTGAGTTCGCGGCTCGTTCACTACACCTTTTTATAATAATCAATATTTACTTTGGTATCAGTACCGCGAATACTGATTACCTCTTTATTATATATAATAAAATATTAAAAATCAATATTTAATTATATCTTTCATTTTCACTTATATAGGTACATGTCATATCAGCTTGATGAAGTAAAAATGCTAAAAGATTCTCACTATATGCTTGACCTAATTCGTTTAAGGTATTGTATAATGATAAGTCATATGCTCCCATATGCCAATATATTGCTTGAGCTTCCATTACCGATAATTTTATAAATTGCTGGATAATAAATATACTTTTACCAGCATGTCCCATAGCCAAGAGAGGGTCTCTCTTATAGCCAGGAGTTACCTCCCAATCAAATTTACCTCCCGGGTCTGATTTAGTGCCTTTATCATGATATACCTTTTCATTCTTCCATGTCTCATGATAGGTATTTACCTTACATAAGTCATGTAGCAATGCTACTATTATCATACTATCTTCTGGGATATCTGGTAAATTATAATCTGATTTTTTTAGATTTTCATAATGAAATACCAAAGCATCATATACATTAATGCTATGTTCTGCCAATCCTCCTGGATAATCACCATGAAATCTGGTTGATGCTGGAGATGTGAAAAAATCTGATTTTTCTATATATGCTATCAGGTCTTCAATTCCATCTCTTTTAGTCTCTCTTAGCATGTTAATAATCATATTCTGAGCGAATTTCATTTTCTTATCTGATTTCATTTTAATCTTCTATCTCCTACTTCTTAACTTTCGATACTCTGAGGGTTACCACTTCTTTTTTAGTTTGGCAATCTGCTAATAAAGCGGCATCAATCTTTCCACTGTAAATAGCATTTTCAAGAGCGTCCATATCAACATAATCTTTCTTCTTAACTATTCCTCGAATCTTCATTTCTTTTAGCTTTGCAATTAAAGCCTCCTCAATGAAGTCTTCTCTCTCTGATACTGAGCAACTTGCTTTGATATCATCTACAATAAATTCTCCAAGTTCTGCTCCTAACATAATTGTCTTGATTTCTTTATTATCCTTATCTACCAGCTTCTTATATGAATCCATTTCTGACTTGTTGGCTTCATAAACTGGAAGTAATTGAGATAATTTTTCTTCAGGTGTTCTAACATCTTCAACCAATGAAATTTGTTTTCTTGTCATTATTTTATTCTCCTTAAATAGGCTCAAATATTATATAGAATATTTAGTCGTTTTATAACTTGTTTTTAAGAGCTCTTTTTCCTCTTTCTCCCCAAAACTGTGCATTATAATCTCCCATAATTCCAGCTCTACCTCTTGGAATCCATTTCTTGAATTTTACTAGTTTGGGTAAGTCTTTCTTATCCCAATAACGCGTATCTCTCTTTCCTTGCTGTGTATAATCAGGTAACTCTGGTGTATCTTTGGGTTTTTCATACTTTGGGTTATTATACCACTTATACCAATTATTTAAGGTAGGAACGGAAATATCCAAGTGCTGCGCTACCTTAGCTGCTGTTAACATATTATTCAAAGCTTATCACCTCCTCAATCTTTCCTTCAAAATTAGTTTAATAAGAAATCAATAACTTCTGATTTGTTAATACCTACATTTCCATCTACCAATGCATCTGCCATAGCGCCTTTTTTATGAACCAATTCTTCGATTCTTTCATCTATGGTATCTTTGCAAACTAATGTGATTATATTTACATTTGATTTAGTACCAATTCTATGAGCTCTATCTTCAGCTTGTTCTTTATTAGCTCTATTCCAAGGACTATCTAAGAAAATTACTGTAGTAGCTGCAGTTAAGGTTAAGCCAGTTCCCATTGCTCCTATTGTTCCAATAATACATTTACATCTTTTATCATTCATAAATTTATCTTGCTCAGTTACTCTATCTTTTGTTTCTCCGGTAATGATAGCTGGGTTAAATCTTTTCAATCTTTCATAAGTAGGGTTAGTCATATCCGTCCAATTACTAAATATGATACATTTTTCATTATTTTCAGCCAGCTCTTCAACAATTTCTTCTAATCTATCAAGCTTGGCACTTTCTTTAACTTGGCTACTTAATATACCGGTGAATCCGGTAGCTTGACGTAATCTAATTAACTGAGCAAGCGGGTTATTGCTAATTTTAATCTTATCAATTTGTTCTTTGATTTCTGCTTTAACCTCGTTATAGACGGTAGTTTGAGCTTTACTCATTTCAACAAATTCTGTAGTATAGATTTTATCTGGTAAATCAAGTGCATCTTTCTTTAATCTTCTAAGCATCAGACCATCTAAGTTTTCCTGAAGCTCTCCCAAGTTTCGGTATCCTACTACTTCATATCCACCATATCCTCCCATTACACAATAATGCTGTTTGAATTGGAAGAATGAGTGCTTCTCAAATCCCAACCATTTTAATACGATAAATAAATCAAGTGGAGTATTCATTAAAGGTGTTCCAGTCATTGCTATTCTCGTTTCTGGTAAAACCTTCAATATTGCTTTTCCTTGTTGTGATGCAGGATTTTTACATTTATGAATTTCATCTATTGCTACCATTCCAATTATTCCATTATCACATAATTCTTTTATTTTATTGCAAATATCCTGATCTCTCAAACTCTCTACGTTTGTGATTAGGAAATAATCTTTTGGCAATTTATTGAGGTCTGCTAATTTATCTTTGCTTGAACCTACAACTGCTTTACCTTTACCATTATATCGAGTTCCTAATATCCAACTACCCTCATTACTGTGAACTCCAATTTCTGCTTGCCAATTCCATTTCAAGCCATTAACACCACAAATAATTAAGCAATGTTTATATTTCTTAGTTAATTTCTTTGCAACTGCTATATCAATAACTTGTTTTGTTTTCCCAAGCCCTTGCTCATCTCCTAATAGAAACTTATCATATTTTAGTCCATATTCAAATCCTTCAACTTGATGTCCAAACGGGATTGTTTTGAATTCAAAGCCGTTTGGTAACTTAACCGCTTTTTTCTCTTCCATAGCCTTGTAATTTCCGGTTAAAGTGATTTCTCTGTTTCCCATTTGATTGATTATAGCTACTAATTTCTTTGCAGGTATTTCCCATTCCTTTTGAGCTGCATGCCAAAACCTACTTGTTTGTGTTCTCATTATTCCAACCAGTTCTGCATCATATGGAAAGCTTATGAAAGCACTTAAATCTCCATTGACTTTCTGAGCTTCTTTAATCTGAATGCTTATCATCTTTATTCCCCTTTTGCCAAAGTGTTTTGAGTGGGTTTTTATTCCTAATAATATTATATAACATATTGATTGATAAGTCAACTCTTTTTTTGAAAAAAAAAGCCCTTAAATTATATTAAGGGCTTTATCTGAATATAATATTATTTAACTATGTTTTGAGCTACCAATACTTTTGCTTGTTCATTAACAGCGAGATACCTCTTCATTTGCTGTACCGCTTCCTCTATCAATGAATCAATGGTTTTCTGGGTTAATACAAACTTAGCAAGAGCTGGAAGCTTATCATATAGCCAAGTGGTAACAGCTGCATATTTTAACAGACCAGTACCTCCAGCAAATTCAGCTTCGGCTTTTGTTACTAAGTAAAAAAGAATCTGCTTAGCATAATTGCTATAACCCTTTTTCACTAATACCATCACAATTACCATCACAATTACCACAATAGCTATAACTAAAAGGCTATCCCAGTAAGCGGTTAAGAAATTAATCATAATTTATTCTCCTTCAATTATTTGAATATCTTTCACATATACCCAACTAATGATTTCTTTTAATAATACCTTATTGGAATCAATTTGTTCAACAGTATAAATATTTTTCTTTACGAAAGCCGGTATATTCTGACCTGTTGCATATTTAGTTCCGATTACTTCTACTTTAGACCCTATCTTTAATGTAGATGGTTTTTCCGAACTAGTATTCAATAACTTATTAACTCTGTTTGCAATATCTGCATGTAGCCTATAAAGATAATCACCAGGACAAGATTTATTAGCAAACCATCTATGAACTGTCATGTTTTGCTTATCCACTTGACCAATTAAAGACTTATCTCCTTTCCACTTTAATTCTTTAATATTATTACGTTTGCAAATATCCGCACATAGTTTAATAAGTGCTTCGTATGCTTTTACAGTAACTGCGTATGGATGAGATGTATCACTGGCTACTTCAATAGTTATTGCCCGATTATCATTAGCGGAAGATGAAGAACACCAAGAACGGTCTTTTTCTTCTACATACATTCCCACTCTTCCATCCGGCCCAATACCATAGTTAGAACTCGCTTGCCGGGAAGTGGGAGCAAATACATCACCAATAGTCTCTACGGAAAGCTGTCCAACTACACAATGAATAGTGATAGTATCAATTATATGATTTCTTGGACTTGTTTTATTAGGACTTATTTTTGTATAGGATACTAAAGAACTATTACTCATCATCTTATCACCTCCTATTTTATATAGTGCTCTACAGCTTGTTCCTGCAGGAATTCAGTCATTTCATTACTAGCATCTCTATAATATATCAATGCTTCTTCCATAACACCATTAACTTTTCCTTCTTTAATTGCTACTGAATTAGCATACGACAATTTGCCAACAGCTTTTATCATACGCATTGTTAACAAGTTTTCTTGCTTTCTTGCTTCTGCCCTCTCTTTTGATTCCTTATCTCTTTCCTTCTCTTTTAATTCTTGTTTCCTTTTTTCTTCTTCCTGTTCTAAATCCCTTTGCTTATCCCTTTTGATGTTATGGTATTGAACGTACCAAATAATTAGCGCTGAAGCAATTGGAGAAAGAAAAGCTAATATTTCAGTTGACATATATTATCCTCCTTATTCCATAATATAAGCCTCACCAACTAATTCTTGAAATAATTCTGGGGTTATCTTACCATTCGCCACTTCATCTTTTAGTGTATTTTTCACATCTTCTTTTATCTGTTCCGGAACCTGCGAAAATAATTTCTTACCTGCAATAATAAGACTTGCATATATTTTAGCCATATTGATTAACCTCCTTTGATTAACTTAGAAACATTTCGAATATTTCTGTTAAAGCCATTTTATTATCTAAGTCCGCTTCCTTTAAATGGTCAACATGATTTGATATCAATTCTTGATATTCTGCAATTGTCATTTCAATTTCATCATATTCCCAACCATGAAAGCCATCCTCAACATCTTCATCAATCCTAATAATATTAGTCCTGATGTAGACTTTATACTGATCTTGCTCTAAAGGCTTTACGAACTCCTGTGTTCCTCTTACCTTCATTTTGAATTACCTCCTTATAAAATTTTTCCATTGCTACTATTAATGGTATTATATACTTTTGACGTAACCTATAACTATTATAATGTATTAACCACCCATTATTATTCCAATTCCCGCTAACATGCGAAACCGAGTACTCATTGCCCATATATTTTCTTTAGTATTTAATTATCAATTTATTATGCAGCCGGCACAAACAGCACGCGCCCGCCACGAATCCGATGACGATTAGAAGGCGCACTATTCACATTCCGATAGAAACCGCCCGCAATAGCCCCAACATTCCAATAACCGCCGACATACGAAACCCTATGACCCGCATTCAGCACGTCTTGATAGAAATAATCTTCAATTGGCTTATTATCTGCTCCTAATGTTTCAGTAGGAAGGAATGCAAAATCACAAACCTCTGACCAGC
>JALNZV010000056.1 GCA_023229175.1 Tissierellaceae bacterium | reverse complement strand
CTCCAGGGTTCGCTGCCATCAGCGTTGCCAAAGGAATATTAAACATTTGTGCAATACTAAACAGAGTATCCCCTGACCTAACTGCATAATATAACCCGTCACATGGTGGTGGAGGTGGTGGTGCGGTACCTGGTATACAGATTACCTGACCTACCTGCAGATTATTTGGGTTAATTCCTGGGTTTACTCTCATAATCGCCTCTACAGTTGTGTTGTATCTAATGGCTAGGTTATACAAGGTGTCTCCTGATTTTATTGTGTAAGAAAATGTGCCTGTAGGGCATGTCGTTGGAGGTGGTGGTGCGGTACCTGGTATACAGATTACCTGACCTACCTGCAGATTATTTGGGTTAATTCCTGGATTTACTCTCATAATCGCCTCTACAGTCGTGTTGTATCTAATGGCTAGGTTATACAAAGTGTCTCCTGATTTTATTGTGTAAGAAAATGTGCCTGTAGGGCATGTCGTTGGAGGTGGTGGTGCGGTACCTGGTATACAGATTACCTGACCTACCTGCAGATTATTTGGGTTAATTCCTGGATTAATCTTCATTATAGCATCTACTGTAGTATTGTAAGTCTGTGCTAGTTTGTAAAGTGTATCCCCAGACTTTATGGTATAGGGAAAACTTCCTGTCGGACATGTTTTATTATTGCTCATTTTTACCCACCCTTCTCTTATATTCTTTGCATTAATATACTATGCAAAAATATATGGAAGAGTTACTGGCTATTTAATCCCATATTTCTTTAGTTTCTCATAAAATGTGGTCTTGCTAATCTTTAATACCTCCATGGCCTTTCTTTTGTTCCCTCCATAGTAATCCAAAGCCTTTTCTATTGCCTTTTTTTCCTGAACCTCTAAGTATTTTTTTAATTCTATTATATGTTCCTGTCTTTCTTCAGAACCCCTATTACCTATGGCTATATGCCTTGACAGAATGTTGTTTCCTTCTGATAAATTTACGGCCCTTTCCAGTATATTTTCCAACTCCCTAATGTTTCCAGGCCAATCATACCTCAATAATAGGTTTTTTGCTTCACTTGATATTCTCTTATTTTTTGTCCCCAATTCATCGCATATTTTGGGGAGTAAAAAATCTACCAAAGGTATAATATCCTGCTTCCTTTCCCTTAAGGGCGGAATCCATATGGGAAACACATTAATTCTATAGTACAACTCTTCTCTAAAATGCCCCTTTAACATTTCTTCTTCTAGATTTTTATTTGTCGCGGAGACAATGCGTATATTAACCCTTATCCTCTCAATACCTCCTACTCGATAGAAGCTCTTTTCCTGTATAGCTTCTAAAAGCTTACCCTGAAGGCTTAGGGGTATATCGCCTATTTCATCCAGAAACAAAGTCCCTCCATCTGCTATTTCAAAAAATCCCTTTTTGCCTTGGGAATGAGCCCCAGTAAATGCCCCTTTTTCGTAACCAAAGAGCTCTGACTCCAGAAGATTATCTGGTATGGCACCGCAATTTACATAGATAAACGGCTTGTCTTTGTATTTGCTATTCTCGTGTATTCCCCTGGCCAAGATACTTTTTCCAGTTCCACTTTCACCTAAGATTAGGACATTTGAATTTGTCTTTGACGCCTTTAAGGCCATCCTCTTTATCTCGTCTATTTGCTGGCTATTGCCTGAAAAATTGGGGAATGCCTTGTTTAAAACCTTTTCATCTAACAGTAGATTTTCCGCTTGCTCTAGTTTATTTATTGCATAGTCCCTTTCTGATATAGCCTTTTTTATCTGAGATATGTCTTCAACCTTGAGGGCTGCCCCTATTCTCCTTCCACCTTGTTCTACAGGCAGTAAGGTACACATTGTGGGTATGCCATTTATTTCTTCGAACTGATCTATATAGATTATGTCTTTTCCCATGGCGACGTTGAGAAACTGTTGTATCATTGAATCAGATTTATGTATTTCAAATATATCCTTGCCCAAGACATCTAGGATTTCCGTTCCTTCTCCCTTAGCCATATATGTATTGCCCCTTAGAAGGTCATTTACGCTTTCACCTCGGGCTGTATATCCATGGGCCTGATAAAATTTCATTTCTAGGGATTGCCCATCTAATACCACCATATGACCTATGGCGTTTAAATAAAGCATTCTATATTCCACACCTTCGACCCATATGGTGATAAATCTATTGGCAAAATCTATTTCTACTTTGATATCCATTCCCATTATTGTCTCATCTACAGTCAACTTCTCCTCTTTGTGACCTTTTCTTAGAAATTTAATGATGGGCTTGAAATCCCCCTCTGCACCATAGGTACCAATGGCTATAAGTGCATCCCCTTCTTTAACCTTAGGGTTTTTCACCCCTAGGACCTCCAAGGACTTTCCATCTAAATTGCCATCGTCCTGACCAATGGAGTTGTCGGCTATTATGACTATGTCCCCTTCCTCAATTTTCCCCTTGTGATGGCTAATTCTTTGGGTATTTGCTATGCCGAATATCTCTTTAGCCTTATCATTGTAGATCTTTATTTTACCTTGGCTGTCTATGACAATAAAGCCCTCTGACATCATGTCAGTAAACATCTTTACATAGTATTCCGATTCAAAAGCCATAATCTCACCCTTGTATTTTTATTTGTCTCTTACAAAGATTATACTACATAAACAGCCTTTGGAAAATAAAAAGACCTCGAATTTCAAGGTCTTAGAAAATTGTTCCAATATCAGTTATATTTTTTGCCAAATAATCGTTATAATTTTTATCCTTTGGATTTAGGCTGTTGATATCTACTCCATCGTTATTGGAGCTAGAGTGAACGTATTTATCATCTCCCATATACATTGCCACATGTCCAGGAAAGAAGATTAAATCCCCAGGCTTCATTTCTTCTCTGGATATTTGTTTCATGTATTGGTCCTTCCTTTGAGCATCCCTATATATTATAATTCCATTTAATAGGTACGATATGGAACAAAGACCTGAACAGTCGATGCCAAGAGGACTTTTCCCTCCCCATCTATACTGGGTACCCATATACGACATTGCCGCATCAACTAAGGATTTTCTCAGACTCACCTGGTCATCTTTATCATAAATCTCTATCTTTGGACCTATGAAATCACTTCTCACCCACCCTGTTGTATTGTCCGCCATCAATATTTCTGTCCACTTCTCCTTTTCTTCGCCAGTAACTATTATAGTTGCACCTCTTGTTAAGGTTGTTTTTATATATCCCTGAAATTTTGCCTCTGGCAGTACATCTGCCAAAGAACCGTAGATTACCTTATCTGCCTCGGACTTCCATCTTTCAACCATCTTTTCATCTGTTATGATATTTGATTTATGTATATATCCATTATAGTCATAGGATGTCTCTATATAGTACCATCCATCTCCCTTATCTTCTAGGATTTTCACCATCATACCGTATAGGCCTTCGTCAGCCAGTACGCTGTCAAACTTGGGGTGCAAATTAATAGGTACAACTGGTTTCACCAATATTCCCCAACTAGGTATACTCAAATTTATCACTTCTCCCTTCACTTTTACTTGTTATTTAACTTCATATTCATATATTATTTTAGAAATATTGCCTATGGTCCTTTGCCCGAGGACGCTGTCTACGTCCTTTGTCAATACGCCAATCAGATAATGGATATTATCTAAATAGAATATGCCTACATCGTGGCTGACTTTGCTTAACTCTCCTGTCTTATGGGCTATGGATATATCCTCAGAAATATACCTGCCCAATTTATCCTTGTATTTCTGCTTGAGCAGTATATCTACTGCGATACGTGAATACTCAGTGCCTAAAATACTATTATCGTAAATTCCCTCCATAAGCGATGCCATATCCCCAGCAGAAGTAAAATTGTCCTTGCCCTTTCTTGCCATATCAAAATCTAACATCTTTCTTTGTAACTTAGTATGATGACAATTGAGAACTTCTAATCTGCTGTTAATCTCATTGAACCCCAATATATCTATTAGGACATTTGTAGCCGTATTGTCGCTTACTATTATCATTAAAGTGATAAGATCCTGTAGACTGTATTCTCCAATGGTCAAATCTGATACTATGCTGTAATCTACTCTGTCTTCTTTCTTTATTTCAATTCTATCGTAAAGCCCAAGTTTCTTTTCCTTTACTTGGCAAAGTGCCTCTATCATTATTGGAACCTTTATCAAGCTTGCAGAGGGATATACCTTATCTTCTTCAAACTTAATTATCCACTTGCCGCTTTTTAGGTCCTTCAGTACTATGGATATTTCACCTTGGAATTTCTTCGCTTCCTCCATAATAAGATCAATCATTTTATCACCCCTACTATTTACAGAGAATAGCTCTCATCTGGACTCTTAAGCCTTTCCCTATATGCCTCCAATTCACTTTCATTGGCCAGTACAAAATGCTCTGGCTCTATTTCTACCCATTTTGGTGGATTGTTTTCGTAGTCATGGCGACTAGGGTCATAGATTTCCAGGACTTTAGCCCTTTCTTTCCTCGGATCTGGATGGGGAATTGCTGAGAACAAGGCCCTAGTATATGGATGAAGTGGATGCTTATATAGTTTTTCAGTAGCTGCCAACTCCACTATTTCTCCCTTATATATGACTGCCACCCTATCGGTTATAAACCTAACCACAGATAAATCGTGGGCAATAAATAAGTAAGTCAATCCCTTCTTTTTTTGAAGTTCGGACATCAAGTTTAATACTTGTGCCCTAATGGATACGTCCAAAGCCGATATTGGTTCATCAGCTATTATCAGTTCAGGTTCCATTACTATGGATCTGGCTACTCCAATTCTCTGCCTTTGCCCACCTGAAAACTCATGGGGAAAGCGGCTAAGAAATTCTGGAAGCAATCCTACATCTAGTAATGCTTTTTCCACCTTTTCTTTTCTCTCTTTTTCATCTCTGTAGTTTTTAAGATTATATAAACCCTCGGACACTATATAGTCAACCTTTGCCCTTTCGTTGAGGGATGCCATGGGATCCTGAAATATCATCTGAATTCTTCTAGTTATTTCCTTATCTAATCCCTTGTCTATTTTACCGTTGATTTTTTTGCCATCGAAAAAAATCTCCCCACCAGCTGTTTCGTTTAGGCGGATAATTGCTCTGCCTATGGTAGTTTTACCTGAGCCCGATTCTCCTACTAACCCAAAAGTTTCTCCCTTATATATATGAAAACTTACGTCCTTTACAGCTACAAATTTATTTTTCTTCCTCTTGCCAAATTCAACCCTAAGATTTTTAACCTCTAGAAGTATTTCTTTGCTCTTTCTATCCATTGCTTTCTACCTCCCATTGCTGCCTCAAAACTTGTATGGATTCAGGTGGCTCTACCTTTGGTGACCTAGGGTCCAAGAGCCATGTCTTTGCCTTATGGGTTGGGCTTACTGAAAAGTACGGAGGTCTTTCTACAAAATCAATTTTCAACGCCCTTGGATTTCTCGGTGCAAAGGCATCTCCTTTTATGTCGTAAAACAGATTTGGCGGCGTTCCCTTAATGGAAAATAAGTCCTCACCCTTTACACCCAACTGGGGTAAAGAAGACAAAAGTGCCCATGTATATGGATGCTGCCCATTATAAAATACTTCCTCACACTTTCCAATTTCTATTATGTCTCCTGCATACATGACTGCTATTCTATCTGCTACATTAGCTACGACCCCCAAATCATGAGTAATGTAAATGGTGGTCAAATTGTATTTTTCCTGCAGGGCCTTTAATAAATCCAATATCTGTGCCTGTATGGTGACGTCAAGGGCAGTAGTTGGTTCATCGCATATTAATATCTTTGGATTACAAGCTATGGCAATGGCTATGACTACCCTTTGCCTCATGCCCCCGGAAAACTCGTGAGGAAATTGTTTATATCTCTTTTCTGGTTCATGGATACCCACGTCTTCAAGGATTTCAATTACCTTTTTTCTAGCGTTCTCACCTTTTATATCTTGATGCAGCTCTATGGCCTCTAGGACTTGCTTGCCAATTGATTTTAATGGATTCAGTGATGTCATGGGGTCCTGAAATACCATGGCTATCTTTTCTCCCCTAATCTTTAACCATTGCTTTTCAGTCTTATATTTGGAGAGATCCTCCCCATCAAAGATTATACTTCCTGAGTCTATCCATCCATTGCCATCTAGTAGACCCATAAAGCTTTTGGTAAATACGGACTTGCCAGAACCCGACTCACCGACTATGGCCAAACTCTCCCCTTCATAAAGGTCTAAGGAAGCCTCTCTGATAGCCGTAAGCACATCTCCCCTTAATCTAAATTTAATAACTAAGTCTTTGACCGATAATATAATATCTTTTTCTTCCATAGCGCACCTCCTAAACGTGATTTTTAGGGTCTGCTGCGTCAGAAAACACATTGCCCAAAATATAGAATGATATAGTTATAATCGATATGATAATAGAAGGAAATATGAGCTGATATCTTTGAGATGCGTTGAGTATCAAGACCCTTCCCTCGTTTATTAGGTTCCCTAAGGATGGAGTGCTAATGGGAAGCCCTAAACCTATATAAGTCAAAAATACTTCGTAACCAATTGTTTGTGGTATCGACAATGCAATGGTCAACATAATTACTGAAACTAAATAAGGCAATAGATTTTTCGTGATTATCCTCGAAGTTGGTGTACCTAGACATTTTGAGGCAAGGTTATATTCCCTATCCCTTATGATTATAGTAAGATTTCTGACAAATCTAGCCATATCTATCCAAGATGTTGAACAAATGGCTATAATCATAGTAGTCATACTGGGCTTTAGTATATATGTCATCAAAATTAGAATTATAGTTTTAGGTATATTGTCTATTATATTGTAAATCTCTGTAATCGGCCTGTCTAGCCACCTTACATAACCCCACAATGCACCTATGGTTATACCTACAACTGCTTCCCACACACCTACTATTATGCCGATGAGAAGTGAAGTCCTAGATCCGCTCCATACGCGAGACCACAAATCTTGACCAATGGAGTTGGTGCCAAACCAGAATTCCGAGTCAGGTGGATTGTTTTTAAGTGGTAGTTGGTTTTCGTCGTTTATATGTATTTTAATAGGCGACTTTTGATTGGGTAAATATGGTTGAACTATTGTAAATATTAAAATACCAATTATTAAAATCAAAAGAAATGCTGCCAACCTATTCTGTATAAATACATTCCAAGTGGATTTCCAGTAGGAGTAGTTAGAGTATCCTCCCCGCTTCGCTTCTTCTTCATCGTATATGGCA
>JALNZV010000054.1 GCA_023229175.1 Tissierellaceae bacterium | reverse complement strand
CAAATGGTGGCGTAGTATATGGCCCCACCGTAGGTATGGTTGGAGAATATCCTGGGGCATCCTCTAATCCGGAAGTCATCGCCCCATTAAGTAAATTGAAATCTTTATTAGATACTACTGGAGGTAGTGGGCAAGTAGTTTTTGAAATTAAAGGTGACAGATTAGTAGGTGTGCTAGATACATATAATAAACGTGTAAAATCATACAGACCATGAATCTAAAATATTATGCAGAATGGAACGACTTTGAAAACAACAGACATCGTTTGGAATGGTGGATACCTTCTGTTGTCGTTTCACCGGAGCAATTAACTGTTAGGGATGATATTGTTCTGCAATACCCTTCTATTGATGTATTTTCAAAAGACTGTTTAATTGGATGTGGTCTTGAAATAACAATTGTTAGTCCCGAAAGGTTTGATTTCCTAAGTGAGTTTTACAAGGCTGATGTAAAGGGTATGGCTGTGAAACATTATATTCGATACGGTCAAGTTGGTCAGTATTTAAACTTTCACGGTTATTTGGATACAGAGGTCTATCAGGATGATTTTGGTTCGTTAAAAAATTATGATATAAGATTGACCGCTAACAATGGATTGGCTTTGTTGTCCAGATTTTCCTTTTTAGATGAGGATGGTAATGTATATAAGGGAATGTTAAGGAATCTGGATATAATAAAACGCTGTCTTTCCATACTGGATATTGACTATGATTATATATACATTAATCATGTTCCTACATTGTCAGTTATAGGTCCACAAGAAACTATTTATCATAGAGTTTACTCTAAATCTGAGAATTTTTATGATGAATTAGGGGAACCTATGACAATGAAGGAAGTTTTGGAAGGACTTATATTTGCCAATGGTGCAAAATTGTTTATATACAATAATAGTGTTTATATTATTGATACACTTTATTTACCACAAACATCCATTCCTTGTAAAAGGTATGAGTTTGATACACTTGATTATGTTGACACTGTTACCATTAATAATGACGCAGAAGCATTAGATGAAATACAAGGAACTCCATCTTTGGCTGTCACATCTGCAAAAAACAAAATAAAAATTGAATTTAATAAATATGTATATAGTTCAGAGGAAAATATAGGGGTCACACCTGAAAATGTGTCCAATGTAGTACAGACTTTGGACCATTATAAAGACGATGAATTTTTGTTTAGGGAAACACATCATCTAAATTGTGCTTCCATAGATAGATTTACTACTGATTTCTTTCAGACTAACTTTATTGTAAGAACTGGACAGGAAGGGGATGCACAGGAAAGTTTTGTCCGTATTTATCCTATGCCTGCTTCGGCATACAGAATAAGATTTAAGTCTAAAAGGTTTATTCAAGCAGATGTATTGTACATTTCATTATCTGGACAAATTAGAGTAGCTGATCCAGAGCATTTTGGGGAAACAAATGAGATACCAGGATCAGCTTTATGGACTGCGTCGGGGGATACAACTGGTAAAACATTTCCTTTATTTATTCGTCCAGTTTTATTGGATGATGAAGGGAATGTGATAGCACAATACACAATTCCTAATAAGAGTATAGCTACTCAATATAGTGAAATATCAGCTGGAACAGGATATTGGACTGATGATATTAGTATAATGCCTATTGAATTATGTATGTTCCCGGCAGAAACAGGTAAACATATTACGCAATATAATTATAATACATGGTATGATCTGAACGGCGGTGTACACGCTCCTAGTTTTACCAATACTAGATATAGCAGAGGACGTGATAATGTTTTTGCTATCCCTTTGTATAATCCAGATAACAATAAGGAGTTTGCACCACAAGGTGGTTATTTAGCATTTGATATATACTTTCCTGGTGAAAATGTTTCTCCTAAGAGTCCAATTGACTTAAAGGATATTTCCATTTCTGTTGTAGATATGGAATCTAGGAAAGTACCTGTATATAGTTTTGATGCAGGTTGGGGATTAAGATCAGTTACCGCAACATCATATAGTATTGCAACAGTTAAGGATTATAAGAAAGTAGAAGACAAAGATATAATAAATGAAATTGTAGGGGATACTTTGTTTTCTACGGATTCCAGTATTGAAGTTACACAAGGCACGGATGATTTAGGTTTGGCAAGAGGTACTTACAGTGTCTTTGTTAGCGGAAATTATGGGAACACTAATGCTACAAATGAACGATTTGAAAATCTGGAAAAGGTGCAATATATAACTCCAAATGCATCTTCATTTACCTATCCATTTAACACGGATTCTGAGGTGGATGGTATTATTCGTACAATAATACAATTACCAGATGATGGTGGTATATTAATTGGTGGTGATTTTACTACATATAAAGGAGTATCAAAACCTTTTAGTTCTCAAGCAAATGTTTTTAAATTAAATGCAGACGGTTCTGTAGATAATACATTCCCATTCTTACAAACATATACCGGTAGTGGTGGGGTAAGGCGTATGAAGATTCATAATGGGGTTTTATATGTTGCTTTACAACATGAACTTGCTGCATATTCATTGACTACTTGGGCAAGAATACAGTCAGTTACAGTTGCTACAGATACTATATTTGATTTTGAAATTGTTGGGGATTATATATACATTGTTGGCTCGTTTAGGCAAGCCAGAACACAGGCAGATGGTGGGGGTTCTCTTACTTCGGCTCCCGGTATTGCAAAATATGCTATTAGTAATTTTGCAAGGCAGGCATTTGGAACTGGTAATGAGGCTGGTGTTGATACAAATGGATATATTAATACAATAGCTTATAGAAACCACAATGGCAGTACACCTAGACTTTGGGTTGGTGGTAGATTTGATACAGTTTATACAAATTATGGTACTGGTGGTGTTTCACGTAAAAACATAGCTCTGTTTACATTAGATGGGGAAGTAGTTAGTGACAATTCTGCTGGTCCTATTGAATTTAATAAACAAAGTGGGGACGGAGAGGTATTTCATATTTATATACCTTCCGATTTTGGTAGAGTACTTATTGCTGGGGATTTTGATTCAATGAAATATTACCATACTTTTTCAACCACAACTAATGTTACATCAGATGGTGTAATATCATTTGTACCTAATCCTGACTATAGAAGGTGGACCATATCTACATTATCTGCGAATAAATTAGTTATTCGTAGGATAATTAGAATTGCTGGCACAGATAATTTTTACATAATAGGTAAAACCAGTGATGGAGGAACTGTACAATCTATTATCAGGAAAGTAGATTATATGCTAAGACCCGATAATGAATTTTCTATACAACAGGCATTTCCTGCGGATGCAGATATACATGATTTAATTGTCAGACAAGATGATT
Organism: Tissierellaceae bacterium; assembly: GCA_023229175.1. Classification (GTDB taxonomy): domain Bacteria; phylum Bacillota; class Clostridia; order Tissierellales; family Tissierellaceae; genus JAAYFT01. Next base: position 4,037 of record JALNZV010000054.1, on the reverse strand, counting down.
TAATTATGGGTGGTGACTTTGACTCTTTCATGGGATTTTCTTTTAATAATATAGTAGCTTTAGAATTAAATGGTTTCCCAAAGGGAATTTCAGGAGGGCTTGTGTCATTGCAGGAATATGTGCTAAATGTATTTTTTGCCCAATTAAAACAACCTAGGTACACTTTAACCGGCATGAAGGTAAAAGGATATTATTCTCCGTTCCAGCTTTTTGTATATGAACTAGTCAAACGTAATGAAATTGTTTGTAAATTTATACCAAAGAAAATGACTTTTGATTTGGTAATGGGTACAACAGATATGGATTTAGAAGAACTGATATAATAAGTATGAATCATGGCAACATTACGTACACAATACATTCCGCCAAAAGGTAGAAGTAAATTATTGAAAAACCTCAATCTCACTTCTGCTAATATTAGTATAGAAGGACTAGGTGGTAGTTCCTCTAATCCTTCTGGTGGTGGGGGAATTGGCACTAGCTGGCTAGAATCTTATTTTGAAGACAAACCAACCTACATCAATGCATTAAAGGAAATAAGGTGGGATAACAGTCCGTTGACTGTGCGTGAATCCAGTATGACAACTGACAGACTTACATATTGGAATAATGGAAAACTTGCCACAACTAATTTAGTTCCTTCTAATATATTGTCTAGGAATGTAAATGAAGAAATTTCCGGCAGTTGGTATTTCACTACGCGGGTTCAGTCCAGGATTTTCGATGTTATGCGGCAAACAGGGGGCGGAACTGATCCAATCGCTCTTTTGCAAGGTCGCACAGAAGGGGGCTTTATTGCAGGAAGAAGGGGGGTTCATTTCATTTCCAGTGAGGACGTTGGGAATAGACACCTTGCTTTTTTAAATTGGGAGGAATCGTTTATTTCCGGCAAATTGGCAATAGGAGGATCCCAACGAGTAACACCATCCCCACATACTGTTCACATTGCTGGCTCACTTGGTCTTACTGAAGGTATTGCCATCGGTATAGGCAATCTGACTATTGCAGGGGGGAATATTATTTTGTCCGATGGCAGTTTGCAGGTTTCGCATTCTCTAAATGCAGGGACTGATGTAAATATAGCCCGTGACTTATTTGTAACAAGGAACGTAGAAGTAACAGGGACAACAGAATTGAAGTCCCGACTGACTTTATCACAAGATGCACTACATGAACATTTGCATATCAAGCGGGGTTCTGCGGAAGCAAGTATTACTTTAAGTAGCAATGTTATCAACGTAGCAAGTTTAATTCTGAGGGCAGATGCTACTATTGCAAATGATATTGCCATATCCCCTGCTGGTAACTTAACAGCAGCCGGAAATTTATATGCTTCCGGTGGAACTGTTGGCATTGGAACAGGGACAAGCGATCTTACCCAATTTTTTTACAGCAGTTCTGTCTTCCACAATACCTTTGGTTCTGCTGTGTCTTATTGGGACGTTTATTTTGGGACTACTTTGCATAGCCGATTCATTAAAGGAACAGGCATACAAATAAGGGATGGCGGTTTAGAGATAGGTTATAGCGGCGTGCCTCATTATCGCCAAAGAATAGGAGGAACAAGCCCGAACTATTATCTTGATTTTACTCTAGTAAACAACCTTACTGGATTCCGTTGGTATTTTGGAGAAAATAAACGACTGGAATTGTTTGCCAATGGGGATTTGGGCATTTTCCGGAATGCTGTCGTTGGGGCGGCATTGACTGTAGAAACAACAAGTTTGTTGAAAGGAGCAATCACAGGACAGTCCACTATGGACATTACAGGGCTAAGTAGGTTCAACAGCGATGTTTCTTCTATAGATACTGTTACTTCTGGTTTTGGTGGTTCCGGTTGGAGGATTCAAAAAATAGCAGGTAGCCCAAACAGATACCATTTCACCATTGACCGACTTACTGTTCGGCAAACAATGGATGTATATGAACTGGTGATAAACCAAATGCGGGGAACCAATGGTTCTTTGCTGGTGAGTGATACGGCAAAAATATCTGCTGTAACCATAGTGTCTAGTACTGTTTGGGATGTAACTGTTGACACCGGAGGGGACACAACTCTTATTCCTTTCGTCAACGGGGATTTGCTAATGTGCAGCAAATGGACTGCTTCCGGTTTAAAATATTATGAAGCAATAGTAAGCAATATCAATACTGCAAACGGGACAATGCGGCTTACACTGACATCCGGTACCTCTACCGCAGCAGTAAATGATGTTGTAGGTCGCATTAACAGCAGCACTCCAGCAAGACGGGGATATTTATATATTACTTCAAGTGACAACAACGCCCCATACTTGGACGTAGTATATGCACAAATTACTAAAGTTCGTTTAGGGAACCTTGCTGGTATTGTAGATTCTGTTTTGGGATCGCTTAGCGGCTTTGGTTTATATTCTGACAATGTTTTCCTTCGCGGTCGGTTTGTAGTTGCAGGTGGAGGGACTACAACCAACGATGTCAGTACTCGGGGGTATGCCATTACCCTTGCAACCGATGCGCAAAATTCAGCCATAAGTACTGCCGCTGACGATGCAACTGCAAAAGCAAATGCCGCATACAACAATGCTTTGGCAGGAAGTGAATACTATACAGACAATCAACTATCTACATTTGCAAGTAGTTTGGGGGATTTGGCCTTTTCTGACTTAATTGGAAAGGCTCAATTAGACACAACTGTTATTTCTGGGGGCTACCTTGTCAATACTTTGATAAATACTGTTTGGCTGCAAGCACAAATCATTACCACTACCTACATAGAGGGGATGACTTTGAATTTCCAACAAGGAACTATTGGTGGTTGGAAAATTGATGGGAACCTTTTATATACCGGTTTGTTGTCATTCAACGATCCTTTTTCCGCTAACAGTGTGGGGATTTTTCTTCAAGCTAACTTTTTTGTTTCTCAGCCACAATATAGTGAACCGAATATCATAATAAAATCTTCCGGGGATAATTATATATCGTTATATTTCCAACATGCTGATACTGATGGGGATTGGGGGATTCGGGGTAGGACTAGTTTCGGAGAGGTTTTCCATTTAGGTTCTAGAAATAGAATAGCGGGATGGAATTTTACAAATTCAACTTTTGCGTCGCAAGTAACAATACCAAACACAACTACTCCAGTAATGGAAATAAACTCTTCTTTGAGGCATTTTCAAATAAGAGTAAGCACAATTGAGTATATAAAAATGTTCTATACAAATAGTACTAATTGGGGTATAGAGCATAAATACCAAAACACTTCCTTGTTCCAACTTGGTTCGACGAACCAAATAGCAGGGTGGCATTTTGGAACCGACTACATGGGCAGGAATACTGGAGGAAACAGGTTTATAGTAATGTCAAACAACCCTACTGTGAGTGCAACAGTAGATGGAGGTGCTTCCAATTTACGAGCTGGGTTTGGAATGTTTAATTACGACAGTGTATTGGATCCGCTTGTCCCTGCTATTAAACTGATAAGAGTCGGGGTTGTATCCAATCCAGACACAGCAAATTCCTTTCCATCCACTCCTATCTATGGAATTCAAATTGGCGTTAGAAAACCAGGTGTTGGATATCGGGATATTTTTCGATCAGATAGTTTGGGCAATTCTAAAATTGCAGGTGTCAACTTTGATAACGAATCAATGTGGACATCTAATTGGCGATTGAATGCAAATGGTACTGCTAATTTTGGGCAATGGAATTTCACGAAGTATTATATGTATGGTGGGCCGACTGTCTTCACACCAGACGATGATACTTTTATAGGGGTTTTTCTTGGAGCAAATGATGTGACCAATAATTATTCCGTTACCGCCCAAAAGGATGTAGGAAACCGAGTGGCTTTGTATCATAGCAGTCCTACAAATTGGGGATTTCTAGGGGTTACTGGAGGCAATATCGTTTTGCAACTTGGTTCTACCAATAAAATTGCAGGGTGGTCATTTGATGCAAATACTATGTGGGCTGGCAGTAAATGGACTACCTCTGTTTCTACTGGTGGGGTTTCGATAGGATCTCTGTCTACTGATAGGCATTTCCGGGCATTT
>JALNZV010000018.1 GCA_023229175.1 Tissierellaceae bacterium | reverse complement strand
AATACTATGCAAGGGAAAAGGCAAGGTTAGATGAAATCTCAAGGATAAAATATGCAGAGTCAAGGGGATATGAAACTGGATTGGAAAAGGGATTAGCAGAAGGCAAAGCAGAAGGTAAAGCAGAAGGTAAAGCAGAAGGAAGAGCAGAGGGAGAATTAAAGAAGGCTAAGGAAATGGCTAAAGAGCTATTAAAAGACGGTATGGAGGTGGCCTTAGTAGCCAAATACACAAAATTACCTGTAGAAGAAATTGAAAACATACAAAGAGAAATATAACAGATAAATCCTATAGTGAAAACTATAGGATTTGTTGTGTGTGCCCAGCATGGGCAACAAATTAGTGGTAAAAATCTAATACTACCCAACTCTATACAGTATAGGTTTGAAAAGTAAGGATATTTAAACTATCTTAAATATTATCTGTTTGTACGGTGGTGTGGGAGGTCGGTAAATAAATTAATTATTTACCTCCTGACCAATTGGGAAATCGGATGTGTAAATCATCTTGCGTATTCTTATTTTCTAATATTCGAACTAGGCCTCATATCCAAAAATAGTAATTGCATTTTTCCCAGACATACAAATTTCAATTTCTATAGCATCTAGCTGCACAGTATTTCCAAGGCCTAGGCCAGTATGTGCCCCTACAAAGGACGTTTGTAAGTTATTGATTACATCCCATGGGTCAGATGCTTCAAGTACTATATCTGTAATATCATGCTCAAGCGGGTTGACTAAATGATTTGACGTTCCAATGACGGATAAATCTATTTCCTGTAACTCAATCCAATTAGCCTGATTATCTGGTCGCCAATAAAGAATCATAGAGCTAACTCCTACGGCAAGGGTTAAATTAAGGCGACAATAGTATTTTATTATGACTTGCTGTATATCTAAATACTTGTACTCATTTGGCAACATGCTATAGCTCAAAATAAGCCTTCCAGCAGTTTGATTAAGAAGGCTTGAGTTTAAAGAACACAATGTCCCGTTGGAAAGCCCTATTGCGTTATTGACATTTGTAAAATCACTTCTACCATTGTAAGCAACTTGAGTGGCAGTTATGGCACCAAAAGTATCACACAGTATTTCCTCATCAGAGGTGCTGACCGAAAGAGAATTATCAGTAGCAAGCCTAAATGGCGAGGAGAATACTTTGCCTGCATTGTTGAAGGGTCGCGTTACTTTCAAGGACAAAAAGCTCATATTGCCATCACTTAGTATAATAGACACCCCTAATGGAGCAGATATTTGAACAGATGTGACAAAAATACTTTTTTGCAGCTCTGGTGTCCATAGAATGGTCTTCGAAGGTTGAATGCCTAGGGTAAAATATTTAATAATATTGGAACTTTCTGTAATATTTAACAGTGCCTGCTCACTGGAAGTAGGTACGTAATTCTTGGTTTCAATATTATGATCCATTATATAACTCTCCTTTTATTGTCTACCAGTAAATTAAAGTTCATAACCTAAGAGGGTGATACTAACTGTACTTGCAGCACTGGTGGTAATGGAAATTATCTCATCTGGATTAAATTTAATTGGTGAAGAAAAGCTTATTCCGTAAGTAGCAAGGGTATCAGTGATGGCTATAGACATAAAAGGGGAATTGTTTTCCCTATTTATTTCTACAACAACGGGAGCTAGAGAAGAAATTTGCAGTGCAGTGAGGTAAATACTATTATTAGCACCAGGCGTCCATATAGGCGTATTTGTTTGAACCGTAGTAAAAGTTTGAAACTGGACAATATCAGAAGGGTATTCCCTTGTGAACAGTGGTTCACCCAAATCAAAAACTATGCTCATGAGTTTAGCATTATTATTCATTGACATACTCCTATCAATATATTTTTAAATTTATATACTACAGTGTATTATATGTTGTTATAATATGTGAATATCTTAGGGATGTATTCCTTATTTATAACAGTAAAATATACATCTCTAATTGACAATAATTATCAATTGATATATAATATCATTACTAAAAACGTTGAGAGGATGAGATGCTTGAATATAGAATTAAAGGACATAAAGATGAAAAAACTTATTGGCACAGATGATGAAAAGATAAAGAATATGCTCGATATAAAACTAGATTATTTAAAGGGAAGAACCACATTAAAAGAGGCTAGGGAATTGGCTAATTCAAGCTTTGATAATGTATCTGGACAGGAATTTGTTTTATCCGAACAGTTGCTTACGAGCTTTGGAATTACAGACGAAGAAATAACCGATAAACTAGACGAAATGTTGGAAATATTCGCAGATATAAGAACCTTCGATAGATTAGATCCTCCAGAGGGACATCCTATTAACACTTATATAAAGGAAGTAAAAGTCATAAGGTCCTTGCTCATGGAGATGAAAGAAATGCTGCCTAAGAAATTTATTAGAAATCCATGGGAAGAAGTATACGAAAAACTTGGGGAGATAAAGGTCCACTTTGCAAGAAAGCAAAATCAACTCTATCCTATTTTAGAAAAGAAGGATTTTGATAAACCTACAAAAGTCATGTGGACATTGGAAGATAATATTGAGGCTATGATAAATAAGGGAAGGGTATTTCTAAAAGAAGGAAGTGAAGAAGAGTTTCTAGGAATGCAACAGAATCTTATTGATATGATTGAGGAGATGATGGTTAAGGAAGAGGAGATTCTATATCCAACATCAATGAATCTGATTACAGATGAGGAATTTATAATCATGAGAAGCGGAGACGATGAAATTGGTTACTGCCTCATTGATACACCGCCTGCATATAAAGATTCTTTTAAAAGGGGTCAAAAGGGTGAAAATGAAGTAAATGACAGTCTCATAAAAGATTTATCCCAATTATTGAGTAAACACGGAATAATACAAGATTTATCCAGCGATTCTGTATTAGAAGTTAGCAGAGGACAGTTGACTTTAGAACAAATTAATCTAATTTTTAAACATTTAAAAATAGATTTATCTTTTATAGATGAAAACGAAATTGTCAGATTCTATACAGATACTAAGCACAGAATATTCCCTAGGAGTCCAGGGGTCATAGGCCGTGAAGTTCAAAACTGCCATCCTAAGGAGAGCTTAGATAAGGTAATGGGTGTCATCAATGAATTTAGGGAGGGAGTGCAGGACGAGGCCGAATTTTGGATTGATACAGGTGAGAAATTTATTTATATTAATTTCACAGCGGTTAGGGATGATGAAGGTAATTTTAAGGGAGTACTGGAAATGATGCAGGATGTTACAAGGATTAGAAGCCTAGAAGGTACCCAGAGACTTGCAGCTTGGAAAAAGCATTAACCATATATGAAGAAAAATTTGGGAGGACAACCGATGGCTGTCCTCTTTCTATTTAGCTAAATTTACCAAAGTTCCAATGCTCTCAACATAACATTCCACCACATCGCCAGATTTTAAAAACTTTGGCGGCTCAAAACCCATGCCAACTCCTGCGGGAGTACCTGTCAGTATAATATCTCCTGCCCTTAATGTAAGGCCTTTCGATAGGTCTGAGATAATAGTTGGTATATCAAATATTAAGTTTCTAGTATTGGAGTTTTGCCTTATATCACCATTTACCTTACAAATGATGTCTAGTTCTACAGGAAACCTTATTTCCGATTTATCCACTATATAAGGGCCTAAGGAGGTAAATCCGTCTAGACTCTTTCCTTTAAACCATTGGACGTGTTTTGTTTGGATATCCCTAGCCGATATATCATTGCCAATGGTATATCCAAATATATAATCCTCTGCTTGTTCTGGTAAAATATCTTTTCCATCTTTGCCTATTATAACTGCCAATTCCACTTCATAGTCGATTTTATTTGTATAATCCACAGGAATGGGGAACTCATCCATTTGTCCAATGGCGGGGTCTGCTATTTTAGTAAAATAAATTGGCTCTTCTGGTACTTCAGCACTGCCACTTGGTATACTCTTCACTTCCATAGCATGGTCCACATAATTTTTGCCTAGACAAAATACATTTCTCCTTGGGTATTTAATAGGTGAAGTTACTTTTACATCCTCTAAAGAAACCCCCATATCCTTAAAGATTTTCATTTTGTCGAATAAAGCAGCATTTAAGCTGTGGGAATACTTTTGTATATAATCTAATAAATTTGCAGGTAACTCTTTGCCCATGTCGTTTAACAAAATTCCCATGGGAGTTATCTTTGTATTATCTAAGTTCAAAATGCCGTACTCTTCGCTTCCTCCAACTTCATATGAAATAAACTTCATTTTCTCATCTCCTAATATCCCTAATTTGTTTTTTTATAATTATAACATAGTTTTTGCAGAAATACCCATTTAGTTTAGTATTTATAGAAACTACACAAAGACAACTTTTGTCTAACATTATAAATTATTGACACCATTGGAATAAAGTGCTAAAATGACTTTAAGTAAAGATATATTAGTAACTTATAGGAAAAACACAAAAAAAAGCTTTTTATATTATTATTTTTGTATAATTCCTACAAAGGAAATTAAAAAAGTTTATTGAAACAATGAACAGCACTATACGCAAAACTATTAAGGCATAGGAGGGTAATATGAATACTATACTAAGAATGGTATCAATCTCTAAGTACTTTGGTACATTAGCTGCCAATGAAGATGTCAATTTGGAAGTAAAAAAGGGAGAGATTCATTCTCTGCTTGGTGAGAACGGCGCAGGAAAATCAACTTTGATGAACGTTCTCTACGGTTTATATCAACCGGATAAGGGAGAAATATTTTTTGAAGACAAAAAACTAAATCTTAGGTCTTCAAAAGATGCCATTGACTTGGGAATCGGCATGATACATCAGCACTTCATGTTGGTGCCAGTTCATACGGTGTTGGAAAATATAATCATGGGGATGGGTAAAGAAAAAGGCCTGGTGATTAAAGAAGAGAAACTAAAAAAGGAAATATCTGAAATCGCAAAAAAGTACGGAATGGAGATTTCTTTGGACTCAAAGGTTGGAAATTTGTCCGTTGGTCAACAGCAAAGGGTGGAAATAGTCAAGGCTTTGTATAGGGGAGCCAAGCTTCTCATAATGGACGAGCCCACTGCAGTCTTAACACCCCAGGAAACTGAGGAACTTTTTACCACGTTAAAAATCATGGCCGAAGATGGGATGTCGATTATTCTCATCACTCACAAATTGAAGGAAGTAATGTTTGTATGTGATAGAGTTACTGTCCTTAGAGATGGCAAAGTCACCAAAACCATTGATACTAAAGACACCAATGAACTTGAATTGGCTAGATTTATGATAGGTAGAGAATTAATGCCCATAGAAAGAAAACAAGAATACAAGGTAGGGGAACCTATTTTAGAAATAGAATCCCTATCCCATGAGGGCGAGAAAGGTGAAAAATCCTTAAATGATATTAGTCTTACAGTAAACTCTGGAGAAGTATTGGGAATTGCAGGGGTAGATGGCAATGGACAAAAAGAGTTGGCGGAGGTAATAGTAGGCTTGATGAAGGCCAGTTCTGGAACCATATTATTAGATGGAAAAGATATAACAGAAAATACCATAGAAGAGATTGTGAAAATGGGAGTGGGGTATATTCCCGAGGATAGGCACAAGAGAGGATTGATATTAGACTTTTCTGTATCTGAAAACTTGATATTAAAAGACTATTATAAAAAACCATATAGAAAAACTTTATTCTTTGATTTTAATGTCATAAACAAACATGCAGATGACATGATTTCAAAATATTCAATCAAAACCCCCGGCAGACATGCTGAGGCTAAAAAACTATCAGGAGGAAATCAGCAAAAAGTTGTTGTTGCTAGAGAAATACACAAATTGCCAAAGCTGCTAATAGCAGTACAGCCTACTCGAGGCGTAGATATAGGTGCTACTGAATTTATCCACCAAGAGATAATAAAGGCTAAGGAAGATGGAGCAGCAGTTCTTCTGATTTCAACGGAATTATCGGAAATCAATTACCTATCTGATAGAATAGCAGTCATATACAAGGGCGGCATCGTTGGAGAAATGGACAAGTCCGATTTTGATGAAAACAGAATTGGATTAATGATGGCCGGTGCAAACTAAAGGGGGAGAGATGGTGAAGAAATTTGATATTTTTCAATTACTAAAGATTTTGATACCGATTGCTGCTGTATTCTTAGCACTTTTATTGGGAAGCGTTTTATTGTTGTTCATAGATGTTAATCCCTTAGAGGCATACAGATACTTAATATTCGGAAACTTTACAAATAAATATAACACAGCAGAAATATTTGTAAAATCAACGCCAATTATACTGACAGGTCTTGCATTTACATTTGCATTTAGAACGGGACTGTTTAATATTGGCGGTGAAGGACAAATGTTTGCAGGTGCCATGGCTGCTGTTTTTGTCGGTTTAAAGACAGGGCATTTAAGTCCATTTTTGACCATATCCCTATCCTTAATAGGGGCAATTATAGCGGGGGCTATTTGGGGTTTAATACCTGGGTTTTTAAAAGGTATTTTTGGCTCGTCGGAGATTATAGTCACCATAATGTTTAACTATGTAGCTCTTTATCTCATAAGCTACTTAGTCGACAAACCCCTTAGGGAATCAATTGGTTTTTATCCGCAGACAGATCTTATAGGTAAAAACGCATTTTTACCATACGTAGTTCCAAACACGCGGCTTCACATAGGATTTGTAATTGCAGTAATTATCTCTATCATAGTGTATATAATTCTGTGGAAAACCCCCTTTGGATATAGGCTTAGGGCTGTAGGATTTAATCCGGATGGTGCCGAATACTCGGGTATGAGTATTAAAAAAAGCATCATAATATCCATGGCCATCAGTGGAGCCTTGGCTGGTGTGGCAGGTTTTACAGAAATAAACGGTATACACCATAGATTACTAGACAACTTTTCCAAAAACGTTGGTTTTGACGGTATAGCAGCAGCCCTATTGGGAAGTGCTAACCCTGCAGGCGTTGTAGTATCTTCTATACTGTTGGGTATGCTGCAAACAGGATCCAACTCCATGCAAAGGGGAGTAGGAGTGCCAGCTAATATAGTAAGTATAATACAAGCCATGATAATTATATTAGTATTAGCGGGAAATATGTTAAGGCCAAAATTAGAGCTGTATATGAGAAGAAAGGAAAAGGTGATAGAATAATGAAAGATATATTTAATATAACATTTCTTATTGCACTTTTATCTGCATCCATCAGGCTTTCAGTACCCATATTATTTGCAGCTCTAGGTGGAATGTACTCTGAAAAATCTGGAGTCGTAAACATTGGATTGGAAGGAATGATGTTAGTAGGGGCATTTGCAGGAGTAGTAGGCTCATATTTTACAGGTAGCTACTGGATAGGAACCATTGTAGCGGTATTATCGGGGATGCTCATAGCGGCACTTTTTGCACTGATTACTGTAAAAATCAAGATAAACCAAATAGTAAGCGGCGTGGCAATTAACTTGTTAGCAGTAGGAATCACTAGTTTCTTTTATAGGGCCTTATTTGGGATTACCACAGTTCCTATAACAGTAAATGCATTTTCGCCAGTAAGCATACCTATTTTATCAGATATACCAATTATCGGGGAAATACTGTTTAAGCAGACAGCCCTCGTGTATATAGCATTTATATTAGTACCTATATCTCATTATATATTCTATAAGACATCCTTGGGTTTAAACATCAGAACCGTAGGGGAACACCCTATGGCAGCGGATACAGTTGGGATACCTGTAGAAAAGGTCAGGACAGCATGTGTATTGATTTCTGGAGCATTGGCAGGCTTAGGAGGTAGTTTTTTATCCTTAGGTCAATTTAACATGTTTGTAGACAATATGGTATCAGGAAGGGGATTCATAGCAGTAGCAGCAGTCATTTTTGGCAAATGGAGTCCAACGGGCGTGCTGATGGCATCCTTAATTTTTGGTGTAGCAGATGCACTGCAAATTAGGATACAGATGTCTGGAGTATCAATTCCATATCAATTTTTATTGATGTTTCCATATATACTCACAGTCGTCGCTGTCACAGGTATAGTTGGGCGTACTACTTCGCCAAAGGCTCTCGGAACCCCTTATGAAAAATAATTTTAATAAAGTAGAAGGAGGTGTCCAGTTTTAAACTTGTAATGTAGTTAAATGCGTACAAAACCAAAGGAGGAATAGAAATGTTTAAAAAGAGAAGTATAATTGCTTTACTGATTATTTCGGTGCTTTTAATAGCATCTCTGTCAGGTTGCGGAACTCAGCCGAAAGATGAAGCACCAGCAGCACCAGCGGCACCAGCAGCAAGTGATGATGGCGGCGAAACTACTTCAACTCCTGAAGATAGTGGCAAAGATTATAAGATTGTGCTATTGCTTCCAGGGCCAATCAATGATCAAGGCTGGAATGCTACAGCATACGAAGGTTTACAAATGGTGGAAAAAGACCTTGGTATCAAGATGGAATACATTGAAAGTGTTCAGCAAGCAGACTTTGAGGCAGTATTCACAGACTACGGTTCTAGGGGATATGATTTAGTATTTGCCCATGGTACTCAATTTTATGATGCAGCTGTAAACGTAGGACCACAATTCCCAGATACATTCTATATGGTAATCAACAGTGAAGAAGGACAAGAGCCAAATGTTGGCGGTATAGGCGTTAGAGAATGGGAAGGCGGATATATAGCAGGTATAATTGCAGCTATGAACACAGATACAAAGAAAATGGGTGCAATAGGTTCATTCCCATTCCCAGTTATAGCAGGCACTTTAGATGCCTTTGAGGCAGCAGCTCAGAGAATAGATCCAGAAATTCAAGTGACTAAAACATATGTAAACTCTTGGGAAGACATACAAAAAGGTAAGGAAACAGCCCTTGCTATGGCAGAAGCTGGGTCAGATGTAATCTTCTGTAGTGCCAATGAAGTTGGACTTGGCTCCATTGAAGCCTCAAAGACAAAGGGAGTTAAAGCAGTTGGTTATATTTCACCTCAAAACGAAGTAGCTCCAGGAACAGTATTGTCCTCTGTAACTTACAATACCCCAGGGTTATTTAAAGGTACAGTTCAACAGTTAATAGATGGTGAACTAAAACCAGAGGGCGTCTCCTTAGGTTGGGCAGACGGCGTACTTGACATGCAATGGACCGATGACATCGGACAGGACGTGAAAGATGCAGTATACGAAGCAATTGAAGAATTAAAAGCTGGTAAAATAGAAAACCCATATAAGGGCGAATAAATTGATTTTTAAACAGGGAAACTTTCCCTGTTTTTATTTTTTTGTTGCAAAATAAAATAAAAGGTGTAAAATCATAATAATAAATAAAAAAAGTCAAAAATTGTGGAGGCAAAGAATGAGCAAAATATTAGTAGCCTTAGGGGGAAACGCCCTAGGAAATAATCCCAAGGAGCAGTACGATATAGCAAAGGAGTCTGCAAAGGCAATAGTGGATTTAGTGGAACAGGGACATGAAATCGTAGTAGCCCATGGGAACGGTCCTCAGGTGGGCATGATAAATCTAGCTATGGAAGATGTGAATATGCCATTCCCAGAGTGTGTAGCCATGAGTCAGGGTTATATTGGATACCATTTACAAAACAGAATACTGGAGGAATTAAATAAAAGAAATATAACCAAAAATGTATCTACAATAATAACTCAGGTAGTAGTGGAGGAAAATGATAAAGCCTTTGACAACCCAACAAAGCCTATTGGTAAATTTTACATGAGGGAAGAAGCAGCTGTAATTGAAAGGGAAAAAGGCTACATCATGATTGAAGATTCTGGCAGAGGTTATAGACGAGTGGTACCATCGCCTAAACCAATAGATGTAGTTGAAAAAGAATCGATTAAGGCATTGGTGGAAAAGGGCCATATTGTCATTACTGTCGGTGGAGGTGGTATACCAGTCATAAAAGATAAGTTAGGTTATAGGGGGATTGACGGCGTCATAGACAAGGATTTGGCTAGTGCTAAAATTGCAGATTTACTAGATATGGATTATCTCTTTATATTGACTGCTGTGCCAATGGTCTCGATTAACTTTGGCAAAGAGAATGAGATTGGTCTAGATAAGATGTCCGTCGGGGAAGCCAAGGCATATATGGAAAATAATCAATTTGCAAAGGGAAGTATGCTACCAAAAGTAATGGCAGCGGTGGAGTTTGTACAGTCCAAGAAGGAAAGAAAATCCGTAATTGCCTCTTTATATGAAGCGGAAAAAGCTTTAAAAGGAAATAGTGGAACAATAATCTATAAAGATTAGAATCAAAAATTAAATACCCTATACATATACTGGCAATATGTCTCATTTAAAGGCATATTGTATTTTTTTATAAATAAATGCAAGATAAATAAAAAAACTTGCAAAAAACTATTGCATTTATTTTTTTCTGTGTTAAAATAAATAGCATATAGTTTAAAAGCATATAAGTAAATGGGTACAATAAGTTAAAATTAATACTGATTAAAGACAGCAAAATACACGTTGTATCAATACAATATTATTGTGACTCAAACTTACTTACATCAAACAATCTCTTGTGGAAGAAAAAACCACAATTAAAGTTTAAAAGAACAAAGAGCAAGAAGACATTTTAAACTTGCAAAAAAGACAAGGGGGAAATAAAATGATTTACAACAACATCGATACTTTAAGACCAAATCTTTACAAGGAGACCTTTCCTTATTCAGAAATACCAAAGGTAAAATTCAATAACATCCAAATGCCAATGGATATACCAGAAGATATATGGATTACGGATACAACATTTAGAGATGGGCAGCAGTCCATGTCGTCAATGACCGTAGAACAAATTGTTAGGATTTTCGATTATTTACACCAATTGGACAACGGTTCTGGCATCATTAGGCAAACGGAATTTTTCTTGTATTCTGAAAAAGATAGGGAAGCAGTAAGACAATGTATGGATAGGAATTATGATTTCCCTCAAATTACTTCTTGGATAAGAGCAAACAAAGAAGATTTCAAGTTAGTAAAGGAAATGGGAATAAAGGAAACTGGTATATTGATGTCCAGTTCTGACTATCATATATTTCACAAATTAAATATGACGAGAAAAGAAGCAATGACTCAATACTTATCTATTGCAGAGGCTGCCCTTCAAAACGGAATAATTCCAAGATGCCACTTTGAAGATATAACAAGGGCTGATTTTTTCGGATTTGTAGCACCTTTGGCAAAGAATTTAATGGAGCTGTCAGATAAATACAATATGCCTGTAAAAATTAGAGCTGCTGATACTTTGGGTTTAGGTATACCATATATAGGGTCTGAACTTCCAAGATCAGTACCAGCTTTAATACACGGGTTAAGGTATTACTGTGGAGTGCCATCTTCATCTATTGAGTGGCATGGGCACAATGATTTTAACAATGTAGTAGTGAATTCCTCCACTTCATGGCTTTATGGCGGTTCCTCAGTAAACTCCACATTATTTGGAATAGGGGAGAGAACTGGAAATTGTCCTCTCGAATCCATGGTGTTTGAATATGGACAAATAAAAGGGAACACAAAGGACATGGATTTAAAAGTTATTGGAGATATAGCAGACTATTTTGAAAGAGAATTAGGATATATAGTTCCTGCACGCACTCCTTTCGTAGGAAGCGAATTTAACATTACTAGGGCTGGAATCCATGCCGATGGAATGTTAAAGAACAAGGAAATCTACAATAGTTTTGATACGGAAAAGATTTTAGGAAAAGCACCCTTGGTAGCTGTGAATTCATACTCTGGCTTAGCAGGGATTGCAGCATGGATAAATGGATTCTTTAGATTAGACAATAATAGAAAAATAGAAAAAAATGATCAAAGAATATTGCCTATAAAAAAATGGATTGACGACCAATATGAGAATGGAAGAATATCCAGTATTACAAATGAGGAGCTGAAAGGTTTAGCGTATAAGTATATACCACATATACTGGATACATCGCAAACCAAGGCAATATAGTAGATGGAGGAATAAAAATGGGATTGACAGTAACTGAAAAAATCATAAAAGAACATTTAAAAGTTGGTAAACTTCAAAGAGGCACGGAAATAGGAATAATTGTAGATCAGACTTTAACACAAGATTCTACTGGTACCATGGCTTATTTGCAATTTGAAGCCATGGGGGTTGATAAAGTAAGGACAAAAAAATCTGTAGCCTATATAGATCACAATATGCTACAAACTGGGCCTGAAAATGCAGATGACCATTTATATATACAAACCGTTGCAAAAAAGTATGGTATATATTTTTCAAAGCCAGGAAATGGAATATGCCACCAAGTTCACCTGGAAAGATTTGCAGTTCCTGGCGAGACGCTCCTAGGATCTGACAGCCACACTCCTACATCAGGGGGACTTGGGATGTTAGCCATGGGAGCGGGAGGTCTTGACGTGGCTGTAGCCATGGCGGGAGGGGAATATTACATTACCATGCCTCATATTGTAAAAGTAGAATTAAAGGGAAAATTGAAGCTCGGTGTGGCTGCAAAGGACATTATCCTTGAGGTTTTAAAGAGATATACAGTAGTAGGTGGATTAAATAAGGTATTTGAGTATACTGGTGAGGGGATTTCATCATTGACTGTTCCCGAAAGGGCAACCATAACAAATATGGGAGCAGAGCTGGGAGCGACTACATCTATATTCCCTTCTGATGAAGTAACTTTGGAATTTTTAAGGCTTCAAGGCAGAGAAAATGATTTTAGAGAAATTTTAGCCGACGAAGATGCCTTATACGATGAGGAAATAACCATAGACTTAGATAGATTGGAACCAATGGCAGCTTGTCCCCATAGCCCAGATAATGTGGAGCCTGTATCTAATTTAGGTAAGATAAAGGTCAATCAAGTTGCCATTGGGAGCTGTACAAATTCATCCTATATGGATTTAATGAAGGCGGCGGAGCTGCTAGATGGGAAAACCATAGCCGAGGACGTGTCCTTAGTCATATCGCCAGGCTCAAAGCAGGTATTAAATATGCTAGCTGAAAACGGAGGACTAGCAAAGCTAATTTCGGCGGGGGCCAGAATATTAGAATCAGGCTGTGGACCATGTATTGGTATGGGACAGGCACCCATTACCAATGGCGTATCCCTCAGGACCTTTAATAGAAATTTTCAAGGTAGATGCGGTACTACATCGGCAGATGTATATTTATCTAGCCCAGAGGTAGCTGCAGTATCTGCAATAACGGGATATATAACAAATCCTACAGAATATATTGAAGGCATAAATATTGAGATGCCAGAAAAGTTTTTGATAAATGACAATTTAATTGTAGAACCAGCAGAAGATGGAAAAGATATAGAGATAATTCGTGGTCCAAATATCAAGCCTTTCCCAAAGGGAAAAGCCATGGGAAATACAGTAGAAGGCAGGATATTGATAAAAGTAAAGGACGATATAACCACAGACCATATAATGCCTTCCAATGCAAAGCTATTACCCTATAGATCTAATATTCCTTATTTATCTGAATATTGCCTAATTCCCTGTGACTCGGAATTTCCAAGTAGGGCAAAGGAAAATGGAGGAGGATTTATTATAGCTGGATTAAATTACGGCCAAGGCTCCAGTAGAGAACATGCTGCATTGGTACCTTTATATCTTGGAGTTAAGGGAGTAATAGCTAAGTCCTTTGCTAGAATTCACAAACAAAATTTAATCAACAATGGCATATTGCCGCTGGAGTTTAAATCAAAGGAAGACTACGACGATTTAGATATATTGGATGAACTAGTTTTGGAAGACATACTGGGACAATTAGATAAAGAGGATATTTCAATATTAAATAAAACAAAGGGAAAAAGATATCTATTAAATTTAAATATTAAAGAGAGAGAAAAAAACATATTAAGGGCAGGGGGACTTCTCAATTTGAAAGGAGAAAAAAATGACGCATAATATTACATTAATATACGGCGACGGCATTGGACCTGAGGTCATTGCCTCTGCCGTCAAAGTAATTGAGGCAACAGGCATATCTATAAATTGGGATAAGGTAATAGTAGGAGAGAAGGCCTTAGAGGACCAAGGGATGCTTTTGCCCGATTACGCAATAAATAGTATTAAAACGAATAAGGTAGCGTTAAAAGGACCTGTTACCACGCCAGTGGGCGGGGGTTTTAGATCCATAAATGTACAACTGAGGCAGACCCTAGATTTATATGCAAATGTCAGGCCCATAAAATCTTACCCTGTGAAGAATTGTTTATACGACGACATAGATTTGGTCATAGTAAGGGAAAATACAGAGGATTTGTACTTAGGCATAGAGCATATGGTGGGAAAAGATGCAGCTGAGAGTATAAAGATTATAACGAGAGAGGCTAGTGAAAGGATAATCAGATACGCCTTTGATTTAGCCAGAAAAGAAAATA
This sequence comes from Tissierellaceae bacterium, assembly GCA_023229175.1. Taxonomy (GTDB): domain Bacteria; phylum Bacillota; class Clostridia; order Tissierellales; family Tissierellaceae; genus JAAYFT01. The sequence continues at coordinate 26,625 of JALNZV010000018.1, read as the reverse complement.
GAAAGAAGGTTACTTTAACTCACAAGGCAAATATCATGAAGTTATCCGATGGGTTATTTTTAGAGTCGGGCAGAAAAGTAGCCAAAGAGTACGAAGACATAGAATTTGAAGACGTAATTATAGATGCCATGTCCATGAAATTAGTTCAATCTCCGAGGAATTACGATGTAATTGTGGCTCCAAACCTATATGGAGATATACTATCTGATATGGCAGCAGGATTAATTGGAGGATTGGGGCTGGCTCCTGGCGGAAATATAGGAAAAGAGATTGCCATATTTGAAGCAGTACACGGTACAGCACCAGATATTGCAAATAAAAATATAGCAAACCCCACATCTGCAATTTTATCTGGTATAATGTTGCTAAGGTACATCGATGAAGTCGAAGGTGCAGAAAAAATAGAAAAGGCCTTGACAAAAACTCTAAAAAGCCATGGAACCATGGATTTAGGAGGTAGCCTCAGTACCGATGAATTTACAGATGAAATACTGAAAGAAATGGCGTTCTAGTCAAAGTAATTGTATCAATAATTGGAGGTGTAAGCGATGCAGAAAAAAATAAACAAAATCTTAGTGGCAAACAGGGGAGAAATTGCAATACGAATATTCAGGGCATGCAATGAGCTGGGGATTAGGACAGTAGCCGTATATTCGGAAGAGGACAAAAATTCACTTTTTAGGACAAAGGCTGATGAGTCTTATTTAATAGGAAAAAACAAAGGCCCTGTAGAAGCATATCTGAATATTGATGAGATAATTAGGCTATCATTGAAAAAAGGCGTTGATGCTATCCATCCAGGTTACGGTTTTCTATCGGAAAATCCTGAGTTTGCAAGGAAATGTGAAGAAGTGGGCATCGAATTTATAGGCCCTACATCGGATATGATGGTTAGCCTTGGAGACAAAATTCAGTCGAAAAAGGTGGCTAGCAAGGTAGGAGTGCCTACTATACCTGGTATAGAAAAGGCAGTTACTACGGAAGAAGAAGCCTTGAAATTTGCAAAATTTGCAGGGTATCCCGTCATATTAAAGGCAGCAGCAGGCGGCGGTGGTAGAGGAATGAGGGTTGTAAAAGATGAAAAGGATTTGATTACAGAGTATCATAGTGCTAAAAATGAAGCGAAAAAGGCATTTGGCATCGACGATATTTTCATAGAAAAATATCTTATAAAACCTAAGCATATAGAAGTTCAAGTTTTGGGAGATAAATACGGAAATATAGTTCATTTATATGAAAGGGATTGTTCCATACAGAGAAGACATCAAAAAGTTATAGAGTACACTCCCGCTTTTTCTATTACAGAGGATCAAAGAAAAAACATTTGCGATGATGCTGTAAAGATTGCTAAGGCTGTAGATTATAGAAATGCAGGTACAGTAGAGTTTTTATTGGACGATTATGGTAAGCACTATTTTATTGAAGTAAATCCTCGAATACAGGTGGAGCACACAGTTACAGAAATGGTAACAGGTATTGATTTGGTTCAGTCACAAATACTGGTGGCTCAAGGATATTCTCTTGACTCAGATGAAATCGGAATTAAATCGCAAGAAGATATACAACCTAGGGGCTATTCCATTCAGTGTAGAGTAACTACGGAAGATCCTTTAAATAGTTTTGCTCCAGATACTGGCAATATAGATATCTATAGAACTGGTTCAGGCTATGGAATTAGATTAGATGGAGGCAGTGGATTTACAGGTGCAAACATCAGCCCATATTACGATAGTCTATTGGTTAAGGTAACATCCCATTCCAGAACCTTTGAGGACGCCGCAAGAAAAGTAAAAAGAGCTCTGAGAGAGTTGAAGATTAGGGGAGTAAAGACAAATGTACCATTTTTGATAAATGTCCTAAATCACCCTGAATTTTTAAGTGGCAAATGCAATACGGGATTTATTACTTACAATCCTGAGCTTTTCGAAATAAGGGCAAAAGAAGATATAGAGCTGAAAATCTTAAATTATATTGGAGAAAAAGTAGTAAACGAAACAAAGGGGAATAAACCGGATTTTGATATACCGAAAGTGCCTAGAATCGAGAGGCCAAAAAATCAATACGGTACAAAACAAATATTAGATGAAAAGGGACCAGAGGGTCTGGTGGAGTGGATAAAAGACAATAAATCCCTTTTAATTACAGACACTACCATGAGGGATGCACACCAGTCATTGATGGCTACTAGGGTCAGAACCTCAGATATGTTTAGAATAGCAAAGGCAGTTTCAGTACTGGGCAAGGATTTATTTTCATTGGAAATGTGGGGAGGAGCGACCTTTGATGTGGCATACAGATTTCTCAATGAGTCTCCTTGGGAAAGGTTGGAACTTCTAAGAAGGAAAATACCAAATATACTACTTCAAATGTTAATAAGGGGTTCCAATGCAGTTGGCTATAGAAATTACCCCGACAATGTAATTAGGGAATTCGTAAGGGAAGCAGCTGAAAAAGGCATCGACGTATTTAGAATTTTTGATTCCTTAAACTGGCTAAAGGGAATGGAAGTAGCCATAGACGAGGTATTAAAAGTAGGTAAGGTGGCGGAAGCATGTATCTGCTATACAGGAGATATATTAGATAAATCCAAAACAAAATATACTTTGGATTATTATATTAAATCCGCAAAGGAAATAGAAAAGACAGGAGTCCATATTCTAGGAATTAAGGATATGTCATCCCTTTTAAAACCACAGGCGGCATATGAATTGGTAAAGGCTTTAAAATCTGAAATAAAGATACCCATACACCTGCACACCCACGACACCAGCGGCAATGGCATAGCTACAGTTCTGATGGCAGCCCACGCTGGGGTTGACATAGTGGATACAGCGTTTAATAGTATGGCAGGCCTGACAAGTCAACCTGCCTTAAACTCAGTTGTGGCAGCTCTAGAGCACACAAACATGAGTACGGGATTAAATGTAGATGACCTTCAGATTATATCAGACTATTGGGGAACCATAAGACCTATATACAGTCAATTCGAATCTGGTTTGAAATCTGGTACTGCAGAGATATATAAATACGAAATTCCAGGGGGTCAATACTCTAATTTAAAACCTCAAGTGGAGAGCTTTGGATTAGGACATAGATTTGATCACGTAAAGGAAATGTACAAAACAGTCAATGAAATGCTAGGAGATATAGTAAAAGTAACCCCTACTTCAAAGGTGGTGGGAGATATGGCTATATTTATGGTGCAAAATGATTTAACTCCTGACAATATATACGATAAAGCTAAGGACATGGCATTTCCAGACTCTGTCGTATCGTATTTTCAAGGAATGATGGGTCAACCCATGGGAGGATTTCCAGAAAAACTGCAAAAATTGGTTTTAAAGGGTGAGGAACCTATTACCATAAGGCCAGGAGAGTTATTGGAACAAGAGGATTTTGGAAAAATCAAAAAACATCTTAAGGAGAAGTTCAACCTAGATGGAGAGAGAAAAGATATTTTATCCTATGCATTATATCCCAAAGTATTTGAAGATTACTTAAATTATTTAAAGGATAATGGGGATTTCAGCAGAATGGAAAGTCACATATTTTTCCACGGCCTAAGGGAAGGTGAAATCGGAGAAGTTGAAATTGCAGATGGCAAAAGACTAGTTATTAAGCTTCTAGAGATAGGAAGGTTAGATGACGAGGGATACAGGACCTTATACTTCGAGGTAAATGACAGTAGAAGAGCTATAAAGATATTCGACAGAGCCAGTAAAGTAGTAAAAGAAGAAACAATCAAGCAGATTGCCAATCCAGAAAACAAACTAGAAATAGGGGCCAGCATACCTGGACTTATTTCGAAGATAATGGTTAAAGAAGGAGAAACGGTCAAAGAAAAACAACTGGTAGCAGTTATAGAGGCCATGAAAATGGAGACTCAGATAACAGCTGCTGTAGGAGGCACCGTGCAATCTATTGCAGTAAAAGAAGGACAAAACGTAGAAGCAGGAGAATTATTAATTAGACTTGAATAATTTCCTTATACCACCTCAAAGGTATGTGAATAAACCTTTGAGGTGGTTTTTATTAGAAACAGTAGTTCTATAAAGGTATTGAATAAGCAAATAAAATACTATATTATATATATTATAATACAAAGGAAGAAGGGACATCATGATTAAATCAAATTTAGGAGAACTAGCTGCTCTTGGTACTGCGTTTTGCTGGTCAATGTCAGCTGTTTTTTTTCGAGTTATCGGGAAAGAAAGTAGGATCTTTGACTGTAAATTTTATTAGATTAATTACAGGTTTCATTTTTATCAGTATATTTACCTTTTTCTCTAGGGGACTTTTACTTCCAGTAGATGCTACCTCTAGACATTGGATATTTTTAAGCATCTCAGGTTTAATTGGTTTTTTCATAGGAGATTTATTCTTAATTCAGTCTTATTTGGAAGTTGGCTCTAGAATTTCCATGTTGATAATGGCCACATCTCCCCCTATTACTGCTTTAATGGGATATGTAATATTTGGAGAGACCTTAGGGCTAATAAGCCTTATTGGAATGGCTATTACTCTTACAGGTATTGCTTTAGTTATATTGGGGAAAAATCCTGAGGAAAAAAAGATTCAAGTCAAATACTCCGTAAAAGGTTTGACCTATGCATTTTTGGGTGCATTGGGACAAGCAGTAGGGTTGATGTTCAGTAAATATGGCATGGGCGATTATAATCCCTTTGCAGCTACTCAGGTAAGGATGGTAACAGGGCTTATTAGTTTCGCCGCCTTAATATTTTATAGAAAACAATGGGGTAATGTAAAGGAAGCCTTTAAAAATATGAGAGCATTGACGGAAATAAGCATAGGTTCCATATTTGGACCTTTTATTGGTGTGGGGTTATCCCTTTTATCCCTGCAGTATACATCGGCAGGAATATCCTCCACCATAACTGCCATAGTACCTGTCACCATTATTCCCATATCGATTTTAGTATTTAACGATAGGCCAAAAGTCAAAGAATTATTGGGTGCATTGGTTACTGTAATTGGTGTCGGAGTATTGTTTTTATTCTAAGGACAAGTAACAAAAACAGAAAATACTTATAATATAATATGGAAAAATGTTTCCCGTTTCTAATGTGGGGAATACAAGTAATATATGGATTTTATATTTAAGGAGGGATAATTTGGGAGGAGAAATTTTTAGATTGATTTTGTACAGTGCAGAAAACGCATTTATTCAGGTAACGGCTTTTGTCGGGGCAGTGTTAATAATTTTTGGATATGTGGATTATAAGTTGTCGGGAAAACTAGTTGAGAAAATAGAAAAGTCAAAAAAAGCTCAACCGATAATTGGCTCGTTTTTAGGGCTTACACCTGGTTGTGGAGGAGCAATTTTTGTAATGCCTCTTTTCCCAAAGGGCAGCGTAAGTTTTGGCACCGTAGTAGCAACTTTAATCGCCACCATGGGTGATTCTGCATTTGTACTTATGTCGGTAATGCCAGTACAATACATTATTGTAAGTATTTTGTCCTTTGCAGTAGCTGTGGTAACTGGCTATATAGTGGATTATTACGAATTTGGAGGTCATTTACTTGAAGGTATAACCAAAAAAAGGGAAAGCATGAAAAAGAAAAGAGAAGACAGCCATGAAATACAAGAAAGGGAGTCGGGCAGGCATATTCACGATATAGTTCACATTGGCCACGAAGAGGGAGACTATATAGACCTTATACTCCACCACAACATCAAAGGGCATCAAGATATGGACACATTGGGATATGAATTTACCCATAGCGCCTATTTTGTATACTGGATAGTCATAGGTGTAGGATTGGTTTTAGGTGTAATGGATTTATTTCAAATTGATTTAAACAATCTCTTTGTACCCCATTTGGGAACAGTCATAGGAGTTTTAGGAAGTGCCTTTTCTCTTTTAATGATGATTATGGGTAAGAAAATAATTCAAAATACTACCCACGAAGAATCTGAATTAAAGACTTTAAATCTAAAGGAAACAGTAGTTCACAATGCTCAAGATACAGCTTTTGTCGGGACATGGGTTTTTTTAGCATATTTAGCATATGAAATATTTGTATTATTTTTAGGTTCAGGAAATTATTTAGCAGGGGAGATGGCCATTACGTCCTTCCTGACACAAACGGGGATAATTTCTGTATTGCTGGGAGTTGCAGTTGGCATCATACCTGGGTGCGGTCCCCAAATAATATTTGTTACTCTATATACTAGGGGAATGCTGCCCTTTGCGGCACTATTGGCCAACGCCATATCACAAGATGGAGATGCACTATTTCCCCTCATAGCAATAGATAAAAAATCTGCCGTGTGGGCTACTGTATTTAATACAATTCCAGCCCTTATAGTGGGGATACTGGCTTATATTATAGAGATGAATTTTTTTAGATGATTGAGGCAACAAATAAGGAGGGAATTTGGTGAAATATACTTATGTAAAAGATGGAAAACTGGATTCTTATCTTTTCCACGAGGGAACATATTATAGATCTTATGAATTTTTAGGTGCCCATAGAGTTCAGACTGGTGTCAGATTTGTTCTATGGGCACCTAATGCCAAAGAGGTATATTTAATGGGGGATTTCAACAATTGGCATAGGACAAGCCTACCACTTAGAAAAATAGAAAACAGTGGTCTGTGGAATGTCGTAGTTTCAGAAGTGAAGGAATTTGACTCCTATAAATATAGAATCGTAGGAGTAGATGGGCAGGAGCGAATTAAATCTGATCCTTATGGATTTCACGCTGAGACACGTCCTCATACTGCATCGAAGTATTATGATATTGGGGGATTTCAGTGGACAGATAAAGAATGGATAGAAAGTAGAAAAGAAAACTATAATAAAGCGGTATCCATATACGAAGTAAATCTCATGTCCTGGAGAAAAAAGGAAGACGGTTCACCTTATTCTTATAAGGAATTGGCAGATGTTTTGGTGAGATATGTAAAGACCATGGGATATACCCATATAGAGCTTATGCCTATTATGGAGCATCCTTATGATGGATCTTGGGGATACCAAGTGACAGGCTACTTTGCACCTACTAGTCGCTATGGTACACCAAAGGATTTCATGTATTTTGTAAATAAATGTCACAATATGGGTATAGGTGTAATACTAGACTGGGTACCGGTTCATTTTTGCAAAGACGATTTTGGCTTGGCTGAATTTGATGGAGGAGCGTGCTTTGAATGGGAAAATAGGGATTTTGCAGAGAATGAACAATGGGGAACATTGAATTTTGATTTTTCAAAGCCTGAAGTACTTAGTTTTTTAATCTCCAATGCTATATATTGGCATGACTATTATCACATAGACGGTTTAAGAATAGATGCTGTGGCATATATGCTGTACTTAGACTTTGCTGGCAAAGATTTAAAAAACAAATATGGAGGCAGAGAAAACCTAGATGCCATTGAATTTATAAAAACATTAAATAAGGTCGTCTTTGAAAATTATCCCAATACAATGATGATTGCAGAAGAATCCACATCCTGGCCCTTAGTCACACATCCAATTGACAAAGGAGGGTTAGGATTTAATTACAAGTGGAATATGGGCTGGATGAACGACATATTAGAATATATGGAGACAGATCCCTATTTTAGAAAGGGAAATCAAAATGCCTTGACATTTTCCATAACATACAGCTTTTCAGAAAATTTCATATTGCCCTTGAGCCATGACGAAGTGGTCCACGGTAAAAAATCTTTACTTAGCAAGATGCCTGGGACATATGAAGAGAAATTTGCAAATTTAAGGCTACTATTTTTATATATGTATGCTCATCCAGGGAAAAAACTTTTGTATATGGGCGGGGAATTTGGGCAGTTTATTGAATGGAACGAATGGGAGCAGCTCGACTGGTTTTTATTGGACTATGAGATGCACGAGAAAATTAAAAATTACGTAAGAGAATTAAACAAACTATATACATCTGAAGATTGCTTATATTCACAAGACACTTCTTATGATGGGTTTCAATGGATAGAGCATACAAATCATAGTGAAAGTATAATTGCTTTTGAAAGAATAGGTAATACAGGGGAAAAGGTAATAGTGGTGCTTAATTTCACACCTGTCCCTCGAAATTCTTATCCTATAGGAGTTTCAGAGGAGGGGGTTTACAAGACCATAATAAATAGCGATCACAGAAGATATGGAGGCAAAGTAAAGAGAGTAAAATCCTACAGGACAAAAAATGCTCCAAATCACAATAGGGATTATACTTTAGAGGTAGACATACCGCCTTTGGGAGGTTTGTATTTAAAACTTAGGGGGGATTAAATTGATGGGAAATAAAGTAGTTGCCATGCTGTTGGCTGGAGGACAGGGATCTAGATTAAAAGCTTTAACAAGTAAAATAGCTAAACCAGCAGTACCTTTTGGGGGAAAGTATAGGATTATAGATTTTGCCTTGAGCAATGCCACTAATTCAGGGATTTCAAATATCGGGATACTTACCCAATATAAGCCGTATTTGCTGAATACGCATATTGGTATAGGTTCTGCTTGGGATTATGACAGGAACATAGGTGGCCTTAGAATATTGCCGCCCTTTACATCGGAAGAAGGTGGAAGATGGTATACGGGTACTGCCAATGCCGTATATGAAAACATCGATTACCTAGACGAATTGGAGCCTCAGTACGTACTGATATTGTCGGGGGACCATATTTACAAAATGGATTACAATCAACTTTTAAACTACCACAAGGGAAAAAAAGCCGATGTGACCATAGCAGTTATGGAGGTTCCTTGGGAGGAGGCATCTCGTTTCGGGATAATCAACGTAGACGAAAAAGACAAAATCATCGAATTCGAGGAGAAACCTCCAAAGCCAAAGAACAATATGGCTTCAATGGGCATATACATGTTCAATTGGAAGGAATTGAGAAAGTACTTAAGAAAAGACAACAAGGATAAGGACTCTGTTCACGATTTTGGAAAAAATGTTTTGCCCAAAATGTTGGAAGAGGAAAAAAAGATGTATGCCTGGAATTTTAAAGGGTATTGGAAAGATGTGGGCACAGTTCGGAGCTACTGGGAATCAAATATGGATTTGCTAGATGATAAAAACACCCTCAACTTATATGACAAATCTTGGAGAATATATACGAAAAACAAAAACCTTCCTCCACAATATATTGCTAGAGGGGCTATAGTAAATAATTCTTTGATTAATGAAGGTTGTCATATCATGGGAGAGTTAAATAACAGTATATTATTTAGTGAAATTATAGTTGAACCTGGTGCGATTATCAACAATTCAGTTGTCCTATCTAATTGCACCATTAAATCAGGGGCTGTAGTTAACAACGCAGTAATACTGGAAGATACAGTAATTGAGGAAGATAAAAGGATTGGAGAAATAGGGGACAATAAGATATATTTAGTATCGGGAAAGAAAATCTGGGAAGAATAGGGGGCGGAGAGATGGATAGATGTCTAGGAATAATAACCACATTAGAAAGGGACAGTAACTTCGGTGGAATATGCAAAAACAGACCATCCTATATGTTGCCCTTTGGGGGCAGATATAGGCTTATAGATTTTACAATCTCAAATATGGTCAACCATGGTCTAAGGACCATAGCTGTATATACAGGAGAAAAAATTAGATCTACCATGGACCATTTGGGAGATGGTAAGCCTTGGGATTTAAATAGGAGGATAAATGGACTTTTTCTATATCCACCTATAAATGACAATCATGTTGGGACTCATTTTGGGGACATTGCACAATTTTACAGTACAATGGAGTTTTTTGATAGAACTAGAGAAGAATATATATTTCTTAGCAACCCAAATATTATCGCCAAGCTAAATATAGGAGATGCTTTCAGGTTTTTCATAGATACTGGGGCTGATATAACTTTAATATATAGGGAACAGCTGGATCCAGATGGAAACCTAATAAATTGTGATAAAATCCATGTTGGGGAAGATAATGTTTTTGAGAATTTGGGGGTAAATTTATCAACGGAAAAGAGATTTAATCACTATATAGGCATGGCTTTTGTTAAAAAGGACATTTTTATAAAGATTTTGAAAGATTCAATAGAGCAGGGAAACACCAATTATTTTAAAGATGCTATTATTTTATATAAAGACAAATACAAGATAAACACTTACGAATTTAAGGGCCATGTGGAGACTATCAGGGATTTGAAATCCTTTTATAAGGCAAATTTAAATCTATTGTCAAAGGATATATCAAGGGAATTATTTTTTCAAGGCGGTGCAATCTATACGAAATCAAAGGATGAACCATCCACCCTATATACAGAATCTTCAAATGTTCAAAATTCACTAATCGCCAATGGATGTGTCATAGAAGGTGATGTGGAAAATTCAATTGTATTTAGAGGGGTTAAAATCGGAAAAGGTGCCTTTATAAAGAATTCAGTTGTAATGCAAAAATCGGTTATTGAGGAAAATGCAATTGTAGTTAATGCTGTATTGGATAAACAGACATTTATAGGAAAAGGCGTGAATATAGGAGGCAGCATATTGGCACCCTATGTAGTAGAAAAATATCAAAGAATAGTGAAGGAATGATCCTATGAAAATATTATATGTAGCTTCGGAAGCTGCACCCTTTGTCAAAACAGGTGGACTAGCCGACGTGGCAGGGTCTCTTCCAAAGGCATTAAAAGAAAAGAAACAGGATATAAGGGTTATCATGCCCTTGTACTGGTCCATAAGCGATGAGCTAAAATCTACTATGAAAAAGGAAACTGAATTTTCCATGGATTTAGGATGGAGAAACCAATACGTAGGCGTATTTTCCACAATTTACAATGGAGTAACCCATTATTTTGTGGATAATGAATATTACTTTAAAAGAGACAGAATTTACGGAGAATACGACGATGGAGAAAGATTTATCTATTTTTCCAAGGCTGTTGCAATATTTCTAAAGAAAATAAATTTCAAGGCGGACATTGTACATTCAAATGACTGGCACTCAGGCCTGGTTCCCCTATATATAAAGGATTTTGCCAAAGGGGATCCATTTTATCAGGATATGAAAACTGTATTTACCATACACAATCTTAAATACCAAGGCATCTTTGACAGTTTCATCCTTCAGGACATAGGCGGCCTTTCAGATGAATATATAGTAGAAGACGGGCTAAAATACTACGATAAAATAAACCTTATGAAGGCAGGAATAGCATATTCGGACGCATTGACAACTGTGTCGAAAACCTATGCAGAGGAAATCAAATATGAGTATTTCGGGGAAGGGTTAGAAGGCATCATAAGAAAAAACCAGCATAAGCTGACGGGAATTGTAAATGGCATAGACTATGATTTGTACAATCCCACCAGAGATAATTACATCTCTGCAAATTATGATTTTCAAACCATAGAAAATAAAAGTAAAAATAAAAGGGAGCTACAGAATCTTTATGACCTGCCCAAAAAAGACGTGCCAGTACTGGCAATGGTCAGTAGGCTAGTGGCCATGAAAGGACTAGATTTAGTAGTACACATATTGGATGAATTACTTCAGGAAGATATACAATTCGTAGTCCTGGGGACAGGCGAAAAAAAATATGAAGATATATTTAATTATTTCCAATGGAAATATTCGGATAAATTGAGATCGAGAATATATTTCAATGGAAAGGAATCCCATTTGATATACGCTGGGGCAGATATATTCGTGATGCCTTCCATGGCAGAACCTTGTGGCATATCTCAGCTAATTTCCCTAAGATATGGAACATTACCTGTGGTTAGGGAGACTGGAGGATTAAAAGACACAGTAATTCCCTATAATAAATATACTGGAGAGGGAACTGGATTTAGCTTTGAAAACTTCAATGCCCATGAATTGCTAAATACTATAAAAACTGCATTACAATTGTATGAAGACAAGGGAGTTTGGCATAGGATAATTGAACAAGCTATGAAATCTAAAAATGACTGGGGAAAATCTTCTCAAGAATACATGAAAATATATAAAAGATTAAAAATTTGATAGAGGTGACCAATGACTGAAATGACAAAGGAATTATTATTAGAAAAAATAGAAAAACAACTCTTCCAAATATCGGGGAAATCTTTAGAGGAATCCAGCGATATGGAACTATACTTAAGCCTTGGGACTGTCCTTAGGGAGGAAATAGGGAAAGGTTTCCATAGGGTAAATAAGCTTTACAAAGAAACAAAGGTAAAACAAGTGTTTTACATATCCATGGAATTTCTAACTGGCACATATATGAAGAAAAATCTTCAATATTTGGGGTTGTATGACATGGTAAACCAAGTATTTCAAGAGATGGACATATCCTTGGAAAACATATTGGCTCAAGAAAGGGATCCAGGATTAGGCAATGGCGGCTTAGGCAGGCTGGCAGTGGCATTTTTAGATTCTTTGGCATCCCTTAAAATGCCAGGTCATGGCTATGGATTGAGATATGAAAATGGTCTATTTAAACAGAAAATAAGGGAAAATAGACAGTTGGAATTGCCCGATAGTTGGATGGATATACAGAATATATGGGAATTTAAAAGAGAAGAAGACAGCCATGAAATAAAAATTGGCGGGTATATTAATATCTCGGGTTTAGGTAATGATTTAATATTTAATCATGTAAACTATAAAAGTATAAAGGCAGTTCCCTACGATATGCCTTATCTAGGGTATAAAAATAATACTGTGAATTATCTAAGATTGTGGTCAGCTGAGGCATATGAAGATGTCGACTTCAAAGAATTTGCAAAGGGAAATTTCCACGGCTCTTTTAAAGGATTAATAGATGCGAAGACCATAACTCAATTTTTATATCCTGACGATACTACATTAGAGGGAAGAAAGCTTAGGTTAATCCAGGAATACTTCTTAGTTTCTGCAAGTATGCAGGATTTAATAAAGAGATTTAAGGAAGATGGCTTGCCATTGGAAAAATTTCACCAGTATAGGGCCATTCAAATAAACGATTCCCATCCAGTTCTGGCCATTCCTGAGCTTATGAGAGTATTAATAGATGAGAATAATGTGAAATGGGCTGAGGCATGGGAGATTACTACAAAGACATTCGGTTTTACAAATCATACGATTTTAGCTGAGGCTATGGAGAGATGGGATACTACGATTTTCAAAGAAATTCTTCCAAGGATATGGATGATAATAGAGGAAATTAACTATAGATACTTGTATTTCCTAGAGCATGAAAAGGGAGTAAAGGATATAAATGCAATAGACGAATTGTCCATAATCAGCAGGAATCAAGTAAAAATGGTAAACCTTGCCATAGTTGGCTCCCACAGCATCAATGGAGTATCGGAGTTGCATACAAAAATACTTAAAGAAGATACCTTAAATGCCTTTTATAAGATATATCCAGAGAAGTTTAACAATAAAACCAATGGAATAGTCCATAGGCGCTGGCTTTTAAATGCAAATGAAGAACTTAGCAGCTTTTTAATTGAAAGGATAGGAGATGGATTTATATGGAGACCTTGGGAGCTGGAAAAATTATTGGAGTTCAAGGACGACGATAATAGCTTAAAGAGATTACAAGAGATAAAGCATAAGAACAAAGAAAGACTCGCAAAATATATATTCGATACACAAGGGATAAAGGTAAATCCTTACTCAATATTTGACATTCATATCAAGAGAATTCACGAGTACAAAAGACAGCTTTTAAATGTGCTCCACATTATGTATCTTTATGACAAGTTAAAGGAAAACCCCAATTTAGATATTATACCTAGAACCTTCATCTTTGGAGGCAAAGCAGCTCCGGGATATTTTATAGCAAAGGAAATAATAAGGCTAATAAATACCGTTGCAAATATAGTCAACAGTGACATATCCATAAAGGACAAAATAAAAATAGTATTTATAGAAAATTATAATATTTCAAAAGCAGAACTTTTATTTCCAGCAGCAGATATCAGCGAACAGATTTCAACTACTACAAAAGAAGCATCGGGAACGGGAAATATGAAATTTATGATGAATGGTGCAGTTACATTGGCTACATTAGATGGTGCAAATGTAGAGATTGCAGGAGAAGTAGGGGACGATAATATAATCATATTTGGTCTTAAAAGTCACGAAGTTTACGAATACTATGAGAAGGGAAATTACAATGCACTTGAAATATATAACAACAATAATGAAATAAAAAAGATTGTAGATAAATTAATCTCCCAGGAGGCAATGGCAGGGTACGAAATATTTCCAGAGCTATACAATCTTTTGACGAAGTATAACGACGTATATTTCCTTTTAAGGGATTTTGAAAGCTATAAAATTGCCCATGAAAATATCGACAGACTATATAGGGATTTCCATAAATGGAATAGGATGTCTCTAATCAATATCGCAGAATCAGGTAAGTTTTCATCAGACAACACTATCAGAAAATATGCTGACGAGATTTGGGGAATTGAGGAGGTGGATTATGAATTATGATAACTTCCCAAGTACAGATAAAAGTTTAGGAATTGTCTATTCAACTGAAAAAACTGTATTTAGGGTATGGTCTCCTTTACAAAACAGGATTGAGGTACTTATTTATTCCAATCCAAATGATTTTTTGAGGGAAAGCCATACCATGACAAAATTGGAAGACGGTGTACATGAGTTGACCATATTTGGGGATTTGAAAGGGAAATACTATACATTTTTACTCCACGGCAGGGAAGAAGTGGCGGATCCTTATGCCATAGGTTCATCTGTAAATTCTATTCGTTCAGCAATAGTAGATTTAAAGGAAACCAACCCAGAGGGTTGGAATGAACACAAAATATTGAATAAGAAAAGCAATTTACAACCAATTATCTATGAAGTTCATATAAAAGACTTTACTATCCATGAAAGTTCAGGTGTTCAGTATCCTGGGAAGTATCTGGGATTTGCTCAAAGGGATACAAAGTTTGGGGGATACTCTACTGGCATCAGTCATTTAGAAGAATTAGGTATAACTCATGTCCATTTAATGCCAATATACGATTTTCTTACTGTGAAGGAAGATAAGGAGTACTTTTATCGGCAAGATAATTATAATTGGGGATACGATCCTGAGCTATATAATGTACCAGAAGGTTCTTACTCCACAGAACCTGAAAATCCAATATCTAGGATTAAAGAATTAAAGACATTAATAATGGAACTGCATAAGTCGGGTATAAAAGTGGTTTTAGATGTGGTATATAACCACACATATAGGGCATTAGGTTCTAATTTTGAACGATTAATGCCGGGATATTACCATAGAAGACGGGAAGATGGAAGCCTGTCTAATGGTTCAGCCTGTGGGAACGAATTGGCAACGGAAAAGCCAATGGTGAGAAAATTCATATTAGATTCATTAATTTTTTGGGTGCAAGAATACAAAGTAGATGGATTTAGATTCGATTTAATGGCACTCATAGATATAGAAACAGTAGAAGAAATCATAAAAAGTCTGAGAGAAATAAAGCCAAATATCTTAATATTTGGTGAGCCTTGGACAGCTGATGTTACCACATTACCTGACAAGCTAAAGACCACTAAAGGCAAACAAAGTAAGATGAAATTTGCACTTTTTAATGACGATTTCAGAGACGCCATAAAAGGTGATAACGATGGATATGGAAGGGGTTTTGTGCAGGGAAACTTAGATTATAAGATTGCGACAGAAACGGGAATAGCAGGTTCTATTTATTATGATGATTCCCATATAGGATTTACATCTAGCCCTTTGGAGACAATAAATTACGTAAACTCTCACGATAACTTAATCCTAACAGATAAAATGAAAAGAGCTTGTCCAGAGGCTGACGAAGAGACATTGGAGAGGTTAAATAAACTGACATACGGTATATTATTTACATCCCAAGGTATACCATTCATACACAGTGGAAATGAGTTTTTAAGAAGCAAATACATGGTGGAAAACTCATACAATTCACCAATAGAAATAAATGCTATCGACTGGTCTTTAAAAGAAAAAAATCATGGTTTTTTTAAATATATCAAGGATTTAATAACTATTAGAAAAAGATATAGGGCTTTTAATTTAAAAGATGGAATTGAAATAAAAGAGAGACTAAAATTTATGGAATATTTGGCCACTTGCAAAATGATTATATATACCATAATGATGGAAGACCATGAAGATAGTCTACTAGTGTTACACAATGCCAACCCTCACCCATGCATATTGTCTAACCAATCTATTAGACAGCATATCGGAGAAAAATACAAGAAAGAAATTGAAGATTTTCAATTGATTCCAGTATTTGATATAAATGGATTAATAGATAATGGACAAGTCCTTAGTGAGCATTGTTTACAAATACCTTTTTATTCGACAAAGATATTTGAAATAAAGAAATAACTGTCTAAATTAATATTTAGGCAGTTATTTCTTTTACATATAGCTTGAACAAGCACCAGAAGGTTTTTCACACATAAGATGTAATATCTAATGTTATTTGGGAGGAGAACCATGAATATTACCATAATAGGCGGAGATAAAAGAAATATAGAATTAGCATATCTATTTATAAAAGGTGGGCACAATGTAAAGCTGTTGGGTTTTGAACAAGGCGTATTATCTGGTTTTAATTCAGATGAGAGTATAAGTGATATATTGCAAAACTCAGATTTAGTAGTTGGCCCTATTCCCCTTAATTTGGATGGTATCCATATAAATACCCCACTGTACAAGGGAGATATAAGGGTCGATAAAGTCTTTGATTCCATGAAGAAAAACCAAGTGTTCATAGCAGGAAAAATAGATAAAAATTCATATGACTTGGCACAACAGTATAATATAAGGGTCATTGACTTAATGGACAGAGAGGACATGGCAGCGCTAAATTGTATACCTACGGCAGAGGGAGCAATACAAATTGCCATGGAAAAAATGGGAACTACGATTTTTGGTTCCAATATATTAGTATTGGGGTTTGGAAAGGTGGGAAAAGTATTATCTAAAAGTTTAAAGGCCTTGGGCGGAAAGGTATTTGTAGCAGCTAGGGGATCCTCAGCCCATTCTTGGATAAAGGTTTACGGATACGAGCCCATAGATATAAAATATCTCGTGGACTATTTAGAAGACAAGGACCTTATATACAATACAATTCCTGTAAAGATATTAGATGAAGGGATATTAAAGAAAGTAAATAAAGGGACTATGATAATAGATGTGGCATCAAGCCCGGGGGGAGTTGATTTTCAAAAGGCAGAGGAATTGGGGTTAAAGGTTACTTGGGCTCTAGGAATACCAGGTAAGGTGGCACCTCTTTCGGCAGCGAGAATTCTGAGGGATACGATTTACAATATTGTGGAAGATTTGGAGGTAGAAAAATGACGTTAAACAATTTGAAAATAGGAATTGGAATTACAGGTTCATTTTGTACATTTGACACTATAATAGAGGAGATAAAAAAACTGGTGGAAGAAGGAGCAGATGTTTATCCAATCATGTCCATTAATGCAGCAAATATGGACACGAGGTTTGGATCTGCAGAAGAGTGGATAAATGAAATAAAAAAGATAACTGGAAAAGAGATTATATCTACTATACAAGAAGCTGAACCTATAGGTCCAAAATCTTATTTAGATATCTTGGTGCTGGCTCCCTGTACTGGAAACACCTTGGCTAAGGTTGCAAATGCCATTACAGACACCCCAGTATCCATGGCCTACAAAGCACATCTGAGAAATGGCAAACCCGTAGTCATAGCCATATCGACCAACGACGGGCTTGGTGCAAATGCGAAAAATCTAGGAGTGCTACTCGATAAAAAGAACGTATACTTTGTGCCATTTAATCAGGATAACCCTCAAAAAAAGCCAAATTCCCTAATAGCTCATTACAATATGATTATACCTACAATAAAAGAGGCATTACAAGGTAGGCAGATTCAACCCCTGCTCCAATAATAGCTAGAAATTTTTCTAGCTATATTTATTTCAATTAATTTCCAAGGTTTTGGGTATATTAATAATAAAGGGAAGTGAAGGAATGCATATGAAAAAATACGATATAGAAGATTTGTACTGGGAAGATTGGGATGAACTGGTGAAAAACCAGATGGAAATAGATAATATATTTGCATATATTAAGGACTTCGATTCAAGAAATGATAAAGAACTGGGTCAAATACTACAATTGTACAGCAACCCTTCTGGAAGCTTTACAAATGAGTTCGCAAGTATTGTGGCAGAAATATATAAATACGATAGGATTAAGTTTATAAAAGCATTGAGGTTTGTTAAAGATGAAACAAGTAATATAGTTTATGTATTGAGAAATTTAAAAGTATTTGAAAATGAAGACCATGAATTAAGTAGTATTTTAGAATCTGGAGAACTTGATGAAGAGGAGATAGAAGTCGCAAAAGACTTATTTCAAATGTACAAAAAGGTTTGCGTATCCTGAGTGTAACATTTGGGGGAAGTTTTCCCCAGAAGATGCCTTTGTAAAGGGATGGTAAAAATATTAAAAAATTTTTCAAAAAGATAGTGACTAATTTCACAAACTATGATATAATATAATCAAAGAAGGAAGGAAATGTAAACATAAATAATTACATAAGTCGGTTTATGTCATTAAAATAGAGGAGGTGCGGATATGGCAATCTTAACTTTGAAGGACACTAAATTAGTTAAATTTATTTGCCTCGATTGTGGACATATCTGGGACGAGGATTATGAGGAAGACACAACATGTCCAAAATGCAACTCTAAAAATACTGAAGCGCTTAGCAGAACGAGATACAAAACAGGAGAGTAGGGGGAACCTACTCTCCCTTCTTGTGTAAAAACCCAATATTCCACTAGACAAATTTGCCAAATACTAATAGAATATACTAAAGTACAGGAAAAAATATTGGGGTGAGATTATGAGTTATAAAGAAAAAATCGCGTATTGGATAGAAAACGATTATTTCGACGAAGAAACAAAAGAAGAATTGAGAAGCATTACAGATGAAAAAGAAATGGAAGACAGATTTTATACGGATTTGTCCTTTGGCACTGCAGGACTTAGGGGGAAAATAGGTGCTGGTACAAATAGAATGAATAAATATACAGTATCTTTGGCAACTCAAGGGTTGGCAGCTGTCATAACTAATAAAGGGCAGGAAGCCATGGACAGAGGGGTAGCCATTGGATACGACGTAAGGCATTATTCAGATAAATTTGCCGAAATCGCTGCAAGGGTCTTGGCAGCCAATGGCATAAGGGCTTTTTTATTTGACAATATAAGGCCAACTCCATTGGTGTCTTATGCTATAAGGAGACTAAAGACAATATCTGGCATAATGGTTACAGCCAGTCACAATCCTAGGGATTACAACGGATATAAGGTGTATTGGGAAGAAGGCTCCCAAATACTGGATGACATAGCCGATGAAGTGTCCTCGGAGATAGGTAAGATTGGAGACCTATCTAGGATTAAGTTAATGGACTTGGACGATGGCTTGGAAAAAGGCTTAATACAATATATTGGCAGAGAGATAGATGAAGCCTATGACAAGGAACTGCTGCAATTAACCATAAACGAAGATATAGACAAGGAAATCAAGATAATATATACCCCTCTTAATGGCACTGGAAATATACCCGTCAGGAGAATACTAGAGAAGAGGGGATTTAATAATGTCATTGTAGTGCCTGAGCAGGAGAATCCAGATCCAGATTTTACAACTGTTGGCTATCCAAATCCTGAGGATGTAAAGGCATTTGACTATGCTGTGGCCCTTGGGGAAAAAGAAAATGGAGATATTATAATAGCCACTGATCCGGACTGCGACAGGGTGGCCATTATGGCAAGAGATAAAAATGGAGAATTTCAATTTATCAATGGAAATCAAGCGGGTGCACTTCTAGTGAACTACGTTTTATCCCAAAGACACATAAAGGGAAATTTACCTAGTAATGGAGCCATTGTAAAGTCCATAGTTACAGGCGATTTAAGTAAGGCAATAGCTAAGAAATATAAAGTAACTACAATAGATACACTAACAGGATTTAAATACATTTGTGGAAAGGCTAACGAGTTTGATATAACGGGAGAGCATGAATTTGTCTTTGGATATGAGGAGAGCATAGGATACGTCTACGGAACAATGGTTAGAGACAAAGACGGGGTCAACAGCTCAATGCTTATAGCAGAAATGGCAGCATATTACAAAAAACAGGGAAAATCTTTATTAGATATATTGGAAGAAATATATAAGGAATATGGATATTATAAAGAAAAACTGATTTCAATAGCATTAGAAGGTTTGGAAGGGAGCAAAAGAATTGGCAGAATAATGGAGGAGTTTAGGGAAAATCCAATTGTCAAGATTGGCAATATGACCTTGGAAAATACAATTGACTATCTGAAAGACCATACGGGAAATCCAAAATCAAACGTACTGAAATACCTATTAGACGACGGCTCTTGGTATACAGTTAGACCCTCTGGCACAGAACCTAAAATAAAACTTTATATCTATTCCATGGATGTGGAAGCCAAGACTTCAGAGGATAAAATCAGGCAAATAGAATCAATAGTAATTGATAAAATGAATTCCGTCCAGTAGGCTAAAATTCCCAAGTTAGTTAATTTATTAATTAGTCTAAATATGTTGAATAAAAAATTTCATTATGTTAGAATTTTAAGTGGATAACTAGGGCAAAAATATTTAGCAATTCAATATCACTATATTATTATAAGGGGGAAAAGCAATTGTATAAAATTGTCAAAAAAGAAATACTTGCACCAAATATTTTCTCAATGGATATTTTGGCACCGAGAGTAGCGGCATCTGCAAAGCCAGGCCAATTCCTTATTATAATCGTAGATGAAAAAGGTGAGAGAGTACCTCTTACAATTTGCGATTACAATAAAGACGAAGGTACTGTACAAATTGTAGTACAAGCCATGGGAAGCTCAACTAAAAGATTAGCTGATATGGTAGAAGGAGATTCATTAAAAGATTTTGTTGGTCCCTTAGGAGTTCCATCAGAATTTGTCAATGAAGACATTGAGGAACTAAAGAAGAAAAAATACTTATTTGTAGCTGGAGGAGTCGGTACAGCACCAGTATATCCTCAAGTAAGATGGCTAACAGAGCGTGGAGTCGAAGTAGATGTAATTATGGGGGCAAAGAATAAAGAACTAGTTATTCTAGAGGATAAGATGAAATCAGTAGCGACCAATCTATATGTGGCCACTGATGACGGCTCCTATGGTTTTCATGGTTTAGTCACTAATTACATAGAAGAGCTAGTGGAAAATCAAGGAAAAGAATACGATAAATGCGTAGCCATTGGCCCTATGATAATGATGAAGTTTACAGCCCTAACTACTAAAAAACTCAATATTCCAACAGTAGTATCCCTAAACCCAATAATGGTTGACGGCACTGGGATGTGCGGTGCATGTAGGGTAACTGTAGGCGATGAAACTAAATTTGCCTGTGTACATGGTCCGGAATTCGATGGACATCTTGTGGACTTTGATGAAGCTCTTAAGAGACAAACTCAATACAAGGAAGAAGAAACAGAATTGTCAGAAGCATATAACCATAAGACAGAGGAGGCTGGAGAATAATGGCGAAGATAGATAGATTTAAGAGAACTCCCATTTCTAACCAAGACCCTGTAATAAGAAGTACGAACTTTGAAGAAGTATGCCTTGGTTATACAGAGGAAGAAGCAGTAAAAGAAGCAAAGAGATGCTTGCAATGTCCTAACCCAACATGTGTACCTGGATGTCCAGTTGCCATAGATATACCTGGGTTTATAAATCATATAGCCAATAGAGAGTTTGCAGAAGCAGCTCATGTATTGGCAGATTATACGGCGCTGCCAGCAGTTTGCGGTAGGGTATGCCCTCAAGAGGATCAATGTGAGAAGGTTTGTATATTAGCTAAAAAGGGCGAAGCCATAGCCATAGGGAAACTAGAGAGATTTGCTGCAGACTGGGCAAGGGAAAATGGAGTAGAAGTAGGAAAGACAAAACCAGGAAATGGGCATAAGGTTGCTATCATAGGCTCTGGTCCATCTGGAGTTACATGTGCAGGAGAGTTGGCAAAAGAAGGATATGACGTTACTATATTTGAAGCCTTACACGAACCAGGAGGGGTACTAGTATATGGTATTCCAGAGTTTAGGCTTCCTAAGGAAAAGGTTGTTAAACCTGAAATCGAAAACGTAAAGAAACTTGGAGTTAAGATAGAGACAAATGTAATAGTCGGTAGGACAGTTACTATAGATTCTTTATTTGAAGAGGGATTTGAGGCAATTTATGTAGGATCTGGTGCTGGACTTCCAATATTTATGAATATTCCAGGTGAAAACTTAAATGGGGTATTCTCAGCCAATGAATTCTTGACAAGAAATAATCTAATGAAAGCTTTTAGAGAAGATTATGAGACTCCAATTAAGGTCGGTAAAAGAGTGGCAGTAGTTGGAGGCGGAAACGTAGCCATGGATGCTGCTAGAACAGCAAAGAGACTTGGGGCAGATGTATATATAGTATATAGAAGAACTGAAGCAGAACTACCTGCAAGACTTGAAGAAGTTCATCATGCCATGGAAGAAGGCATTAACTTTGAATTCCTTACAAATCCAATAGAAATAATTGGCAATGAAAAAGGATGGGTAAAGGGAATCAAATGTGTCAGAATGGAGCTAGGCGAGCCAGATGCATCTGGTAGAAGAAGACCTGTTGAGATTAAGGGTTCAGAATTTGAATTTGATGTGGAGACAGTAATCATGGCCTTAGGTACTTCACCAAATCCACTGATTGCTTCTACAACAGAAGGACTACAAACTAACAAACGTCAGGGAATTATAGTAGACGAAGGAGGCCACACCACTAGAGATGGAGTATTTGCCGGTGGTGATGCCGTGACAGGTTCTGCAACTGTAATACTTGCCATGGGTGCAGGTAAGGATGCTGCTAAGACAATAGATAAATATATAAAAGAGAAAAACAGTTAATATATACAGATAAAATAAACTCCCTACAAGGGAGTTTATTTTTATACACTCTTGTGATACAATATTTAGAGAGTCGAATTAATACAGAAAGTAAAGGTGAAGTATTTTGGAGTCTAGCATTGACAAGAAACATATAAGAGAGGAAATAACAAAGATAGCGGTACCTGTCTTTATAGAGTTACTGATGGGGACATTATTTGGTATGGTTGATATGATAATGCTAGGAAGGTCTGGAGACAATGTAACCACAGCAGCATCTATAGCAGCCGTGGGTGTGACGAATCAACTAATATTTCTCGGACTGTCTCTAGTTCAGTCTTTAAATATAGGTGCCACAACAATGGTGGCTAGGTATATTGGAGCAAAGAGAGAAGATAGAATAGAGGCAGTAGTTAAACACATAATGATACTGACCCAGTTATTTCTAGTAATACCCATATTGTTCATTGGCCTAGGAATGACAAATACAGCCATGAAGTTCTTTGGCGCCCATGTGGATACTATTTCCATAGGCTCTGGATATTTTAGGGTAATTGCCTTAGGATTTATATTTCAGGCATTTAATTTTTCCATATTTGCAGCCCTTAGGGGTTCGGGGGATACAAAGACCCCTATGAAGATAAATATAAAGGTAAACCTTCTAAATGTAGTTGGCAATGCCCTTTTAATATACGGTTTATTTGGTTTTCCTAGACTTGGAGTATTAGGTGCAGGTATATCTACAACATTCTCTCAAATAGTGGCTAGCATTATGGTTATTAGGGTAATATTAAACGAAAAAAACATAGTACACATAAAGATTAGAAATAAATTTAAATTTGACAAAGACATTATTTACAATCTAGTGAAAATTGGAGTGCCAGCTTCTCTCGAACAAGTGGCTATGAGGACAGGTCTTTTGGTATTCTCTAAAATTGTAGCGTCCTTGGGTACAGTGGCCTATGCAACCCATCAGATTTGCATAAGTATACTTAGCCTATCTTTTACGCCTGGACAGTCCTTTGGGATTTCAGCCTCAACTTTGACAGGACGCAGCCTCGGTGAGGAGGAGCCGGAAAAGGCAGAAATGTATATTAAATCCTGTGGTAAAATTGGCTCTGTTATTTCAACTGCTATGGCGATGTTGTTTTTCTTTTTCGGACATACAATAGCCAGCATGTATACAAATAATAGTGAAGTAGTAGCAGAAGCAGCAAAGGTACTTAAGCTAATGGCACTGATACAACCTTTTCAGTCTTCACAGCTAATAATTGCTGGTGGATTAAGGGGAGCAGGAGATACGGTCTGGACTTTAGTATCTACATTTATAGGTATTTTGGTCATTCGTCTAATTCTGTCATATGTATTTGTCCTCCGCATGGGCATGGGATTAATGGGGGCATGGCTTGCAGTCCTCATAGATCAGGCCATTAGATGGGTATTGATACTCATAAGGCTAAAGACCAATAAGTGGAAGTATATAACCATAAGATAACTATGAAACTATAAATTATTTGTTATAATTAAGATAATAAACAAACAAAATATGAGCATACTAGGGAAGCGCACAATGGCAAGGTAGAATTATAGCCTTTAACCATATGCATAAGAAATGTATCTAGAGAGAGGTTGGTAAAAGGTGAACATAAGAGATATTCTAAGATTTGGAGGTCTGCAGGATGCAGTTTTAGTTGCTGGATTAAAGGGAAGCAACAATGAGGTATCCAGTGTAACAGTATTAGAGGTAGCTGAGACCAAAATTAAGACATGGGTACTTGAGGGGCAGTTGTATATCACATCTTTCTATGCTATAATGCAAAATCATGAAAAACAAATGGAAGTCATAAAGGCATTGCATGAAAAAAAGGCAGCGGGGCTGGTTATATGTCATATTGATTTATTCATTAAGGAAATTCATCAAAATATAATTGAACTGTGCAATCACTTAGAATTTCCCCTTATTGTAGCACCTAGCGAAAGGTCGTATTTGGAAATAATAAATCCAATTATTCTTAAATTATCGGGAAACTTAGGGACGGAATACAATAGGGTATTTGAGATGCAAAACAAATTAATACAAAATATTGCGACGAAAAGGGATATCAATTATATTTATAAAACTATGGCTGAAGAATATGGTGGGAAAATTGTCTTCCTGGATGTAAATCAGAAAATACTATATCCAAAAAATTATAAAGACATTGGAGAATTAATTAGCTTTTTAGATGAGAACTATAACAAGGTAGAAAATGCTTTTAAGGATAAAGGATATTGCATTATTGAATACGGTACTATGAATATAATAATCATGCATATACAGACCAATGGCCTGGATTATGGAACAATAGTTGCAGAGTGTTTAGATATGGACATCCAGGAGACTCTTAGAATTTTAAATAGTTTTGTCAGTCTGTGTACATTAATTTTAACTAGAAACTCTCGAATTACAGAGCTAGAGATTATCAAAAAACAAGAATATATGAGCGATTTAATAACCTGGAATTTTAGATCAGATGAAGTAGCTGTGTCTATGGGAAAGAATGTGGATTGGAATATTTTAAATAAGGGAATAATGATAATTGTCAATTTAAATAATATGCAGGAAAGTATAGAAATAAGGACAAATGACTATAAGAAGTTTCTAAATGAAGTTTTGTACGATAAAATAAGAGATATAGTTAAATTGGACAATAAAGAGAACCTAATTGGATTAAGAAGCGATATCTTTATAATATTACTCCAGATTGAAGACGGTGATATAATTTCAAGGGCACAAAGTGTAGGGGAAAAGATACTTAAATGTTGCAATGAAAATTTGACAGGATCAGTATCTATTGGAATAAGTAGTGAATTTAAAAGCTTTAAGTTCATACCAAATGCGTACATTGAAGCTACAGATGCAGTAAAACTTGGAAGGACCTTTTTTGGAGTTAATAAAGTAATTTCCATGAAAGAGCTTGGGTTTTATAGGCTTATCAGGGAAATCAGCGATATGGAAAAGTTTAACGCAATCAAAAGCAGCTGCAGCCTTGAAAAGCTGAAGAAGAATGACGATGAGTTCAAACTAGATTTATATAGAACATTAAAATCACTGATTTTCAATAATATGAATGCGGACGAAACGGCAAAGGAGCTGTTTATACATAAAAATACTGTAAATTACAGGAAGAGAAAGATTTCCGAAGTTTTAGGATTCGAGCCTTGGGATATGCCATATCTATTAAATACGCTTGTGTTCATGGTATCAGAATATTCCGATCAAGAGGGTTAATTGTTCAAATGAACAATTAACCCTTTATATTTGTGTTTTAAAAATAATGAAATTGCATATTATATCTCTTATAATGAGGGCAGAAGTAAATAACTTTAAAGGAGGAAAGATTTTGAGCAACGAAAAAGAAAGACTTCAAACGGGTAATGACTATGCCACCGAAAGGGTGCCACTGAATGAAAGAAAAAGCATAGCTAGCGTTGCGTTAGTAGCATCGGGATTTTGTATTGCGATGTCTGGATTATTTACAGGTGCAGCCATGGCTGCAGGACTAAATGTAAAACAGGCATTGATAGCTGCTTTTAGGGTTGCAAAGAGCCACGTTGACGGAATTTGCTTAGAATCCTCCGTATGGCTTGATGGAGTGCAAATATTAGATGAGGGAAAATACGTTCACCCAGAATTGAAAGAATTGGCCCGAAAGTTGGGG
>JALNZV010000053.1 GCA_023229175.1 Tissierellaceae bacterium | reverse complement strand
GGTGTCGATGTAGGAATCTCTTCAACTATAGGATTTAGACCATTTGCAGCCACAGAAGGGTTTAATCCAATAATTGGTGGGGAATCAGACAGCGGGGAAGGAAAAGTTATTGAAATTGGAGAAAGACCAGTTGATTATGTTGGACTTAATATTATGGGCTTAGGCGAGACGGAAATAACCATAACAGGATCTAAATCAGGGTATAGTAATAGCACAATGAGTTTTAAGCTTGAGGTAGTGGAGGAGGGAGGAGAACCTGGAACTGAGCCCGGTGGGGATAATCAAATCACAGTAACTTTTAATACCCCTGATAGTAATCCGCAATCTTATACACTAACTACTTCGCTAGGTGGCACTATAGGGGAGATACCAGAACCAAATAGAGAAGACTATGACTTTTTAGGATGGTATTATGATTTGGATGGGGCAGAGATAGAATTCACATCAGAAACTATACTAGATAAAGATTTAACAGTTTATGCTAGGTGGGAAGAGATTGTTTCTGATCCCGAAGTGACGGAGTTGTATTATTATGGCGATGTAGAAATAACTGAAATAAATCCTAGTTCAGTTGGATACAGTGAGAAAGAAATTAGACCTGGTTATATTCAAATAACCTTCTACATCCCCCACGATGTCACAAGCTTTTCCTTTACTGAAAGTAATGTTGCGAAAATAGCCATATATGATGAAGGTGAAGGGTGGATAATAAAGGAAGATGAAGAAGGTACAGTTATACATGTAGAATAACCCTAATATACCAAATCCCCACCACCCAATGGCTGGCTGCCAAGGGGTGGTGGGATTATGTTTTAACAGGAAGATTGGAATAAATAGCGTCATGGGTTATAATTGTATTCAAAGAATGTACACCTTTCAACCTAGAAATAATATAGTTTTGGAGTGATACGATGATAAAATACACAATACCGGGAAGAGAAGATATAGAGATAGATAATGTAGTATTAGACTATAATGGCACCATAGCAGTAGATGGAAAGCTCCTAGATGGAGTTGGACAGCTATTATCCCGATTAAAAGGTCAAGTGAATCTATATGTCCTTACAGCAGATACATATGGGACTGTGGAGGAGGAATGTAAGACCATAGGGGCAGAGGTCCTGAAGTTTCCAAAGGAAAATGCAGGTAAATCGAAGCAGGATATAGTTAGAAAACTAGGCGGGGATAGAACCATAACTGTTGGCAACGGATTCAATGATATAGAAATGTTTCAGGAATCCATATTGTCTATAGGGGTCATAGAAGGAGAAGGTGCCAGCGGAAAACTCCTATTACATGCGGATATAGTGGCCAGAAGTATAATCGAAGCATTGGAAATCATATTGAGCAAGGATAAAGTAAAGGCAACCCTAAGAAATTGATAGGATGTTCATTCAGAAGTGTAGTTGGCAGATTTTGATCCATGGGTTATAATTGTAGGTAAGGGAATATAAATATAGGGTGAGAAGGTGATACCGTGTACGTAGATAATAAGGGTATTGAGCATATATTAGATGAGGTAATCAGTAGCACAAAATCTCTATATAGGGGTAACTTAAAAAAAATATATTTGTACGGATCATATGCTCAAAATAAAAACAATGATGATTCAGATATTGATTTTGCGATTTTGGTAGATCTTGATGACCTTGAGTTAAAAGAATATGAAAAGGATTTAGACATTATTATGGCAGAAATGGGTTATAAATATATGAAATTGGTTTCATTGGTAGATATAAGCTATGCTAGGTATAACAAATGGGTAGATATCTTACCATATTATAGCAATATAAAGAATGAGGGAGTTATTATTTATGAACAATGAAAGAACAACTCTATCAAGATATAGACTTGAAAAGGCTAGGGAAGATTTGGAATCAGCATATTTGAATCTTCAAAATAATCTTTTGAAGGCATCCATAAATAGATCATACTATAGTATCTTTCATAGTATTAGAGCTATAAATGCTTTACATTCCTTCGATTCAAAAAGGCATTCAGGAGTTATATCATATTTTAACAAGCATTTTATACATACAGGAGAATTTGATAAAGAAGTATATTCTATCATAAGCACAGCTTACAGAATTAGAGAAAGGTCTGATTATGATGATTTTTATATAGTTTCAAGAAAAGATGCTCAAAATCAATATGAGAAGGCTGAATATTTTCTTATTCTTGTGGATAAATACATTAAAAAGGTGTCGGAATGATAAGAATGTAATAATTCTAAATAAATAACATCTAAATAAATAACCCTTGACATTTAAGTCCCTCTGAATATATAATGTGAAGCAATAGAAAAGTCCAATTAAAGAACTAAAGCGTATAAGAGAGAAAAAGATACTAGATGCTTATTTTAGAGAGCTAATGTGTGGTGAAAATTAGCATAGGCCCAGTATGTAATACTAGCTCCCTTGCAGACTCACTGAGAAATCTAAATTAGGTGAGGACGGCTGCCACCGTTACTAGGCTACTGGATGTTAGTCCAGGAAAGAGGCAGTTTGCTGCGAATTAGGGTGGTACCACGGATATAACCTTCGTCCCTATAAGTTTATACTTATAGGAGCGGAGGTTTTTTTATTTGGGCTAATTCATATATTTGGAGGGATATAGATGTTAAAGGAAGTTAAATTTTTCGACACTACTTTGAGAGATGGGGAGCAATCCCCAGGTTGCAGTATGAATGTAAGGGAAAAATTGCTGTTGGCAAAGCAATTGGAGAAATTAGGCGTAGATGTGATAGAGGCAGGTTTTGCTGCTTCTT
Organism: Tissierellaceae bacterium; assembly: GCA_023229175.1. Taxonomy (GTDB): domain Bacteria; phylum Bacillota; class Clostridia; order Tissierellales; family Tissierellaceae; genus JAAYFT01. The sequence goes on along the minus strand of JALNZV010000053.1, from coordinate 4,637 downwards.
CAGATGGGGACTTTAAGTCCGTACAAACAATTGCCAATGAAATAAAGAATTCAAGGGTGGCCGTCTTAGCTAGGGCTGTTAAATCCGACATAGACAAGGCATGGGAGGCGGTAAAGGGTGCAAAAAACCCCAGGATACATATTTTCATAGCTACATCGGAAATCCACATGAAATATAAATTAAAGATGGAGCCTGATGAAGTCCTTAATAGGGCTGTGGAAATGGTTAAATACGCCTGTAGCCTTTGTCCAGAGGTGGAGTTTTCGGCAGAGGATGCCACTAGAAGCAAAAGCGAGTTCTTAGCAGAGATATTTGACAGAGTCATAGAGGCAGGGGCAAGGATAGTAAACATACCAGATACCGTAGGCTATACTACCCCAAACGAATTCTATGATTTTATAGTAGATATAAGGGGCAAATCCAAGCTTTTAGACCAAGTGGAAATATCAGTTCATTGCCACAACGATTTAGGACTGGGAGTTGCCAATACATTGGCGGCAGCCAGGGCTGGTGCCACACAATTTGAATGTACCATAAATGGCATAGGTGAAAGGGCAGGAAATGCAGCCTTGGAGGAACTGGCTATGGCCATAGAAGTGAGGCAGGACCACTATGGACTTAAATCAAATATAAATACAAGGGAGATAATGAAAACCAGCAATCTACTAACCAGCATTACAGGAGTTCAGGTTCAGCCCAATAAGGCCATAGTAGGTGCCAATGCCTTTGCCCACGAATCTGGAATTCATCAGCACGGGGTACTGAGCAATAGGGAAACCTATGAAATAATGAAACCTGAGTCCATAGGAATAAGCACTGAAAATATGGTCGTAGGCAAACATTCTGGCAGGCATGCCTTTAAGGACAAAGTAATATCCATGGGATATGAACTTCAAGAAGAGGAACTGGAGAAAGCATTTATAGGGTTTAAGAAACTGGCTGATAGAAAAAAGCAAATCTACGACAAGGACATCGATGCCATTATAACCAGCAGGGAATCCAGCCTAGAAGACAAATATAGACTAGTCAGATTTGTCATAAATAGTGGCAATACCATAACTACTACGGCATCTGTAGTCTTAAATAGCCAAGGCAAAGACATTGAAGGAATATCATCTGCAGAAGGGCCTGTAGATGCTGCATTTAGTGCCATTGACAAATGTTTAGATATAGATGTGGAATTGGAGGACTACTCTATTCAATCTGTAACAGAGGGCACAGATGCCCTAGGCTATTCAGTGGTAAAACTAAAATATGAAGAAGAACATTATACAGGTAGGGGAACAAGTATAAATGTGGTAGAAGCCAGTATTAGAGCCTACTTAAACGCAGTAAACAGTATCTACTAGAATGGGGGATAAAAATGGGTATGACAATGACGCAAAAGATTTTGGCAGCACATGCAGGTCTTGAAAGGGTAGCTGCAGGTGAATATATAGAGGCAAAGCTAGATATGGTCCTGGGAAACGATATAACGGCCCCAGTAGCCATAAAAGAATTTGAAAAGATGGGGGGAAAAGAAGTATTTCACAAGGGCAAAATCGCCTTGGTGCCAGATCATTTCGCCCCAAATAAAGATATTAAGTCGGCGGAGCAATGTAAATTTATGAGGGAATTTGCCCTTGCACAGGAAGTGGACAATTACTTTGAAATAGGGGAGATGGGAATAGAACACGCCCTGCTGCCGGAGAAGGGGCTGGTAGTAGCTGGAGATGTGGTCATAGGAGCTGATTCCCATACTTGTACTTACGGTGCCCTTGGAGCCTTTTCCACAGGAGTGGGCAGCACAGATATGGCAGCGGCAATGGTGACAGGGGAGGCCTGGTTCAAGGTGCCTTCGGCAATTAAATTTAACCTTAGGGGAAGGCCGAGTAAGTGGGTTAGCGGAAAGGACATTATACTGCACATAATTGGGAAAATTGGAGTCGATGGGGCCTTGTACAAGTCGATGGAATTTGTAGGCGATGGAATTGAGCATCTAACCATGGACAACAGGTTTACCATTTCAAATATGGCTATAGAAGCAGGTGCCAAAAATGGCATATTTCCTGTTGACCAAAGGACAATAGAGTATATAAGGGAGCACTCTCATAGGGATTTTCAGATTTACCAGGCTGATGAAGATGCAAAGTACGACAAAGTATATAATATAGACCTATCTAAAATAAGGCCTACAGTAGCATTTCCCCACTTGCCTGACAATACTAGGACAATAGACGAAGTTGGCAACATAGAGATTGACCAAGTTGTCATAGGTTCCTGTACAAACGGTAGAATTGAGGATTTAAGGGCTGCCGCAAAGGTATTTAAAAATAAGAAGGTAAAGAAGGGCCTAAGGGCCATAATATTCCCTGCCACCCAAAAGATATACCTGCAAGCCATAGAGGAAGGGTTGATTAGCATATTTATAGAGGCAGGTGCCGCTGTTAGCACCCCTACATGTGGGCCGTGCTTAGGAGGGCACATGGGAGTCCTAGCAGAGGGGGAAAGATGTGTAGCCACTACAAATAGAAACTTTGTAGGCAGAATGGGACATGCCACATCAGAAATATACTTGGCCAGTCCAGCAGTGGCGGCAGCTTCCGCCATAGCGGGAAAGATATTTAATCCAGAAAAGATTGGGGGACAAGGGGATGAAAACTAAGGGAAAAGTCCATAAATATGGGGACAATGTGGATACCGATGTTATAATACCTGCTAGGTACTTAAGCACAGGAGATGCGGAGGAATTGAAAAGACATTGTATGGAGGATATAGACAAAGAATTTGCTGCAAGGGTAGAAAAAGGGGATATCATAGTGGCTGGAAAAAACTTTGGCTCAGGCTCCTCTAGGGAACACGCTCCAATGGCCATTAAAGCATCGGGTATATCCTGCCTAATAGCTGAGAGCTTTGCCAGGATATTTCATAGAAATTCATTCAACATAGGCTTGCCTATCATAGAAAACCAAGGGCTTGTTAAGGAGATTGAAAAAGGAGACTATGTAGAAATAGATTTTGAAAAGGGCAGCATCTTTAATATTACAAAAAATAAGACTTACAAAATCCAACCCTATCCAGAATTTGTACAGAGAATAATACAGAGTGGTGGCCTAGGAAATTATATTAAGGAGAAGATAAATGAGTAAGAGCGAAGTATATAAGATAGGAATAGTAAAGGGAGACGGCATAGGGCCAGAAGTAGTAGGGGCTGCCATGGAGGTATTAGATGTCATAGGGGAAAAATATAACCACAGATTCATATATAGGGAGGCTTTAGCTGGAGGGGCAGCCTATGATAAATTTGGAGAACCCCTGCCCCAAGAGACCATAGATATATGCAAAAATAGTCATGGAGTATTGTTGGGTGCCGTAGGGGGTCATAAATGGGATGACCTAGCGAGGGATAAAAGGCCTGAAAGGGCCATCCTTGGCCTTAGGAAAGAGCTAAAGTTATTTGCCAATTTAAGACCGGGTACCCTGTTCAAGTCAATGGCAGACTTTAGTCCATTAAAAACTGAAATAATCCAGAAAGGCTTTGACATTTTAGTAGTCAGGGAATTAACGGGGGGAATATATTTTGGGGAAAGCGGCATCAAAATTACAGAAAGTGGAACATCGGCTTACGATATAGAAATGTACAGCCAAGCAGAAGTCGAGAGAATAGCTAAGATAGGATTTGAAATGGCCATGAAGCGAAAAAAGAGGCTCACTTCTGTGGACAAATCAAATGTCTTGGAGAGCTCAAGGCTGTGGAGAAAAGTAGTCAATAAAGTTTCAAAGGATTTTCCAGAAGTAGAGCTAAAGCACATGTATATAGACAATGCCTCTATGCAAGTCATAAGGGATCCAAGTCAATTTGATGTAGTAGTGACCACAAATTTATTTGGCGATATACTATCAGATGAAATCAGCATGCTTACAGGCTCCATAGGACTACTACCGTCTGCAAGTATGGGTTCTTCTGCTTTTGGCCTATATGAGCCTATACATGGCTCAGCACCAGATATAGGGGGAAAGGGTATAGCAAACCCCATAGCTGCTATCTTGTCAGCAGCCATGATGCTAAGGCTATCCTTCAACCTGGATGGTGAAGCTAAGGCAGTGGAAAGTGCTGTGGATGATGTACTAAGTATGGGATACAAAACTGCAGACTTGAGGCCAGAAAGGGATAGACTTCGCACAACAGCAGAAATGACAGACTTGATAAAAAACCGTATTCACTCCAATGGAATATAGGCAAAAAGTCTATATAAGACTTTTTGCCTATATTTACGTATGAACATACGTAAATATAAAGAATTGTTAGATTATTCAATAAATGGGTATAAGATTGATATTGTACGTTAGACTACAACAAAAAATATATAAGGAGGACAATAAAACAAATGATTAGGAGAGTTGTAGCCTTATTGTTGTCAATAGGACTTATACTCACAAGTTTTTCAATGACAGCATTTGCAGAGGCAAAAATATCTGCAAAACTTATATCCATGGAAGGAGAGGTTCAAGTCCTTAGAGCAGGGGGAGAAAAGCCATTTAATGCCTTTAAAAACATGAGATTGACAGAAGGAGACAGGATAATAACAGGCTCCAATGGCAAGGCGAAGATAGAAATGGACGACGAGGTAGTCATCACATTGACAGAAGACACTAAA
>JALNZV010000016.1 GCA_023229175.1 Tissierellaceae bacterium | reverse complement strand
TCTAAGTCTCAAGGAGCGTTCGATGTCACTCTATCTAATAAAACTATTATACACAATAAAGTGTATAGATTTGTTAAAAAAGGATTATGCGTTATCCTTAATTAACGTAAATACATTATATAAGGAGAATATAAATGAAATCAGCAACTATTCAATTGGAGACGTTGACATGTCCCTCCTGCTCACAAAAAATAGAAGGTGCTATAAAAGGACTGGAAGGAGTAGACCACGGCACTACACAAGTACTATTTAACTCCAGCAAAGTAAAACTGGATTTCGATGAAGAGATAATATCCATTGAAGATATTGAAAATGTCATAAATAGAGTAGGCTATGACATTATAAAATCAAAGGTAAAATAATTAATACCCCTGTTGGAATTAACAGCAGGGGTTTTAATTATTTTCGGGAATATTAAAAAATGTATTGACAGAAAAGTTCAAAAATTATATTATTAAATTGACACAAAATTTCATTATTGAGAGGTGCAAAATGATAGATTTGTTAGATTCCATTGCAAAAAAAGAAAAGAGAGTGGCAATAGGTTTAATGTCGGGAACCTCCATGGATGGAATTGATGCGTGTTTGTTGGAGATTTCTGGAAAGGGATTGGACATCAGATTTCAAATATTGAAATTCATTACAGTAAAGTATACATCAGAGGAAAAATCGAGGATAGAAGGGCTATGCAACAACGACAGAGCAACAGTAAAAGAAATATGCCATATGAATAAATTATTGGGTGAAAAATTTGGAGATGCTGCAATGAAGGTTTGTAGTGCAGCAGGTTTTTCTTTGGAACAGGTAGATTTCATTAGCTCCCATGGACAAACTATATATCATATGCCTGAAGTCGGCAGTACACTGCAAATAGGAGAACTGGCGGAAATAGCTGCAAAAACAAATTGTATTACTGTAGGTGATTTCAGGCCATCTGACATGGCATACGGCGGGCAAGGAGCACCTTTAGTTCCATTTATGGACTATGTTTTATTTTCTCACAAAGAAAAAGGAAGGATACTTTTAAACTTAGGTGGTATAGGAAATATTACTGTACTACCTGCCAATTCAAAAATCGCTGATGTCCTTGCATTTGATACGGGACCAGCAAATGTCCTTATAGACAGCTTGGTCCAAAAAATCACTAATGGAGATAAACTCTTTGATGAATCTGGATCCATGGCGATGAAAGGACAAATAAACCATGACTGGCTTAATGAGCTAATACATAAAGACAAATATTTGGATTTGGAGCCTCCAAAGAGTACAGGCAGAGAGTATTATACTGACGAATTTGCATCGAATTTATATAAAAAGGGGATTGAACTAGGATTAAAAGATATAGACATTGTATCTACCATAACAGCATATACGGCAAAAACTGTGGCTAATCAAATAAATAAGTTCGTATTGCCAAGGTTTTCCATAGAAGAGATTTACGTAAGCGGTGGCGGTGCCCACAACAAATTTATTATGGGCCTATTGAATGAATACTTAGAAATGAAGGTTTCAACAGTGGAGGAGCTAGGTCTTTCATCTGATGCAAAGGAGGCAGTGGCATTTGCAATTTTGGGGAATCAATTTTTATTGGGGGAAACTAACAATATCCCCTCTGCCACAGGTGCAAATAGGGATGTAATCATGGGGAAATTAGTTTTTCCTTCTAAGGAGATATGAAGATGGGTAAAGACTTGAATTGGATAATAAATAGATATATGGATTTGGATTATTTTCCCTCTGCTGTAGTTAAGGTCTTTGGAGAAAAAGACGTTTATTATGAAAAGGCATTTGGAAATGTCAACATGGATACATTTTACGATGTAGCCTCATTGACTAAGATTGTCACATCTACCATCATCTTAAAACTAATAATCGAAGGTAGAGTATCTTTGCAAAGCACATTGAAAGAGGTTTTGCCTCCCATAGGGCAATATAAAAATATAAAAAATAAATTTGGAAATACAGCGATAAAGGAACTGTTGATCCACAGCTCGGGATTAATTGATTGGTATCCTTTTTACACCCAAAAGGGTACATTTCTACAAATACTAGAAAAAGTAGTTAAAGAACGCGAAAGATTGGAAGGGACTATATATAGCGATTTAAATTTTATGATATTAGGTGAAGTAATTAAATCTTCAACTAATAAAAGTCTAGAGGAATGTTTGGATTACTACATAAAGAAGCCCTTAGGTATAAGCGGTATTTTTTATAATCCCATGGACAAAAAGAATATTGCACCATCGTCAAAGGGCAACATTATAGAAGAGGAAATGTGTAAGGAAAGAAACTTGTCGTTTGAAAAATGGAGGAGTAATGAAAAGGAGTTGATAGGAGAAGTAAACGACGGAAATAGTTTTTATTTTTTTAATGGGGTTGCAGGACATGCCGGCATATTCGCCAATGTAGACGCATATTTGGAACTGGGCAGAATGTATTTAAAGTCAAAGAACCCTCTAATATTAAATTCAATGGAAAACCATGGAGGGAATAGAGGCCTAGGCTGGCAGCTTGGGGACTTATATCCATATGGATGTGGTCATACTGGTTTTACAGGTACATCTATATGGATAAGCAGGGAAAGGAAGGTAGGAACCGTCATTTTTAGTAACAGGTTAATGGGCAACTGGAAAGATAGCAATTTGAGCTTATTTAGGAAAGAAGTCCATGAATATGTAATCAAAAACTTTTAGGAGGTATGAAGATGAAAAGAAGATTGATTTTAGTATTAAGCGTAGTTTTAGCTTTAAGTCTGTTCTTATCTGCTTGTGGTGACAGCAAACAGCCACAGGAGGAAGTAAATCAGCCAGTAGATTCCGAACAAGAAGTTTCCCAAGAAACTGATAAACCACAGGTACCACAGGTATTAAAATACGGTACAGATGCAGAACCGGGTGGACTTGACCCCCATACCATATCTGCAGCATCGTCAATTAGGATATTCAAACAAATTTACAACACTTTAATCGATGTAGATGACGACATGAATTATATTCCTGAACTGGCAAAGTCATGGGAACAACCTGATGACATTACTTATATTTTCTACCTTAGGGAAGGAGTAAAATTCCATAATGGCAGAGAAATGACAGCAGATGACGTGAAGTACAGCTTTGAAAGGGTATTGGATCCAGATACAGCAGCTATAGGTGTTTCCTATTATGACAAGATAGATACAATGGAAATTTTAGATGACTATACAATTAAATTTACTTTAAAAGAGCCATTTGCACCATTTATGGGTAATTTAACTTCTCTATATGGGGCAATAGTGCCAAAGGAATTTGTAGAGGAACATGAAAATTTAATGGTAGAAGCATGTGGGACAGGTCCATTCAAACTACAAGAATGGGTACCAGACAATAGGGTAGTATTGGTTAAAAATGAAGACTATTTTGAAGAAGGACAACCAAAGCTCGATGCCATAGAGTATTATGTAATGACAGACGAATCCGCTAGGCTTGCTGCCCTTAGGACAGGTAATGTACATCTAATCAAGCTACCTGCAGCTAGTCTGCCTTTAGTGGAGGGGAATCCAGATATAAATGTACTCCCATTCCAAACAAACGATTACAGCTACTTGGGATTTAACTTAACCTTAGATAAATTTAAAGATGTAAAAGTAAGACAGGCTATAAGCTATGCCCTAGACAGGCAAGAGATAATCGACACAGTATACGATGGTGAAGCTACCATATCAGGATTTGTAACTCCTGCCATGGGTAGATGGGCAATTGACTATGCAAGTAAAGACTTATATAAGCAAAATATAGAAAAAGCAAAACAGCTATTAGCAGATGCAGGATATCCAAATGGATTTGAAACTACTATAGCAGTTGGACTATTTGACGATATTAGAAATATTGGGGAAGTAATTCAAAAGCAATTAGAGGCAATTGGAATAAAGGCAGAAATACAAAATCTAGAAACAGGACAGTATATAGATGCTTGGAGCAACAAGGGTCATGAAATGATGGTAGGTAGAAATGGTGCTGGAACTGATCCAAATAGGTCAGTAGCATTTTTCTTCTCAACGACTGGTTCAGCTAATGTATGGGGATATTCAAATCCTAGGGTAGATGAACTTTGTGAAATGGGAATGGTAACAATAGATGAAAAAGAAAGGGAAGCCGTTTATAATGAAGCACAAGAACTAGTATTAGAAGATAGTCCAAATCTATTTATGTCTTCCCATATGGATTACTTCTTTTCAAGAAAAGAAATGAAGAACTTTACACCATCTACATTTAATAGCGAAGATTTTTCAAAAGTAGTAATTGAGTAATAATTATGGAGGGCACTAATACGCCCTCCTCCCCCTTTTATTTTTGAGCAGGGTAATTAAGCTTTGTTAGGAGTGTAACTATGAGGGCATATATTATTAGAAGATTTTTAACATTAATACCTATTTTAATAGGAATAAGCCTTAGCATATTTTTAATAATGCAGTTAATTCCTGGAGATGTGGTATCGGGAATGCTTGGAATTGAAGCGAATCCGGAACTTAGGGCTAATTTAGAGAAAAAACTTGGCCTCGATAGACCTCTTCATGAACAGTATTTAAGTTGGATAGGAAATGCCGTAAAAGGAGATTTTGGCAAATCCTTTAGGACAGATAAAGAAATATTCCCTGAGATTTTAAGCAGATTTAAGATAACATTTCAGCTTACCGTAATGGCAGCTGTTATTTCTTGGATAATAGCCATACCCCTAGGAATTATTTCTGCATTAAAGAGGAATACAATTATAGACGGTATAGTTAGGTTTATTGCACTTCTAGGTGTATCTGTGCCAAATTTTGCATTTGCCACTTTATCGATTTTATTTTTGTCAAAAGTATTTAAATACTATCCTCCTGTAGGATATGCAGGTTTGTTTGCAGATCCAGCCAAGAACCTAAAGATTATGATACTACCTGCAATTATACTAGGGGCCATAATGTCTGGTTCCATAATGAGAATGACTAGGTCATCTTTGTTAGAAGTAATGAGACAAGATTTCATAAAGACAATTAGGGCAAAAGGAGCATCCGAAAAAGTAGTATTATTTGTACATGCTCTAAAAAACGCATTAATTCCAATTATTACATTAATAGGGATGCAAATAGGCAGTTTATTAGGAGGCACTGTAGTGACGGAACAAATATTTTCCATACCAGGTTTAGGGCAAATGGTCCTCACGGGAATTAATCAAAGGGACTTTCCAGTAGTACAAGGGAGTATTTTGTTCATTGCCTTTGTCTATGTAGTAATAAATATTATTGTAGATATTTTATATACATATATTGATCCTCGTATAACTTTCAAAGTAGGAAGGTGACTTTATGGACTGGTTTAAAACACTAATTAAAGAAATAGCCAAGGTAATTAAGGGCCTTTTAAAAGATAAAGTAGGAAGAATTGGACTAATAGGCGTATTAATAGTAATCGTATTGGCCTTAGGTGCACCTATGATAGCTACCCACGATGTGACTGAGATGTTTGCCAAGAGCAAGTTAAAGCCGCCTAGTGGTGATTTTCTATTTGGGACAGATGATTTTGGCAGAGATGTATTTAGTAGGATTATCTTTGGAGCAAGGGTTTCTCTTAAGGTAGGCATCATCTCCGTTGGCATATCAGCCACCTCGGGATTTATTTTAGGCATATTGGCAGGGTACTATGAAGGGAAAACAGATGGCATTATTATGGGGATAATGGATGTATTGTTTGCGTTTCCTTCTATACTACTGGCATTGTTTATAGTGTCTGTATTAGGTCCAAATCTTACAAATACCATGATAGCCATTGGTATAGTAAGCACGCCAGTATTTACGAGGACTGTCAGAGCATCAGTCATATCTGTAAAATCCATGGAGTACATAACAAGTGCCAAAAGTATAGGCCTTAGTTCAATACGCATTATACTAAAACACGTAGCCCCAAATATTTTAGCACCTTTTACAGTACAAGCTACTTTGGCGCTGTCCTCTGCCATATTGACCGAGGCATCTCTTTCGTTTTTAGGACTAGGAATTCAACCTCCAAATCCTTCCTGGGGTTCCATGTTAAGTGACAGTAGAAAGTATATGGAATTGGCACCTTGGTTGGCCATTGCTCCATCGGCATTTATTATTGGTACCATACTTTCATTTAATTTGCTAGGAGATAGTCTAAGGGATGTACTGGATCCTAAATTCAAACTATAAGGGGTATAACTATGGACAATATATTAGAAGTTAAAAACTTAAATATAGATATAGTAGAAAATAAATCCACAAAGTCTTTAGTGGAAAATGTAAGTTTTAACGTAAAGAGAAAAGGCTCCTTGGGTATAGTAGGTGAATCAGGCTGTGGAAAAAGCATCACTGCTATGTCCATAATGCAATTGTTGTCTCATCCTTTAAAAGCAACAAAAGGGAAAATTATATTTAATGATGGAAGTAAATCCATAGACATGAGAGAGGCAAATAGCAATATTATGAGAAAAATTAGGGGAAAAGAGATATCCATGATATTTCAAGAGCCTATGACAGCCTTAGATCCACTATTTACCATAGAAGAGCAAATAGCAGAGGTGCTAAAATTTCACACAGATTTAAAAAAAGTTGAAATGAAGAAACTCGTATTAGAAATGCTCACAAAAGTTGGCATACCCCAACCTCAACGAATAATGAAGAACTATCCACATCAATTGTCAGGTGGTATGTTGCAAAGAGTTGTTATCTCCATGGCGTTGATTTTGAACCCTAAACTAATCATTGCCGATGAACCAACTACTGCTCTAGACGTTACAATACAGGCTCAAATACTGGAGCTTATAAACGACTTGCGTTCTTCTTATGATACATCGATTATTATGATAACTCACGACTTAGGGGTCATTGCAGAGACTTGTGAAGATGTAATAGTATTTTATGCAGGGCAAATCGTAGAAGAAGGAAATATAATGGACATATTTCATAATACATCCCATCCATATACAAAGGGGCTCATAAATGCCGTAAGGTCCTTAGGCGATAAGGAAACAGAGCTATTTACAATTCCAGGTACTGTACCAGTAGCAGGAGAATTTTCAAAAGGCTGCAGATTTGCAGAGAGGTGCGGGGAAGCCATGGCAATATGCAGGGAAAAGGAACCAGAATTGATGGAAATTTCACCGGGACACAATACAAGATGCTGGTTATATAATGGAGGGGATACAAATGTCTAACCCAATATTAGTAGTAGAAAATTTGAGGAAATATTTCCCCATAAAAGAAGGCATTTTTAATAGGACTAAAAACTATGTCCGAGCGGTGGAAAATGTCAGCTTTAGTGTGAATGAAAGGGAAACATTTGCCATTGTAGGTGAATCGGGCTGTGGGAAATCGACTACAGGTCGCAGCATACTAAGGTTAATAGAGCCGACTAGTGGCAATGTTGTATATAATGGCATCGATGTATTGGCTTTGTCGAATAAGGAGTTAAGGGGGCTGAGAAAGGAGATTCAAATCATATTTCAAAATCCTTATAGCTCCTTAAACCCAAGGATGACAGTAAAGAAGTTGCTGTCAGAACCCTTGGAAAATAATTATAAATTAGGTCAAAAAGAGATACAAGAAAAAGTAGAGTCGATGATTGACAAAGTGGGACTTTCCAGAAAACATCTGGACAGGTATCCCCATCAGTTTAGTGGAGGCCAAAGGCAGAGAATAAGTATTGCAAGGTCAATAATCACCAATCCTAAACTAGTTATAGCAGATGAACCGGTGTCAGCATTGGATGTATCAATACAATCGCAGATATTAAATCTTTTGATGGAATTGCAAAAAGAACTTGGGCTCACCATGATCTTTATATCCCATGATCTAAATGTAGTCAGGAGAATAAGCAATAGGGTAGCAGTTATGTATTTAGGATCCATTGCAGAAATAGGAGAGACAGAGGATATATTCAATACTCCATTTCATCCATATACAGAGGCCTTGTTGTCAGCAGTTCCTTCATTGGACCCCATGGTGAAGAAAAAGAGAAATATACTAAAGGGGGAAATACCCTCTCCAATAAATCCGCCAATTGGATGTGTTTTTCAGACAAGATGTAGCAAGGTCATGGATATCTGCAAGAAAAAAAGACCTGAATTAATTGAAATAGATAAAAACCATAAAGTAGCCTGCCATCTTTATTAAGGGGGATTTAGATTGAATGAAATTATAACAGAAAGTAGAAATGAATTATCTAAAGATATTGACTGTTTATCAACTATTGATATACTTAAAATAATAAATGATGAAGATAAGAAAATAGCTTTTGCTGTAGAGAAACAGTTAGAAAATATATCAAAGGCAGTAGATGGAATTTTTGATAGAATTAAATATGGTGGACGATTGGTCTACATAGGAGCAGGAACCAGTGGACGATTAGGTATACTAGATGCCTCGGAATGTCCGCCAACCTTCGGCACTGATCCGGAACTGGTGAAGGCCATTATAGCGGGAGGAAAAGAGGCATTTACTGTGGCAATTGAAGGGGCAGAAGACGATTATGGCGGTGGAGAAAGGGATTTAAAAGAAATTGGATTAACAGCCAAGGATGCAGTGGTAGGGATAACTGCTAGAGGAAATACTCCCTATGTCCTAGGGGCTATTGCCTATGCAAAAAAAATTGGAGCATTGACCATAGGATTGAATAATAATTATGGCTCCCCTTTGGAAGAACTAAGTCATATTTCTATAACACCTGTAGTAGGAGCAGAGGTAATTGCCGGCTCAACTAGAATGAAGGCAGGGACATCCCAAAAAATGGTTTTAAATATGATATCAACTGCAACAATGATAAAATGGGGAAAAGTCTACGGCAATCTAATGGTAGATGTAAAGGCATCAAACAATAAATTGGAAAAAAGGGCTGAAATTATTGTCATGGAAGCTACAGGAGCATCTCAAGAAGAAGCCGACAAGGTGTTAAGGGAGACAGATTACGATTGTAAACTTTCCATATTTATGATTATTTCCAATTTAGGGAAGGAAGAAGCTAAAATAATACTAGAGGAAAATGGAGGATATCTAAGGAAAGCTCTGTTAACTATTAAAGACAAATAATATAGTAGAGGTGAAAAGGGTGAGAATTGAATCTACATCAGGTGGATTAGCAATGATAAAAAACATATATGAAGATTTACCTGGTTCGGAAAAAAAGGTAGCAAAATACGTATTAGATAAACCTCAAGGCATACTAAATATGACAGTTGCTGAACTAGCTGCAAAATCTCAATCTAGCAGCTCTGCTGTTATGAGATTATGTAAATCTTTAGGATTTAAAAGCTATCAGGAGTTAAAGATACGAATAATAAGGGATATCGATTCTAGTGAAAATGAGGACTACATTGATATCAAAAAAGGTGATACAATAGAATCTGTAGCTAAGACTATTAAAAACAATTCAATTAAGTCCTTTGAAGAAACTTTTGACTTTTTTAATTACGATATTTTGGAGAAATCCGTGGAAACAATAGTCAACGCAAAGACAATTGTAATGGTAGGCCTAGGAGGTTCTTTCATAGCGGCTAAAGATGCTCAGCAAAAATTTATCAGAATAAATAAAACGTGCTATGCATTGGAAGACATGCACTTAAATGCCACCATTATTGCAAATTTAGATAAAAAAGATTTAGTTATTGGGATTTCAGCATCAGGGGAGACGCGGGAAGTAATAAAGCTAATAGAAAAGGCAAATGAAAAAGGGATAGAAACCATAGGTATAACCAATTATGGAAGAAATTCTTTAAGTAAAATTGTAGGACTTTCTCTATTTACACCAGCGGACATAGAATCTCCATTGAGGAGTGCAGCTACTTCATCTAGATTATCCCAACTTTTTATCATAGATGTATTGTTCACATATTTAGCAACTGTTCAGTACCACAGTACAGTTGAATACCTGGAAAAGACGAAAAAAGCCATAGATGAATTTAGATTATAGACTGAAAAGTGAAACGAAAGATTGAGAAGGCATAATTATCTGGAGCATATAAAAGATTTGTAAAGGATGCTTAAATATGAATAAAAGAAGTTTTCTTTATATAATAGGACTAATCTTCATACTATCATTTACTAGTGCCTGCAGGTCAGAGGGGGTACTAGTGGATGATGGCTTAGACGACAATATAATTTCTATTTTTGAGGAAGTAGAGCCAACTAAGGACGAAGTAGAAGAAGAGATTTTTGCTTATGGACCTATACCTGACTATATCGTGGAAAGGATGATGGGTGTCTCATATGTGGAAAATGAACATATAACCATAGAGGATTTAGCATATATTCAGATTTCCCATTGGGGATTTGACGAAAAAGTACATATTGGGGAGCTCATAGTAAACGCTCAGGTTGCAGAAGAAGTTGTAGAAATCTTTAGGGAATTATTTGCTGCAAAATATCCAATAGAAAAAATGAAATTAATTGATGAATATGGTGCCGATGACAATTTATCCATGATGGACAACAATTCCTCTGCATTTTGCTATAGGGAAGTGGCTGGAAGCAATGGAAAACTGTCAAAACATAGCTATGGATTGGCAATAGATATTAACCCCGTACAAAATCCTTATATAAAAAAAGATATAATATTGCCCAGTATTGGAGAAGAATATCTCGATAGAGAGAATTTTAGAACTGGCATGATTGTGGAAGGCGACCTTTGTTATGATGCTTTTACAAGTAGGGGTTGGACATGGGGTGGAAAATGGAATACATTAAAAGATTATCAACATTTTGAATATAATTTACCTTAAAAAGAAAAAGGTCCCTAATAACGATTAGGGGCCTAAATTAATTTATAGCCGTCAATTTTAAGATACTTTAGACCAAAATAACTATCTAGTACAATTTTCATTTCCTTAGATATAATCGCAAACTCTTTTTTGTAGTAGACTCTAATATCATCTATATCATATATTTCATATTCTTCAACGACTTTAGGTTTTCCCACCTCGACAGATGGCTCGGATATGGGAACTCAGCAAGTATTTGCTTCAAACATGTCAACTTTAACTGCGTTTTCTTTTGATTTTTTGCGAATAAATTTCTTAGCTTTGTCCTCAATAAAGATTTCCAATATCATCCCTCCTTCGCATGTTTAATATTATTATACTACATGTATGGAGGCTGTCAATAATCTTTGTCAACAATCAAAATGAATATATAATCTAAACAAGTTTGAAGTTAGTATAATCATAAAAATTTCCCTTGCAATATTCCCATAATTTCATTATACTATAGCTATATAGATTTTAAGGATGGCCAAGGGATGATTGTGAAAAAAACAACGAGTTCTTGGTATTATTTTAATCATTTAACTTGCTTTGATAAAGTAATAAAGTCATAATATCAGGAGGAAATATGGAATTAAAGGAATATTTAGATTTAATTGAAACAAAATTAATTAGCAATTTTGATATTGAAAGAAATTATAGTTTTAATAATGTTAAGTATGATTTATTTGCAAAATTTTATATGAGAAATGAAAGGTATTTTCTTACCAAAAAAGCTGTTATTTATGCCATGGAAGCAAATGAATTTTGCTTTGTTAAATATTTTGACAATTTTAATGAACTAGATTTTCAAAATTTCACAAAGGAATTAATTGACTCGAAGGATGTACTTATAAATCTTGATGATGACCATATGTCAACTATCATAACAGGTGTTATTGTACTTAAAGACAAGCCTACAGATGAAATTGCTAAGACCATAGAGAAGTTTAAATATTATAAGAGCTTTGCATTTGGATTAAAAGGCTGGGTTGACATAAGATTAGTTTTGGTTGCTATGAATCAAAAATATATAGTGACAAATAAGAAGGGAAAGGAGGTCAAAGACGTATATAGCATTTAAACTAGAAGATAAAATTTAGGAAAGGAGTTGTATTTATGAGTTCATTGTTAATTTTATTAGGTGCTATCGTTGCTTTTATAATAGCGTATGCTACTTATGGAGCTTGGATAGCAAAGACATGGGGAGCAGATAATACTAGGGTAACACCTGCTCACGAACAAAATGACGGAGTTGACTATGTACCTACGAATTCGGCAGTATTATTGGGTCACCACTTTGCATCAATAGCAGGTGCTGGACCAATTAACGGACCTATCCAAGCTGCAATATTTGGTTGGGTACCAGTGCTATTATGGATTGTAATAGGTAGTATTTTCTTCGGAGGTATTCACGACTACGGTTCACTTTTAGTGTCTATCAGAAATAAAGGAAGATCTATAGGACAGGTTATTAAGGACACTATGGGCAGAAGGGGACAGCAATTATTTGCAATATTTGCTTGGCTTACATTATTGTTAGTTGTAGCTGCTTTCACAAATATCGTAGCTAGCACATTTGCCTCAACCCCTGGAGCTGCAACATCTTCAATGTTGTTTATAGTTTTAGCAATTGGTTTTGGTTATGCTGTTTATAGGAAGGGCGTATCATTAAAAATCGGTACTGTTGTCGGCGTTATTTTACTATTTATTTCAGTTTGGATTGGACCAATGTTTCCACTACAACTAAGCGTTAATACATGGATTGCAATTTTAGCCGTTTATATTTATATTGCTTCTACAGCACCAGTTTGGATACTGCTACAACCAAGAGACTATCTGAATTCATTCTTATTATACGCTATGATAATTGGTGCACTACTTGGATTATTTGTTTATAGACCAAGTGTTCAATTGGAAGCTATTACTGGTTTCCATGTTAATGGACAATACTTATTCCCAATGTTATTTGTTACCGTAGCATGTGGAGCTATATCTGGATTCCACTCCTTAGTAGGATCTGGAACAACTTCTAAACAAATTGACAAGGAAAACGATGCAAAGTTAATCGGATATGGCGGAATGCTTATAGAAGGTGTACTTGCCGTTGTAGCACTTTTATCAGCAGCTTATATATCACAAGGTGAATTAAATGAATTATTAGCTGGTGGACCAGTTAATGTATTCTCCAGCGGTGTTGGTACATTTATGTCGAAGATTGGAATACCTTTTGAGATTGGAAAGACTTTCGTTGCTTTAGCCGTTTCAGCATTTGCTTTAACTAGCTTAGATACAGCAACAAGACTTGGTAGATTTATATTCCAAGAGTACTTCGAGGATCCTACAAAGGAAAAGCAATCGATATTTACAAATATGTACGTAGCTACTGCCATTACAGTTGTCATAGGTTCATATTTGGCCATAGGCGGATTTGCAAAGATTTGGCCTATATTCGGTTCTGCTAACCAATTGCTAGCTGCATTGGCATTGATGGCCGTAGCATTATGGTTGAAAGAGCAAGGTAGGAACTTTAGCATGATTACATTGCCAATGATATTTATGCTAATTGTTACACTATTTGCATTAGTATTCTTGACAAAGGCCAATTTGGCCAGCGGCAACTACTTCTTAGTTGTATTCCCAGTATTATTATTTGTGTTAGCTATAGTATTGGCCGTTCAAGGATACCAAATTCTATTTAAGAAGGATGAACCTGGCAAAGCTGACGGGCAACCTTCTTAAAATTAGATATAAAGAAAGACATATTAAAAACAGGAGCCTAGGCTCCTGTTTTTTAACTTACAGCTTCCTTTAAGGTATGCCATGATAATACTGCACATTTTACTCTGGCAGGCATGTTTGATATATTCTGAAGTACTATGGAATCTCCTAATTTTTCTAGTTCCTTCTCATCGGTTATTTCTTTCTTAATCATGCCTAGAAACTTTTCTACCATTTCCAGTGCCTCGTCTACGGTTTTGCCTTTTATCAAGTCTATCATCATAGATGTAGAAGCCTGTGAAATAGCACATCCAACGCCTTCAAAGGAGGCATCTTCAATTATATTTCCATTTAATTTCAATTCCAGGGTAATATCATCTCCGCAGCTGGGGTTGTGGCCCCTTTCACAGACATCTGGATTGCAAAGGGCCCTTTTATTGTGACCGCTTTTGTTGTGTTCCATAATTAATTGAGTATAAATTGAATTAAGATCCATAGCCTAACCACTTCCTTACATTTTTTATACCTTCAATAAATTGGTCAATATCCTCTTTCGTATTATATAGATAGAAACTTGCCCTTGCCGTTGCAGGTAATTCCAAATATCTCATTAAAGGCTGTGCACAGTGGTGACCGGCCCTAACTGCCACTCCGTATGAGTCTAAAATAGTTGATATATCATGGGGGTGAACATCGTCAATAGTAAAAGATATAATTCCACCTCTCATGCTCAAATCCTTAGGACCTTGAATATTGACGTATGGAATATCCAATATTTTATTTAGGGCGTATTCTACTAAGAACTTTTCGTATTTTTCAATTTCGTTTAATCCGACACTTTGCAAGTAATCAATGGCAGCCCCTAGGCCAATAGCTCCTTCGACATTTTGGGTACCTGCTTCGAATTTAAAGGGGAGAGGAGCAAAGGTGGCATCTTGTTCATATACGTATTCTATCATATCTCCGCCAGTCAAAAATGGAGGCATATTTTCCAATAATTCCTTCTTACCATATAATACCCCAATTCCCATAGGTGCAAGCATTTTATGACCTGAAAATACATAGAAATCGGCATTTAAGTCCTGTACATCTACTTTAATATGGGGTGTACTCTGAGCACCATCTACTACGACTACAGCACCCAATTCATGAGCTCTTTCTATGATTTCCCGTATTGGATGAATTGTACCTAAAACATTAGACATATGGGCAATGGATACGAGCTTTGTTTTGCTCGTAATTTTACTTTCAATTTCGTCAATTGGTATCCTGCCTTCTTCATCGAGATACATATATTTTAATATTGCATTTTTGTCTTTGGCTACTTTTTGCCATGGAATTATGTTGCTATGATGCTCTGATATGGCTATGACAATTTCATCATTCTCTTTTATGAATTCCATACCATAGGAGTATGCAATTAAATTTAGGGATTCTGTAGTATTTCTAGTAAATATTATCTCCTCAATGGATTTTGCATTTATAAAGGATTTTACCTTTTCCTTTGCATTGTCATATTCCTCTGTAGCCCTAATACTAAGCTGATGGGCTCCTCTATGGGGATTTCCATGGGAGGTTTCGTTGTATCTTCTTATTTCATTTATTACTTGATTAGGTTTTTGTGTTGTAGCTCCATTATCTAAATAGATTAGAGGCCTGCCATTTATTTCTTGGTTAAAAATGGGGAAATCTTTCTTTAATTTTTCGGGATCGAAATTAAGCATTGGCAAGTCTCCTTTCTATTTCACGGTCTATTATATTTTTTAAGTCACTAAAATCAATTTTTTCAATTATCGGCCTAAAAGAAGCTTCTATTATAAGTTTTTTAGCATCTCTCTCACTTAAACCTCTGCTCATCAAGTAGAACAATTTGTCTTCGTTAATCTGACCTGCACTGGCCGCATGTTCTCCTTGCACATCGTCTTCTTCAGACAATAGGGCAGGAATTGAATGGGATTTCACTGTGGGATCTAATAAAATGACATACTCTTCTTCATTTCCAATTGAATGCCTTGCACCTCTTTTAAAATCCAAATTTCCCCTGAATACCTTTTTAGCCTTGTCCATGAGTACGCCCCTGGTTTCTATATTGCTAATGCTTCTAGGACCCCTATGGACCATTGTATAAGATAAATCTATTTTACGAATTCCATCTCCAAGGTATATGGAGGAGAGATCTGATTGACTAGATTCGCTATTTAAATAAGTAGTATAGTTTACACCGCTCATTTGACTGCCTAATTCCACAGATACCCAGTTTACTTTTCCTTCTCCTTCTACAAAGGCGTAATTTGTATCGAAATTATCAGACGTATCGCTCATTCTTTGAACTTTAATTATATTTACTATGGAATTTTCCCTTGCATAAACCAATAATATTCCATTATGGAAAGCTTTTATATCTATATCGGTGCTATAGTCAAAGATTACAGTAATTTCACTACCTGTTTCAGCTACAATATAATTTTTGTCGATGACAGTAGGATTATTTTTATCCATATTGTATTGAACCTTTACTGGTTCGCTAACTTTTATATTCTTTGGAATATAAATGGATATCCCACTATTAAAATTATTGTTGACAAGGGATATAAATTCTGTGCCTACTCCAAATATGCTTTCCTCACTAAAATACTGTTTATTTTCTACAGCAGTATCACTATTAGTTTTAAATACCCTTATATCTTTTGGAAGAGTAGAGGGTATTTGTAAATAGTCCTTCTTGTATTCCAAAACATTTGGAAATTCAAAATCTTTTAATCCAATTCTTTTCCAATTTTTCATCTATATCCCTCCCTATCCGATAGTGCCTTCTAGTTCAATATTTATTAAATTATTTAACTCAACTGCGTACTCAAGGGGTAGCTCCTTGGTTATTGGTTCCACAAAACCCCTTACAATCATGGCCTTTGCTTCTTCTTCGCTGATGCCTCTGCTCATGAGATAAAAGATTGCTTCGTCACTAATTCTACCTATTTTTGCTTCATGTCCAATATCTATATCGTCATTATTTAATTCTATAATTGGCAAAGTATCTGATTTAGATATGTTGTCTAGCATCAAGGATTCACAAGATACCGAGGATTTACAACCGTAGGCACCTGGAGCTACTTTTAACAATCCACGATAAAAAGCATATCCACCATTTTTTGATATGGATTTGGAATTTACAGTAGAAGTGGTGTGGGGTGCTGCATGGACTACCTTTGTTCCAGTATCCAAATGTTGGCCCGTTGATGCAAATGTTATACCTGTGAATTCAGATCTTGCTCCTTCTCCTTTTAATATGCTCATAGGGTATAGCATGGAAACTTTAGATCCGAAGGAACCAGAGACCCATTCTATAGTGCCATTTTTATCTACTAGGGCCCTTTTAGTATTGAGGTTATACATATTCCTCGACCAGTTTTCTATGGTGCTGTATCTCAATGTAGCATCTTCCTTTATAAATAATTCAACACATCCTGCATGAAGGTTATTTACATTATAAACAGGAGCAGAGCAGCCTTCTATAAAATGAAGTTTTGCTCCCTTTTCTACAATTATTAGGGTATGTTCAAACTGCCCTGCGCCTGGAGCATTTAATCGGAAATATGACTGTAAAGGTATATCCACATTTACACCTTCTGGTACATATACGAAAGAACCGCCAGACCATACTGCACCGTGTAAAGCCGCAAATTTATGATCTGTTGGGGGAACTAATTTCATAAAATATTCCTTTAAGATATCCTCGTATTCTACTAAAGCTGTTTCTATATCTGTGTAGATAACTCCTTGATCCACTAATTCCTGTTTAATGTTGTGATATACAACCTCTGAATCGTACTGTGCACCAACCCCTGCTAGAGATTCCCTTTCAGCCTGTGGTATACCTAACCTTTCAAATGTATCTTTGATATCCTCCGGCACTTCTTCCCATGTTGTTTTCATATCTGCATCTGGTCTAATATATGCAATTATCTCATCTATATCTAGGTCAGTTAAATCCACTCCCCAAGTGGGCATAGGTTTACTATAATAAATTTCCAAGGACTTCAATCGAAAATCAGTCATCCATTGTGGCTCATTTTTCTCCTTAGATATTTCTTTTATTATTTCAGGGGTCAGGCCCTTATCTGTTTTAAATCTATAATCAAATTTGTTTTTTATATCGTAAATAGTCCTGCTGACATCCTCGACATAAGTCTTTTTTCTTTCCATTTTTTCACCTCTTAATTGGCATATTTAGCCCTAATGTTTTCATAGCCTTGTTCATCTATTTCCATAGCCAGCTCTTTTCCTCCAGATTTTACTATTTTTCCGTCCATAAGGATATGGACAAAATCAGGTTCTATATAATCTAAGAGTTTGTTGTAATGAGTTATAACCAATATTGACCTTTTATTGTCTCTTATCTTGTTTACACCTTCAGCTACTATTCTAATAGCATCCACGTCAAGACCTGAATCTGTTTCATCTAGTATGGCTAACTTAGGCTCTAAAATGGACATTTGCAATATTTCATTTTTCTTTTTTTCGCCTCCAGAGAACCCTACGTTTAAATACCTAGTTGCGTATTCTTCTTTCATCTCCAGTAATTCCATTTTTTCCTTTATCAATTTTTTAAAAGATATAATTCCTTGCATTTCCCCAGTTACGGATGCTTTTGCAGTTCTTAAAAAGTCCTCCACAGTAACACCGGATATTTCCTCAGGGTATTGGAATGATAAGAAAAGACCCTTTTTTGCCCTTTCATCTGCCCTTAATTCATTTATCAACTCACTGTCGAATTCAATGGCTCCACTTTCAATGTGATAACTTGGATGACCCATGAGAGTATATGCTAGAGTCGATTTGCCACCTCCATTTGGGCCCATGATTACATGAACTTCACCTTCGTTGATACTTAAATCCAAACCTCTTAATATTTCTTTTTCTTCAATGCTGACTTTTAAATCTTTTATATTTAATAACAGATTTTCCATCAAAATCCTCCTTATATTAATTATGTAATTATCTGATAATTCCCATGTTCGATGTTCATTAGTATTATAACAAATTAATCCCTAGGAGTCTACTAGGAATTAAAAACATTTCTGCATTTATCTTAATTTATTATGGGTTGGATTTTTATTTACTGAAAAATAAGATATAATGGGTATATTAAGAAATACCATGGGGGGATATAAATGAATGAGAACAAAAAGGTATATGTGGCAGCAGTATTTTATGCAATTATAACTGGTTTGTCTTTTCTGTTTGGCAAGATGGGTTTAAGTTCTGCTAACCCCATAGATTTACTTGCTTATAGATTTACTTCTGCTTTTTTTGCCATACTAGTATCAGCACCGTTTATGAAGACTAAGCCAAATTACAATATAAATAAAATATTAAAGATTTTGCCCTTGGCACTGTTGTATCCGCTTTTCTTTTTTTCATTTCAGACCTTTGGACTTCAATATGCGACGTCTTCGGAGGCGGGCATATTACTGGCATCTTCGCCGATATTTACGCTTATAATGGCGGCATATTTTTTAAAAGAAAAGACTAATTTGAAACAAAAGCTATCCGTCATATTATCTGTTCTCGGGGTAATTTACATAACATTAAGTAAGAGTTCAGATTTGGATTTCAACAATATGAAGGGGATAACTTTACTTCTTCTATCGTCCCTATCTATTTCCGGATATAGCGTAATGGCAAGGAAGCTGACGAAGGACTTTTCCGGTGCAGAACTTAGTTATGTGATGATAATAATTAGTTTTTTGTCCTTTAATATATTATCAATAGGCGGCCACCTTGTCAATGGCACTATTGGAAGCTTTTTGTCGCCGTTAAAGGATATGGGTTTTATAGTGGCAATATTATATTTGGGAGTTTTATCATCCTTGGGGACGTCCTTGCTAATTAACTATATGCTTTCTAAAATTGAGGCTTCAAAAATGAGTGTTTTTTCAAATTTAGGCACTGTAATTTCAATTGTAGCCGGCATGATATTTTTAAAAGAGGAGGTATACCTTTATCATATTATAGGCTCCATATGCATTGTTGGAGGGGTTATTGGGACAAACTTTTTAGGGGAGAAGGCTCAATAAAAATATCTAGCTTTTTTTCCTTAGAGGGATTATAATGGAAAAAGCGATTAAAATTTTAGGGGGTAAATATGGCTTTTTCTTGGTACACATCAGCAATGTTTTCAATCGTCCTTTGGGGCATAACTGATTTATTTTACAAAAAAGGTACGGACCCTTGGGATAGATATAGCCATCTTAAAATTGTATTTACAGTTGGATTGGTAATGGGTACGCAGGCACTATATCAATTAGTTCAAATGGGCTGGGATTACAATCCAATTAATATTGTGAAGTATTTGCCTGTATCGTCTATGTATATACTATCCATGACCTTGGGGTATGTAGGATTAAGGTACCTAGAGGTTTCTATTAATTCACCAGTTAGCAACACTTCAGGTGCCATAGCAGGAATATTGGCCTTTATTGTATTGGGAAAGACGATGAATTCTCTACAATTGCTTGCAGTTTCTATGATTACATTTGGATTGATAGCCATGGGATTAAATGAAAAAAACTTAGCCAAAGAGGAAAGGAATAAAGACAAGTTTGCGAAACACAAATTAGGGGCCCTCGCCTTGATCTTCCCGATTTTATATGCAGTAGTGGATGCACTAGGGACATTTCTCGACGATGTATATTTAAGTAAATTAATGAGTCCAGAGGAGGCTTTGGTTTCTTATGAACTTACATTCCTTTTTTGTGGAGTTATGGCAATTATATACGTCATGGTTATTAAAAAGCAAGAGTTCAATATATTTAGAGAAAAGGACAAGATGTTGGCTGCCTTATTTGAAACAGCAGGACAATTCTTTTATGTTTATGCTTTAGACACGAATTCAGTAGTGGTCGCACCTATGATTGCCAGCTACAGCATAGTGTCAGTTATTTTGGGCAGAATATTTTTAAAAGAGTATTTATCAAAACGTCAGTACATCATCATTGGGATTGTAATGATAGGAGTAATAATCCTCGGATTTTTTGAATAAATTTAGGCTAGGAATTCCTAGCCTTTTATAAATTCCAATTTCACATATTTTCTGTAATAATATACTTTTCTGCTCCAAGTTATTTTTAAGTGCCTATCTATTGAGTCTCTAAAGGTATGGAAGTCTTCCATATCCTTTTTACTTACAGGAAACCCACCGTACTTTGTTTTTACAAAAATGTCCGTTATTTCCTTTATTCCCAATTGACCCTGATATTGAAATTTATATGCGATTCTATCTGCGTATTCGTAGTGAGTCTCGCCATTTTTCTGCGGGTAACCAAATAAATCTGCAATTCTAAGTATTTGTTTGTATAGATAGATTAGCCTTTCTGTATGGGGCAGTTTTTTAGATTTAGACTCCAAGTAAAATGAATATATTAAGCCCGTTATAAATTTTAAAGGGACAATAGCTAGTAGGATTCCAATTACTGTAAATGCTATGGGCCTGGGAATGTTTTTTGAAGATAATTCCTCTTTATCATTTTCCATTAATTCGTATGGGGTGGATATGCCAGGCTCATTTTCCATTAACTCTTTTAGATCCATTTTTGGATTTCTAAAGGGCAATTGGGCATCAGCAGGGGTAGTGCCATGATTTCCCTCAGGAACAGTGTAATTTCCCGTACCATGACCTAAATCGTAGACGGGAGTAGGCTCAAAAGTCATCCAACCAACAGGTTCTATAAAAGCTTCAACCCATGTATGGGCATTTTTATCCCTTATTTCGTATATATTTGGTTCAACTTCCTCCTTAGCAATATAGCCTTCCACATATCTAGTTGGAATCCCTTCCAATCTAAGCATAATTGCCATAGCTGTGGCAAAATAAGTGCAATAACCTTTTCTTTCATTAAATAGAAAATAATTTACGAATTCTTCATTATCGGGCACTTCATTTACATCGAGGCTGTATTTAAAATTCTGTCTTAAATAACTTTCCACATCAAGGGCTTTTTCGTAATCATTCTTTGAACTTTTAGTTATTTCTTTTGCTAGTTCAGCTGTAGCCATTGTAATTTGTTGATGGGGCAGCCCCAAATATACGTCTAGATTTTCCAGATCTTCCTTGGTTCTTTCAATATCTAGTGATATAAGCAAATCATAAGGGGGAGTTTTTTTCACTTTAACAGTATATTTTTCCCCTGCACCTATGCCTTGTGGAAACAACAATACGTGGTCTTTATTTACCCATAATGATTTGGTCTTGTCATAAGACACAGAAGAGGGCACAAGTGGACTAAACAAGGTCATAGTCGCCGTTCCATGATTTGTAATTGTAATCTCATCATCTTCGAAAAGTTTACTTTGAGAGCTTTTTAGCATGCTTATATTTCTATTGATGCCGTATTCAGTGTACGGTTCATCTAGGGTTCTCCACGAATTTCCAGTATAAATCTGCTTTACACTGCCCCTTAGGTACGTCGTACCTTTTGCCTCAAGGGTCATGATTTTTCTTTGACCTAGGGTTACTGGACCGCCAAGCTTTGATGAATTGCCCTGAAAACCAGTGGTGGAAAAGTCAAATAATACAGCTTCAGTAGGGCCCTTGGTACTTCCTTGGCTTTGTCTAAAATCTTCAACAAAAGGGAAAAGTGAGTAAACCTTCTTCTGCATCCAGGTCCAATATATGTAGTTTTGGCTTTTTGGCATCGCAAGAGCAAGTAAAATAATAGTCATTCCGTATATAATACTGGTTTTAATCCATGGACGGTATAATTGTGCAAGACCATTTTTATAAAAGTTTTTTACTCCCATAAGAATCAGAAAAAGAACTAAAAAAATTGCAATTAACCAATAGGCAGAATCGTAATAGCTATACCAATAAAAGCTCAGTGGAAATAAATTCAGTGGCAGTAGAATACAGATGTTTCTATCTTTAAACAATACGTAAGCAGTCATAAAAGAGTATAGGGACAATAAAAAAATCCAAAATAGCAATATATTTTCTCCTGTAATATTTTCCGCTCCCTGAATATTTCCTAGGACATTTTTATATAGTAAATATAGTCGTTCTGCTATTAAAAGCAAAATAGGACTATAAAATCGTTGTATGATAACTGTGATGATAAACCCAAGGACTAGGGCAATATAAAATATAATTGGATTTATAATAAAATACTTGATAGCTATGCCGACAAGGAACACAATAATAATTTGCAGCGGTACATTCAACTTCAATCCAATTGCCATTCCAAAGGCATAGGATATTAAAAAGACAAAGAAAATATAAATTAAAATAAGTACAGGCTTTCTATGTTTAAAGGTTTTATCCATAATTTATCACCAAGTTTTCCAGATTTTCATTATAATCCAATATATAAACTAGTATGCCTTCGGTCCTCAAATTATCTTCGATATTACTATCTACAAATCCCATGTTATTTTCCTTGTCAGTAACCACTACTAAAAGTGGATTTAAGTTTTTCATTTTTAGTTCTAGACCTTTTGTACCAATAGACTTATTTAGAGTGGTTGTAATTATTGCTATGGTGGCTCCTTTGTCGGGAGAGGTAAATTGAAATGAATAGAAAGTTTCAAAATCGAATTTACCATTGCCTTTAAATTTAGCTAAAGACTTAAGAAATGGCCTGAAATCACTTTTTTGTTGTCCTTCTACGGCAACCAATTTATTGTTGTTTTGAGTTTTAAGCTGTACTTGAATATTGTATTCCAAGCAAAAATTTATTAAGGCAGTGGCAATTTCTACAATTTTATCCTCAAGGCGCCTGTCGACATCGTTTTTAAACAATGTCCTTTCATTATCGATGAATACCTCTATTTTAGCATCACCGCGATTTTCGTATTCCTTTACCATTGTAGAATCAATTTTGGCAGATAGTTTCCAATGAACTGCTCTTATGGGGTCTCCATATCTATACTCCCTTAAGTTGCTAACCATGCTTTGATCATAAAAATTGGAATTAGGTATTAGTAGTTCTCCTAATTGTTGGCTGATAGATATACTAAATGATGGGAACTTTATAACCTTTGGGTAAACTAATAATGATATTTGGCTGGAGATGGTTTTTTTAATGGAAAAAAGTCCAAATACATCTCTAATTATAATGTGTATATTTCCCATTTCATAATAGCCTCTTCGTCTTAAAACGACTGTCTCTTTTGCAGTGTAAGATTGTTTTTTACCTAAGGAGATAAATGTTGCAGGGAATGTGTCATTGGCGAGATCTTCAAGTATACGGTTTTGTATTTCAATACTGGAAATGGGCAAAAATCCGTTGTTTAGAATTGTATATTCAATAGTTAAACTGTCACCTGAATAAAGTGAAGCCTTCTGCATATAGACATGTCCCCTTATAAATGATAGTGACAGAAAACAATGTAACAATGGAATTAAATTAGATAGAATTAGAACATAAAGTAAAAAGTATGGTAAAGGACCGCCCACTAAAATGGCGAATATTAATAAAAGAAAAAACAGTAACATCATTGGTAATCTTTTTTTAATCATTTACAATCACCGGAATAAAGACTTCGTTTACTATATTATGAAGTATCACGTCCATACTCTTTCCATCAATTTTTGCTTCAGATGAGGGAATTAGCCTGTGAGATAAGACGGGAACAACCATAGATTTCACATCGTCGGGAATGACATAGTGGCGGCCTTCGACAAATGCCCTTGCCTTAGAAGCTTTTAACAAGTCTATGGATGCCCGTGGGCTGGCTCCCAATCGTAAATCTGGATTAGTTCTAGTGGTATGTACGATATTGACTATATATGTCATAACATCTTCGTGAACTGAAATGTTATCTACCAGATTTTGCATTTCAATTATTTCATCTTTCGAAATAACTGAATCAATTGTATCTAATTTATCATAGCCATAATTTTCCTTTAGTATTTGTATTTCAAATTGTTTATTTGGATATCCTATGGAAATCCTCATCAGAAACCTATCTAATTGAGCTTCTGGGAGAGGAAATGTACCCTGATATTCTAAAGGGTTTTGAGTCGCCAAAACCATAAAAGGCTTTTCAAGAATATAGTGATTGTCCTCTGTTGACAACTCTCCTTCCTCCATAACCTGAAGAAGACTAGATTGTGTTTTTGGCGATGTCCTGTTGATTTCATCTGCAAGGAAGATATGGTTAAATATAGGTCCCTTCTTAAAAACAAAGGTACCTGAGTCCCTGTCATATATGTTGATACCGAGAATATCAGAAGGCATAAGGTCTGGAGTAAATTGAATTCTTTTATATGATAAATCAAGACTTTTTGCCAATGCTTTGGCTAGTGAAGTTTTACCCACACCTGGAACGTCTTCTATTAAGAGATGCCCCCTTGCTAGAAGGCAAATTAGTACGTTTTTCAAAACATGGTCTTTACCCAATATAACCTCTTTTAAGTTGTTTAATATCGCAAGAATTTTTAAACTATTCATATTACCCTCCATTATTTCATTGTGATTTTAATTGATTGAATAAACCCTTTCAATATGATATATTATTAAAATACGCCATTTTTTAAAAATAAAAGTACGAGGTTCATATAATAAATATACCATAAAAATAGCAAATAAAAACAAAAAAACGAGATTGTATATTGTTTAACAAACTATTCGTAACAATCTGAAAATTATGACTAGACAAATTGGACGTTTTATATTATGATAGTTATAATAATGATGTAACACAGATTACTTCATTACAGTAATAAAGGAGGGAAAGGTTAATGGAAAAGAGTCAAGGCAAAAGAGAAAATTGGGGCTCTAGATTTGGTTTCCTTATGGCTGCTGCAGGTTCTGCTGTAGGTTTGGGAAATATTTGGAGATTCCCGTACATGACTGGTAAAAATGGTGGTGGCGCATTTATTCTTATTTATGCAGTGTTTGCTTTAGTTATCGGTCTAAGTATCATGGTTGCCGAGTTTGCCATTGGTAGAAGAACTAGTTTAGCTGCAGTTGGAGCCTACAAAAAGTATAGCAAAAACTGGACCTTTGCAGGTGTATTAGGAGTACTTAGTGCATTCTTCATCATGGGTTTCTACCCAGTAGTTGGTGGGTGGTCATTGGCATATATATTTAAATCTGTAACAGGATTACTAGCTGACCAAGGTGCAATTGAGGGCATATTTGGATCATTTATCTCAGCTTCAGGAGAGCCAATAATATGGATGGCAATTTATCTATTTATTAATGTATTTATTGTAGCAAAAGGTGTAGCTGGAGGTATTGAAAAGGCTAGTAGTATACTTATGCCAACGTTATTCGTTCTATTTATTTTTATAGCTATTAGAAGTGTAACGCTTCCAGGAGCAGGGGCAGGTCTAGAATTTATATTCAAACCTGACTTCAGTGAAGTTACAGGGAGTACATTTTTAGCAGCTTTAGGTCAGGCATTCTTCTCATTGAGTTTAGGTATGGGATGTATGATGACCTATGGTAGTTATTTGAACAAGGAAGAAAATCTTCCAAATAACGCATTATTAGTTACTTTAATGGATACTTCAGTAGCATTACTATCAGGTATTGCAATATTCCCAGCATTATTTGCATTTGGCATGGAGCCAGCACAAGGACCTGGGCTAGTATTCGTAGTAGTACCATCATTATTCGCTCAAATGGGAACATTAGGGCCATTATTCTCAGTAGTATTCTTCATCGCATTGACAGTAGCAGCCCTTACTTCATCAGTATCCTTACTTGAAGTTGTAGTTGCTTACCTAATGGACGAAAGACAAATGCCTAGAAAAAAATCCGTCAGCATAGCTGGTGGCATCATGGTAATTACAGGTATGTTATCCTCATTATCCATGGGTGCACTTTCAGGTGTTAGCATATTTGGCGTTGGGTTCTTCGATTTCTTCGATATATTGACAGACAAGATATTCTTGGCAATAGGTGGACTATTGTTAGCAGTATTCGTAGGTTGGTTTGTTAATAAGGAAGACCTTAAAGATGAACTTACAAATAGCGGAACTGTCAGTTTTGGACTATTTGAGGTATGGTATGGAGTAGTTAAATACGTTATTCCAGTTGCCATTGCCATAGTTGCCGTAATGGGTATCATGGCTATTGAGCAGACTAGTCTAATGATATTCGGTGTGGGATTGATTGTCCTGCTAGCCGCCATATCAAAAAAATTATAATAAAGTATGTAGAAAATCCCTTAGGTATCTAAGGGATTTTTTTATGCGGAATTATTATTGAATTATATTTGAAAACTGTGATTTCATTTGATATTATTAAATTTGTAGTAAAGAAAGGGTGATATGGTGAAAACCTTGATTAAAAATATTAAACTAATAGGAGTAAATGAAATATTTGAAAACTACTGTGTCGTAGTGGAAGACAAAAAAATTATTCAAGTGGACAATGAAAGGGAAATAGATAGGGAAAAAATAGACAGTATCATCGATGGCAAAGGGAATTACTTGGCACCGGGTTTTATTGATATACACAATCACGGAAACTCGGGCTACGACATAATGGATGGAACAGAGGAGGCTCTAGATAGTATAGGAGAGTTTCACATTAAAAATGGAGTGACATCTTACCTCGGTACTGTAATGACTTCTAAGGAAATTATCAAGGCATTAAAAAACAATGGCCACTATAACAACAAGGAATACTTATCTCAAAACCTTGGTACTCACCTAGAAGGGCCTTTCTTTTCCCTAGATAAAAAAGGTGCCCAGCCAGCGGAATATATATCTATGCCCAGTATAGGGGAGGTTAAAAAAGCTATAAATTCATCCAATGGAAGATTGAAAATGGTCTCCATTGCACCTGAGTTACCTGGAGCATTAGGTGTCATTTCCTATTTAAAATCACAGGGCATTGTAGTGGCTATGGGTCATACAAATGCAGACTATATGGAAAGTCAAAGGGGAATTGAATACGGTGCATCTGTAGCTACTCATTTGTTTAACGGAATGAGAAGCTTTGGGCACAGGGATCCAGGAATAGTCGGTGCTGCTCTCCTAGATAAGAGGGTGTACTGTGAGATTATATACGATAGGGTTCATGTTCACGACGCCACGGTGAAAATGGCTCTAAGGATGAAGGGTACTGACAATATCGTACTTATATCAGATGCTATGAGGGCCACAGGGTTAGAAGATGGGGAATACGAGTTGGGAGGGCAAAAGGTAATTGTTAAGAATAAGGTGGCCAGACTAGAAACTGGGAACCTTGCAGGCTCGACTCTTACATTAAGAGAGGCTGTATATAATATGATTAATTACTTACAGGTTCCTATGATTGACGCCATTAGAATGGCAAGTTTGTCACCTGCTAAGGCCATAGAGGTGGATAGATACAAAGGTAGCATAGAAATAGGAAAAGATGCGGATATTATATTAATCGATGGGGACATAAATGTGCTTGGAACCATGGTCATGGGAAAATGGACTTCATATATATAATAAAATTATAGTCTAGGCGGGTGATATGGTGAAAAGGGTGGATAAAGTTTATAATACTGTAGTAAAACTTACAAAGACAAATGAAATAGGAGTATCTGCTTTGGAAATAGCCAAGGAGCTAGGCTTGGAGAGATCTACTACAAGTAGATATTTAAACGAATTGTATAGAGAAAGTAAAATTGAAAAGGTAGGGGGTAGACCAGTATTATTTAAAGCAAAAATCCCCAATAAGGATAATGGGGTTGGCACATTCACCAAGAAAATGAATTCCCTAGATAAAATGATAGGTGCTAAAGAGAGTTTAAATCTTCCAATGGAAAAAGCAAAGGCAGCTATTATTTATCCTCCTAGGGGTCTTCATACTTTGCTTTTAGGTGAAACAGGGGTAGGTAAGTCATTATTTGCTGAACAGATGTATGAGTACGCAAAAGAGGTAAATATTATAAGAGGGGATGCCCCATTTATTAGATTTAATTGTGCCGATTACGTTAACAATCCCAACCTTCTTACAGCACAGTTATTTGGAGTTAAAAAAGGTACCTTTACTGGAGCTGATTCAGATAGGGAGGGGCTGCTTAAAAGGGCACACAATGGAATACTGTTTCTGGATGAAATCCATAGGTTGCCCCCAGAGGGACAGGAAATACTATTCCTATATATGGATAAGGGCTATTTTAGTCCTTTAGGTGAAACTGGAAAAACAGTGCATGTAAATGTTAGGATAATTGCCGCAACCACGGAGAATCCTGAATCATTTCTGTTGCAGACATTTTTCAGACGTATACCTATGGTAATTAGTTTGCCAAGCTTAAAAGAGCGAACATTAAAAGAAAGATATAAATTAATAGAAACCTTTATAAAATAGGAATCACGCAGGCTAGGAGACGATATATACATAAGCAAAAATTCATTAATATCCTATTTATTATATGATTGTCCTAATAATATTGGACAACTTAAAAGCGATATTCAATTGTCCTGTGCAAAGGCTTTTCTCAATTACAAGGCAAATCTTAATAGCGTCCTCATGATTACCCAAAGTGAGATACCTAACCATGTGAGAAAAGGTCTTCTTTTACTTCAAGAGCACAGATATGATGTCGATGAACTAATAGGTATGACTGAGGATATATTGAAATTTAGTGAGACATTGGAGCCCACATTGAAATTAATACATGAAGAAGAGAAAATTGGAGAGGACTTTTATAGCACCATTGAGGGAAAAATTAAATCTTATAAAAGAAAGGGTCTAGATGATAGAGAAATAAGTGAAATCCTCAATATAGATATAGAGTCACATTTTCAGAGATATTTAGGGGAAATCAGCAGATACTATAAAAAGGATGGGCTTAAAAACATAATCAGTAAAGAGATAATGGATATAGTTGATGAAATACTATTGCTCGCCAAACAAGTCCTAAATAAAGAATACGATGAAAGAATATATTTGGGTTTATCTTTCCACTTAGAAAGGAGTATTGAAAGAATTAAAAAAGGGGAGAGGATATATAATCCAAAACTAAACTTTATTAGAATTAACTATGAAAATGAATTCATATATGCAATGAAAATTGCAAAGATAATAGATAGTAAATTTAATGTAGAGATTCCTGTAGATGAAATCGGCTATCTTGCTATGTTTTTTGCAACAGATTTTTTTAAAGATAAAAAAGAAATGGAATCATATGTAAGGATTATGGTTATTATGCATGGCAAAAGTACTGCCAGCTCAATGGTAGAGGTGGTAAATAGCCTATTGGGTTTGGATTTTGTCATTGGCCTAGATATGCCCTTATCTATGAAACCACAGAAGATGTACGAAGTAGTGAAAGAAAAGATTGTAAATATGAATGGGGATAAAGGAGTTATACTCATGGTAGATATGGGTTCTCTGACGAATTTCGGATCTATGCTTGCTGAAGAAACTGGAATTAAAATAAGGACAGTCGACATGGTAACGACTTCAATGGTATTGGATGCAGGTAGAAAGTCTGTACTTGGTTATTCCATGGAGGAGATATTGGGCAAAGAGAGATTAGATAAGGAGATATATAAAAGAAATTTGATTCTTGTGGCATGTTTTACGGGAGATGGTCTTGCAAGAAAAGTAAAAGAGATGTTGGTCAACATTTTAGGCAGCCTCGACTTGAAAATCGAAACCATAAATATAATTGGCAGCAGCAGTCTAGAGGATCGGGTATCTAAAATGAAGGAAGATTATAACATATTAGCCATAATTAGTTCCATGGAAATCGATATAGGAGGAATACCTTTCATATCCGTCATGGACGTTTTCTCAGGTAAAATAAAAGGGATATTAAATAGACTCATGGTGGAAAAAAGATCACATAATGGAGTGTGGGAATCCCTAAAAGAACATCTCGTTTATCTAAAGGACGAATTGATAATTGAGGAAGTAAACACCTTTATAGATCAAGTAGAAAAAAAATTAGATTTAAAGGTATCTGATGAAGTAAAAACTGGTATGATTATGCATATCTGTTTTATGATGGACAATTTGAAAGGCGAAAAGAAAACCAAAGAATTCGCGAATTTGCTGGAGTTTATAGACGAGTATTCAAGTGAATTCTTAACTGTGCAAAATGAGATTGAAAACATTAGAAGGCATTATAATGTTGATATAGGCGAGAATGACATAGCCTATATCCTAAAAATGTTTATTGAAAACAGCAAAACTGTGCAATAGTGTGTAGGTATGTACACACTATTTTTTTGTCCATAAGCACATTGCAATAACAAGGTTATTAACGTTGGCACGTATATTGCATTTAATAGTGGTACACTGGTTATTACGTAAATAAAATAAGTAGTGGTACACTGGTTATTACGTAAATAAAATAAGAAAGGGGGATAAAATTGTATAATATCGTATTGGTGTGTTCTGCTGGTATGTCTACAAGTCTTTTAGTAACTAAGATGGAAAAAGCAGCAGAAGAGCAGGGCATAAAAACAAATATAAAAGCAGTAGCAGAGGCGGATTTAAAGAACAACTTAGAAAATCTTGATGTATTACTTTTGGGGCCGCAGGTTAGATATATTTTGCCCAAGATAAAGGAATTAGCAGACCCTAAGGGTATTCCTGTAAATGTGATAAACAGTGTAGATTATGGCACCATGAATGGCGTAAAGGTATTGGATTATGCTATATCCATAATTGAAGGGAAATAATCATTTACTATTATTTTAGAAGGGGGATACGTATGAAGGGTTTAATGAAATGGATGGAGGAAAAGTTTATTCCCGTAGCGGGGAAAATAGGCTCACAAAGGCATCTTGCTGCTATTAGAGATGGATTTGTAGGCATTATGCCTATTGTACTAGCGGGTGCAATAGCAGTACTTTTAAACAATACTTTAGGTACGTGGATACCACCTTTAGGAAACATATTGACACCTATAAACGGCAACGTATGGTGGGGAACCCTAGCCATGCTTGGGTTATTGGTTACCTTCTCCATTGGGTACAACCTAGCAAAGTCATACAATGAAGATGGATTAGTGGCAGGGATAATATCTGTTGCAGCATTTATTACCACACTGCCACAAGCACATGGAGATGCAGGCTGGGGATATTTACATTGGGGATATTTAGATGCCAATGGGATTTTTACAGGTATGATAGTGGCCTTAATAGCAACAGAAATATTTGTAAAACTGACAAAAAGAGGTTTGACTATTAAAATGCCAGATACTGTGCCACCTGCAGTTATCAAATCTTTTGCTGCAATAATACCGGGATTTATTGCCTTGATGTTTTTTGGAGCATTGACACTTATAATTGATAAGGCAGGTCTTGGAAGCCTATTTGAATTAGTATTTACAGTAATTCAAAAGCCTTTGATGGCCGTAACACAGGGTGTAGCAGCAGTTGTATTAATTCCAATTCTGATGAATTTACTATGGTTCTTTGGGGTACATGGTGCTAATATATTTGAGCCCATAATGCAGTCCGTTTATTTACCTGCCCTTACCGCAAATTACGATGCTGTTATGGCTGGGGGAGAGGCACCTCATTTGGTTACAAAGGCATTCTTTGATTCTTTTGTGCATTTAGGAGGTTCTGGTGCTACTTTAGCCATCATAATAGCCATTTTTATTGTGGTGAGAAAAAGACGGGAATACAGGGAAGTTGCTAAATTATCCTTACCACTAGGTATATTCCAGATTAACGAATCTGTTATTTATGGTCTGCCAATAGTACTGAATCCAATTATGTTTATTCCATTTTTACTGGTTCCTGGGGTATTGTCTTTAATAGCTTATATAGCCACGGCAGCTGGTATAGTACCAGCGACTTATGTACAAATACCTTGGATTACACCAGTAGGTATAGGGGCATTTTTGGCAACTGGTGCCAAGGGATTTGGAAGTATCATGGCAGCATTGCTGGCACTGGCTAATTTGGCAATTGCTACTCTAATATATTTACCTTTTATAGCAGCAGCAGAAAGGCAGGTAGCAAATAGAGAAAAAGTTAAAGGCTAAAATAAGGGGCCAATTGGCCCCTTATTAGATAAATTGTGAAAAGGCTTTGATGGCCATGATTTCCAATCCATTGGCGACGGATGATTTGAAGGGGCATAAACTATTTAATAGGGTGCCAAAATAAGCAAGAGCCACCTGCCAAACTTTTTTAACAATTAGCCGATAAATTAAATGATGAAGGAGAGAGGAAAATGGATTTAGAACTAATAATAATTAATATAATTAATTACAGTGGAGAGGCCAGAAGTTTTTGTATGGAAGCCATAAGATATGCAAAAGCAGGGGAATTTAGCGAGGCGAAAAAAGCCATAGAAGAGGCCAATGATAAATTATCGGAAGCCCACAAAAGTCAAACTTTGTTAATTCAAGGGGAGGCAAGGGGAGAGGAGAGCCAAATATCACTTTTATTAATCCATGCCCAAGATCACTTGATGAATGCTATTACCATAAGGGATATGGCCAATGAATTTATGGACCTATATCAAATAGTAAGTGAGTTCAGAGGAGAGGTCAACCATGGCTAGGCTCGGTATATCCATTTATCCTGATAAATCAAATTTGGACGAAGATATAAGATATCTAAGTATTGCAGCTAAACACAAATTCAATAGAGTATTTATGAATTTTCTCACTGTTGATAACGAAATGATGTTAGAACAGTTTAAGAAAATCATAAAATATGCCAATGGAATGGAAATGGAAGTAATTGCAGATATTGGCCCAAGGGTTTTTAAAAGTTTAAATATTGATTACAGAGATTTGAAAATATTTAAGGATATGGGGCTCGCAGGCATAAGATTAGATATGGGATTTAGCGGAAATGAGGAAAGTATAATGTCGTATAATCCCTATGGGTTAAAGATTGAATTGAATATCAGTAGTGGTACTAAGTATTTAGAGAATATAATGAGTTATATGCCAAATAAAGATAATATAATAGGATGCCACAACTTTTATCCCCATAGATTTACAGGTATATCTAGGAAACATTTTATGGAAACGACGGAGGAATTCAAAAAACATGGATTAAGGACAGCAGCTTTTGTATCATCCAATGAGGCTAGTTTTGGGCCATGGGAACTGAACGAGGGATTGCCTACCATGGAAGAACACAGAAATTTACCAATTGAAGTACAAGCTAAGGATTTAATAAATACGGGATTAATTGATGATATTATTATTTCAAACTGTTATGCTTCTGAAAAGGAAATATCAAATCTAGCCCTAGCCAGTGGCGAAATTTTAGAATTAAATATAGAAATGTATAATGATTTACCTGAAATCGAGAGAAGT
This sequence comes from Tissierellaceae bacterium, assembly GCA_023229175.1. Classification (GTDB taxonomy): domain Bacteria; phylum Bacillota; class Clostridia; order Tissierellales; family Tissierellaceae; genus JAAYFT01. Next base: position 10,091 of record JALNZV010000016.1, on the reverse strand, counting down.
ATCTTGTTCGATGAACTTCACTTTAGCAGGGGTGATTTGTCGGAATATATGATTAGATCCACTCAGTCTAGGGTGAAGTACAAGGGATATGATTTTAGGCTAATTAATCCAAAGAGGTTAGAAAAGGGAGATATAGTTATTGAATCTAGTCTATATGCTCATTATGCAGGTGAAGTTCATATAGTGCTCAAACCCATGGAAAATAGCCAGAGGTCATCAGTAGTCGGTAAGGTAATAGACGAAGAAATATTTTTACTTGATTATATTAAACCTTGGCAAAAATTCAAATTAAAGGCATATAAATCGTAATGAAGGGGGTTATCCTATGGCTGAAAGGGAAGTTATTTTATCAAATGATACTGGGTTACATGCCAGGCCAGCATCCATGGTTGTCAGAGAGGCCAATAAATATGAGAGTGAAATTAAATTTATAAAGGAAGATAAGGAGTACAATGGCAAAAGTATAATGAGCATACTGAGTATGGGTGCTATAAAAGGAGATGCCATCTTGATTAGAGCTTTAGGCAAAGATGAGGAAAACGCAGTTGTGGAATTGAAAGAATTTATAGAGAAAAAAATAGTTGATTAGGAGGAAGATTCGATGAAAGGTAGGGGAACTTCTAATGGTATTGGCATTGGTCGAATTCTAGTATACAATCAACCTGAAATTAAAATTTCAAAGTACAATATAAAAAGCAAAAATGAAGAGTTAATTAGACTTGATAGTGCCATAGATAAGGCCATGGAAGAAATAGACAATATTTACAATAAAGCCTTAGTAGATGCGGGCACGAAGGAAGCAGAGATATTTTTTGCGCACAAGATGTTCCTTGAAGACCCTGAATATATTATGGGGATAAAAGACAAGATAAAAACGGATGGAATCAATAGTGAATGGGCTATTGATCAGGCTACAGAATACTTTATTGCAGTTTTTGAGGATATCGAAGATGATTATATACGTGGTAGAATAAATGACATAAAAGATGTGTCTGAGAGGCTTCAAAGAATACTCTTGGGTATAGAATTTAAAGATTTTTCGAATATTAAGAAGGGAACCATAATCGTAGCGAAAGATTTAGCTCCGTCAGATACTGCTCAGATTAATAAGGAAATGGTCGCGGGAATAGTAACTGAAAAAGGAGGCAGAACATCCCATACATCTATTTTAGCAAGGTCGATGAATATTCCATCAGTATGCGGAGTAGCAGGAATAGTAGATATGGTAAAGGATGGGGACTGTATAATAATCAATGGTTTTAATGGAGAAATAGTATTGAATCCAACTGAGGATGGGGTTTTACAGTATAAAAGGAAAAAAAAGGATTACGAAATGAAAAAACAAAAATTAGAAGGGATGCGGGGGGCTAAGTCCATATCAAAGGACGGGTTCACTGTAGAGTTAGCTGGAAATATTGGAACAATAGACGATATAGATAAGGTAATAGAAAACGACGGTGAAGGAGTAGGACTTTTTAGGACAGAATTCTTGTACCTGTACAACAATAAACTCCCCACTGAGGAAGAGCAGTTTAACGCTTATAAAACGGCAGCGGCAAAGCTGGGAAATAGGCCTTTGATTATCAGGACATTAGATGTTGGCGGGGATAAAGAAATTCCATATCTAAATATTCCTCACGAGTTAAATCCGTTTTTAGGGTATAGGGCGATTAGGTATTGCTTAGATAATCCAGGGATATTCAAAACTCAATTAAGGGCGATTTTAAGGGCGAGTTCCTATGGAAATATAAAAATAATGTTTCCAATGATTTCAAGTTTAGAAGAACTTAGGGAGAGCAAGAAACTGTTGGAAGAAGCAAAAAGTGAACTAAAAATTGGAGGATTTAAATTTAACGAGTATATTGAGGTGGGAATAATGGTAGAGATTCCCGCTGTGGCTATTCATTCAAGACAATTTGCAAAGGAGGTTGACTTCTTTAGCATAGGTACAAATGATTTAATCCAATATACTTTGGCCGTAGATAGGGGAAATCAGGAAATCTCATATTTATATAATCAATTTCACCCTGCAGTGCTGTCTTTGATAATGACGACAATAGAAAATGGACACAAGGAAGGTATATGGGTAGGTATGTGTGGAGAAATGGCAGGAGATGAAAGATTAATTCCTGTTCTTCTGGCAATGGGTTTAGATGAATTTAGCATGAACCCTTGGTCCATCTTAAAGGCAAGGTATATCATTAGCAATACCAATAGGGATGAGGTAAGAGCTAAATTAGACCATATTTTAAATCTACCTACTGCCCGTGATATAGAAGAGTATCTTCATGAGAACATTTTAAAATATATGGATATAGTTTAACTTGTTAGCCCATTTGCTCCGATGCAAAATGGGTTAATTAATTTGCCTATATATTATGGTGATGATAATATGTTATATGAGTCTATTTGTAGTTTCATAATTCATAAATGAATTTATAGAAAGGATGATAAAATGGAATTACAAGGATTATATGGCAAGGCCATGGTATATGCAAATGAATTGGAAGATGGGGCTAGGGAACAGATAATTAACCTACTAAATCAGGACTTTATCGGGGATTCTAAAGTTAGAATAATGCCTGATGTACATCAGGGAGTTGGCTGTGTAATTGGATTTACAGCAGATATGGGGGACAAAGTAATACCCAATATTGTAGGAGTCGATATTGGTTGTGGAATACTGACAGTAGAATTAGGTAAAGTTGACATCGATTTAACAGCATTAGACAAGATAATATACAATAATATTCCTTCAGGCAACAAAGTACACAGTGAAAGGAAATATAAATTTCACAGGCTAGATGAGTTGTATTGTCTTAGGGACTTAAAGAATACCAGAAGAATCGAAAGAAGTATCGGAACCCTAGGGGGGGGGAACCATTTTGTCGAAGCAGGAGTCGATGAGGATGGAGACAAATACTTAACTATACATTCGGGAAGCAGAAATCTAGGTAAGCAGGTGGCGGAGATATACCAGAGATTGGCAGTAGAACTGTGCAGCGGTAAGGAAGAATATTTCCTGCAAAGAGATGAAATAATCAAAACTTATAAGGAACAAGGTAAAAAGAAAGAAATAAAGAAGGCATTGGACAAATTGGCGAAAAGATATAAGGGATTAAAGCCGGAATATCCTAAAGACCTATGCTATTTAACTGGCGTTTATAGAGAACGATATCTTCACGATATGAAAATTTGTCAGGAATATGCAAGCAAAAACAGGGAGGTAATGGCAGATATAATTCTCAATTCCCTTCTAGGCAAAAGCCTAAAAGATTTCAATTACTTTGAAACAATACACAATTATATAAATTTCAAGGACAATATTATCAGAAAAGGTGCTATATCAGCTTACGAAGGGGAAAAGCTTTTAATACCCATAAATATGCGAGATGGATCTATATTAGCCATAGGGAAAGGGAATTCCCGTTGGAATTATTCTGCACCCCATGGGGCGGGCAGATTAATGAGCAGAAGAACGGCAAGGGAGCAGCTAAAATTGGAGGATTTTCAGGAAAGTATGGAAGGAATATGTTCCACATCCGTAGGGATGTCAACTTTAGATGAATCACCCTCAGCATATAAACCTATGGAAGACATCATTGGCAGTATTGGGGATACATGTCAGGTGCTTCACATCATAAAACCAATCTATAATTTTAAGGCAAATTAAAAGGCATTGAGATTAATCTCAATGCCTTTACAAACCCTTTACTCAGCGACCTTTTTAGGTTCACCTTGTTTTATCCCAAAACCTGTAAATCCGTATATAATTGCGATAATTGGATTAATAATATTTAGAAATGCAAATGGTGCATAAGCTAAAGGTGATACTAAAAGTGCAGAATGCATAAATGCTCCACATGTATTCCATGGTATTAATGGTGAGGTAAGGGTACCTGCATCCTCCAATGTTCTAGACAATAGCCGAGGTTCCAGTCCTCTTTCATCGTAAATATCCTTATACATTCTACCAGGAATAACTACGGCTAGGTATTGGTCTGCTGCTAAAATATTTACAGCAATACTAGTCAATATAGTTGCAGTAACTAAAGAACCAGTACTGTTTGCAAATTTTAGAATGGCATTTCCAATGGCCCCAAGCATGCCAGTTTGTTCCATTATGCCGCCGAATACCATTGCCAGCAATATCAACGAAACTGTCCACATCATGGAGTCTAATCCTCCGCCGCTTAGCAAATCATCTACCATTTCGATACCAGTATCTGCTTCAAATCCATAGTGGGCAGCATCTATGATATCTCCAAGACCTGAACCTTGGAATATGGCTGCAAACAATCCACCTAATACAGTACCGCTAATTAGGCCAGGCAGAGCAGGCATCTTAAGCACAACCAAAACAATAACTACTACTGGAGGTAATAAAAGCCAAGGTGAAATATTGAAACTGCCTGAAATCCCGCTTAATATAATATCTATATTAGCTGTATCCATGGCACTACCAGAGTATTTGGCACCTATGATACCATATAATACCAAAGATATTAATAGACTTGGTACTGTAGTGTAGAACATATAGTTTATATGTTCAAACAATGTGGATCCAGCCATGGCAGGAGCTAAGTTTGTGGTATCTGATAATGGAGACATCTTATCTCCAAAGTATGCTCCAGATACTACTGCACCAGCTACTATATAGTTGGGGATTCCAAGTCCCTGACCAACGCCCATTAGCGCAACCCCTACTGTACCTGCTGTTGTCCAAGAGCTTCCTGTAGCTACTGAAACAATAGATGCAATAATAACCGTTGCCACTAAAAAGATACCAGGTGATAAAATTTGAAGCCCGTAGTAAATCATTGCAGGAACAGTACCGCTTAGGACCCAAGTACCAATTAAAGTACCTATGGTCATTAAAATAAGTATTGCTTGCATTGACATCTGAATGGTGTCAATAGCACCCTTTTCTACCTCATCCCAAGTATAGCCCAGAGAAAACATTGCCACTAAAGCTGCGGCAATAATAGCTATAATCAGAGGAATATGTGGGTCTGCGTCGAGAACTAATACAGCAACTGATAAAACTGCCATCAACACAATAATCGGTATAAAAGCGTGTGCTAATGTTGCTTGTTTCTTAGTTTTCATTTTAATCCTCCTTATAAAATTATACTATTAATCTATTACTATACTGCAATAGACTAATGCTGTATTGAAAATGTATATCCTATTTGATTTTACTACATATATTCAGAAAATTCAATGATAATATGACAAATGACCAAAAGTTAATAATTTACATACCTCAAAAACGAGATAAATTCACCATCAAAGTAACTTTCAGCAGCCTTGATGGTGAATTTATATATTTAGATAATTCTATTCATATTAGTTTAATAACCTTTGTTTAGGTCTATTACATTTACCAATTCTTCATTATTAACATATTTTTTCATATTTTTCTGTGCAATTTCAAATCTTCTTTGATGTGTCATTTCTGAACCCCAGCAGTTATGTGGAGATATGATTACATTTTCCATTTCCCATAGGGGGTTATCAACTGGAAGAGGCTCAACCTCAAATACATCTAGAGCAGCTTTTTTAATTTTGCCTGACTTTAGATACTCTATCATCACATTTTCATCTATGATGCTTCCACGAGCGATGTTTATTAAGTATACGCCATCTTTCATATTTGAAAAGACTTCTTCATTTACCAAGTGATGGGTTTGGTTAGTATATGGGGCAGCAACCACTACAAAGTCACATTTACTGATGGTTTCGTTGATTTTTTCAATAGAGTATGTTTCGTGAAAGTTCTTTGCAGGTTTACCAGTTGCGCTAATACCTATGATATTTACTCCAAAGGCATCAAGCCTCTTTGCCGCTTCCTGGGCAATATCGCCAGTACCTATAAACCCAATGGTCTTTCCATGGAGTTCCCTTAGGGAATTGTCCATTTTCCACAACTTCTCTTTTTGTTTTTCATAAAATTCCCTGCTGTTATTTATCATTTCCAAAGTTTTTAAAACAATCCATTCTGCAATGGGGATACTGTATCCACCTCTGTTGTTAGTCAGGATTATCTTTCTTTCTAAAACTTCATCTGCGGGGACTTGGTTAATGCCAGCACTTAATAATTGAATCCACTTTAAGTTTGGAAAATCAGCTAATTTTAATTTTTCGAAGGGATTAAAACAAACCAGTACCTCTGCATCTTTCATCTCATCGGAAAGAGAAAAGTCTTTTTCGTCTTCGAAGATTATTTCATAACCTAGATCTTCAAAACTCTTAAATTCGTCTTCACTAAATTTCATTGTAAATAAAGCTTTCAAAACGACTCCTCCTTATAAATAATTTATACAGTAATAATAATACCCATTAATTTTACAATTGCAACTATTAATAGATTAAACATTAATTTAACAAGGTAATACAGAGAATTGGGTTGCATACTTTATATAAAATTGCCAATAATACATTAAGTAGTGTCAACTAAAAAACGGATTTTTTTGGGAGGTAAAATGATAATTGGAATACCAAAGGGATTATTGTACTATGACTACTATCCATTTTTTGAGTCTTTTTTTCAGGGGTTGGGGGCTAATACCGTAACATCAGAGGATACTAATAAAACCATACTGGATGAGGGGATAAAGCATTGCGTAGACGAAGCGTGTTTACCGGTAAAAGTATTTCATGGACATGTGGCATCCCTAAGGGGCAAAAGCGACTTAATTTTAATACCGAGAATAATGCAAATTAGCCAAGGTGAATATATTTGCCCAAAGTTTTGCGGACTACCAGAAATGGTAAAAAACTCTATACCAGATTTGCCAACGACGATAGATCAGCCAATATATGCTGCTTCGCGGAAAGAGCTTTTTAATTGGGCAAAGGATTCAGGTGGTTTGATGGGTGCTAGTCAAAAAATGATAAGAAGTTCTTTTGACGAAGCATTGGAAATACAAAGCAGGCATAATCCAGGGATTAAAGATGAAAATTTCAAGTATACCATAGCCTTAGGGGGACACCCCTATAACATTTACGATAAATTTATCAATATGAATATAATAGAAAAATTAAATCAAATGGACGTGGGCATACTTACCGAAGAGCGAGTGGGGGAGGAAATAAAGAATGAGGAAGTAAAATTCCTATATAAAAAACCTTTTTGGACTTTTGCTAGAAATTCCTTTGGTTTTTTATCCTATGTTTCCAAGGAGAAAAATGTAGACGGGATAATATACATCTCCTCCTTTGCATGCGGTATAGATTCCGTGATAATTGAGCTTGTAAAAGAACGGATAGGAAATATGCCTTTTATGGTCCTAAAGGTAGATGAACACACTGGTGAAGCTGGATTGGATACGAGGATAGAGGCTTTTATAGATATGATTTGGAGGAGATAGAATGAAAGTTACAGCTCCCCATTTTGGGAATGTGTATTTGGCGGCAAAGGCCCTTTTTGATGGGCTGGGGATAGAATATATTATTCCCCCAATGAACAATAAAATAGCCTTGGAATTAGGTTCAAAAAATTCACCGGAGGAGATGTGTTTGCCATACAAAATTATGATGGGAAACTTTTTTCTGGCTTTGGAGAATGGTGCAGATACAGCTATACTACCTGGAAGCTGTGGTCCCTGTAGGTTCGGAAAGTATGCAGAACTTCAGATGAATTCATTTAACAGATTAGGCGTCGATTTGGAATTTGTTGTAATTGATTCACCGGGGGAGCTGGGGTTGACTGAGCTTTTTACCAGAATAAATAAGATTTCATCCCAAAGTGAAAGGTCTAGATACATGCAGCTTAAGTCGTTGTTAAAGGCGAAGAAGGTAATGAATTTAATTGACGAGATAGAAGCAAAGGCTCATTTTCTCTCTGGATACGAAAAGAATAGGGGGGAGGCAAAGGAAATTCTCTCCAGCTGCAAAATCCAATCTTTAGATACAGATTCGCCGGATGAGATGATAAAAATCATGGAATATCATAGAAATAAGCTGCAGCATATGGAAATAGACGAGGATAAAAAGCCAATTAAAATTGCAATAATAGGGGAAATATATACGATAATAGAGCCATTTTCAAATTTTAATCTAGAAGAAAAATTGATGGACTTTGGGGTATCATTTAGCAGAAAATTGACACCTAGTTGGTGGATAAAAGATTTATTACTAAAACCAATTAGATTAAATTCTTTGAAGATAAACCGAAGTGCCAATGAATATCTTTCAATAGGAGTGGGAGGACATGGTAGGGAATGCATAGGGGAAGCCGTCTTGGCCAGTAAGGAGGGATATGATGGTGCAATACAAGTTTTTCCTTTGGGTTGTATGCCGGAAATCGTATCGAAGGCCATTTTACCTACCATATCTACTGAAAAGGATTTTCCAATTATGTCATTAGTAGTAGATGAAATGTCAGGGGAGGCAGGTTTCATTACAAGAGTGGAGGCATTTATAGATTTACTGGAAAGGAGAAGATCTAATGTACTACCTAGGACTTGATGTAGGTTCTGTAAGCACTAATATAGTCTTAATAGATGAACATTCAAATGTTATAGAAAAGGTTTATATAAGAACGAAAGGGAGTCCTATAGATGCAGTACAAAGGGGTTTTCAGGATTTAAAGGAAAAATACATGGATATAACAATTGATGGTGCAGGAACCACAGGCAGCGGTAGATACATAGCTGCCACCTTAATAGGGGCAGATGCTATTAAAAATGAAATCACATCCCATGCAGTAGCTGCTTTGGAAATAGATAGGGATGTAAGAACTATAATAGAAATCGGCGGCCAGGATTCAAAAATAATTATATTAAAAAATGGAATCGTATCGGATTTCGCCATGAATACAGTTTGTGCGGCGGGAACTGGATCTTTCATTGACAGGCAGGCAGAAAGACTAGAAATACCTATTGAAGAATTTGGCGGTTATGCTTTGGGTTCAAAAGTTGGCGTTAGAATTGCAGGTAGATGTGCTGTATTTGCCGAGTCTGATATGATACACAAGCAACAGTTAGGTTACAGTAAATCCGATATCATAAGGGGTTTATGCGATGCTCTGGTTAGGAATTATTTAAATAACATAGGGAAGGGAAAAGAAATAGTTCCAAAGATATTCTTCCAAGGCGGAGTGGCTGCTAATGTAGGTATAAAGTCTGCCTTTGAAAATGCCTTAGGGACAGAGGTTATAGTTCCTGAAAATTACAATGTAATGGGAGCAATTGGAGCTGCAATATTGGGAAAAGAAGCTGCGGAAAGTGAAAAACAAAGTAAATTTAAAGGTTTTGCATTGGCGGATAGCGAATTCGCATCCAATAGTTTTGAATGCAATGGTTGTCCCAATAGGTGTGAAGTAGTGAGGATAAATGAGAACGGCAAAGATATTGGTTACTTTGGGGACAGATGTGGAAAATGGAGTAATAAAGTTAAAGCCATTCAATGACCAAAGGCCCATAAATTATTTATAGGCCTTTGATTCTTAGTAAAACAAATTGATAATTCGAGGAAGATATAGTATCAAAACCGAAATAATTGCAGAAATCCAAAAAAATATCTTTGTAGATTTGCTCGAGTTCCTCTTTTCAATTAATGTATATGAATAATAGATTAATCCCGCTGTAATAATTACAAATATGGGTTTGTATTTTGTCAAATTAGATAAATAGGCAGTGCCTACTGTCCCTAGACCTAGGGCAGCTAAGATCAAGCCTCCACTTCAACAAAACAGTGCCCCAAAAGCGGTAAAAACAGATAATATGCTTAGTAACTTTTCTTTCATATGCAAACCTCCCAGGGGTATATTTATAATTATATAATAACAAAAAGAAATGAAATTATCAATCGATTATCAAAAGTTTTTATTTGTCAGATTTTGACGGCTATATATTACGAAAATGTAAAGAATTTGATTAGACTTATTGGCAATAAAAGGTGTATAGTAGTACTAGAGATGAACTATTAGTTATAAATAGTTTATTATATATAGATCATTTGAAAGACTAACTATTAAAAGTCAAGAGGTAAAATAAGAAATATTTAGGAATAATTCAATTTAAAATATGCATAAGAATGTGATCTGTAAAAACAGACCTAAAAAATAAATAATATTTTGTTTTGCT
>JALNZV010000052.1 GCA_023229175.1 Tissierellaceae bacterium | reverse complement strand
CAGCATTGTTTTGGCATGCTGTCAAGGGTGGCGGTGCCCCAAGTCTAAATATATTTTGCAATTTTTTAGGTTCATTTGAGCCTGATTTCTTTGACTCTATCTTTTCATAAGCTACTTTACACTATCATAATTTAGTCATGCTAAGCATGCAATCTAATTATACAGGAGATCTATACAAGTGGTCTATTTAAAGGCACTGACTGGTCTACTATGAGGCCCAGGGTGGTCCAAAAGTAGGCACGACTGGTCTATTTGGAAGGCAATATTCATACTAGTATTATGCAGTAGAAAAAACAAAGAGATGGGGGAACGATTATGATTGAACTTCGTAAAATTACTCAGGAAAATTTAAGGAAAGTATTGGATCTTAAAGTAGCAAGTGGGCAAGACGGTTATGTGGATTCTAATATTTATAGACTAGCTTGGGCCTATGTTAAAGAAACAAACAATGAGAAATCTCCTTTGGTCTTTGCCATATATCATCATGATAAAGTTGTAGGGTTAGTGGATATGGGATTTTTTGAGCTATCGGAAGCTGACTTTTTATTTGAGGAATTTGGCGACAAAGCTACCTATGGAATAAACCATTTTATGATAGAACATAAATATCAGGGTAAAGGGTTTGGCAAGCAGGCTATGCAAAAAGTTATCGAATTTTTACATACATTTCCCCAAGGAAAAGCTGATGCTATTTATTTATCTTATTGGAAGACTAACGAAGCAGCTAGGGGCCTATTTGCATCAGTCGGGTTTGTAGAAACAGGAGAAATATGGGATGGGCAAACCGGTGAAAGCTGGGATCTAGAGAGAGAAGATATTGAGAGAGCAGAAGTAGGTGCTAGACTGGGATTATAGATAATTCAATGACAAAAAATTCAAAGGTTTTTTTCTACAATAATAAATAAATATCAGAAATACCTGGGATAGAGAAGATATTGAGGATTTAAAAAAAGAGAATGATGATATATCGAAAGAGATAATGAAGATACAAAACATCTTGGTGAGAAAATATATTTAAAACTTCTTACAGGTGTAATAAGAAAGGAAGTCTGCTATAATTATCTTAAATAACAACTTAAAGATGGATATTAATAAACTAATTCCAGACATTTAAAAGGAGATAAAAAACATGCGAGGTTTTGGGAAAGTAGTTTTCAAAATTGATCAAGTTTTGGAAGAGAAAAATATAAGTAAAAATAGACTAGAAAAGGAAGCAAATCTTCAAAGAACCCAGCTTAATTCTTATTGTAATAATAAAGTTAAGAGGATAGATTTAACGACTCTAGCAAAGATTTGCTATGTTTTAGATTGTGGGATAGAAGATATTATGGAGTATGAAAGAAGTTAGGAGGGATACTTTATGGTTAATCAAAGTCCAGAACAAAAAGCTAGAGATAGAATTGACTTAATGTTAAGAAATGCTGGATGGGCGATTCAAGACAAAAAGAAAATTAATCTATCAGAAAGTCTAGGGGTTGCTATTAGGGAATATCAAACTGATGTTGGACCTGCTGATTATGTTTTATTTGTAGATAGAAAACCTATAGGTGTAATAGAAGCCAAAAAAGAAGAGGAAGGGCAAAGACTAATTGTAGCAGAAGACCAATCCTATGGATATGCCCAGGCGAAATTAAAATATAATTTAAATGATGATCCTCTTCCATTCGTATACGAAAGTACAGGTCTATTAACTAGATTTACTGACTATAGAGACCCTAAGCCACGTTCAAGATCCATATTTTATTTTCACCAACCAAAGACTCTTTTAGAATGGTTTGAAGAAGAAACTACCTTGAGAGGCCGATTGCAAGATATGCCTGACTTAGATATAGAAGGATTAAGGCCAGCTCAAATTAATGCCATAAAAAATTTAGAGATATCTTTTAAAAATAATAAACCTAGAGCCTAATACAGATGGCTACAGGGGAACGTGTCATAATAGTGATGGGTGCATTGAATGCTTTAGAATCAAAGGTTTCAGGAACTTTAAACAGATATATTTCGCGCATTACTTAGAGTAATTAGTATAAAATTAAAGGAATGTATATAATAACCGATATATATAGTAAATATACTTAAGTGTGAGGATCATTGTGCAAAATGAGCTCACTATTTGAAAGTCCATCTTCTTCATGGAATCTTTCATCGAAGTCAGTTACAGGCAATGGAGTAGATCTTTATGGGACTTGGCAAGTTTAAATTGTCACTACTGGAACAGTCTCAACTGCAACTGCACGAATGACAGTAAATTATATGTATTAACAAATATTTATATAGAGTAAACTTTACTAGCAATAGTTATAGATAAAAAATCAGTTAATAATATAAGAGAGGTGTGATCAATATGCGAATTGGAGGACAGCCATTATCTATGTGGATTAAGACAATGAAACAAGCAGATAAAATATCTAATCCGAAAAATTTTGATCCAAGTAAATTTATTGAACCTGGTATGGATATTACTGGGCGAAGTGATTGGAAAAGGATAGTAGAAGTTTCAGATGATATAAAAGAAAAGGTCATTCAGCAGACGAGAAGAAATTTTATTAATGATTTTGGTATGGTAAATGATGAGAGTGAGAACTTTAACGAATTTATTAAAAAGCACGCTCAAACCTTACCTGTGGATAAACGTGCCTCAACTATGTGGACCTTGACGCAAATTAAAACAGGAGAAGCTCAAAAGTTAGTTGATATTGTGAGGGAACACAATCCGACATGGAAACATGGAGAACCTTTTGACCCAAGTATTTTCAAAAATTACTTTTCATATACTGGATTTGATAAAAGAGTATAATATTTATTAATATGAATTTATTAATATGAAGAAGTATTATTATTCCCCAAAAGTACCCTTAAAAATGTAAGTGTTAATTGATGAACATAATTTATATATTGCGAACAACCCTATAAAATAAGGTAACAAAAAATAGCAGTTCAGACATAAAAACTGAGCTGCTATTATTATGTCTGAAAAACTAAGAGAATCTAAGCTAAATCTATAGAACCTTAATATATAGACATATGTTTAAAAGGAGATCCATTGAAAAACGGACTATATTAAAAGTTAATAGATATAGAAGCACGGAAAAAGATAATAGACAAGTCTCTTTCACAAATGACCAGTGAGAAAGAAAAAATAGAGTTTGTAGAAAAACTTAATAAAACTATTCACCGGCAAGACAGGGCCAACACTTGAAAGTGAATTGAGTAGAGAGATTAGAACAGTTTATGGGGCTGATTTTCTAATATCATTTATTAAGTTTAGTGGTCTTAGACTTATTTATGATGATTTAGTTGAGTTTACAAAAACAAATAAGCTTAGGGTAATTACAACTTCATATATGGGAGCATCAGACTATAAAGCAATACTTAAGTTATTAGAGTTACCAAATACCGAAGTGAAGATTTCTTATGATACAAAGAGGACTAGATTACATGCAAAAGCATATTATTTTAAAAGAAATACAGGTTTTCTTACAGCATATATAGGATCTTCAAATCTTTCTAATCCTGCACTATCTAATGGACTTGAGTGGAACCTTAAAGTATCAGAATATACATCTAAGGATGTAGTAGACAGCTTTAAGAAGACATTTGAAAGTTATTGGAATGATGAAGAATTTAGAAACTTTAAGCCAATAGATGAAGATAATAGAAAAGAGCTAAAGGAATCTTTAAGCAGTAAAGTAAAAGATGATAGTACTTATATATTTTTAATCTGACTCCCTATTCCCATCAGAAAGAAATCCTAGAGAATCTTAGAGTAAAAAGAGAAGAGTATGAATCATATAAGAACCTAGTTGTAGCAGCCACAGGGGAACGTGTCATAATAGTGATGGGTGCAGTTTGTGTTATGAAACCAAGGGTTTCAGGAACTTTATACAAATATATTTCGTGCATTGCTTAGAGTAATTAGAATCTAATTGTTGTAAGCAGTGTATGAGAAGTAAGGATTTTGGTATTTTAATAATTTACAATTATTTAGTATAATTATATTTAAGATGGTAATCAGTTGCGTATATGTAGATTTATGCGACAAAGGTTAAATAAATTGACAATGAAGTTTTATATTTGGAAGGAGCGATTAAAATGGATAATAAAATTACAGTAAAAAGTAATTTGTATGATATTCCTGCTATATTTAGTTATCCCAAGGTAGGTAAAAATTTTCCTACAGTTATTTTATGTCATGGAACAGGATCTAGTAAAAATGAAGTTGGAAATCTATTTGTGAGATTAGCAGAATTTCTTAGAGAAAGAGGAATTGCATCCATACGATTTGATTTTGCAGGTTGTGGAGAAAGTCGTGCAAAGAAACAGGATTTAACTTTTTACGGGGAAGTTGATGATCTTGAAAAGATTTATGCTTATATTCGTAATAACGAAAAAGTTGATCCATGTAGAATAGCTATCTTAGGATTTAGTCAAGGTGCTCGGGTAATGGCAGAGTTTTTAGGAAAATATCCAGAAAAAATAAATGCTGCTATTAGTTGGTCAGGAGCATGTCATAATGGAGAAGGCGTCTTTGCTGGATGGTTTCAAGAATATTATGAAGAAGCAGTAAAAAATGGATATACAAAAATACCTATGCCATGGCGTGATGATTTAATATTGTCTAAGCAATGGTTTGATGATATTAGAAACTCTTCTCCAATGGAAAGCCTATCTAAATATAATGGAGCAATATTAGCCGTATCTGGCACGGAGGATGCCTTAGTTCCATATACCCATGCTAAAGAAATTGTGGGTATATGTAAGGGGAAAGTTTGTGAGTCTAAAATTATTGAAGATGCTGATCATACTTTTAATGTTCTTGAGAAAGATCAATCAATTGCAGATAGGGTTGTGAAAGATACAGCAGATTGGATTACTATTAATATTTAAGATGTAAAGTTCTTTATTACGGTATTATCAGAGTTATTCTAGATAATTTTTGTGGCGATACCAGCGATTTAAACTATGTGAAAATTGCCTTGGACTTTTATGATAGATTAAATAAATTAAGTGATGGCGAATTAGAAATAGCAGACTTTAGTCGTGAAGAAATTAAATCAGGCATTGATGATGTCTTGAAACTATATAATATAAGTTTAAATATATTTATGGAATAGAAAAATTATCAGGTATAGATGTTCTTATAAATATTTATAATAATTAGGAGAGAGTATCAATGAAAGAAAATAAATATGATGATAAAATATTTTATGAAAAATATAGCCAAATGAATCGATCAAAAGAAGGACTATCTGGTGCGGGAGAATGGGAAACATTAAAAGGAATGTTACCAGATTTTAAAGGAAAGAGAATGCTGGATTTAGGATGTGGCTATGGGTGGCATTCGATTTATGCCATGGAAAATGGTGCATCCTCTGTGGTAGGAATTGATATATCCCAAAATATGCTAAAAGTAGCAAAAGAAAAAACACATTTTTCAGAGGTTGAATATATATGTGGTGCAATAGAAGATATGGATTTCAAGGAAGAAAGCTTTGATATGGTCCTAAGCTCATTAGCATTTCACTATATAAAAGACTATAAAGAATTAATTGAGAAGATAAATAAAGTACTAAAACCAAATGGTATACTTATTTTTACAGTTGAACATCCTGTATTTACAGCTTATGGTACGCAGGACTGGTACTATGATAATAATAAAGAAATCCTACATTTCCCAGTAGATAATTATTACTATGAAGGAAAAAGAATAGCAAACTTTTTAGGTGAAGATGTTGTAAAATATCACAGAACAATAACAACATATCTAAACACTTTACTTATAAATAATTTTAATAAAAACCAAATTATAGAACCTCAGCCATCAGAAGAAATGCTGGATATTCTAGGAATGAAAGATGAAATGAGGCGACCTATGATGCTTATTATATCAGCAATAAAATGCTGATTGATGAACATAATTTATATTTAACGTCATAGCCGTATATTAATGCGTAATAACAACTTGAAATTATGGAGGTAAAATATGAAAAAGTATTTTATTATGATACTTACAATATGTATGATTTTAATGTTAACTGCTTGTGGGAATTCCAAGAGTGAAGTAGTAGGAGAATATGATATAAGTAAGCTTGGTGGTGATTTTTTAAAAAGTGGTAACGAAGCTTATGCCATAGGGACTAATAAGGACGGAATGCCAATTTTTAAAGATACTGACAAAGCTTTTAACCAAGCCATTATTGATTATACAGAAGGATTTACAGCTATTGAAGAAGAGTATGATTTAAAACCAATCAGTAAGAAAAATTGGGAAGAATACAAAACTTATGGATGGCAATTAAATACTGATAATGAGGATGTACGAAAGCAGGGAAGTCAAATAACACAATTTTTTGATATATACGAGAACAGTTTTAAATAATGAACATTATTTATCATATACGACAATATTTGTTAACAAAAAGTCGAGTTTAATACTGAATCCTTTGCTATAATCGATTTATGAAAGGAGTGAAACGATGTTAAAAGAACTAAATCAAGTCATCAACTATATTGAAAAAAACTTAACTGCAGGTATCACACTTGAAGAAATATCCGAATACGCTGGTGTTTCAGATTATCATTTTCGGAAAATCTTTTATTATTTATCTGGATTAACATTGAGTGAATATATTAAAAACAGAAAACTATCAGAAGCAAATAAGGATTTGTTAAATAACGAAAGAGTAACCGATGTGGCATTCAAATATGGTTATGAATCAATGGATGGCTTTACTCGAGCATTTAAATCTTGGAGTGGATTTTTACCATCGGAAGTTGCGAAAACAGGTGTCAGCAAATCGTTTCCCAAACTTTCATTTTATATCGATGTTAAAGGAGGAGAAAGTATGGATTATAAAATTGTAGAAATGCCTTCATTTAAATTTGCTGGTGTAAGCAAAAGAGTGCCAATGCAATTTGAAGGAGTAAATAATGCCATTAAAGAATTGGCCAATAGTATTACACAAGAGCAAAGAGAAGCAATGTATACCATTCAAAATATTGAACCTTATGAAGTTGTCAATGTTTCTTATGAACATGAGCATAATTTTATGAAAGACGAAGGAGAACTTACTCATTTAATTGGGGTTTTAACCACAGAAGAAAATGCAAGTGAACTTTTAGATGTGATTGAAGTTCCAGCATGCACTTGGGTAGTTTTCCCAAATGAAGGTCCTTTCCCAGAAACATTGCAACAGACTTATGCAAAAACATATTCAGAATGGCTACCTGTTTCTAATTATGAAGTGGTTCAACTTCCTGGATTTTCATTTACCAAGATGGATGAAGAAAAGGAGAATTATGCCTACAGTGAAATTTGGATGCCTGTACGTAAGAAAAGATAGCATTACTATGGTTTGCCCAAGATTGTAGATGTGCTTGCCCCTATACCAATGATAGATATTAAAAGAGTAATTAAGGATTTTTTTGTCATGTAGAGCCCTAATATTATATCTCTTTGATCTCTAAATGTAAATGTCAATATAAGAATGATCAAAAAGTGGAAAATAATTATGTATAGAAAGTGGCCTAAGGCATCTCAGAACCCTTCATCGAATTATTATCTAAATATTGAATCTTGGATTGGATTCTGTAGGATGGACCCTTTATAGATATAATATGGCTATGATGAAGAAGTCTATCTAATATAGCATTGGCGATAGTAGGTGAGCCAAATATATCTGGCCACTTTGAAAAATTAGAGTTCGTAGTAATTATTGTGCAATGCTTTTCATATCTTTTAGCTATTAGTTGAAAGAATAGATTGGAAGCATCTAAGTCTATTGGTAAATAGCCTATTTCATCAATTATTAGTATCTTATACTTTGCAAAATGCTTAAGCCTCGTCTCTAACCTGTTCTCTAAAAGAGCCTTTTTGAGTTGTGCTATTAACTCATGGAAAGAGATAAAATATGTTGAATATCTATTTCTGGCACATTCTACTCCTATGGCGGTAGCCAAATGTGTTTTTCCAACACCTGGCGTACCTACAAAGAGTATATTTTCATTATTTTCTATAAATCTTAAACTAGATAAATCCATCATCTGCTGCTTATTAACTGTAGGTTGAAAGTCAAAATCAAAATCATCTAAGGTCTTTATGAAAGGGAAACTAGCAACTTTCACACATGCATTCATTGCTCTTTCTTTCTTTGCCTTAATCTC
>JALNZV010000051.1 GCA_023229175.1 Tissierellaceae bacterium | reverse complement strand
GCATTGTTTTGGCATGCTGTCAAGGGTGGCGGTGCCCCAAGTCTAAATATATTTTGCAATTTTTTAGGTTCATTTGAGCCTGATTTCTTTGACTCTATCTTTTCATAAGCTACTTTACACTATCTATATTTTTATTTATATACACTTAAATTTATAGTATTTAGTAATGGAATAATATTTCTTACTGCGTCTCTATCTAATTCTTTTATTTCTTCACTTAAGTCATCATATGGTATGATAAATGGACTTTCCTTTTTTTCTACATTTTTTACTGGACCATATTTCCATCCGTTTTGAACCCTTTCTTCTAGCCAGGAATCATGCTCAAGTTTCGATAAAAATTCCACCTCTATATCTGTTAGTGACTTCACTTCATCTCCAGTAGCACTAGATGGTAGCACACTATATCCCAGTCTAACAAGTTTTTCCGTCATTTGCTTAGCCTGTCTTATATTAGAATACTTTAAGGTCTGTGGTAAGGACTCCCATGTAGGATAGGCCAAATCTTCATCTGGATTTCTAAGAAGTTGCTTTTTATTATAATCATCATGAATCATCTTAGCCAGTTTTTCTATGTTTTGGATTAGTAATCTAGGCTGTATACCTTTTTCATTGATAGCTATATCTTCTATATAAAGATCTGTAAGACTCATAGTGTCAATATTTAATCCCTCAGGAAAGATTTCATATAAATCAATAACCTTAATAATCGAGTTTAGCTTTTTTTCTCTATACTCTTCTTCTATTTGTCCGTCTAATATAAGATAGGTCATATCCAGGGAATCCTTACCAATATTTATCCTAGATTCACCAGCAGCAGCTTTCTTTTTATCTTCAATTCCATAGGCTTCTCTGTTCCAATCTTGAAGTTCATCGCATAAAATCAATAAATAAGAAAGAGGATGACTAGAAGCCTTCAGTAAACCTAAGTTAAAAGGTTCCCTCATTAGCCCATTCTTATAGTAATTATGCAATAAAATGGCACTGGAAGCGCTTATTATGGACTTCATCAAAACTTCTTTATTGTTCTCATCTTCTGAAAGATAAGCATACCACTTAAGTAAAATTATAGCACTATAATAGCCGTGGTCCACAAATCCACCCTTTTTCATTAGTTCAGGAAAATTGTATAAAGCCTTGTTTAGCAAAGTATAATCAAGGTTTAAAAACTCACCAATAAAAGATGACAGGATATCAAGGGGCTTGTCAAGCCTATCTTCATCACTTTTATTTATAAAGCCATTTATTGCATCAAAATTATGAAAATCAATATAAGGTCTTGATTCCATGCCTGTGATGTCTGCCCTAGTTATAATATCCGAAAACTTATTAATTTGTTTGCTGGTAATTTCTATTGGGTAGCCTATATCGTGGCATAGAGAAGCTAAACCCCACTCATAGAAAAACATCTCTTTTAAAGTAGTTTCTTGATAAGTCACATCTGTTTTTTTATAGTCTTTGTAGGTCCTTTGGAAATTAGGGTTACTTGAATAAATAGATAAGCCTAGAAGAAAAACGTTTACAGAATGAACAAAATGATCCCTTTGTTTGTCTATAAGTGTTGAAGCATTTTCTTCATAGCTTTTAAGTACGTCCAATAAATCCACAAAGTTTAGCTCTTGATTTGTTTTCAGTTTATAACAGTCAAAAAACATCTCATAGACTTCCATAGCTTTTTCCTTGGTTTCTTCTTTCTGAAACTCCAAAATTGATTCTTTTAAATACAATGTGTAAAAATGTTGATCTTTTGAATCCTCTGATATGGAGAATTGCTTAAAAAATGAATTGATGTAGTCTAACATGGTTTATACCCTCCTTAAATCTAAAATAAATCTTTTTGCCTCGGCTATATTATATTCTTGTGAGGTAGAAGCATATCCTGACTCCCCCTCCAAGAGATTTAAATTTTCCCATGATACTAAGCACAGATGCTTTCGTTCCTGGGGCCTTTTTTTTATCATATTTTCCCTTTCAGTGGTAGTTAATTCCTCTAATCCCAAGGGCCTCCAACCTCTGGTCAAATGGAGTGCACACCACCTATAGTGCTCATACATTGCCAGTTTTAAAGACACAGACTCAAGACTTTCTTCTTCCTTGCTTAAATCAATCCTATCTATCAACTTCTTTTTATTAAATTCATCATAGGCTGCAGCAAGATTTGACTCCTTGAGAAAATTGTTCAAGTCCTTATAACTCTTTCTATCTTCTATCTTCATCATTTCACTGTATCTTTGATGGTACTTCTTAGCAAGATTTTCATGTTTTCTTTCTATAAGAAGCTCTTGTGAAAACACCCTATTTGATATATTGACTATATTTATATATGGATAATCAGTGTAAATATTGATACTAGTATTTTCAATATTTACAACTCTATTATTAGCTAAGGCAATAATTTGAGGCTGGCTATTTATATTTGCTTCTTTAATATGTTCAATCAGAGATATGGCAATTTTTATATTGTCCTCATCATCACCACTTGAAATAAAGACAATCTCATATTTATGTAAGTTTTCTTTTAAAACATCCAATGATTCCCTAGACCTTAATCCTCCTCTATATTCCTCGTAATTTGCTTTAGACCTAAAATAGGCAGATCTTTCCATGAAATAATCATTTAAATATTTATCATCTTCTAAAAATACCTGTACATTAAAGGTATTTTCCTCCAATTTTTCATTTAAAAACCTACTATTTTCATAAGACATAAGCATTAGTTCCATGCCAATTTCTCCGTATCCTACTATAGCTATATGTATATCCTTATTTAGAAGGGCAAAACCTTCTGAATCATAGACCATGTTCCCGTTTCTTTTTAATATGTCTATGAGATGAGATGACCTGGCAGCCCCATCATCCTTAATAGTTTCTGAATAAAGATTAATATTTAATATATCTTTGGCAAGTAGATTGGGCTTGGAAACAAAGTAAGAATCTAAATTAGTTTTCAAGTCTGTAAACCGCAAATGTTCGTTGTCCGTTAAAACAGTAAACTTGATATTTTCTGTATCTTCTTTCATTTTCCCATTAAAAATACTGAGTAGGTTTATGTTTTTGTCTTCATCGTCAAATATAAGTACACCTATATACTCCTTTTTTTTCTTGATATTTGGAAGAAACCACTTTTCTATATCCTTTACTGGTCTCAACAAAACCCTATCAGAAGGATTTATCTTGTTTATATCAAAATTGTCCATAAAGCAAATAATAGTAGATTTATCGTCTTTACTCCTAATGCTGTTAATTAATTCTAGAACATTGTTCTCATCTCCAGCAATAAAAATTACCTTGTTTTGAAAATGCAATTTTATAATCATTTTCATTATATTTATTTGATTCTTAAGAAAAGTCATCAATAAGAATTGAGCAGTATAAAAGGAAGAGAGGACTACTATAAGCCATACCTGAATCATGACTATATTAGTTGGTCCAAATAAATGAAATATATCCTCATAATAGAGAAATTCCTTTGAGAAGGCCATAGACCTAATAGTTAGATAAATAGCTTGTAAAAGTAAAAATGCAATATTTATAAGGTTATAATCTTTTTCTAGTTTAAGCCCGAAGATTATAAACATAGATATAAGAAATCCAAAATTGTAAACCCATATAACATCATTTAGCTTTTTTTCCTCCATTTTAACTTTTATAAAAAAATATAAGATTAAAAATAAAAGAAAATAAATAAAAAGTAACATATAGTCTCTCCTTAGGGGTTTTTAAAAGATTACAATAATAGTATACCAGATAATTATATGTTTTTTAATAAAATTAACCCCTTTCTATCCTGAAAACTCATATGGTTTTCCCCCTAATTTATCGGCCCACTCTTCCTCTTTAAACCCTACCAAGATTTCTTTGCCGACGAAAATAGGTCTTTTCACCAACATACCGTCGGTGGCTAAAACTTCTACTTTTTCATCGTCTGTCATATCTGATAATTTGTCTTTTAATCCCAACTCCCTGTATGCCTTGCCGCTGGTATTAAAAAACTTCTTTATGGCATACCCACTTTGTTCTATCCATTTTTTTAGTTCTTCTGACTTGGGATTATTCTCTTTAATATCCCTGTATTCAAACTCAATACCATTGTCTTCAAGCCATTTCCTGGCCTTTCTGCATGTACTTCACCTTGAATAACATATAAATAAATTACTCATGCAAACTCTCCTCCCATGTACCATCCTCTATAGGTTGGTTTCTATTTAGTAAATCTTCAACATCTTCCCTATCTTTAAATTTGTTGGCGAATAAAATTGCAAGGGGATAATTATCTTTATCGAGATAAGCAATGGCAAATCCTCTTTGGTCTAAGGAACCGCTTACAATGGTTCTATCCCAAGTCTTTGCATAGCCTAGGTATTCAAATGTCTGGTCATATTGATCTGTCCAGAAGTATGGATGTGTCTTATATTTATTGCTTCTTTTCTCTAAAATATTCTTTGCAATTGAAATTCCCTGACTCCAAGCAGTTTCCCAATGTTCTATATGGATTAATTGTCCCTTGTATGGCCACATAGCAATATCTCCACCTGCATAAATATTTGGAATGGAAGTCTCACCATATTCGTTGACGACAATAGCAGAGTCGGTCTTTAATGAATCAATTTCAAATGAAATATTGGGCTCAACACCTACAGCTATAATAACCATATCCGTTTTAAGGACTTTTCCACTTTTAGTTAGTATTGATTTTATATGTCCTTTTTCATCCTTGATAAACTCCTTTGTCTCTTCATTAAATAAAAGGTTTACACTTTGGTCCTGATGCATTTTTGTGAAATACTCCGATACTTCCTCGCCAAGGATTTTCTGGAGAGGTTTTCCTGACCTTACTAGTACTGACACCTCTTTTCCCATTTTGCTGAATGTAGATGCAAATTCTAATCCAATAAACCCCGTCCCAATTATCGTAACGTTTTCGGCGTTCTTAGACCACTTTTTAATTGCCTTTGCATCTTCAAAGTCCCGAAGGTAAAAAATCCCCTGTGCCTCATCCCCAGGCAGCTTTACTTTCCTCAATTTTGAGCCTGTTGCGATGATTAAATAATCATAGGGGATTTCTTCACCTAGGTTAGTTCTCACAACCCTATTTCCCCAGTCGATAGATTCTACTTTTGTATTTAATCTTAGGTCAATATTGTTGCCTTTGTAAAAGTTCTCCTTCTTTATGAGCGGCGGCTCCATATTTTCAATTTCCATCATCCATTCTTTGGATAGTGGATATGGATTATATGGAAGAACTCCTTGTTTATCGATGACGGTTATTTCTCCATCAAATTTTTGCTTTACCAATTCATTCATTGCGTAAATTCCTGTAATAGAGCTACCTATTATTACAACCCTTTCCTTCATCGCTTTCACCCCACATGTAATTGATAGTATTATATCTGATTTTTACCCAAATTAGTGGATTTTATAGTATATAATTGTTCAAGGGCTTATTCATCTTTGTAAATCGTTTAGGTCGTAGAATTACTATTTTAAAACCTCAATAGTAATACTAGTCCCAATACCATATTCACTATCTATTTTATAGTTAAGTCTATCACCAAACATTAACTTGAATCTTCTGCAAGAATTATGAAGGCCTACATTTTGATTATTTGCATCCGCATATTTAAAATTATCTTGAACATAAGCTAATTGTTCTTTTGTCATACCAATCCCATTGTCTTTTATTTCAATAATAAACATTTTTTCATCGGAAGTACAGGTTAATTCTAATACGCCGCCATTTTCCAATGGTAAAAGACCATGCTCAATCGCATTTTCAACTAAAGGCTGTAATGAAAAATATGGAATTTCAAACATAAGCATTTCTTCATCATAGGTTATATTATAATTTATTCGATTAGAAAATCTAATCTTTTGAATATTTAAATATGCTTTAATATACTTTAATTCTTGGGTGTGTTTGGCAATAACAAAATGCAATTTTCGGAAATCTAAAGTACAAGACCAGCACCAATATTTAATTCATTAATGAATGAGTCATTCTATAGCTTTTTCCTGTAAAGAGCAACATATGTGAATGGTGAATTAACCTATCTATGATTGCTGCTGTTAGCTTCTCATCAAATAAAAAGCCTTTCCACCTGCTGAATTCTATGTTGGTAGTTAGTATAATACTTTTTCTTTCATAGCAGGCTGAAATAATATCAAATACTAATCTTGCTCCCTCCTGATGAAGGGGAAGGTAACCCCATTCATCCAAAATTAAAAGGTCTGATTCGTCAATCTTTTTTCTAAGTCTTGTAACCTTCTTTTCGTCTCTTTCTTCTAATAGGTTGATAAGATCATGTAACCTATAAAAAACTGCTTTCTTTCCCTGGTTAATTGCTTGAATTCCAAGAGCTATGGCAAGGTGGGTCTTTCCTGTACCTACTCCACCATAAAATATTAGGTTTTCTTTCCTTTTTGAAAAATTTAAGTCTTCTAGTTCTTTAAAGACTAGATTTTCCGGAAAAGTAATTTGTGAGTGATCATAGCCTTCTAGGGATTTAATTAATGGAAAACCTGCATTCTTTAGGTTTCTGATTTTGCGTTTTTCTGCCCTTTCTTTGTCTAAATCTTTTAGGAGCTGATATAAAAACTCCTCATGGCTTTTTGCCTGAATCCCCGGATAAATATCCATTAAGCTACTAGATAATCTTAGTTTCGTCTGGAAGTTTTCTATCCCTTTTCTCATATTCTAAAACCTCCTAAGAGTTTATCGTATTCTCCAATATCTACTTCTAGAAAGGGCAAGTCATTGGGAAGATAGATTTTATCTTGGTAAATACTTCTGTTTTCTTTTAGCCGCTTATAGGTGATCCTAAGGGTTTCTGGTCTTTGACTACCATGTTTGAGGGCCTCTTTCATAACCTTGTCTGCATAGGCCAGATCATCTTCTAATAGAATTTCTTTTAGGATATTAAAAGCTTCTTTTAATGATTCCTTGTCTTGGTTTTCTAAGTAGGCCTGCCAAGATTCTGGAAGTAATCCATAAATCCCTGAGTATTTTAAGGCTCTTGGCCTTAATTTAACCATATCTATAAAGTCTAGGTGCTTAATGGACTCTTGTCCCTTCTCGAATAGACGTGGATGATTTGATACCTTCTTATCTAGGTCTTTAGAGTATACTGTGAGTTCATTGGCCATAATCTTAAGGCTAACATTTTGCCCCACATATTTAGGGTTGGCTGAATATCTTGAACCTTCAAATTCTACTAAGCCATACTTGTTTACCCTCCTGATTTCATATCTGGCTGTATCAAAGGGAATCTTTTTAAATTTATTCATCACCCCTTTTTCTTCTTCAAAAATCTCTTGGATCGGCCTTTTTAGCCTGTAGTGGTTTTCTTGATTTTTTTTCCTACATTTACCTAAAAGTTTTTGATTAAAGGCCTTTAGATTATCTAATTTAGGCTCTGGCACGAAGAAGTTTCTTCTAATGGTTCCAACCATGTTCTCAACATTTCCCTTTTCATTTCCACTGTTTGGGTTACAAAACTTAACTTTGAAGCCATAATGATTAGCAAATCTTAAAACAAAATCAGCAGTTTTTACTTGGCCATTTTCATCCCTTTTTCTTAAGGCAGCAGTAGACATTTGGTCAAACCAAATAGCATTGGGTACATGTCCTATGTGGGCAAATATTTCTACTAGGCCTTCTAATAGAGCCTCCCTTGTTTGACTTCTAGTAACAAGGGCAAAACCTGCATTTGACTTAGGAAAGGATAGGATTAAATGGTGGAATTTCTTTAAAATATTATCTTCATACCCTTCAAAAGTTCCAAAGTCTACTTGTGCCTCCCCTCCTGGATGCTCTAGTTTAAGATAAGCTTTATCTTCACTGAAAATCTTGTCTCTCTCCTCTTTGACTATGTCTCTAACCCTTCTTTCTCCTACCTGTAAAAGCTCTGGATGTTCTTCTTTTAATCGATCATAGATTCTTTTGGCAGTGTGTCTTTGCTTATGGTGCCTGGACTTATCTTCGGTTAGCCATTTCCTAATTACTGGCCTTAAGACATCAGTTTTATTAGGCCTTCCAACCTTATGTTTCTTTTCATTGAAATCTTCCTTCATTACATATTTTTTAACCGTCCTAAAATTCCTACCTGTAATTTTGCATATTTCATTATAGTTTTTTCCTTGTGAAAAATATAAATCTCTTATATAATTTATATGAGTAATTGTCAACACGTCCTTTTCTACCCCCTAAAAGTTTAGTCACTAATAGGGTATATTATTGAATTGGCGCTGGCAATTACTTTTTTTATTTATCTATATGCAGATTGTATTTATGGTTGCCAAAAGTTGTATTTATATATTACCATAAACAGAGATTAAGGCAAAGAAAGAAAGAGCAATGAATGCATGTGTGAAAGTTGCTAGTTTCCCTTTCATAAAGACCTTAGATGATTTTGATTTTGACTTTCAACCTACAGTTAATAAGCAGCAGATGATGG
>JALNZV010000050.1 GCA_023229175.1 Tissierellaceae bacterium | reverse complement strand
TACTTACAAAAGATTACTTTATAAAAGTCCATTTTAATCTAATTATATCTATGGGGATTTTAGAAGTTTGTCTTAATTTTTATTGTTGTTTTCAATATATCAAACATTATTTTAATTTCAGGGGTAATAATATTCTCATCACCACCAGCTTGTTCGAAAAATCCTACGGAAATAACTATATTTCCCCATTATAATCTCCCCATTTAATACAATACTCATATCTAGTATATATTTCAGCCATCATTTTATCTATCTAATTTAATCCTTTATTACTCGAACATGGAAAAGCCCTGCAAATAAAATTGCAAGGCTTAAATCCTTAATATTTGTAGGTTCTATCCCAGGATTCCCTCATGAAAAATAGGATTCCTATTTTCCCATAGCCATAGTAACATTTCTCTATTTCTCATACATAGATTTTTATATGATTCATTTTCAAGTAACCATGCTATGAATATCATCTGAATAGAATAAATCACATATGGAATAGCTCTTTTTTCTGCCTCTGTTAGTTTTATGATTTTATCATATCCCCTGATTATGCCCCTTAATATTTCGGGCCATTTTTCAAAATTACCTTCTATTTCATTTGCTTCAGATAATATTCCTGTTGCACAGTAGCAGGGATCAAATATCCTTAC
This sequence comes from Tissierellaceae bacterium, assembly GCA_023229175.1. Classification (GTDB taxonomy): domain Bacteria; phylum Bacillota; class Clostridia; order Tissierellales; family Tissierellaceae; genus JAAYFT01. The sequence goes on along the minus strand of JALNZV010000050.1, from coordinate 8,129 downwards.
ATTACGCTGACTTATTTCAAATTCTAAAAATCCACTAACTTCCCCATTATGAAACATAATATTTGAGGGATTTGCATCCCTATGAATAATTTGTCTAGGTAAATCACTATAAATTTCAGGAAAATTATTAATATAATCTTCATAGAATTCATCTGGCAAGGGGCATTCCCACTGTTCCATAGTTGTTTTCGTCTTTGCTAGTGCCCAATCTAAGACTGTTTTTAATAGATTACTATCCTTTACCTCTATGTTTTTGTCCTGTCTTTTCAGGATCTTGTGTAAGTTCCCAATAGCCCTACCGTATTTTTCACCTATAGATTCCCTGTCCTGAGAATATCTCTCTGCTGGACTTAAAAATTGTCCTTTAAGAGGCTTTAATAAAATATAATATCTATCATCTTCTATGATGAAATCCTCACCATCTATAGTTTTAATTGGTGTGGTACAATCCATTCCAAACTTCTTTAATTCTCTTGAAATATTAATATGGCTTCTAATACCTGATATATTTTTGCCAGTTTTAAATATATATCTTTCTCCTATTGACCATGCACTGTTTGATTTTACAGATCCACCTGCAGTAAAAGTGTTGTTAATCTCTAAATTCTTTTCTATGTCCCAATTTGATAACAAGCTATTTATTTGTCTTTGATTAAGCATAAATTTTGCCTCCCTCATTAAATCCACCCTTAATGGTTTATTTACAGTATTTAAATTTAAATACTGTGTAGGAGAGCAACCAAATTCACCCTTGAATGCCTTGTAAAACCCTGAATAGGTATTAAAACCATACTCCAGTGCCACATCTATTTTCTTTTCCCCAGATTGAATGGAATATATTCCATGATAAAGCCTTCGTTTAGTCAAATAAGCAGCTACAGGCATGCCTACATAACTGGAAAACAAGCGGCAAAAGTGGTATAGGGAAAAGCCTGTATGGTTTGCAATTTCTGATAGACTTATTTCAGATTTAAGATTTTCTTCAATATAGTCAATAGAGTTTTGAAGTAATTCAATTGTGGTCATGGTTATCATCTCCTAAACTTTACTCCCTAGGTTAATATAAGTCTACCATAAGGATTTACCAAAACATTTCCTGTATTGCTATATTGATATGTAAGTCTATAATAGGCCTCTTTACCATAAATCAGGCTCTTTCTTCCAATAATCAGACCTTGCTCACTTGTACCAAGTATATTTTTATCTCCATTCTGCCAACCCCTTTTACCTTTTTTCTAAAAATCTATTTCAAAAACTAAAATAAATAGAAACTATACCATTATAAATTTTGATATAAAATATGTCTTAATTTATACATCCTATCCAATTGTATCTATTTCAGTTGTGGTTCCCTGGTGGAAGTATAATTTCCAATCTGAATCTTCCTTTATCCTCTTTATTTTAAAAGAAATTATCTCAATATCTCTATCCTCATCTAAGCTATTTAAATACTCTATAATTGAATTCTTATCAAAAATTTTCCCAGATTTTCCAAATTCAATGAATTCATCGTGAATTCTATTATTTAAACTTTTTACATCATCACAAAATTTCTTAAGAAAAAAGTCATTCTTTAATTATATCTTTAATCATGTCAATTATAATACTTCTATATTCCTCATTTTTCTCATTTTCTTCATTTGAACTAATTCTATAGAAAAGCATCCCAAATAAAACCAAATAATAATTAAATGCTTCTTTGGAATAATTATGATGTCTACTATATGATTTTAGGAAAAGCTCCCGCTCCTCCTTTGTCTTTAAAAACTTTTGTCCTGGCCTTAGGACCAATGCCCATGCTAGGTCATATTCCCTGCTGCCATAGCCTGAAAGTTCAAAATCTAATAGACATAATATTTCCTTGTCTTTCCATAAAATATTTGCATAGTGGCAATCCCCATGGATAAAAGATTTAGTATCCTTAACTTTAATTTCCTGTAAATACTTTTCTATATATTGAAAATTGTTTTCTACATAAAATTCATGTGGTAACTGAAAATCCCTTGCTTTTACAGGCTCGGCATCAATTTCAACACTATGTATTTTAGCTAATAGTTCTCCATAGGCTTCCATATATTTAAGGGATTCTAGGTTCTCATTTTCTCCTAAAATGTATGACAAACGATTACCATCTGCTTCCTCTGTGATTATATACTTAGGTGTATCAAATAAATAGTCAATTATAGTTGGTAAAAAAGAAAAATCCAGTCTTTGGATATTTGAAACTTCCCTCTCTATATCAGCAGTTTTCTGCCTTTCTACCTTAAGGAAAGCTTTTATCTCTTTAATTTTTGTAGTCCCTTTAACATAAAACACATCATTCCCTGCATGGGGATATCCTAACACTTCCTTAAGCTCAAAATTACTGAAATTTAGTGAAAATGGATCCATTGTTTCACGCCATTTATCTGGATATTTTACTCTGTCAATTTTAAGTCTAGTCATTTATCATTCCCCCTTTAAATTGTCATTCTCTTCCTGAATATTAATTAAAATTGCAAAATGTCCCTAAATCTGCAATATTTAGTCTACTATATTCTACCCCATCCATAATATTGTCTCCTTAAACTTTAGTGGCACTTATTATATTAATCCCTGTGTTTTTTAATATTCTCTGGATTTATTTTCAATGAATACTTATAGGCTGTTTCGATCGATGTCATAAATAAATATATCATACACTAATATTTATTCTACATATCTTTTTAATTTCCTTCTTTTTTTTTAAGCCTTTTCTGAAAGGCAAATTAAAAAATAAAAAGGTTTAGGACTATAGTCGCTCATTAATCCTAAACTTTTTCTTATTTTATTATTTTTATTATCAAGAACTTAACATTTTTTCATAAATTGCATTAAAAATAATATTACATTTAGATAACACTTCCTTGGGTGCCTTTTCTATAAATTCATAGGATCTTTCACTTAGGTCTAATACTTTTATTTGGTCCATTAGAATATCACCTTTAATCTGTCCATTATATTTATCTAAATTCACTCTAGTAAAAAAACTACTTGTTGAATTTGTTATTGGAACTACTGTTACTATGCCATTTAGTTCTTTTTGTGTAACAGGGTCTGATATTATAAGCCCTGGCCTATATCCCCCCTGTTCATGTCCCTTAGGTAGAGAAAAATTGATTTTAATTATATCGCCAAATTCTAAATTATTATAGTTATCTTTATCTTGATTATCCATAACAATTACCATACCTCTTTCCCAACAGGATCTCCCCAATCTATATCTATTTTTGGGTTTAATTTTTCCCCTTTAGCTTGTTCAGCTAAAATTTCAAATTTTGTTTTCTTCTGTTTCTTCTCTAGTATTAACTTTTCTCCCTTTATTTCTATACTAAAACTTATATTTTCAAAATTGTTACTATCTATATTTAGTTCCTCTAATACTGTTTTTGGTATGCGAATAGCTGCACTATTTCCCCATTTGGCTAAATTAAATTTCATTAAATTCACCTCTTTATATTTCTTCTTATATTAAGTATATACCTGTATATACTTAATTTACAATTATGCTCCTTCAACCATATCTCTTCTCTTATAACCCCAGTAACCTAATAATGTCAAGCCTATACTGACTATGGTTATTATAGCAAAATTTTTAAACTTAAAACTTTCTATAGGCATTTTAGGTAGCCAGCTTATAGGTGAAGTATTAATTACTATCTTCGGTAAATTCAGTATTCCTGCAAAATAATTTACAAAAAATGAATATGAAAGATAGATGTAAAGTATTTTTCTAAGGTTAGGTATCCAGCCAAGAACTAGTCCTGCTAGACCAATAAAAAATAAAATAGATGGAAGTAAATTATAGCCTGCAACTAAGAAATCTACTATATTCATAGTAGTACTTTTCATAACACTAAGAGCTGCTCCCCCAAGTCCTCCAACAGCTAGACCTAACCCTATTATAGATACTAATCCTGCTAAGAAAATATTAGTCCAGTATAGTTGGCTACGCCTTACCTTTGTCCCATGAATTTGACTTAAGTTTAAATTTCTTTCTTCCGAAAACAGTTTATTTACAATAGCTATTGGCAGAATGGCAACTAAAAGAACCATAACCATAATAATGGTGGAAGTAAAGGATTCTTCAATGGAAATACCTGAATATGTGAACATTTGCTTCATCATTTCATTACTTTCAAGAAATGTTTCCATATCTCCATAAATTGCTCCATATGCAGCACCTAAAACAGGGAAGGCTATTAGCCAGCTAATAATGGTACCCTTATTTAATTTTATAAATAAACCAGGTATTGAAAGCAGAGTCTTTTTTGCATTTGCTCTTCCTTGTCTTTCTGGTAAATATCCAGCCCCCATATCTCTTCTTCCTTCTAAGCTAAGGGCTAATATCATAATGACTAGGCTAAATATTAGTCCAAAAATTATTGTTAGCCAATTGTTTTCTGTAAAAGGGTAGGTTAAATATACCCACCCAAGGGGATTAAGCATAGATAGTTTAATATTTGAAATATCAGTCCCACCACGAATAAGATAAAGCAGACCCATTATTCCCAGAGAAGAACCAGTTGCAGCTGATGATATGGGCATAATTTGTGCCATAAGAATACCTATTGCAGCCCCTATAATTCCTGCTATAGCAATTGCAAATCCAAATAAAAAGGCTCCTAAAGTTGTTATGCCATCTGCAGAAAAACTTATCATAATCACACCAATAAATAGAGCCAATATCAGATTTATAAAAATCGTCTCTACTATTACAGCTAGTGAGTTTGCCTGACGGCCGACCTGAAATGAACGAACTAATTCAGTTAAACCCAAATCCTCTTCCTTTCTTGTATGACCTATAACATGTAATATCGATATTATCATGGCAAATAAACCACTAAATAATAACATCTCATGGGAATACATAGCCCCTAATGTATATTTACTAGCCTCTTTAATTGGTGTTGGTCCAACTATGGATACCATGGCAGGGTTCCTAAGGGTTTCATACATACCGATTAAACCATCCCCCTTAGCCATCTCCTCAAATGCAGGTATAAAACCAGCTGAAAATAGACCTAAGGCTAATATCCATATAAAAATCTTCTTCCAATCTCTTTTAAAGTATTGTAAAAGTAATATATGCCAGCGAGCAAATTTTTCTTTCATTATATTCCCTCCTTTCAATTGTTTATCCTTGATAATGGCGCATAAATAAATCTTCTAGAGTCGGTGGAGCCACTTCAAATTTCTTTACCTTTAGCCTACTAGCCTCTATTAGGATATCATTAAGATGCTCATGGTCAGCAGAAAAGATTCCTTGATTTTCCCTTTGTATAAAATCATGTACGCCATTTACCTCTAGCATTTTAGATACATCACCCTCTGTTTCTAAAACCACTCTTGAACGTGTCAAATGCCTTAATTCATCTAGATTACCTGACTCTACAATCTCTCCCTGACGTATTATAACTACCCTATCTGCCAATCGTTCAACTTCTGATAAGATATGGGAGGACAATAAAATTGACTTGTCTTCTTTCTTTATCTTTTCCACTTCCTCCTGAAAAACTTGCTCCATTAGGGGGTCCAAGCCAGATGTCGGTTCATCAAATATATATAGGTCTGATTCTACTGCTAAGGCAGCTATTAGACCCACCTTTTGCCTATTGCCCTTAGAATATCCCTTAGACTTTTTTCTTGGATCTAATTCAAAACGCTCGATTAGATAATCTCGTTTTTCCCTATTACCTGATCCATGGAGCTTCATAAATAAATCAATAATCTCTCCTCCTGTTAAGCTACCCCAAAGAGAGACATCACCAGGAACATAGGATATTCTTTTATGGATTTCAAAACTATCGCGCCATACATCTTTACCAAAAATTTCAGCACTTCCAGCATCTCTTTTTATAATCCCCAGTAAAATCCTAATAGTTGTAGACTTCCCAGCCCCATTTGGCCCTATGAAGCCTACGACTTCTCCAGGTCCTACATCGAAGCTTACATTTTTTAGGGCTTGGACCTTCCCAAAACTTTTCTCTAGTCCCTGAATCTTTACTAATTTTGACATAAAGCCACCTCTTTTCAATTAATTTTATATATCCTCTTGTTTATAGAAACTTTTCCTAAGCATGTTAGAATAAACTTCCCATTCCTTGATAACTTTTCTTCCAAATTCACGTCTATCTTTAAATCTGTCTATTTGTTTAATAAACTTTTCACCGACACCAAACATGGTCCAATTTAAAATTTCAATTGCCTTTTCAATATCTATATCAGGACGAAATAAGGAATAGTCAATGTTCTCATATATCTTTTTTATTCCCCTATCATATATTAGGCTTATCCTTCCATCGATTATATCCCTCACTTCCTTTGATTCTTCCAGTTCGGCCGATGCTAAAAAATCAAATACATAAGGAAACTTCCGATGAATCTCTAATTTTTGTAAAGAAAAGTTTCCTATCTTTTTAAAGATATCTCTTTCATTTGTATCAATTTCTTTATACATAATTTCAATGATTTCCAAGCTATAGTCGAGTAAATACACATAAAGATTCTTCTTGTTATTAAAATAATTGAATAGAGAACCTTTGGAGATTCCTGCATTCTCTACAATATTATTTGTAGAAGCTCTATCATATCCATTCTCCGCAAATTCTTTCAATGAAAATTTTAATATCATTTCCTGTTTATCTAAAACTAAGTTTTCGAATTTTGAATAAATGCCACCTCACTCCCTTCTATTTTTACTTATTGACCAGTATAGTCATGTATAGAATAGCATATATGACCAGTCTAGTCAAGCGATAAGATAAAATTAACCTAACTACATTCAAGAATATAGTTAGGTTAATTTTGTACCATTTTTTGACCCAAATTTCATCCTCAATTAAATAAAACACAATACTTCCTGCAATAGACATATTCAATACCATATCCAAGATGTACATGTTATAACCCTAATCCAGTCTTTTAACTCGTTTAAATCTCTTTAATTAACTTTTTAATAAAAGAACTCTTATTGAACACATATTGTTCTGGCTTGCCAGGTTTAAAGTACACTTCAAATAACTTTTCATCTTTATCTTGTAATATTACTGATTTTGCACCGATTGATTTATTAACATCAGAAATAACTATTTTATCTTCTTCCAGCATATATATTCTTGTTTCAGGAATTGTACCTGTAGTTGCTACAACTTCACTTTTATCGTCGTTGTCCAAATCAATTTCAACTGTATTCCCATCTATCTGTATAATCGACTCTTCTGGTTTTCCCTCAACAAACCAATAAAATGCCTGTGCATAATTGGCACCTAACACTCCGTAAATCTTTACAGCCTTTCTTCCAAATACATGAAGCTCTTCAATTCCCATTAAGTCTTCGGATACATTCTCCATTGACACCTGACCTATATAGTAGGAGTTACCATTAAAGTTAATTCCACCTTTAAATTTGCTATTTTCATTATCCGTAAATATAAAGGCACTAAGGTCCTTATCAATTACTTTTTCTTCAATAATCTTATTAATATTACCCAATTCTAGATCCTCTATTTTCACATTGTTTACTTGAGAAAATTCCAATGGGTAGATGTTATCTTCTTTACTGCATCCATTGAGCAAGCAAGCTAAAGTTGAGATTATAATTAATAACCTAAATTTCACGTTTTCCCACTCCTATGACAGTTTTTTACTAAGATTTTCTGTGACATATAATCCTACTAATTTGTACCCTAATATAAAAATATGCCTTAACATATCATAATTATTTTGTGCATTTAAACGATGTTACAGAGATTATAAATATTATTAAAGATATGGATACTACCATTATAGATTTAACAAGGGGTCCCAACAAAAAAATCGATTTCATACTATTGAGCCAAAAACAAAACAATACTATATAATTTTATATCCTTTGTTTCTTATATCATTTATTAAAACGAAAACCCAAATAGCTATAACAGATAAAATGATTATTCTAAACTAACCCTTCTTATAAATTCTTTTTACAAAAATTAGACTCAAATGAGTATTGCCTTCATATTAGACCACCTGTGCCTATTTTCAGACCAACTAGTGCCTAGTATTAGGCCAGCTAGTGCCCGATACTAGACCAAACTATGGCAGGCCTGAGATTGTGGCCTGCCACAGCA
>JALNZV010000055.1 GCA_023229175.1 Tissierellaceae bacterium | reverse complement strand
AATATAGTCAGGTGACAATAGCCCTAAGCTCTATATAAATTAGCTTTAGGGCTTTTTTCATGTTCTTTTTTAATTTTACATAGTTTTAACATTCACTTTATATATCCTTAATATACTACTGTTATTCTATGTATGAAAAGAAATATAGAATAACTCGAGGAGGTAATAAAATTGAAAAACTCAAAGAAATTTATTTTATTGGCATTATCATTGATTTTCCTATTAACACTTACTGCCTGTGGTGGTGGAGAAGAAAGTTCAGTAGAAGAAGGACATGGAAGTGAGCTTGAAGGTGCAGTTATTGTTGATGGCTCAGGTACCGTTTATCCACTGATGGCGAATATTGCAGAAGAGTATATGACTAACGAAGCAGCCGGAGTAAGTGTTCAGGTTGGTAGAGCAGGGTCAAGTGCAGGATTCAAGAAGTTTATTCCTGGAGAAATTGACTTTTCAGATGCATCAAGGAAAATTAAGGATGAGGAAATTTCTCAGCTTGAAGAAAATGGGTTAGTTTTCGATGAAGACGTAATGGAAATCAAGCTTGCATATGATGGACTTACAATGGTAATCAATAAGAACAATGATTGGGCAGTTGAAATGACTGAGGAAGAGATTGTAAATATGTATTTGTCTGGGACATATAATAGTGATGATGCAGTTCTTTGGTCAGATATTAGATCAGAATGGCCAGCAGAAGAAGTGAATTTCTATGGACCAAATGAAAACCATGGAACTTTTGAATTCTTTTATGAGGTAATTCTAGATGAGCAGGATATAGTAAAGACTGCCAATTTGCAACAGGAGTATTCAACACTTGTTGATTTGGTTGCTAATGATGAGTATGCAATTGCATTCTTCGGATACGGATACTATGCAAGTAACACAGATAAGCTTCAGGCAGTAAATATTGATTTTGGAGAAGGACCAGTTGAACCAGCTTTAGAAACAATAGGTGAAGATCTTCCTTATGCAGGATTTACAAGATTAGTATACACATACTTGAATCTTAACTATGCAAAGGAGAAACCACAGGTACTTGATTATGCTATGTATGTAGTATCACCTGAAGGTGCAGAGAAACTTGCTGGTGAAAATGGATTTGCTCCACTACCTTCAGATATGTACGCAGAGTATTATAATCAACTGGAAGCTATTAAATAAAAATTTGAAGATTAGCTTTTGAGGTGTGAAAGCTCTTGGAGTCATACATCCGAATTCAGATAGATCGGGAGAGATGAAAATGGAAAGCAACAATGTTAGAGAAATCATTCAACAAAATATAAGAAAAAAGAATCATTTTTCAGATAAGCTTATGCCAAAAATATTTTTATTTATGGCTTTGATTTCTGTTGTTACAACATTCGGTATAGTATACACTTTGATATTTGATTCAATTAAGTTTTTTTCACAAGTTCCAATTAGTGAGGTGTTTTCAACAAAGCTTAGTCCCTTGTCAAAAAATCCATCCTTTGGCTTTTTACCACTGTTGAATGGAACGTTCTTTACAACAATTATTGCTATGCTAGTTGCTGTTCCAATAGGTATGGGGGCAGCTATTTATCTGAGTCAGTTTGCATCAGAACAGATTAGAAAAATTTTAAAGCCTGTTCTTGAAGTTCTGGCTGGCATACCCACTATAGTTTATGGTTTTTTTGCTTATTCATTCGTTACCCCCTTATTGATGAAATTGATTCCATCTCTGGGGGCGAAAAATGTCCTCAGTCCAGGAATCGTAATGGGGATTATGATAATACCTATGGTAGCGTCTCTTTCAGAGGATGCCATGAATGCGGTGCCTGAAATCATGAAAGAAGGTGCCATGGGACTTGGTTCAACAAAACTTGAAACAACTACTAAAGTAATCATTCCTGCTTCCATATCGGGTATAGTGGCTTCTGTAGTCTTGGCAATATCAAGAGCTATCGGTGAGACTATGATAGTGACTATTGCAAGTGGAAGTGCCAAGAACTTTACTTTTGATATTACTCAATCTATGCAGACCATGACTGCATATATAGTTGAATTTACAAGTGGTGATGCTGGCAGTGGAACTGTTGGATATTATAGTCTTTATGCTGTAGGACTGATACTATTTATATTTACTCTGATTATAAACTTGATAGCGCAATATATTGCAAGAAAGTATAGGGAGGAGTATTAGTGAATAAGGATGGAAATGAAGGATTCATCCTGAAAGAGGATGTGAAATTAATGAATGAGAAAATGACAAGACCTGAAAAAGAACAGGTCACTTTCAATAAAGATAGAATAGCATGGCGTATTGGGCTTAATAATTTTGCCAAGCATTTATTTTTCCTTTCTACTGTGTTTGCAATTGTGGTACTTGGAATACTTCTTTACCAAATTGTGGTTGGGAGTATTGGATGGCTTGATTGGCAATTTTTGACCAACAACCTTTCGATTTTTCCTGAAAAGGCTGGAATCAAGGGTGCAATTATGGGGACCCTGTTCTTGATGATGATAGTAATTCCCATAACACTAATTATAGGTGTAGCAACTGCAATTTACCTTGAAGAGTATGCAACTGAAGGAAGAATCCAGAGGATTATAAAGGTTAATATTTCAAACCTTGCAAGTGTTCCATCTGTTATATTTGGACTCCTTGGACTTACTGTTTTCTCAAGGATGCTAAATCTTGGACCAAGTATTCTCGCAGGTGGGCTTACAATGTCCTTGTTAGTATTGCCAATTGTAGTTGTAGCATCACAGGAAGCACTTAGAAGTGTACCAGGTTTTTTAAGAGAAGCCTCCTACGGCATGGGTGCCGATAAATGGACTACAATATGGAGGGTCGTACTTCCTATATCCATTCCTGGAATAATTACTGGTGCAATACTTTCAATCTCAAGAGCAATAGGAGAAACTGCGCCATTGGTAGTTTTGGGAGTTCCTACGCTTATAATGAAGATTCCCACAGGAATAATGGATGATTTTACTGTTATGCCAATACAGATATACTATTGGACACTTGATACGGTATTGACTCCTGAATATGCATATCTTGCATCTGCAACCATTGTTGTACTTTTGGTAACTTTGTTTATCCTTAACTCAGTAGCCATAATAATAAGAAATAAATTTCAGAAGAAATTCTAGTTGGAGGAGAAGATTTTGAGAAACTTAAATGGAAATAAGAGTAAATTTGTTTATCAGGTGAAGGGACTTAACCTCTGGTACGGGGATAAGCAGGTTTTAAAAGATATTAATATGAAAGTTCTCGAAAATGAAATAACTGCCATAATTGGACCATCAGGATGTGGGAAATCTACTTTTGTAAAGACATTGAACCGCATGACAGATAATATACCAATTGTAAGAACTGAGGGTGAAATTCTATACAATAGTCAGGACATCTTCAATTCAGAAATGAAGGTTGAAGAGCTGAGAACCAAAGTTGGAATGGTATTTCAAAAGCCAAATCCTTTTCCAAAATCAATTTTTGAAAATGTGGTTTATGGGCCTAAAATTCATGGGATTAAGAGCAAGAAAACCCTAATGGAGATTGCTGAGCAAAGTTTAAGAGGAGCTGCCCTGTGGGAAGAAGTAAAAGACAGATTATCTGACAATGCCTACGGACTATCAGGTGGACAGCAGCAGAGACTGTGTATTGCAAGGACAATGGCAGTAAGTCCAGAGGTTATACTTATGGATGAACCAACAGCTTCCCTTGACCCTGTAGCAACAATGAAGATTGAGGAACTAATGGAAGATTTAAAGAAGGAATACACTATAATTATTGTTACTCATAATATGCAGCAGGCTGCAAGGATATCCGATAAGACAGCATTCTTTTTAAGTGGAGAACTTATTGAGTTTGACAAGACAAATAAAGTTTTTGGCAATCCAGCTGATAAGAGAACAGAGGACTATATTACTGGTAGGTTTGGATAGGAAATCTTTCAAGAGAGAACTGATAATCCTTTTGCTTATATTAATAAGCAAAAATCATAGATTTTCATGCTTTAATGGGTATAAATACAAACATTAAGAAAGTAAAAAGGGGTGTAAATATGAGAACTAACTTTGACAAGGAGTTAGATTTACTTAATAAAGAACTTATAAAAATGGGAAGTTTAGTAGAGGATAAAATTAAAGCTGCAGTAGAGGCCTTAATAAATCGAGATGCAAATCTGGCTAAAAATATTATTGAGAGGGATATTGAAGTAGATAATATGGAAAGGGATATTGAATCTAAGTGTTTGAAACTCATCTTGCGACAACAACCGGTAGCAGGAGATCTTAGGTTGATATCTTCCATATTAAAGATGATAACTGATCTTGAGAGAATAGGAGATCATGCGCAAGACATCTCTGAAATATCATTGCTTATATTAAATGAAAAATATATTAAAGAATTAACCCATATTCCCCAAATGGCTGAAGTTGTAATATATATGGTAAAAAGAAGTATTGATGCCTTTGTAAATCATGATATGGATTTAGCCCATGAAGTAATTAAATTAGATGATAAAGTAGATTATTTATTTGATATAATAAAAGATGAACTAATTCTTTTAATTAGAGAAGATGCAGATAATGGAGAACAAGCTATTAATTTTCTTATGATAGCCAAATATTTTGAGAGAATAGGTGATCATGCAGAAAACATAGCTGAATGGGTTGTATTTTCCATTACAGGTGAACATGTAAATTAATAAAACAGGAGTGGTGATATGTTTAAGGTATATTGTGTGGAAGATGATGAGAGTATTAGACAATTAATAGTTTATGCCTTAGAAAATGGTGGGTTTGAATCTGAAGGATTTGAAGATGGAGATGAGTTCTTTTCCAGGCTATCTAGTTCTATTCCTGATTTAATTATTTTAGATATTATGCTTCCTGGGGATGATGGTTTAAAAATCCTAGAAAAGCTTAAATCAAATTCTACATTAAAAGATATTCCTGTAATAATGCTTACGGCAAAGACTTCTGAATATGATAAAGTAAAGGGGCTTGATATGGGTGCAGATGACTATATCTCGAAACCCTTTGGGGTTATGGAATTAATCTCTAGAGTAAAAGCTGTTTTAAGAAGAACTAATACATCTTCCTCATCCAATATTCTAACTCTCAATGATATATCCATAAACTATGAAAAAAGAACAATCACATCTGATGGAAAAACTATAAATTTGACATATAAAGAATTTGAATTATTATACTTGTTATTGAAAAATCAAGATATAGTTCTAACAAGAGAAATGCTAATGGATCAAGTTTGGGGTTTTGATTTTGAAGGTGAAACCAGAACTGTAGATGTTCATATTGCAACTTTAAGGCAAAAGCTTGGTGAACAGGGACAACTCATACAAACTATAAGAAATGTTGGGTATAAGGTAGGTAATATTTCATGAAAAGGAAAATCTATTTTAATATAGCTACTTTATCAGCCTTAGTTGCCATCCTAGTTACAGGATTTCTACTTCTTACCTTTTATAATTTTCATGTAAAAAATGAAATAAGAGCATTGAAAGACTACGGGAAGATAATGTCGGATATATTAGATCCTTTAGATGATATTACTGCGGACTCTTTAAGGGGAAATACAGATCCAAATATTAGACTTACAATAATAGATTTAGATGGCAATGTATTGTTTGACAATATGGCAAATCCCCAAACTATGGAAAATCATCTTGATAGAGAAGAAGTAAAGGATGCTTTAAAATTTGGAGAAGGAGAAGCAGTAAGAAATTCTGCCACCTTAGATAAAAATACTTATTATTATGCTGTCCTACTTTCAAACAATTCTATACTTAGAATATCTCGCCAAGGAGCTACGATATTTTCCCATTTTAAAAATGTATTACCCTTTATATTTTTAATTGTATTTTTAATATTATTGCTATCATTATTTACATCTTCTATACTTACTAAAAAAATCTTAGAACCAGTTGAAAATGTAGTTAAAAATATGGAGGAAATTATTGACAACAGGGCATTAAATGAATTTATTGTTTATGATGAAATCATGCCTTTTATAAAAAAGGTGGAAAATCAGAAAAACCAAATAAAATACAATATTAAAACCTTAGAAGAAAAAGCTGCCCTTATGGATGTAATAACTTCTAGCATGAAGGAAGGTTTTATTTTAATAGATGAAAATAAAAAAATATTATCTACTAATGATAGTGGTATTAAACTTCTCCAGGGAGATGATAATTTATCCTATTACGGTGATGATTTTATAAAACTATCTAGAAGTATAAAACTACATGAAGCTCTAGATAAATCAATAGATACTAATTCAAGTGAAGAACTAATATTAAACTTGGGGGAAAAATATTTGACAATATATATTAATCCTGTTTTAAGTAATAATATCTTAATAGGTCTTGTTATCCTAGTAGTTGATTTCACTCAAAAATACAAACTTGACCTAATGCGCAGAGAATTCTCTGCAAATGTATCCCATGAGCTAAAGACTCCATTAACCTCTATTAATGGTTATGCAGAAATTATAGAGAGTGGCATGGCAAAAAATGAAGATATTAAAAAGTTTGCTTCTACAATTAGAAAGGAGGGAGTAAGATTACTGAATCTTATTGACTCTATAATCAAATTATCTAGAATTGAAGAAGAGGAATATGAGAAGGATTTTTATATTATTGATATTTATGATATAGGTGAAAATACTATGGATAATTTAAAACTTATTGCGGGTAAAAAAAATATAAGTTTAAACCTATATGGTAAATCTACCTTTATAAATGGAAACAAAGATATGATTGCAGAATTGATATATAATCTTTTAGATAATGGTATTAAATATACGCCTTATGGTGGAAACGTAAACTTAGAGATTAAAAGTGAGGATGGTTGGGCTATTATTAAAGTTTCAGATACAGGTATAGGTATTCCTGCTTCCCAGCAAAGTAGGATTTTTGAAAGGTTTTACACTGTGGATAAAAGTAGATCAAGGAAAAAACAAAGCATAGGGATAGGTCTTTCTATTGTCAAACATATAGTAGAATACCACCACGGAAAGATTAAACTGGTAAGTGAAATCAATAAAGGAACAGAGATTATAATAAAAATAAAACATTATGCTTGAAATACTTAATAATAGAGCTCTGAGTATGTAGGGCAGATTATATTATTAAGTATAAAGTAGCATTTATATGGGTTCACAATTCATTTAGATCATAAATGTGATGTTATTATAATGTTATAGACACAATTTCCAGAAAAAACATTCTTCCACTAAGGGGAAACTAGATACTTATGACATCTTTATTGACCTCTCAAGGCACGTTGA
>JALNZV010000049.1 GCA_023229175.1 Tissierellaceae bacterium | reverse complement strand
TTGACCCGGAAGTAACAGCAGAGCAAAGGCTCGTAGCTTTTCAAGAAAAATTCGCTAATAAGAATTTCGCTAACCCTTCCGCAACCAAAGGACACTTCACGAAGAACCCTGAGGATAAGGCTGAGTTAGAATACTTGTATAAGGAGATTCTCAAGAAAGAACTTAAGTCAGGATGTAAAGACTGCGTAGTCGATGCCTACGTAGAGATTATGAAGTTTAAAGGAGGAGTCGTTAGAAGCGAATTTGAACTCTATGCAGGGGCTTTGATTGAGGACAATGTGGGATTTGACGCGGGGAAGGCGATGAGTAATCATAACCTTACAACTGAATTAGTCCTATTCCATTTGGCTCAAAATCCAAAATTGATTGACAAGTTCCAAAAGAAACCAGAGAA
Source organism: Tissierellaceae bacterium (assembly GCA_023229175.1). Classification (GTDB taxonomy): domain Bacteria; phylum Bacillota; class Clostridia; order Tissierellales; family Tissierellaceae; genus JAAYFT01. The sequence goes on along the minus strand of JALNZV010000049.1, from coordinate 8,515 downwards.
CTGGGAAGAACTTGTTCAAAATTACAAGGAAAGGGAGAGAGGGTAAAACCTCTTTTCTTCTATCGGGGGTAGGCTTTAAGAGCCCATAAGGAGCGAGACCTTGCCCCTGGCTAACAGTAAGAGCAGTTATGAAATATTCCACACTTAAATATCAAAGCGTAATAGAGATAGCCAATAACAAGAGCTTAGGCATTCAAACTATAGGCGAAAATAATGACTTCTACCAGGTAGTTCGTAATATTGTAGGCTCCTCTGTTACTGGCTCATCGTGTGTTGGCGTTTACGCTGACTTCCTAACAGGTATGGGTTTAGATGTAAACATATACGCGAAAGAGGTTAACAGAAAAGGTCTTACATTAGACGCTTTACATAGGGCTATCGTCAAAGATTACGCTCTGTATAACGGCTTCGCAGTGCACATCAATTATAATGCTTTAGGGCAGAAGGTAGGATTCAGTCCTGTGCCTTTCGAGCATGTGAGATTTGCTTTAATGGATAATGACGGCAATTTCTCCCAGGTAGCAGTTCACAGCGACTGGGCTAAAGAGTTTAGTAAGCTTAAAAAATTCAAAAAAGAAGATATAGACTTCATAGACTTATATAATCCCGACACAGCTATAATAGAACAACAGGCAGCGAATGCCGGTGGCTGGGATAAATACAAAGGGCAGATATTCTACTTCTCAGGGGATGGTGATATAAGTTACCCTATTCCTGTATATGCCGCAGCACTTACCGATATGAGCTCTGATGAAGGGCTAAGCAATATTACATATAGAAACATTCGCAACAGGTTCATGAGTGGTGGAGTCGTTGTTGGCGTTAAAGGTAAAAGCCCCGATAACACTAATACCGATGACTCAGAAGGCAGGGAAGAGGACGATACCTCAGCCATTCAAGAACAACTTATAGGCTTCCAGGGCGACGAAGAAGCTTGTAAAATTGCTTATATGGAGGTAGAGAGTAAGGAAGACATGCCGGAGTTTTTGAGGTTCGAGTCAACTAATTACGATAAAGATTATGATAAAGCAGAGCAGTCGGTTAAAGATAAGATTGGGAGGGCTTTTAAGCAACCCCCTATCCTTAGAGCGGAGGACATAGGAGCGGGCTTTGGGGCAGAACTCATGCAATCAAGCTATAAGTACTATAACTCTATTACTAACCCTTACAGAGTAGATGTAGAGAGGGCAATGACTGAGTTATTCACCAATTGGCAAGTGGGAGAGATAACCAATTTCGCTGTACAACCTTTAAAATGGGATGCTATATGATAATAGATAGTAATTACATAAGAGAGATAAGAGATATAAGCAGTAACGTTGATGACGTTAAGCGGATAGACCCATATATCGAAGAGGCAGAGAAAGAGTGGGTAATCCCTTCAATCGGTGCTAAACTATATAAGGACTTAGATATCGGGGTAGAGAGTGATAATAACACACTTCTATTAGAAGGGGGATATTACAACGAAGACACTGCTTATCTATCCGGATTAAAGAAGGCTATATCCTACTTAGCTTACTCCCGTTACGTTCGCAATTCCAATGTGTTTTTAACCTCCTCCGGGGCAAGGGCTAAAGGTTCTTTGGAGTTCTCCGATAGTGTGGATGACAGAGCCGTAGTAAGGGTGGCTAATGAGGCTGAGAAGAGAGGAATTAAGCTATTGGATGAGTGCGTAGCTTATCTTAATTATATAGGTAGTCAAGCCTCAAGAGTAAAGAGCAAGAAAAAATTTATAATAATAGGAGATTAATATATGAAGTTTTACGATGATATGCCTCAAGTGGCCACTACAGGTGATAAAGTATTAATGGTTGGGGACCCCAACGCCCCTAACACCCCTAAGAGGATATCGATAGAGGATTTGAAGGCCTTTATTAATTCTGAGAACGCAACAGTTCAATACATTACTAACTTAATTGCAAACTATTACTTAAAATCTGAGACTTATAACAAGACTGAGATTAATTCTTTAGTTAGTTCGGTTAATAAACTCGAGCCTAAATTAATTGCTTCGATAAATGACGTTACAGAGGAAGGTTATATATACTTGTTGCCAGTTGATGGAGTTGATAGTAACTTTTACAATGAATACCTATTGATCAATGGAGTTCCAGAGTTAATAGGCTCATTTGGCTCGGATATAGACCTATCCAACTATATAACCTCAGGTCAGCTAACTAATGCACTTTCTGCTTATGTTACATCTTCTGCTTTCAATACTGCTATTAGCAATTTAGCTAATACATACGTTGCTAAAGAGGAGGGAAAGAGTTTAATTGAAGATACTAAGATTGCAAAATTAGACTCATTACCAAGTTCTGTATTTTCGCAAGTTGAAACCCAGCAAGCTATTAATACGGCTATTGAAGGAGTTAATTCAGCTGGCACAAGAGTTTCTTTTGTAAAAGAGTATAAGAATGGAACTTTGGAGTATATTGGTGAAAATGGAGTAATTCTTCAAGATATTTATTCTAAAATGATTGAATTGAAAGAATTACCAGAAACTGAAAATGAAGAAAAGATTTATGATATTGCCGATGAACCGATAGGGAATAATCTCTATTTGGTTATTGATAATATCACAATCTCTGGAGGAATAGATGTATTTTCTTCAATCAATAACGACCATTATAAATTTGATATTATAAGAGAAACTGCGACTTCCATTCCTAAGCTAAAATGCACGTGTTTAATTGCAAACACAAAGGAATTTACTGCAAAACTCAAACTTTCATATATTAAGTATTTTGGTGAAAAGGTATCATTCAGCATTGAATGTGCGAGTGAGGCAGAGGCTAATAGTCTTGAATTAAGTATTCCGAAGTTAAAGTTTAACAAGGAAGCTTTATTAAGCTACACAATGGATGATACTCACGGAACAGACTATTCTGTAGTACATGCTGTTATATGTAATAGACCATATACAACTGGAGGTTGGCGTTATCATGCCCCGCAATGGGATGTCGAAGATATTCCTGTGTCTATTGATTCAAATGAAGGTAATTTACCTTTATGTTTTACTGATGGTTGTGGCACAGATAGAAGATTTAGGGTAGAATCTTCATTTTGGATTTGGCAACAGTCATTTAATGATTACCCAAACATCGATAAAGGTAATACAGATAACGATTGGAGATTCAATTATTATCTAAAAAAATGGGACGTCATAGAGATGCTCAAGTGGGGTCACAGCATGTCGCCTCACGATGTGGAGGGAATCTTTTATGATGATGATAACCCAGACCAAGACATAAATGTGAATATTGAGAACATTAAACTTGGTTGGGAGAGGGATATTATTTTGTTTAAAGACTATTTTAATAGGGGTTGTAAAATGGTGTCGCAACCGAATGGTGACACATTGTACTTATTGGCATTCGCTGATGTTCCAGATTATTTAGGAACACATGATAGAGGGCATGGTTATCTGTATCCAATGTCAGATGAATTGAACTTATACAAGGGTTATTATTATAGAACTGTTCCTTCTGACATGCTATCCTATATTAATGATGTTACTCTGGAGATGGCTAAGAATGCTGAATCGAGAATACATATGTATGTAGGTGGGCATACAGCTAATCAAAATTCTGTAGATTTTCTAAGACATATATACAATAATTATGGTAAAGCAGGGGCTGATAATATTTGGTTCGCTACTCGAGATGAGTGGTATGAATATTGGTATATGAGAAAATATGCTAAGATTACTAAGAATATTATAGGTACTGCCGTAAATTTTGAAGTTTATATTCCTAAGGGGCAATATTTTTATTATCCTGAACTAACTTTTATGACTAATATAAACATAAATGGAATAAATAATATTCACGATAAAATTAAAGGATTTTCGTTTAACGGAACTAATATGTTTAATATTAATTTAGATGAGAAATTATTAGAAATAACAGAAGAATATGTATCGAAGTATGAGGTCAATACAGTATTTGCAAATGATATTACATGGGATAAAACAGCAAGAAGAAAATCATTAGAAAAAGCAGACGCTTTATATTTTGCCAACCAATTAAGAGCTGATTTAAAAACTCCATTCTTGTTAAGAATTGATGCAGTTGAAAACGTTCCTTTAGAATCATTATCAATTAGCGGAGGTAATGTAACAGACTTATTAATAGGAGAAACCACACAGCTAACAGCAGTATTTACGCCTGCAGGAACTGCACAAACTAATATTGAGTGGTCGGTGAATGATGAGGCTATTGCTACTGTTGATTCTAATGGATTAGTAACTTGTATAGGGGCTGGAGAATTAATAGTAACGCTTCAATCTTTAGATAATCCTGAAATATCAACAACAAAAAATATTTTATGTGTTGCTTCAAGACCGATTACGGGAATTGTTATTACAGGAGAATCTAACGGAATTATAAATGATGAAATCCAATTAACTGCAACCCTAACTCCAAGCAATACTACAGATACAGATATTCTTTGGGAATCAGATAACAATATCATTGCAGAAGTAACGCAATCGGGCTTAGTTACTCTAAAAGATGTTGGCACAGTGAAAATAACAGCCAAATCTTTATCCAATGAACTTGTATATGATGAACTACTCATTACTGTAGCTGCTGAAGCTATTCCAGTAGAAAGTATAACAGTAAATGGTAATACACCCATTGAAGTAGGTAATACAGAGCAATTCTCTGTAACATATAATCCTAATAATACCACAGAAGTAGGAGTAGTTTGGACGTCCTCTAATCAAAATGTAGCGACAGTAAACTCAAATGGATTGGTAACTGCTATAGGTGCTGGTACTGCTACTATTATGGCTACCTCAATACATCGTCAAGTTGTTGCTGGAACTCAAGAAATAACGATTACTCCTCAAGTTATAACAATAACAGGCTTAACTATTACAGGTGGAACTGCTGTTGATAATGGAAGCACACTTCAATTAGGAATTACTTATACTCCTCCTGAAACTACAGAAACAGGTGTAAGCTGGAGTTCTTCTGACGAAACAAAAGCTACAGTCAATTCAAGTGGATTGGTAACTGCTATTGCAGAGGGTGCTGTTGTAATAACTGCAACATCGACTATTGATGGAGCAATAAGCGACACTCATAATGTTACTATTAATGCTGTTAGTAATTTGTATGCAGTTATCAAGCCAGTAGGAAATGCAGGAGGATATGGATTCAAAGAGTATAATGGTTGGAAATATTCTGTAACAAAATCAACATCCTCCGACAGTGTAGATAATACCTTTTATTGGAACGATGGAACTGTCGCTGGTAGAATTAAGGAAGCAACTATAGAGGAAATCACTCCTATAATAGGAATCAACTATGAAAAAAAATCATATGATTCAGGAATAACAGATACATTGCCAACAGATAAATATTACCCTGATTTATTTTATACTATAGGAATTAGAAGATGTGCTAATGGAACTACCGGGGTTCCACCTTACGGAGCTTGGGGTGCAACGGTATATAATATGTCTGCAGGAACTTATAAGGTGAAGATATGGGATTGTAATAATAGGGTGATTTCCAATGGAATGTTATATAATATTAATGGTAATTCTGTAACTCCATTTACTGGTAATAGATTTACAGGTTCTTCTCCAGATGTGCATGGTACAAGCTCTTCTAAGCCTGAGCTTAAAGAAGTAACAGTAACTATTGCGGCAGGCGAGAATATAATAATAATTACACATAATACTACTCCTACGGTTGGATCTAATCAAGGTGCAGCTATTTCAGCGATAGAAATTGAAAAAATAGGATAATATGAGAAAAATAGATAAAATAATTATTCATTGTTCGGCTACTCCTGAAGGCAGAGCTGTTACTGTTAGAGATATTGATAAGTGGCATAGGGAAAAAGGATATAATGGTATTGGCTATCACTATGTAATTGGATTAAATGGTGAAGTGTGGGAAGGTAGAGATATTAATCTTATTGGGGCTCATACTCAAGGCTATAATTCTAATAGTATTGGAATATGTTATGTTGGAGGTTGCGACAAGAGTATGAGAGCTAAAGATACCAGAACTGCATCACAAAAGGGAGCGTTGCTTAATTTAGTTAAGGAATTGAAAAAGCAATTCCCAACGGCTACAATTCACGGACATAATGAATTTGCTAATAAGGCTTGTCCTTCGTTTGATGTAAAGTTGTGGATTAAAGAAAATAAATTATAAGATTATGATAGAACTAATTATTACTTCCCTCGTGTCGGTGGTTATCTCTCTTGGAGGTTCGTTTGTATTCTTTAAAGAAAAGAAAAAAGATATAGAGGTTGATACTTTAAATAAGGTTATCGACACATTACAAGAAGAGAACAAACGTAAAATTGAAGACTTGGACAAGAAAGATGCTCTTATTGATAAGTTGTATGCTGATAATTCGGCATTCAGGGATAAAAATAATGATTTAATATCCCAAAATGCTTTGTTGTTATACAATAAATGTACGGTTAATCATTGCAGTAAAAGAAAGCCACCAAGAGAGTTTTCAGAGGATAATGAAAAAATAAATAAATAGAGATGAAAAGGTTAATTTTGATTTTAATAGTAATGCTATTGGCATCTTGCAACACTTCTAAGAAGGTTGTTAAGGATAGCGAATTAGTGGACTTATCCACTTCATCCACGCAGGAACGCAAGCAGGAAGAGAAGACTTATTTCAATTCTTTGATTATTGACACAACTTCTATTTCAGAAATGGAGATAACGATTACCGAAACCACAAGAACAGAGCAAAGAGATAGCTCTGGAGTGGTTATAAAAGAGACTATCAAGGAAACTAAAACTAACGCCAAGAAGCATAACAACGGCTTAACAATGACTCAAAATGATAGTGTGGATAGCAAGTTTAACACTATTAATTCAGACATAAAAAACGATATTAAAACTAATGATAAGGTTAAGGAGAGTAAGAAACTAACTACAAGTACTAATTGGAGGGTTATTATTGTTCTCGTTTTGGTGGGTGTGGTTTTGCTTTATTGGAAGAGGATTATTAAATTTATAGGATGGGGATAAAAAGCCCCTGAACAGTCGATGTCGGGAATATATCGAGAATATGAGTAAATAAAAAACGCTAACCCTTTATAAAACAAGGATTAGCGTTTTTGTTTTGTAGTCTCGGGCGGAATATCCGTTAGTTTACAGAGGGTTATGTTGCTTTATGCAGGTTTATATGTTTTAGGGATTTGGTTATAATTGTGGGTAAAGTCAGATATATTAAAATACACTTATGGCGGGAATTTTTCGGGAATTAATATTATCTTTGCCGATGTTATGGCAAGTTGTAAAGTTTATATCAAATCTACGGGCAAAGATAAAACAAATATCCGATACCGCATAAGCGATGGTAAGAGTGTAGATTTATCTTATTCCTCAAAAATAAGTATTAACCCAAATAGCTGGGATGCTAAGAAAGAATGTATCAAAGCTAAAGTTCTAATGCCTTACGCGGAGAGGCAGGGTTTGAATACTGCTATCACAGAACTTAAAGAGGTAGTACTTAAAGCTTATTTCAATATGGTAGAAAGAGGGCTGGAGTTTACCAGTAAGGTTTTAAAAATTGAAGTAGATAAATTATTACACCCAGAAAAATATTTAACTCTTCTCGAGAATAATAGTGAATCGTCCTTCTTATCTATTTTTGATACTTATATAAGAGTGTCTGTAGGTTCTATTCGTAGGGGGCAGAATTACCAAGTTGTTGGCAGAGCGTTGCAACGATTTGAGGTTTTTAAGCAAAATCAGAATAATAGATTCCGTTTATCTTTTAATTCTATATCTGCAGATACACTGAGAGAGTTTGAGCAGTTCCTCTTAAGAGAGGTAGAAATTTCCGAGAGGTTTCCAGAATTATACATTAACGTAAATAAACCTGCAGAAAGAGGCTATAACACTGTAGCCAAATTTTTTAAAACAATTAAAGCCTTCTACAATTGGTCGAGAAAGAACGGCTATACCACAGCAGACCCATTTATAAAATTCGAGAACAGGGGGCAAGTATATGGTACTCCTTATTATCTAACCTTAGAGGAGAGGAATAGAATTAAAGATTACGACCTCTCTGCTAATTTGCATTTAGAACGACAAAGGGATGTTTTTATATTCCAGTGTTTAGTGGGGTGTAGGGTTGGTGATTTACTCGCTTTTAAGAAAGGCAATGTTATTGACGGTAATTTGCAGTATATCGCTAATAAATCGCATGACAAGAAGCCTGAAACTATAATAGTTCCATTACACGAGTCAGCCGTCAAGATAATTAATAAATACAAAGATATAGAAGGGGATAAATTGATGCCTTTTATTTCCTCCCAAAAATATAATATGGCAATCAAAGAATTTTTTAAGGTCATAGGTATAGATAGGAGAGTTACTATACTTAACCCTAAAACGAGACTGCAGGAACAAAAACCCCTCTACGAGGTAGCCAGTTCGCACCTTGCTCGAAGAACTTTTATTGGTAATCTATATAAAAAGGTCAAAGACCCTAACCTCATCGGGGCATTAACAGG
>JALNZV010000017.1 GCA_023229175.1 Tissierellaceae bacterium | reverse complement strand
TAGTCCTTTGGTATCACAGATATTCCAGCATGTACTAGGGTATTGATAAATGGAGCAAATACGTCTTTTGTAGTGACCTTTACTGTGTATTTATCTACCACTTCAACTTTTTCCAATTGTTCCAATACGTGTTGTACCTTTGGCGATTCAATTGACCTTTCCATGCTAAATTTCACGTCTTCTGCTGTCATCTCTTCTCCGTTGTGGAACTTAACGCCTTCTTTAATCTTCAGCAACCATTCCTTTTCAGATGGTTGTGACCAGTCTTCAGCCAAATCTGGAACAGCTTCAAAATTCTCATTTAATCTAAATAGCCTGTTAAATACCAAAAATGAGACTTTCTCTGAAATTACGTCATTATGTCCTTGAGGGTCTAGGGAAGTAATGTCTGCCTCCAAAGCAACCACGATTTGATCATTGCTCTTTGTAGCAGTATCCACCTTATCTCCACCAGATTGCTGCTCTCCCCCCGCGGACTCATTGCCTCCGGCCGGCTCTTCTACATCCTTAGGTCCACATCCTGCAGCCAACGATAATACAAGTATCCCTACTAATAACAATGAAATTAACCTTTTTGACATATTCATCCTCCTTTTTCTAAAAATCTCTTCACCTTCTAAAACCTTTTGATAAAAGCCTTGATTATTTCTTCCAACTCAAATATTGACTCAACATCCACATATTCTTCACTACCGTGCCAATTATCCCCCTTAGGACCATATTCTATTACGGGAATCCCCTTGCTGGCAAAGAACCTTCCATCCGATGAACCATGCTGCCCATATAGGGATACTTGCTCTGGAAATCTAATCCTATTTGCAGTATCCATAAACCAGCGAATATAGTGATCATCTGGACTTGAATTGACTGCATGCCCTAGGAGCTGCATCCTTACTTTGCCATGGACTGTCTTCTTTAGTTCGTCTATGAGTTCATATGGATTAATGCTTGGCACATACCTAATATCCAAACCTATTAAGCTTTTATCTGGGACCTTATTATATGCATCACCTCCTTCAATTAGGGCTAAGTTTACTGTTGAGCTTTCATAGTACTGGGAGCCTTCATTTAACATGGGAATTTTAAGTATTTTTTCGTATTCCCTGAAGGCCTTTTCTATGGCATTGTGGCCCTCCCAAGGTCTGCTTCCATGGGCAGATTGGCCTTCCACCTCTATATCTACCCTCATAAAACCCTTAGATTGAATTCCAATATTTAAATTTGTCGGTTCTGTACAGATGACAAAGTCTCCTATATAACCTAAATCCACTAAGTTCTTCGTACCTTTAAATCCCCCATTTTCCTCATCCGTTACAATTTGCAGCATTACCTTGCAGCCCAAGGGCTCTTTGGCCAACTGGATAACTGCATTTATCATGGCAACACAGCCGCTTTTCATATCTGCACTGCCTCTACCATATATTCGACCATCTCTTTCTATAGTTACAAATTGACTTTTTTCTCCAGGGACTACATCTAAATGTCCATTGAGTATTATGGTCTTGTCCCCTTCTCCAATGGTCGCCACATAGCTTTTGTAACCCTTGAACTCTATTATTTCTCCGTCTATTCCCCCCTCTTTCAAATACTGGGATATAAACTCCACTGCTTCATTAGCTTTTTCCACTTCTGATGTGTCAATTTCAATTAACTTCTTTAGCAAATCAATTGCATACATATTTATTCTCCATTCATTATTTCATTAAACCACTTTAGTATTTCCATATATCTGTATTTTCTCCCCCTTGGTTTCCCTTTGCCTGCTATATTATGTCCCTCTCCCTTTATAAGACACAATTTAGTTTTTATACCATGATAATTCAATGCACCATACATATTTAAGGATTCCGTATAATTACATCTCCCGTCATCAGTGCCATGTATAAACAATGTTGGTGTTGATACGTTGCTGGACTGTGTGATAGGTGAGGATTCAATATAGGACTTTAAATCCGACCAAGGCGTTTTATTGCCCATATATTCGAATATATATTGATATCCTATATCTGAAGATGTAAATGCAGTCACTAAATTACTTATACTACTTTCAGATACAGCTGCCTTAAATCTATTGGTCCTTGTAATTATATAATTAGTCAAATATCCACCGTAGGAGTGCCCCATGACCCCCAATAAGTTTTCGTCTATTTGTGGGTATTCTTCTAATACTCTGTCTGCAAAATACATAAGCTGCTTATATGCTATGGAACCGAAGTTACCCCTAATATCCAGAAACTTATCCCCGCGCCCATCGCTTCCCTGAGGATTGGCATAAAACACGAAATAACCATTAGCTGCCAATAACTGCATGGTGTGATCGTAAACACTGGTGAAGGAGGATTTGGGGCCTCCATGTATTATTAAGACCCCAGGGTATCTCTTCTGTGGATTAAGGTTTAAGGGGGAAATAACCCAACCGTCGATTTCGACTCCCTTGACAGCAATTTTAATATGTTCAGGTACACACATTTTTCTATCCCTTAGTATCCAATCATTGTATTCCGTAAGCTGTCTTAATCCCGCTCCACTATACAAATACAATTCGTGGAGCCCTTCCTCTTTTAACCCTATTAACAAAACTTCGTCTTTTAAGACCTTGTAGTCGTCAATTACCTTAAGTCCCACATTATATGTGACTAAATTTCCTAATACATCGATTTTATTTAAGGTTTCTCCATACCTATCGGATACTAAAAAATAAAACTCATTTTTATTTACTTCTACTGGTTTTGACTTAGTCAACCTGCTATCTGTGGTAATCCCTGGAAACTCATTGCTCCTGTCAAAGGGTTCCCTTAGCAGCTGACAACTCCCATCTATCATATCTATAACGTAAACATTCTGATTGTCATTTCTGTTCTTTTCATATATATCTATTCCCATAAAAACAATTTTTTGGGGAAATAATACGTCAATATAACTAATTCTATATACCCCATTTGTCCATTTTTTTATAATTCTACTTTCCAAATCATAAGTATACACATCAGATGATATAGGTTTTATATTGTGGATATTGAATGCTGTAAATACAATTGTATTGTTATCCATGTCAAATACTATATCATCTATATGAAAATTTAAAGCACTAAGCCTGTTTAATTCTTTTGACTCGATATTATATTTATATAAGGCATTCTTGCTATGGGATGAATAACCTAAGTTTTCTTGATAGAAAGGAACCATGGAACTACAAACCATTGAACCAGTGAATCTTTCTTCATCGATTCTAGTTGTAAAATATACATTGTATAAGTTCACATGATATTCCAACACTTTGTATGGAAGCTGGCAATATAGCCTTAGGTCCCCCCTTTCAAACTCATACTTATAAATCGAAGAGGTTTCATCTATATATTTCAAAATATATAAATCGTCGCCGAAGAAATTAAAATCATCTGCCTCTAGATTTAATTCTAAGGACCATATCTTGTAACTATCTAGCTCCAATACCTCGATGTTTTTTTTGTATTTATCAGTTTTAATATCAGGCGTATTTATAAAATATGCGGCTCTTGTCTTTTTATTATTTAACCTTAAATTAGTTAAGGCACGATTCCTCAGAAAATCATCACATACAATTTTTTCATCCATTTTATCACCCCTTGTGGCTTATACATGATATACAAGCAAGAACTATGCCACTTTAATGTAATACATAAAATAACTTGCATAAGATGTAGAAATAAGATAATATTTACTTTAATAGGTTATAGGAGTGGTGAATATGAAATCAATTGCCATAGTTACAGACAACTTAATGAAGAGCAACCAACCTAATTCCGTTGGACATATATTGAGGGAGAACCTAGAGGAAATCTTTGGGGATCAAGTGGCCATAAAAAACTATTATATTGACGATCTCAATGACAGCATACTTATAGAAGAAGACCTTGTGCTGGCAATGGCAAGTAGTAGAGCATTTAAAATTAGAAACTATGTCAAAGATCCAAAAAATATAATCGTAGCCCAAAGGACCTTTTTAAAGAGCAATGTAAGGCAACTCTTTAAAATCCCTGAAAATACTGATGTCTTAGTAGTCAACGATGATATTGAAACCGTGCTAAACTCCGTATCTTCTCTATACGATATTGGAGTCAAACATCTTAATCTAATACCCTTTGAATTTGGAAAAGACTATAATCATATAAAAATTGCAGTATCTCCCTCTGAACCTGAAATGATACCGCCGTATATTAAGACGTTTTTTGATGTTGGTCACAGGGTATTGGATATCAGTACAATACTTCTAATAATCAATATTTTAAACATTAACGACAGGGCCATTCACGTAAACCTCTACAACTACTATCAGAAAATCTTTAGCACCAATATAGGCATAGAAGAAAATTACAACAAATTACTTACTAGAACAGAAATATTAGACCACCTATTGGACTTGTCTAACGACGGTATATTACTTACCTCCAAGGATGGTGAAATCCTGATTTACAACATAAAGTTCAGGGAAATCTTCGACATAAAAAAAGACATAGTCGGGTATAATATTAGCGAAACAATTGACGAAATTAACTTAAAGGACCATCAAGAAGGCAATTCCCAAGATGGTTTAATCTCCTTTAACAATAGGCATATTACTTATGAGAAAAAAAATATTTCCCATTTTAACAACGAATATAATATGCATTTTACATTTCAGGAAGTAACCTATATTAAGAAACTGGAACAAAATATATCTAATAAACTTAGACTAAAGGGCCATATTGCAAAGTACAACTTTGAAAATATAGTCACTCAGTCGCCTCAAATGTATAACCTTATCGAAATGAGTAAAAAGGCATCTATAACAGATATAAGCATATTGATAACAGGGGAAACAGGGACTGGCAAAGAAGTATTTGCACAGGCAATACACAACTCTTCGCCCAGGAGCAATCAGCCCTTTGTAGCTGTAAACTGTGCAGCAATGCCTGAAAGCCTGCTGGAAAGTGAACTCTTTGGTTATGTAAGCGGCTCATTTACAGGGGCATTAAAGGGTGGAAAAAAAGGGCTTTTTGAAATCGCCAATCATGGGACCATATTTCTCGATGAAATAGGAGATATGCCCCACCATCTCCAGTCCAAACTCGTAAGGGTACTTCAGGAGAGGCAGGTAATGCCCATAGGCTCTGATAAAATGATTAATGTAGATGTGAGAATTATTTCGGCAACTAACAAGGACCTGACGGATATGATGGAAAAGGGCTTGTTTAGGAAGGATTTATTTTATAGATTAAATGCTTTTCCCATTGATATCCCACCCTTGAGAAATCGGGTCGAAGATATACCACTTCTCATAGGATATTTCTCAGGTGAAGCAGATAAACTATCCGAAGATTGCCTAAACAGGCTAATTAGCTACAGTTGGCCTGGAAACATCAGAGAGCTTGAAAATGTTGTCACCTATTTATATACCTTTAGCGACAATAAAACAATTGGTTCATGCTCACTTCCCGAATACATAAAGAATAATCTAAACGTAGGCAGTGAGTTAGCCCCTGGGAAGACGACCTCGTCCCCCTATGAGCAAGAAATTGCTATATTGGAAGAAACAACCAGCCTGGAAAATACCATTGCCATTTTAGGAGTTATAGAGCATTTAAATATGATCGATAAAACGGCAGGCAGAAAACACCTTTTAGAAACCTTAAACAGAAGAAGCCACTATATAAGGGAAAATCATTTAAAAAATGTCCTCTCTATTTTAAGGGATTTAGACTTTATAGAAGTAGAAACTGGTAGAAGGGGAAGTTATATTACAGATAAGGGAAAATCTTTTTTAAAATACTATAATTAAGAAAACAGGATGTTAAATGGGATAATCTATAGATTTCTATCCCGTTTAACATCCTGTTTAGTTGCTTGTTATCTATTGCCCTACAATAGATTCAATTATTTGTTTTGTAGATACGATATTCTTTGGTATGGCTGCTCTGACCGTTACCTTTGGATCAACTACTTGAGATACCTTTAAATCCACTACTAAACTTCCCAGAATATATGCATCTTCCCATTGTATATCCAAACTATCTCTCATATGTCCAATGGCTTGATTTGATGCCTCGTAGATTGCCTCATCTATTGAATCCCCAGAGGCAATAATCATGGTATGATCCTTTGTCTCCACAATTGGCCACTTTATGGACTTGCTCTTTATTACCTCCAGCTTTAATAGCACTTTTGCAGGAACTTCTAAACCAGTAAAACACATTTCTCCATCTCCCATAGCAGCATGACAATCTCCTAAAGCCAGTAAAGCACCTTTTTGATTTACTGAAAAGTATAATGTGGATCCGGTCCTTATGTCTGTAGTATCCATATTGCCGCCGTGCTTCCATGGACTGTTAGTAGCCCATTCCCCATCTTCCTCTGCTGGAGCTACTCCAATTACTCCAATCATTGGGTCGATGGGGATTTTAATGTGTTTGTCGTAAATTGCAAATCCATCTACAATATTAATTATACGTACCTTTGGATTTTTCACCTGTTCCCCCAATACTCCTTCTCCTGCCACAACTGCCGCTACACTCTTTGAATCTACTTCTATATCCAAAACCTTTACCTTTAACAAATCCCCTGGCTCTGCACCTTCCACGTATATTGGCCCTGTAGCAGGGTTTAGTAAGTCGTAGTCAATGCTCTCTAATATCTGGCTTTCGTCGTAAATTTGTTGAAAAAAACAGTCATTTGTATGGACCTCAACTATCTCACCTTGGACCACCGTAACTACCGGTTCCATCTCATTGGAAAATTTGTATATTACCTTCTCTCCTGTAACCTTTTTCACCTGTTACACCCCCTATTATTAAATGTAATTATATCCTAGGGGCAAATAAAAGTAAATTGTAATATTTTATATGACCTTTTCCAATATATCGTGTATTTCATAAGGTGTATCCTGGTAAACACAGTAATTAAGCCAGTTTGCAAATAATAAGTTTGAATAGGACCTCCAGTTTACTATGATACCCTCTTCCACATTGTCATTTTTAAAGTAATTAATGGGCTTTTGTATGTCCAGTCCCCTATTTAAATCCCTATTATACTCGTCAAAAAGCGTATATTTGTCGTATTCTCCATGACCTGCTATGAATATAAGCCTATTGTCGTGAGTCGTTGCCAAATTAATACCTGTGTCGGGTCTACTGGCAATTATCTTTAGGTCATCTATTTTTCTTACATCCTTTTCTTTTATATAGGTATGCCTTGATTGGGGCATTTTGAATACATCGTCAAAACCCTTGGTGAGCAAACTATCTTCTAAGACCTCAAAATCGTATACCCCAAAAATCTTTTTGCGGCTTTCGTGTTTTTCTATTCCATAGTAGTAATACAGTGCAGCCTGAGATGCCCAGCAAATAAAAATCGTAGAGTGAACATTTTTTCTTATATAGTCCAGTATCCCCTCCAACTCTTTCCAGTAGTTCACATCTTCATAGGGAATAAGCTCTACAGGTGCCCCTGTAACAATCATGCCATCAAATTTTTCATCCTTGATTTCATCAAAAGTCTTATAGAACTTCTCCAGATATTCAATACTAGTATTTTTTGATTCGTGAGATGCAGTCCTTATTAAACTAATATCTATTTGCAGGGGGCTGTTGGAAAGAAGCCTTAGGAATTGAATTTCCGTCTCTATCTTTTTCGGCATTAAATTCAATATCCCTATTTTCAATGGCCTAATATCTTGGGTAGTCGCTCTTAAATAATTCATAATAAATATATTTTCCTGCTTTAGAATCTTTCCTGCTGGAAGATCCTTTGGTACTATGACTGGCATCTATATCACCTCCAAGGCCCTCTCTAAATCTTCAATAATCTCGTTTGCATTTTCTATACCTACTGAAAGCCTAATCATATTTTCCTTAATTCCCGCATCCCTTTTTTGTTCCTCCGACAATTGCCTATGAGTCATACTGGCTGGATGGAGTACATGAGTCCTAATGTCTCCTACGTGAACTACCAAGGACGCTAACTCCACATTGTCTATGAATTTTTTTCCTTCATCTACTCCACCCTTCACTCCAAAGGAAATAATTCCACTTCCACCCTTGGGCAGATATTTCTTTGCTAATTCATAGCTAGGGGAAGATTTTAGAAGTGGGTAGTTTACCCATTCAACCTTTGGATGATTCTCTAGAAACTCTGCAATCTTTAATGCATTTTCAGAATGTCTATCCATCCTGAGGGCTAAGGTTTCAGTTCCCAGATTAGTTAAAAATGCATTGAAAGGTGTCATTACAGCACCTAAATCCCTGAGAAATGCCACCCTTGCTTTGGTGATATATGCCTTTTCCTTAAATGTCTCCGTATAGCTGAGACCATGATAACTAGGGTCCTTGTCTACTAGATGATAGAACTTGCCACTTTCCCAATTGAATTTACCTCCATCTACTATTATCCCCCCCACACTTGTAGCATGGCCGTCTAAAAATTTCGTAGTGGAATGGATTATTATGTCAGCTCCATATTCGAAAGGCCTGCATAAATAAGGCGTTGCAAAGGTGTTATCAATTACAAGAGGTATATCATTTCTATGGGCTATATTTGCTATTCTCTCAATATCCAGTAGTTCTACCCCCGGATTGCCTAAAGTTTCACCAAATATTAACTTTGTATTTTCTTTAATCTTAGATTCTATTACCTCATCTGTTGCATTGTAGTCTACAAAGGTCACTTCAATTCCCAATTTCTTTAGGGTAGAAGAAAACAGGGTATAAGTCCCACCGTATAAATTGTTCATAGCCACAATATGTTCCCCTACATTACAGATAGTCAGTATAGCTAAAAATGTTGCCGATTGACCTGAGGCCGTACCCAAGGCACCGACTCCACCTTCCAGTTCAGCTATCTTTTTTTCAAAGGCCGCCACTGTTGGATTGGAGATTCGAGAATACATATGACCTTCCGCAGCCAAATCAAATAGCGCTGCCACTTCATCTGCCGTATCGTATTTATAAGTAGTGGATTGAACTATGGGAAGAATTCTAGGTTCTCCATTTTTTGCCTCATAACCTGACTGTACACATGATGTTTCAATTGAATATTTTTTCATTGTTTCTCCTCCTTAAAATTTGAAATAAAAAAACTTCCACCCTCTCTGTATAGAAAGGATGAAAGTTAAATTCCATGTTACCACCTTTATTCGTCATTACTTCGCAATAATGACCTCATCGAGTACCAACATACTCTATCGCTATAACAGGCGAACCTGTAACAGTCTAAGTTTTCACCTCGACTATTCCTAAAAGGAGGCCATGTTCACGCTGCTTCATCTAATCTTCTTTCACCAAGCGAAGACTCTCTAAATAGATTTTACAACATTACTCTTCTCCCTAAAAAGTTTTAAAAGTATTATTTTAAATATATTGTATTATAACTTAGCACAGGAAAAGAGTCTTGTCAAGACTAATTTTAAAAAATTTTAGAATACAACCTCCTACTTATTTTACATTAGTAAAAATGCCATAGAGATAATCACACCTGAATATAGGAGTACCATCAAACTGTATCCCATGATATCTCTTGCCCCTAACCCTGCAATTCCCAAAGCTGGCAATGCCCAAAATGGCTGAACCATATTTGTCCACGCATCTCCCCAGGCAATTGCCAAAGCTGTCTTTGCAGCAGGCACTCCCAGAGCTGCACCTGCAGGCATCATAATAGGAGCTTGCACTGCCCACTGTCCGCCCCCAGAAGGTACAAAGAAGTTTACTAGCCTGCAGACCAGAATGCAAACAAAGGATAAGTCTTGGCAGTGGCAGTATTGACAAACCAGTTGGATATTGCACCTGCTAAATTTACGCCCTCAGGGCTTTTTCCAGTCATCATCCCCATAATTCCCGCATAAAATGGAAATTGAAGTATTATTCCAGATGCACCTTTGGTGGCTTCTGCTATGGCACTAATAAATCTCCTAGGAGTCCTGTGGAATAACATCCCAAATGTCAAAAATATCAAATTTACAATGTCTAAATTTAGCGCAAAGCCTTTGGTGACAAAATAGTTTACAATATAAATTAAGGAAATGCCTACAGTTAAATACGTAATTAACCTACTATTCTCTACCTTATCTGCTGGAGTTAAGCTATTATCCATGTCTGCAGTAGCCTCTTCTGCATCTTTTAGGAGTTCCCTATTCACTGTAACTGTCAATTCTTTGGATGGATGCATTGCTCTGTTGATTAGCGGAAGGGTCAGTATTAGTACAATAGAAATGGTTAAATTTAACGGTGAAAAGATTGTTTGAGATGTGGGTATAATTTCTGTTACTGCTCCTGCTGTCATTGCAGCTAGATCATTTGTTGGAGTAGCCAACGTCAACTGGACTGATCCCGCAAGTCCTCCATGCCATACTAAAAAACCACTATAGGCACTTGCAATTAAAAGTCTATAGTCTACATCCTCCACTTGTTTAGCCAATTCTCTTGCATATAATGCCCCGATAACTAGTCCAAATCCCCAGTTAATCCAAGATCCAATTGCCGAAACTAATGAAACTGCCATTATAGCCTGTCCCGGTGTCTTTGCAATCCCTGCTAGGGATTTTAGAAACTTTTTAATTGGCGGTGAACTAGCCAAAGTATGGCCTGTAACTAAAACAAGCGCCATTTGCATAGAAAATGCTAACAAACTCCAAGCCCCGTTTCCCCAATGGTTTATCATGGCTATTGGTCCTTGTCCAGTAATTAACACTCCCAATATTAGTGTAATAAAAGTCAGGAATATAGCAAATAGGAATGCATCAGGCAAGTATCTTTGAACTAACACTACAAATACATTAGTCAACTTTTTAAACATTGTACCTCCTCCTTAATTGTATTTATAAAAAGCCCAGATATTGATTGAATATGATGTCATCATCTGGGTCTAATTATCCTGACAATCTAGCCTATACTTATATTTATTATATCTATATTGGAATATGCATCTGGAAAGGTTATTTAGTTCACCTCAAGCTCTAGTTGGCTATTGTCTGTTTTATATACTTTGTCAAGTATCTTTAGATACAAGGCTGCACCTTGTATTTGGACTACAAACCCTACTGCCACGATTAAGGCCACCTCACTGCCCGAGGTTGAGTATATAGACAGGGCTATGGCTAAGGCTATAGAAAGATTTCTCATTACGGTGCCATATATTAAAGCAATGCCGTCCTCCCTATTGAACATTGCTTTGGCAATTATTGTCACTAATATAAAACTTGCGGTATAGGACACTGCAAGTACAACAAATATCTTGACTAACATAATAGGATTGGCAACTATGACATTTGCCCTCATAGCTGTAGAGATAAATACTATTCCCACCAATGCCAAGGTTGCAATAAGAGGTATGTTCTTTTTGAATTCATTTTGGAATCTTTCCCTGCCGTATTTTTTGAGCAAGTATTTTTGACTTCCATACCCTAGTACCATTGGCACGAATACAACCTTTATTATTTCATTGATGATATCCATAAATGGAATGCCTCCTGATTCTCCCATGAAAATATTGAGATAAAATGGGGTAAGGACAGACCCTAAGATTAAACCTATAACCATCATCTTTATGGCTGCAGGTACATTGCCCTTTGCAAAACCCGTCCATGATATTGTCATCCCAGAAGTAGGCAATAGCGACATCAAAAGTAGCCCTATGATTATATAATTATTATCTGGGAAAAACAGTTTTCCTATTCCATATCCCATAATGGGAAATACCAGAAAATTAATAATCTGAGCGACAAGGTGAAGTTTTCCATTTCCCTTGGCAAGAAGCTCTTCATACCTAAGTGTTACCATCATGGGATAGACCATGAAGAATATTATTATGGGCATAAATAATTTCAGTCCCGCCGGGTTAAAATAATACCCATATGCAATGGCTAATATCATCGTAATGGGCAAGTATATTACTAACTTTTCTTGTATATGATTAAGCATTTTAAACACGATATTCCTCCTCGTTCTCATACCCCCTAAGGGTATATGGTTATTGTAATAATAACCTATCCACAGGGTATTGTCAAGAAAAAAAGCTAAAAATAAAAAGCCCTAAAAGGGCTATTTTTATCCTCCGCCTACGGGCGGAAATAGTGATACAACGTCATTATGAAAAACTTCTATATTTGCTGTCTGCCTTCTACCGTTTATCATAATAATTGCTATATTGTCCATGGGAATCTTTAACTTATCTACAATGTCTAAGACAGTGGAACCCTCTTTAAGTTCTACAGTCTGCTCCTTTTCATTATCTTCTCTTAAATTGGCAAATAATTTGACTACCACATTCACATAATTCACCTCTTCATTACAGCCCACTTTACCTGCCTTTTATTTTAAAGTTTGCGGGATTGTTTTGGTTTTTGTCATAAAACCCCAATGCAATTCTATAGGGTCCTGGACAACCTGGAGGGAGGAATGCTACCCTATCCCCTGGTTTAATGGCAAAATCTACAGACTCTACAAAACCGTTGACAAATATTACCTCAACTTCTTCTATATCTATATCCAATTTTTCAGCCAATTCCTCCCCTGTAATTTCAGCATCCAATTCGTAAATAACGGGCATAGTGCCAAATTTCTTTTTAAGCCGGCTATTTAATTGCAAAAATCCTCTTACTTCAATGGAACCTTTTTCTTCCATAAAAATTCCCCCTATATTAAAAGCCGGACCTAGGTCCGGCCTTTAAATTAACTAAAATCTAATACTTGGTCTATTTCCTCAGGAGTGAAATCCCATACTACTCCATGAGGTGCCAACGGTTCATATTCCATGAATTCAGGCAATCTGTCATGGGCATTGTTAAACCCAGCATTTTTATTGAATTCAAGCTCCGTTTTTAATACATTTTCTCCTAATTTATCCACATCTTCTGCTGTCAAAGACAGTCCATATTGAGCATTTATCATATCTATCAATGCCTGATATCCATCTGGATTGTCGCCTATGCCGAAGTAAACAAATATACACATACCTGTACTGTCAAGGGCAGCTGTTCCAATTTGCATTGAACGCGAGTATTCTATTTGTCCTTCTTTTTTAAGTGGATCTAAGTCAGCTCCTATTTTCAGGATATTACCAGATATACAATATCCTGCTGTATGGTCTGCTCCCATTGGAGTTGTAGCATATGTTAGACCAATACCTTTGATAGAACGTGGATCGTAAGCTGGTATAGCTTGATCTTTAACTACTGGGACCCTAAATAGTCCACAGAGCTTGCCGACTATGGAAGCCCCACCTGCAATAATCCTTGCAAGAGGCGTTGGATTAGCCATTTCTTTAACTATTTGTAAAACAGCCTTCCCATCTCCCCAAGGAATTAGTCCGCCTTCCATCGCCGTTGCAAAAGCTACTGCAACTTCTATACTGTCTACTCCTACCTCGTCCATTTCCCTATCTATATATGCAATAGCATCTAAATCTTCTATACCTGCGTCAGCTCCTAAGCCCCAAATAGTTTCATATTCAAAGCCACTGGTGATATACTTACCTTCCTTGTCAGCATACCATTGTGAACACTGAATTATACATCCTCTATGGCAGCTATGGGATACTTTCCCTTCCCCGCCACGCTCTGTAATAGTCGCATTGAGAGTCTCCCCAGAAATATTATCTGCGTGATCAATACGTCCTTCCTTGAAGTTGTATGATGGCAAGCCACCTGCTTCGTTGATAATATTTACAAGTACATTAGTTCCATAGGCCTTTAGACCTTGACCTGATACGGGATGATCCAATAAAGCTTTGGCAAAAGCCTTAGATGCTTCTCTAAATTTTTCAACATCTGCTATGGGCACAGCTTCAGTTCCAGTATCGTCTATGACAACAGCCTTGACCTTCTTTGAGCCCAATACGGCACCTACTCCTCCTCTACCTGCACTACGTAAATTAGAGTCTGGATCCTTAAAGGAAATATTAGCTGCAGGCAAGCGGTGTTCCCCTGCCGGTCCCAGAAGTGCTATACCTATATTATTGCCGTACTTCTCCTTAAGCACTTCAACTGCCTTATAGTTACCGCATCCTCCTATTATTTCCTCTGGTGCATCGTCTATGTATACGCCGTCCTTGTCGACCCTAATTACATAAAACTTATCTTCCTGTGGCATATCGTCAATAATTATGGCCTTCAGTCCCAATTTTGCCATTTGCTGGGCAAAGGTGCCTCCAGTATTGGACTCTTTAATTCCACCAGTCAATGGACTCTTAGTACCTACTGATAACCTTCCTGAGTTTGGTGCCGAAGTCCCACTGAGTAAACCTGGTGCGAAAATTATTTTGTTGTTTTTTCCAAGCGGATGGCAAGTGGGTTTTACCTCGTCGTTGATAAAAGTCGAAGTAAGGGCACGTCCTCCTAATCCCACATATTTTTCAGGCACATCGTCAATTGAGATTTCCTTGGTAGCCATGTTTACGCGTACAAATTTAAACATAAAAATCCCCCCTTTAGTTTGGTATAGCTTAGAGACACAAATTCACACAGAACTAATGTATCCAAATCCTTTCCAAATAACGGGAGGCATAACAGTTTCCCACTATACCCATTGGCCAATACTCATAGTCACACCTTAGACATATTGGCTCGGATTGGTTATTTACATATATATTATAACATAAGTTGACAGAAAATTTAATATTATTTATCGAATTTTTTCAAAATTTACAAATGGAACCCTCTTAATACCCCCCATCCCCCACAGTCCATCTGCAACGGCAATGCCTGGCTCATTGGAGGTAAAATTGTCATTTCCCTATATAATTTACTTTCCCATATATAAATGTTATTCTCAATCTATATGGAATATTTTGTGATATAATATTAATTTATGAGACTAAATACAAAAATATTTCTGCGAAAGGAGCTATTGTTGTGGATAAAATAAGTATGTCAGCAAATTTAATAGATAATATGGCCTTTGAGATGGATTTAAATGGCCATAGATTTATTATGGATGCCAATGAAAGCGTAGGAGGAAACAATCTGGGACCTAGACCAAAACCCCTTTTACTTGCCGGTCTAATTGGATGTACTGGAATGGACGTGGTATCTATACTAAAAAAAATGAAGGTCGAATTAGATGACCTAAATATCTCTGTGGAAGCAGATGCAACTACGGAGCATCCGAAGGTATACGAAAATATCAAACTGATATACAAATTCAGAGGCAGAGATTTGCCAATGGATAAGCTGGAAAAAGCAGTTACCCTGTCCCAAGACAGATACTGTGGTGTAACGGCGATGCTTAGAAAAGCAACGGATATTACCCATGAAATAATAATAGAAGACAGCCAAAATTAGGGCTGTCTTTTTAAATAACTTTATTAGTTTTCTTCAATGACTTTATACTCATTACTTTTGCTAACTTTGTTGAACATAAACTTTATATATCTATATAATACATAGAAAACTAAGGCAATCGCCAAAAATTCTTCAAATTTCACAATGTATTTTAATATACTAATTTCCTTATCCGCCTTTAACAAAAACCCATTAGTCAATTTAATGGAAATGCCCGTAATGACCAAGGGAAATGTAAAGGCAGAATAAGCGGGGGAAAATTTCAATTTAAGTAATCTAGGCAATTGAGTCAACACAATTAAAAATAGACATTGGGACAATATTAAAAGAAAATACACCATCCCCATATTTTTATCTTGGAATGAATTCATATATCCTGCCAAACACAAGGCAGCAGGAGCAGTTTGAATAGCCAAAGTGGGCAAAGCTGGCTCTGGAATATCCTTTACCATATAGACCCTCTTTAAAACTATGGGAAGTAGTATCAATAAAGATATAAATCCAAAGTAGAAGATTACTTGCCCCATTTTGAATTTGTTAAATGCGGGGGCAGTTATGGAGCCAACTACAATTCCTACGTATACAATAAACCAAGATGGAAATACGCTTTCAATATTAAAATCTAAAACGTATTTATATGTAAAGAAAGCAATTATTCCCATATGTAAGATTACACCAGCAAGCCAAAGAGTATTTGATATTCCATAGCTAAATGGTCTCAAATATGTAGATAAAATCATTATGCTCATAGATAGGGTAGGGAAAACACTTGCTACCACCACATTATCAAGTGCAGCCCTAAGGTCCTTTGGAAACATAACAATCTTTAGGACTATTAACCCTAAAATCACAGCACTTAAATACCAAAATATGTTCCTATAAATTTCCCCGTAGGACAATACTAAGTTTCCCGCTGCAGCTAACCCCAACATTAGACCTGTAATAGGTATTGGCAATTCTTTTATAATATCTTTCATTGAAAACCCCCTCTTATTTGTTGTTAATATCAGATTACCACGGGATTTAAAAAAATTCCAATTGAAAATATCTATAAAATTAATCTAGCTATAAGATAATCTTATAGCTAGATTAAAGTAAGTTATCGATGTTTTGTACTAATTGATTTTAGCAATTTACAGCCTTATTTTATAGATTTCGCTGCATGCTCGCCGCTGATTCGTCCACTTGTCACTGCTAGCTGAACGGCACTTCCCGACATATATACCTGATTATAAAGCACCTTATTTGAGCATTCTCCGCCAGCGTATAAATTGTTAATTATAGATCCGTCTTCCCTCAATACTCTGTAGTACTCATCTGTTTTTACTCCGCCAAAAGTACCCATGGTCTTGGGATAATATCTCAATGCATAGTAAGGCCCTTCCACCAATGGAACTATCATAGATTTATCTTTGCCAAATTCGTCTTTTCCAGTTTCATAAGCTTTATTAAACTTATCGACTGTGCTAACTAATGAATCTACTGCTACTCCCATGGAATTAGCCAGTTCCTCTATGGTATTTCCAGTTGCTATTTCTTCACTAGCTGAATTAGCTTTGAACAATTCTACAGCGTTTGCATTGGCTTCCTTAGAATCTACAATCATCCAAGCTTTTTCTTGTGCCGCCACATTGTTCGTGACTATGGAATAGTGGTCCGCTTCGTTAAAGAATCTCTCTCCACTTTCATTTACCAATATCTTGCTTACATCCCAATCTAATATTCCAAACTCAGGAATACGGCTTCCAATTCCTAGACCTATTACCCAGGGTTCTTCATATAATGCAGCACCTACTTTTTCTGCCATCAATATTCCATCGCCTGTAGCTCCTGGAGTTGCAGCACTCATCTCTGCTGTCCCAGCCATTTCTGGTATAAATCTTTCCAGCAATTCCTCACTCTTGGCAAATCCGCCTGTTGCTAGAATTACCTTCTTAGCATTTATCTTGATTTTTCCATTTACTCCCTCTGTCATAACTCCTATTACGTCGCCACTCTCATTGGTAATTAACTCTGTTCCCTTTGTTTCAGTCATAATCTTAACGTTATTTTCCTTAAGGTGCTTTTCAATATTTGTCGTCAAAACACTGCCTCCGCCGTCAACTGGGAAGTGTAATCTCTCAACAGGGTCAAAGCCAAAGCCTTCAATTTTGCCATAGGCATGTTTCACTACATCTACTAACCAGTGAGTTGTCTTTATTGCCTCGTCCATGAATCTATCTACTAAGGTGTAATCTGGATACTTGCCATCTGGATTGCTAGTAGCTTGTCTTTCCTTCCACAATTTCATCCAGGATTCTTTAGTATCCTTTATTCCTAGCTCCTCTTGGAATCTAGTCCCCGTAGCTGAAATTCCTCCCCCTGAAAATGACGTGGAACCACCTGTCACTGCAAGCTTTTCAAGTACTATGACATCTGCTCCGTTTTCATGGGCAGAGGCTGCAGCCGCAAGTCCTGTTCCGCCTGCACCGACAATTACAATATCTGTTGTCAATTCAGTTTCTGTGCTTGCATCATCGCTCTTTTCTTTTCCCTTAAGGGCATTTACATCCCCACCAGCCTGTTTTACACAGTCCTCTACGGCAGCCAATATTGCATTTGAAGTCATAGTTGCACCAGATACAATATCAACTTCCAAAGACTGCTCCTCCACTATGGTTTTTGGCAATCTTTCAATTGGCGTATCTCCTATACCTTCTGTTTCGCTGTGTTCTTTTACTAGGACAGAAACTATAGACTTTTCATCAAAAGTTACTTCCACTGTCACATCTCCGTTTTTTCCAGGAGCTGCAGACGTATATGTACCCGGGCTAAAAGTAGTACCGCTATCCATACTGCCAACCGGTACATCTGGCGTCACTGCAGGCTCCTCTTTTGAACATCCCATTATACCGACAATGAGCATTGCAATAAGCAACAAACTAATTAATTTTTTATACTTCATAATTGCCCCTCCTTGTTTGATATATGTCTAACTACTTTAAGTGTATATTGTGGTGCTATAACCACGTCAATAGGGGTCTTTGTATAATTTATGTAAATAATAGATAAAACATTGGGTTAGCCCAATGTTTTATCCATATCTCTTTTACCTATATATATTATTGAATACAATTCCTTGTCCTTTATCTCTGGGTTGTATGGATTTGATTCTACTACTGGTCCAATACTTGTCATTTCCAATGTAGATAGATTCTTTTTCTTTAGCTTCTCTATATGGGCATCTTTATCGTAATATATACTTAGGTTAGCTTCTAAAGATAGGAAATCAATAGAATCTTTGTTAAAATAATGGTATGTACCAGCTAATTTACCGTCCAGCTTTAACAATGACAATACTGCATCATACAAGGGTTTATTATGAATCTTCTTAAATTCCTTGCTCATCCCATGGTCCACAATCAAGTCTATGGTTGACTCCCTAATAGGCAAATCTTCTATATTGCAACACAAAAATATTATATTGTTGTATTGATAGTTAGATTCAATATTCTTTTTCATATCCATTAATCTGCTTTTGTCGTTGCAGGTCAGTATATACTTAGATGAAGGCTGCAAATGCTTTAAATATTGCATTAGAAATGAACCAGCACATGTGTCAAGCTCGAGAATAAAACCTGGATCATCCGCGTATTTAAGTATATAGTCTATTAGCTTGGCCATGCCATTATAGTAGAAGTTAATAAACTTGGCAGATGCCATATGCAAAAACTCCCTCTTTGTGGGGAGTTTTCTTTTATCCCCCAAATCTATATCCATTATGCTCCTATCTACATATATACCGTTTTCTATGCTGGCAGAATAGCCGCATTTGCATTTTATTTCGCCAGATATAATCATATTTTTTTCCAAGCTACCGTTATTTATTTCTACACTTCTCTTGCATTTCGGACATACTAAAATATCTAAGAATGAAAGGGGTAGCCCTATCCTAGTTATATCTTCTAGCTCCGATTTAAACTCCATGATTTTATCATCGATTAAGGATTTCATTGCCTTAAATCTCGATAGTTCATTATTAAAATGTTCTTTCTGTGACATTAGAAGGGATATATAATATTTTCTATACTCAATGGTTCTGTCACCAGCCAGTCGATGATAACACAATAACTCCTGTATTTCCGACAAAGAAAAGTCTAACAGTTTTAATTCAAAAATCTTCTCCAAGTCCCAACTGTCATTGTGATCGAATCTGTACTGCCCTCCCACCTTGTCTGATATTAAAAGTCCCAATTCTAAGTAATACCTGATTGTATCTATGGTCGTATTGTGTTTGCTGGCAAATTCACCAATTCTCATCTTCTTTGCTCCCTCCTAGATATTGTCTATATTATATCATAAACAATTACTATGAAAGGGTCAAACTTCTGTGTTTCATCAAAGACTTTTCTAAAGGTCAGCATACTATATAAATGATTATCCCAAGACAGATATTGTAATGTAACTGCAATACTAATTTAAAACTTCCCTGATTTCCCACCATGGCTTCGCCCTGAAGATGATCTATGAGTAGTTGACCCTCCCCTTGAAGACTCGCTTTTCTTTGGCCTTGCCCTTCTGGTGATAACATTGTACAGGTAAATATCCCTACTAGCAACTAGATTAAGGCTGTTTTGCCTTACATAGGAAGTGGCCGATTTTTGCATTCTAACTGTCTTTAACTGGCTTTTCATAAATCCAGTTATAAGAAAGGATATAATAGCTCCTATCAGCAAAGAAATAGGGATTAAGAGCGGTGAAGGTGGTTTTTTAGGTAAGTTTCCCACATCATAGGCCCTACCATTCCTTGCTGCTCTAGTATATTCATCAGCTAAGTCTCCGAATCTATCAAAAGCTTTATAGTAGTTTCCATCAGATAAATGTGGTATAATTTCCTCTATTATTCGATCAAGTCCTGCATCTGTAAAGGCAGTAATAGCAAAACCATAAGTAGTTATAGCCCAGTCCCTCTCCTCCATACTGATTAAAAGGAGTATCCCATCATGACCAGGTCCCATGCCATATCCATTGTAATCATAAAAATCATCAGCATATTCACTAGGACTGTAGCCCTCCAGAGAGTCTACTGTAACGACTACCACATCTAAGTCCTGCTTTTCTGATATTTGATCTAGCTTGTCAAGGAGTTTGCTCTCTTCCTCACTATCCAATAGAAATGCATTATCAACTAGTCTGGGATATAGCCTTTCATTTGGAATTGATCCAGCTATGGATACACTTGGAAGCAGCATAGCAAATACTAAGAGCAAGACTAGGCTAAGGGTAATTATCTTTTTCACATGGTCCACCCCCTAAAATATAAATCTGCCAACAAGATAAATCAATAGGCTGGCAATTCCCGTATAAGTAGCAAAGTACTTCCAGTAGGCCCCTTTGTCCAGAGGTAAATCTCCTACAAATTTTCCCGTTTGGCCATTCATGGCAAAGGTATATTTATTTCCATTCCAATTGGTATTTAAAATCCATACTGGATAAAGGGCATATCTAGCCTTACCATTTTCTAATCTAATGCTGGTATGCTCTGGAATTACAGTGATATATCCTTTTACAGTATTCCTGAATGTCTCTTCAGTGCTTTTCTTGACCCTTTCATTGGCTCTGGCTAGGCTTTCTTCCTCATTTACATCGTATTTATCCGCCAAATATCCTGCTAAATATGCAGTTTGAAAATCTACAGCCTCATCGAAGTTAAAAGGTTCTATTGACTCCATTAAATCATCTGCCATATTTGAAGACCCATCTACAGGGATTAGGCTAAAGCCTATCTCTCCTTCCCTGATAAGGGAATAGTAGCTTGTTCTAGTATAGTCATAGTTACTGTCACTCCAGACGTGAACTGTGCTTGCCTTGTATCTAATGCGGGCCTGGGCATCTGCATCAAAGAGCCAGAATGGTACATAAATTCCCTTAACTTCATCTATATGATTTTCGTCCTTAAATATCTTAGGCAACAATTTCTTTCCCTTTAAATGTTTAATTAAGGCTTCCTTAGCTGCTTTTTTGTCTAGTTTAAATGGTATTACATAATCAGGTTTTAGTTCTCCTTGGAATTGCCCCATTATAACTACTGGATTATCACAGTAGGGGCAGGAAGTAGCGGCAGTATTTTTATCCCCAATTATTTCTCCCCCACAGGATTTGCAGACATAGACCATCATGTCTTCTGTCTCCCCTTCAGCCCACTGGCCTCCAGCACTGGCTTCCCAAGTCATATCATCAGGAAATTCCTTTTTTAATTCCTCATCTAAGGCCACTAGGGCCTCCATTTCAAATTCAGTATCACAGTAGGGGCATTTCATCTTTTGTATGGAGCTGTCAAATCCTATTGCTCCACCACAGGAGGGGCATTTATATTCTTGTAATGCCAAAGCTCTCAACTCCTTTCTAAGAATTGAAAATCCTAAAATTTATTGCCGCATTCAGGGCAAAACTTTGGCGGTTTGCTAGGATCTTCTATCTCCCATCCACAATTACTGCACTTGGATGCTGAGGGTCTTGGGCTTCCACATTCTGAGCAGAATTTCCCAGTATTTATATTCCCACATGAACAAGTCCATTGTCCTGCAGGTGGACTTGCTTGTCCTTGACCCCCTTGATTTTGCTGTGCTTGTTGGGCTTGCCTTTCCTGACCCATGGCAAAGAGATTTTGTGAATTCATTCCCCCAGCCTGCTGAGCCATACCCATACCTATAAATCCTGACATTGCTCCCCCTTCATTGCTGGCTGCAGATCTTAAAGCATCTGATTGGGCACCTACTAAGGTGGCTGCTGCCATGTTTGGATCCCTTAATATGGCTGCTCTTTGAGCTTGCTTTATTAATTCCGCATCTTCTTCTGGAAGGGTTATTGGATTAAGTCCGATGGACACCACCTTTAATCCCCTTATCTGTCCCCATTTTTCTGAAAGAGCCTTGTTCATTGCCTCTGACAGTTCTTCCGCATAGCCTGGTAGGGCACTTGGTCTAATGCCAATTTTGGAAATCTCAGCAAAGGCTGGTTGCAGTGCTGAGATAAACTCAGTCTTTAGCTGGCTGTCAATCTCATCTCTCCCATATGCCTTATCCACATTGCCACTTACATTTGTATAAAATAGTATTGGGTCATCTATTTTATAGGAATAAACCCCAGAGCATCTGACAGATACATCTATATCTAGGCCAATGTTTGTATCCACTACCCTAAAGGGGATTGGATTTGGGGTACCAAACTTGTTATCTATCAATTCCTTTGTATTAAAGTAGTAAACCCTTTGATCCTTTCCTGTGTCTCCACCATAGGTAAATCTTTTTCCCATAGTTTTAAATGTGTTTTTTATTCCCTGTCCCAAGCCACCTGTGAATATACTTGGCTCTGTAGATGTGTCATAGGTAAATTCTCCAGGCTCGGCACAGACCTCAACTATCTTACCTTGTTCTACAATTATCATACACTGTCCATCTGCTACAACTATTCCTGAACCATTTGATATAATATTGTCACTTCCCTTGGTATTGGATGACCTCCTCCCAATCCTTTTTTCACCCTTAACCATCATTAACTCCTTGGGTATAGACTCACAATAGAAAAATTCTTTCCACTGGTCTGCCAAGGTTCCTCCTGCTGCTCCTAAAGCTGCCTTAATTAATCCCATAATTCTACCTCCTAGTATTTATATTAATATACTCTAATAGTTACTTAATGCCCATTATTTTGAAAATTAATTAAAAACTTATCTTTATTCAAAATAACTAAACCCCTTTAATCAAAGGGGTTGTATTTTATCCTCCAAGTTAATAATTATATACCGCTAGTTGGCTTTGTCTGACCAAATATGCCTTTCTAGTCTCCATTAAGGTCATTTTGTTGGTCTCCTGGTAGGTCATCCAAACCTTCATCTGGACCGCTATTTTTCTATTAGTTCCAGGCCTTTAGCCTTCGTATTTTTAAGATATTCCAGTACGCCAGCAGATGTACTATCCATGTGGTCACTGTTTAAAATAGTAATCGTCAGGCTGTATTTATCTCCAATACAGTTGATTAATTTTATAAATGCATTGATTATCCCCACATCCATGATATCTTGTTTGTAT
The DNA here is from genome assembly GCA_023229175.1 of Tissierellaceae bacterium. Taxonomy (GTDB): domain Bacteria; phylum Bacillota; class Clostridia; order Tissierellales; family Tissierellaceae; genus JAAYFT01. The sequence goes on along the minus strand of JALNZV010000017.1, from coordinate 20,274 downwards.
ACGTCCTCTAGGCTGTCTTTATTATTTAAGCGGTTTAAAATATCTCCTTGTATACGTCCTAGGGCATATATTTCCTTGTCATTTAGCTGGTCTATACAGTTAAAATCTATATTTTTTACTATTTTCCCAACCACATCTGATATCCAGAAAAATTCAATATTCTTTATGCAATAAGATGTCAAATTAAATTTGCTTTCTTTTCCTCCTATATGTTTATGATGATCTAGGGACGATTTTATCTCAATATATCTATTTCTAAGTTTTTCGGAGGGGAAGACTCCTAATCCGTTTGCTAAAATGTCGTTGAAGTCGTTATAATATGCCACTGCTGCCACTGGTTTTTCTAATTCCACATATGTATTTAAAACCTTTAAGGCCATATCTTCGTCGAAGGGTTCCATCTCCAATATCTCATCTATTACTAGGAGGCAATCCTCATGGTTGTCCTCTCCTTCGTATAATTCCACTAGACGCTTTAATATTCTAATTTTATGCTGATCAAATTTCATCCTTTCGAATATTATTAAGTCGTTGAATTCGTCGCAGTTTTTAAAATAATATCCTTCTAGCAAATCTCCCCTAAAAAGAAGCTTTAAATCCATTACCCTCTGGATGGTGTCCTCTGGACTTGTCTCAAAATCCATTATGTCTATGATGTCACACTGACATAGATAATCGCTGTTTATTGCACAACATTCGTTATCTACGTAAAGGAATTCTCTTCCCTCATGGTCTTTCCCCACGTTTTTCTTTATAAGCCATAGATTATACCTTAGATTGTACCTTGCTGCCTCTGTATCGCTGTCCGGCCACAAATATCCCTCAAGTTTTTCCCTGCTTACATACCTTTTCCTGTTTAAAGCTAGAAGGCATATTAAAGCTATGGCTTTGGAGCCAAGCTTTTCCTCTACGTTTTTCTCATTGTATCTTATTTTAACTTTTCCTAGAAAATGTATACTCAACATATCCCTCACCTATTTCTATTTTAGGTTGCTAAACAAGATTTCTCCGGACTTTATGGTGGCATTTACCTTTATACCTTTTATTTTACTATGGTCTACTGACATAATATCATCGTCTAAAATCACCACATCTGCTAGTTTACCAGGGGTTAAGGTTCCCTTTCTGTCCTCTTGGAATACAGCGTATGCTCCATTATATGTATACATCTTAATGGCTTCATAAATTCCTACCCTATGTTTTTCTACTGGATGATTTACTGCAGAGTGAATCCCTAAAAGAGGCCTTGGCTCTGTAACATTGCTATCTGAGCCGCCGCAAATGGTAACTCCCGCATTTACTATGCTTTTAAAAGGGTTTGTTCTAGTATAATTATCTCCAAGTCTTTGGGCATACATCTTATCTGGTCCGCCCCAATATGTTTCATAGGATGGCCTCATGGAAAATACTATACCCAATTTCTTTGCTCTAATAATTTGTTCTTTTGTGGCAAGTTCCACATGCTCCAGCCTATGTCGAAGTCCAGTAATTCCTGTTTGATAATAGGCATTTTCATGGGCCTTCAAGGCCAGCTCAATGGCTCTATCTCCTATGGTATAGAGGGCTAATTGCAGGCCATTTTTGTAGCATTTTAGTACGAAATCGTTTAGCTCTCCTTGTGTCATTCTTAGACTTCCCATTGTCCCAGGAAAATCTGCATACTCAAATGAAAGAGCTGCTGTCCTAGCTCTAAATGTTCCATCAATATAAAAGCAACCACCTACTCTTTTTAAATTCATTGCTTTAATCTTTTCAATATCCATTGTTTGGTAAAATAGTACTATATCTATGGGGAATTCATTGCCATATTCATGTAAAAAATCTGCATCTTTATCGCTATACATAAAGCCGCCTTCCATGGCATTTACTGTCGTTATCCCATTCATCAGAATGTCTGCCATGACCTTGGTAGTAGCCTCCCGCCTTTCGCTGTCTGGAATTCCATTTAATATATTTTTTCTTAAAATTGCATTGGCCTGTTTTCTAAATATACCCGTAGGCATTTGCTTTTCATCTAATTCAACGCCTTCTGCCGTAAAGGGGATTTTAAAGTACAATAGGGCATATGTATTGAGCATGCTTACTTGGTATTCCATGGAGTTTAGCACTACAGGTACATCGCTGCAATATTTATCTAAAATTGCCCTGTCAGGAAACCTTTTCTCCTTAAATTGTTCTTCGGAGATATGTATCCCCCTTATATATCCTTTAGTATATTGCTTACATGCATCCCTTATAATCTCACCAAGCTCCTCATAGGTCTTTGCTCCACTTAAATCCAAGCTCACTGAATCCAGTGCAGTTTGGATTACGTGAAAGTGACTGTCTATGAATCCAGGTAAAACCGTATTTCCTTTTGCATCTAATACAATTGTATTCCTGTCTACAAAAGCCTCATATTCATCTTTATTTCCCAGGGCAATGATTTCCTCTCCCTCTATGGCAATCCAATCCTTTTCATTTTTATTTTCCATCGTCATACATCTTCCATTTTTTATTATAATAGTAGCACCCATGAAATCACCTCCATATTGAAACAAAACTAACCCTTAAATACATTATTACTAATTTGTGTTTAAAAAGTGTTTATTGTGGTTTTATTGAAGTTTTTAAATTTTTAGAATATACTCAATTAAAACTCTATTTCAAATTTATAACAACGTCCTATAGTTATAATTATAGTGGAATATAAAAAATAATAAAAGGAGGAAAATTTTATGTTACAAGATTCAAAAAAGCCATCCTTTGGTATTTCAGTATTGACCGTGGTATTTTTATTTTTAGTTATTGCAGGCCAATTAATTGCAGTAGGTGAACCAGATATACATATGACCTTAGTCTTTGCAATCACCTTTGCAGTTGTAGTCCTGATGTTAACGGGCACTAAATGGGATTTAATTCAAAAAGGTATTTTGCATGGGGCTGAGATTGCCACCATTCCTATGCTAATACTCATGTTTATAGGTATGCTTATACCTGCTCTCATCGCCTCAGGTACTATCCCAGCTTTAATCTATTACGGATTGCAGCTAATCAATCCATCTATGTTTCTCTTGACTGCTGCCCTTATTTCAACTGTTGCATCCATTAGTACTGGAAGTAGCTATACGACAGGGGGAACATTTGGAGTAGCCTTTATGGGCATTAGCATGGGCCTTGGCATACCCCCTGCTATGACAGCAGGTGCTGTGCTAACTGGGGCAATTATCGGAGATAAGATATCTCCACTGTCAGATTCGACAAACTTAGCTGCTGGTGTTACTGAAACAAACCTATTTGCCCACATTAAAAGCATGCTTTATACTACTACTCCTGCATATATTATATCTTTAATACTATATGCCATTTTAGGTATGCGCTTCGACGTCTCTTCCATTGATACAACTACTGTTGACGCTATCCTTACTGGAATTGCACAAAACTTTAACGTAACTCCAGGATTTGCATTAATTAGTTTAATACCTTTAATAGCTATCGTATTTATGGCGGTGAAACAAGTCAGTGCCTTGGCAGCTATGGTAATTGCATCTATTATAGCCATGTTTTTAGCTATGATTACTCAAGGCCATGGCATTATCGAAATGATGTCCTTTATGAACTACGGCTTTGTAGTGGATACTGGGGTCTCTGAAGTAAATGCCCTGCTCAATAGGGGCGGTATTCAATCCATGATGTGGACAGTTTCCCTAGGATATCTAGGTCTTGCCTATGGGGGAATACTTGAGAAAACTGGAGTCATGGAATCTATACTTGATAAGATGAGTGCTTTGACAAATAATGCAAGGAACTTAGTTATTACCCATGTGTTTTCAGCCATCTTAGTCAATTTGATTTCTGCCAGCCAATATGTTGCCATTATTATACCAGGTAGAATGTATTTACCCGCATATAGGAAGCTTGGCATTAGAACTGATGTCGCCTCTAGGACCTGCGAAGACTCTGGTACTGTAACTTCTCCTTTGGTCCCTTGGGGACTATGTGGCGTTTTCTTTACTGGGACGTTGGGGGTCAGTACCTTAGAATATTTCCCCTACGCATTTCTAGCTTATCTAACTCCAATCGTCGCAATTATATATGCCATTACAAATAAATTTATATGGATGGAAGAAGACACTGAAAATGCAACTAAGTCTGTTATGTAATAGTATCTAAATATAAAAGAGAGGATAAAAAGATGTTCACAATTAATAGAGAATATATAACAAATTTGCTAATGGATTTAGTATCGATTGAAAGCCCTTATTTTGAAGAGGATAAGGTCATGGATTACGTATATGACTGGTTCATAGAAAAAGACATAGATGTATTTGTCCACCATTATCATGAGTCTAAAATAACTGGATTTAAGGGTAAAAATCTAATAGTCGATTTAAAGGGAAATAAACCTGGCCCCACAATACACTTAAATGGGCATCTGGATACTGTGAGGTTGACCAGTGGCTGGACTAAGAATCCAAAGGGAGAAATTGATGGTGATAAACTATATGGCGTTGGAGCCCTAGATATGAAATCTGGTTGTGCTGCCACTATGGTGGCTTTAAAGGCATTTGTTGAAAATCACAAGGACTTCAGTGGTAGAATTATTTCAAGCTTTGTTTCCGTAGAGGAAGGACCTTATGGAATGGGAACTAACGCCCTCATAGAGGACGGATATCTAGAAAACATTGACATATCCATAGTTACAGAACCTAGTGCAGGTTTTTCTGGCAATACATTTCCAGATATTAGCCTTGGTGCCAGAGGTGGCTACGGTATAGAAATAGACCTGTTTGGCAAGTCTTCCCATGCAGCCACTCCCGAGATGGGAATCAGCGCTGCCAAGGATGCCGCAAAGGTCATCTGTGAATTGGATAATGTGGAATATATAAAAGATCCCTATCTAGATAAGGGCGATGTATGTGTAGTCGGCATCGAATGCGACGGCGGGGCCTGTAGTGTTCCCGATTATGCTAAAATCCGATTGTTTTGGCATATTGTAGTCGGCGAAAACCAAAAGACTATTACAAAGGAAATTGAAAAAGCCATTAAAAGGGCAAAAATTGAATCCGATTATAACATTAGATTTAGAGAGGCTCCCTCTGAGGATTCTAGGGGCTTTATGCCCTATACAATAACTGGAAATGAGCCTTTAGCTAAAGAATTTATCGAGTTAGTTGAAGAAACCTGCCAAGAAAAACCCAGCCTTTCATATTTTCGAAGTATTGGAGATTTTAACTATCTAGGCTCTAGGTTAAATGCACCCGCCATAATATTTGGTGCCTATGGTGAAAACTTCCATAGCGGGGATGAATATGTGGACTTGGAAACGGTAGTAAAAACCTCCAGGACTATATACAAATATCTAGAAAAAATTCTTTGTAAAACCCAAGAGCCCTAGGCTCTTGGGTTTTCTTTATCTTACTCTTGCAGGACATTTTCTCCCATCCCTATACCATTTACATGGTCTACAGTTGATACATTTGTTTATTTCCTCTTGGTTTTTTATATGATTGACAAAACTAGGATCTGCTAATTGAGATCTGCCTACTGCAACAAAATCAGCTAAATCATTCGCCAGTAAATATTCTATTTGTTCTTTTGTCTTAATGGAATTAACTACCACAACTGGAATATCTACATTCTCCTTGATTTTAGTACCTCCATATACAATCCAATTGCAAGGAAAATCATCAGGCAACTCCACATCTAAAGGAGTATTGTCAAATCCAGTAGATATGTGGAGGTAATTCACATATTTTTCAAATTCCTTTGCCATTTCTATACTGGCCTCTAGACTATTTTCATTTGAACCCATCCTTATGCCTATGACGAAGTCTGGTCTTACTTTTGATTTAATCTTTTCTATTATTTCCAGGGCAATTCTCATTCTGTTCCCTAAGCTTCCACCGTACTTGTCAGTTCTTTTATTCACCTTTAGGGAGAAAAACTGGGTCATTAGGTACCCATGTGCCCCATGTAATTCTATTCCGTCAAAACCTGCTTTCTCTGCCCTCACTGCTGCATTTACGAATTCATCTTGAATTTTATGTATTTCTTCTATGGTCAATGCCCTTGCCGTCCTTTTCCCATCATCGTAGTCCCATGAGGACACTATATCTTCAGTTACATCCTCTGATGTCCTTAGGCCTGCATGGTGCAGTTGTATAAAGACCTTGCTGTCATTTTCATGACATACCTTAACTATTTTGCTTAACCCATCAATATATTTATCATCCCATATTTCCAATTGGTCCTTTGACAGCTTCCCCTTATGGTTTACACATGTTGCCTCTACAATAATCAGGCCGGCACCACCTTTTGCCATTTGTTCGTAGTGGTTTATATTCTCTTCCGATACAAATCCACCTTCTTGTGCAAAGGTAAATGCTACCATGGGCGGTAACACTATTCTGTTTTTAATTTCCAGCTCTTTAATTCTACTAGGCGTAAAAATATCAGTCAACTTCTTATCCTCCTTTCCAATGATTAAATTTTATCATATATTTATAATGGTATCTATATATGAATCAAATTTTTATATGTATAACAAACAAATGCTACGAACCCGTAGCATTTGTTGTAAGTTTACTTTCATTATCCTAATTAAATATTATCTTATGGAATCAGTAGGACATACCTCTATACATTTCCCACATTGCAAACATTCATTTTTTATAATAATTGGGTATGCCTTTTTATCATCCCATGCAATTGCATCTGAAGGACAGATGTCTACGCATTTACCACATTTAATACAGCTCTCATTATGAATCATATATGTTTTTTTATTCAGCCTCGAAAATATTGATAATAAGGCTCCATATGGACAAAGATACCTATGCCAAAATTCTGGTTTGTAGAATATGGTGATTATTATTCCAGAACCGAATAATATCGGCAGGACAGGTAGTTTCTTACCTGTCTTGAAAACAATTACCATAGCTCCCAAAAACAGTATTAATATGGCATATCTTATAATTGGATTTTTGAATACCTTGGGAACCTGATTTCTTTTTCTCTTCTTTTTCTCAGCATTATCATCTATCAGCTCCATTGCTGTATTTATTGGACAGATATATCCGCAATAAAATCTCCCAAAATATGTCGACAACAGCAAGCTAACCCCAAATATAGCCATCCAAAGTTGAATTTTCCCTATAACAATCAATACTGCAAACAATACTAATGTTAGAAGCTGAACGATTTTTCTCTTTTCCAATATAATCCCCCTTCTTTATTTCGACTACTCCTGTGGTATTACCTTATATGATTTTTCCTTTGCTTTTTCCTTTACAATGAATCTGTCCAGTATCCAAAGCAAAGCGGGTAATATTACAAATGTGGCTATAAGGGCCAAGGAAATATTGATTACCGTCATAAGCCCAAAATCCTTTAATATTACAAATTTTGAGGTCATTAGAACACTGAATCCACCAACTGTTGTCAAACCCGATGCCAATGTTGCTTTGCCTATATATTTTACAGTAGTAAGCAAGGCTGCCCTTTTTTCTTTCCCTAAATGTCTTTCTTCCAAGTATCTTTCAAGTAGCATTATTGTCATTTCAGTTCCCATTCCAAGGACCAAAGCTCCTAGCGTTGCAGTTATCGGGGTGTATTTTAATCCCAATAGATACATGGCTCCACCTGACATCCCCACTATCAAAATAACTGGCAATACAGCTACAAATGCTTTGAAGAATGACCGATACAATATCAGGAGTACCATGAACACCAATCCTAATCCTATAATAGTCATTTTGAGTCTACCATCTGTCAGACCCTTGACCATCTCCACATCCAAAACAGATTTTCCTGTGATAGATGTATTTATAGGGGCATCCTTTAACATAGCATCTATATCCTTCACAAATTCCTGTAAATCCTCCGTTGCCATATGCTCAACATTCATGAGTATTACGCCCTTGTTCATTTCATCGTTTACAAACATTTTCCTCTGTGCCTCTGGAATATCGTTTCTAACAATATCCATATACTCCATAAAGTTTATGTCTTCTTCCTCAGAAAAGTTTTCTACTAGATTGTCTATGAATTTAATATCTACTATCTTATCTGGAAACCTTTTATCTGCTTTCTCCACTATATCTCTCATCCATTTTATATTTTCTTCAGATAATAGATTTTTATCTTCCATAAATATGACCATTTGATTTGTTGAGCCTACTATATCTCTGATATAGTGGATATCGTGAAGTGCATCCATATCTTGAGGCATAAAGGTCTCTATATCTGTCTCTACCCCGACTTTTGTATCTGCCATTATTCCAAGGACTGCAAGCCCTAGGGATACTATAACTATAATAGGAGCTATTTTCATAACTATGTTTTCTGTTGCCTTCAAAAACCTATCTATGACAGTTGGCTTTTCGTAATCTTTGATGTTAAAGTCCCTTGCCTTTGCTGCAACTGTGTCTCTGGCTCCAAGGACAGGCATGAGCAAGAGTATACTTCCAACAAAACTAACTCCAACCCCAATGGTCAGCATCTTGCCAAAGTCTTGTATCATGGGAACAGGTGAGGCAAATAGGGATACAAATCCCAATACTGTAGCCAATACGGCTAATCCCACAGCCTTCCCTATTTGTGTAAGGGTAACCTTTACAGATTGTTCTTCCTCGTATCGATTTTGAAATTGTATAGAATAATCTATACCAAGGCCAATTAATATTGGAAATACTGCCATGGAAACCATGGTCATAGATACGTTTAAATGACCCATTAGTCCCAATGTAGCAATTACCGATACAAATATAATACCTAGACTTAGGACTCTCCACCTTACTCTAAATACTAGATTCAATATTAAAAACATCAAAGCCACAGCAGAAGCCACCATTATAGCCATATTAGATTTCATTTCTGTCCTTAGGGATGAGTCTAATACTGGCTTTCCAGATATTATATAATCCACATCAAAGTTTTCCATTTCCATAGCATATGCCACATCTTCGAATATTGAATCTATTGTACTGTCCTCTAAATTACCCTCTAACTTAATCATCAACATCATGTGATTATGGTCAATTATAGTATCTGAAAATATATCTCTCAAGATACCATCTTCATAAAGAATATTATCTAGTTCTTCTTGATTGTGTGGGAAATAGGGAATCATCATTCCAGACTTTTCATGGAATGTGCTAAGACCATCGCTTATTTCCTTAAGGTTTTCTCCCATTGTAATAAATCCATCTGCCATGGTCTTTAAGTCATCTGGTGAAATTCCTCCTGAAAGATTATCTTTTATTCCTTGGGTTTCACGTTCTATATTTGATTTTATGCTAGAAAACATCTCTGAGCTATCGGGAAATATATCCCCTTCTGCTGCCATGTTCAATAATCCATCACTTAAATTCAGCAAATTCTCTCCCATGGCCATAAATCCTGCAGCCATATTTTTTAACTCTTCTGAGGATATTCCATCACCTGATAAACTACTTTTCATTTCAGATAATTCTTCTTTTAGGCTTCTACCTATCTTATTTAATGCTTGAGATGTATTTTCATTTCCTTGAGAAATATTAACTGTATTTTCGGACATCTTAGATAGGGCCTCCGAATTTTTACCAATGTTGTTTGCAAATGACGTCAACTTTTGATACATTTCTGGATTATTTTTTACTTGTTCTGCCAATTGGCTTAATTGTATGGATATCTCTTTTAATCCTTCTGACGAGTAACCTAATCCCCCGCCTAATTCTGCCACTCCTTTTGCTAAATTATCCTGCCCTTCAGCAAGGTTATCAAATACACCACTTATATTTGATAATTCATTTAATTTTTCCTCCATAGCCTTGGGATCAGGTATGTCCTTATTTCTCAATGTATCTCCTATATCTATTAACTTTTTCCCCATTTCACCTAGGCCATCTCCCATGGTAAGAAATTTTTCTTTTAACTCTGCCTCTTGATTTCCAACCATATCTTCCATAAGTATACTTGGATCCATAGTTGCCATTAAATTATCCAGTTTTTCTTCCATGGCCTCTGGATCAGGAAGCTCTTTGCTGCCTAATTCAGTACCGATTTCAATTAACTTATCTCCCAATTCTCCCAGCCCTTCGCCTATATCGGGTATGTTTTTCTTTATTTCAGTACTCTGCCTATCTGTGATTTGATGCACAATACTGGCTGGGCTCATTATAGTAAATATCCCCTCATTGTATTTAAATCTTTGTTCCACATTCCACATCTTTTCCATGTTATCAAGCTTTAACAAATCGCTTTGATTGCCTTCTAGCAATACCATAATGGCATCTCCGCCAAATTCATTCTCCATGGCATAGTTAGATATATATGCCTTGTTATCAGTTTTAACCAAAGTTTCGCTTCCAGTTGCCATGTTAATCTTTATGGCCCCAGTTACCATAATAGCGAATATTATCATAGTTATAAACAATGTCTTGAAAGGTGCCTTTTCAATTTTGCTACCTACTTTTGAGAATATCTTATTCAAATTTATCTTTCCTTTCCTTGGGTCTTTATTTCACAATTGTATCTATAAATTTATTTACATGATCGTCGATTTCTCCTTTGTTCACCTTGGGCAAATACAAAAATGATAAAATACTTCCCATCAGAAACCTAATGGAAAAGCTTTCATCCTCTAATTCTATACCTGTTTCCTTTATTGAGTCTTTTAGCAAATTAGTTATTTGAATTATAAAGTTAAAGTCGGCAATTTCAGGATTTATCTGGTTTTCCATTAGTATTAGCTTTATTACCTTATGATGGTCGGAAATAAACTTAATCCTGTCCTTTAATATATACTCTAACTTCTCAATGGGTTCTAACTTTTTTGATGCCACCAATGTTTCCCTTAGGCTGTCTACTAATATGGGCTCTATAGCATCCATAAATATTTGCTTTTTTGAATCAAAATATCTAAATAATGTTACCTCTGATATGTCGGCCTCTTTAGCTATATCCACTGTAGTTGCACCATTGTAACCCTTTTCAATGAACACATTCAGGGCCGATTCAAGAATTAGTTTCCTTCTTTCCCCTCTGCTCAACCTCTTAATCATCTTTATCCTCCTTGTGTAAGTACTTACTAACATATAATATCATACTAAATATTTTTGTCAATAAAAAAGCTGACAATTCCTGCACTATTTTTGCAGAAGTTATCAGCTTAATTTCGTTAATATATTTCCTACTCCTCTATACTTATGGCACCTGTGGGACAAGAATCCTTGGCCTCTATGGCTTGTTCTTCCACATTTGGTGGGATAGGATCTGCTATAACTGTGGCTATATTCTCATCGTCCATTTCAAATACTTCTGGACATATACTTGAGCATAGCCCGCATCCAATACATTCGTCCCTATCGACATTGGCTTTCATAAAACCATCCTTTCGTATAAGCTTTTTATTGTACTCCGTAATATTTAATACCCTAATTCTCAAGGGATAATCATTTTTTGTTAATATTTTGGCATTTAAGAATGACTAGAATATGCATTTATCTTATTATATATTTCTTGATTTATCGGCGTAAGTATGTCATGTTTCTTTCCTAATCTAAGGACGGTACCTGCAAACATCTCAACCTCAGTCTCTCTCCCTGCTATGCCATCCTGTCTCATGGACGGCATACCCTCTGGATCTAGTGAATCCATAAGATCCACATAGTCTTCTAAGTCTTTCTCTCCAACATTTACGCCCTCTTTATTGGCTAGTACCAATGCCTCTCTCATGGCTCCTATCATCATATCCCTTGCTTCCCCAGGCTCCTGTATAGTTTTATAAGTACCTTCGTATATCATAACCACCTGATTTACCCCAACATTTAACATAAACTTACTCCAAAGCCTATGGTTAATGTCCTTCTCTATGGTATATGGAAGCCCTGTTCTATCAAAGAGTTCTATTACTGAGTCTAGTTTTTTCTTCATGTCTTCACTTTCATCTGTAACTCCTATACAAATTTCCCCCATATTTGTATATGTAAATTTATTTCCTATTTTTACGGCATCCATACCTTGGGCCACTGTATATACGATTTTGTCCATGCCATAGACTTTTCCAATGGACTCCTCGCTAGATATTCCATTTAGTAATGAAATAATAATTGTGTTTTCTGAAACTTTGTTCTTTGCAGAATTTATGGCACTATCTAAATCTACTCCCTTTACTGCAAATATTAACAAATCCGCTGGTCTTCCCATTTCTTCCTCATCTACTAGATTGAAATCGCAAACTTCTCCATTGCTGGTGAGACCCATGGATTTAAATCTTTCTTTCCTCTCCTTATTGACGATAAATTCTACATTTTTCTTTCCCAGTTTATTGGTTAAAAATCCGCCAAACAAAGTGCCCAGGGCTCCCATCCCAATTATACTGACTTTTTCTATTTTCATGCTTCTCACTCCCTAATATTTATATGGTCTCTAGTTTACGAGACCCATAAAAATATATTACCACTTTATCAGATAAAATTATAGTCTAAAACCGATAAAATCTATTTCAATTGGATAAAGAAATAATCAATTGTCGATACCACTAGTTTTCTTACCATATGTTTAGTATATTGCCAAACACATCGACCATATTGTAATCATTTTTATTAAATTCTTTAAACTTAAGGGGAGAAACTAAATATATTAAGGCCTTTAGATGACTTTTTCTTACTATTGGATAAGCGATAATAGAATTCCACAAAGGAAGACCCATCACTATATCCTTTTCATTTACATCAGTCCAGTCAACTAAAAATCTACCTTCTTTGCTTTTCATTACATTATTTACTATGCTTTTATTATAATGTACCCCTTTCAACCATTTGTCGTTATTTCGACTTCTTCCAAACTTTTCGACGACCCTATTGTTTTCAATGAGAAATATATACCCGTATTGTACTTCCAAGGAGTCTATAATCCTACCTAAGTAACTATAGATTTTTTCTTCCATGGTTATATTTTCATTCATCAATTGGATTAATTCCACAATGGCTAAAATATTTCTTGAATTTTGAATATTTGCATTAAGGTTAATTTCATCCTCCTTGTAACTTAATTTTGAATTAAACTCTTTCTCCCAAACTATTGTTTTGTTTCTTCCGCTTTCTTTTGCCTGATATAGGGCCTGGTCCGCCCTGTGTATCAGCCCTTTTAAATTGTCGCTATCTGAAGGATAGGTTGATATCCCCATACTAACACTTACAACTGCCTTGTCCTGTAAAATATTTTCATTGAAAATCCTGAGCCTTATTTCTTCTGCTATAAAAAAACTTTCTTTCTTATCCATCCTAGGCAAGATAATAATAAACTCTTCCCCGCCATATCTTCCAAGGAAATACTTATCTCCTAATGTATCTAGGACAATCCTTGATACTTCTTTCAATACAATATCCCCTGTCAAATGGCCAAATCTATCGTTTATGGACTTAAACCTATCTAGGTCAAGCATGATTATACTAAAATCTTCATTCATTTTATTGGAAAGTAAAATGGACTCATTGATTTTATCTTCCAATGCCCTTCTAGTTAGGGTTCCTGTCAATTTATCTAAGGTAGAAAGTTTTTTTAGTTTGTAGTTCTCCAAAATTATAGACAAAAGACCCTTCATTTCCTGAATTTTACCTATGCTTTTTTCATTAAAATAGTTTACTATACTATCCGTTTCCAAATAAATATAGGCCAAGATTTTAGTAGAGGAAATATCGTCTAATATTGGTATTGAAATATATGTCAATGGAAAATCAGCTTCTATATCCATACTATTTAATACCCCAATAGGTTTCTTAGCATCTTTAGATCCGTCCAATATGGAGATATATTTGGATACAACAAACTCCTCTTGCAGAGTAGCAATGGGCATATATTCTCCATCTTCTTCGATTACTATAGCACCATTGTTGGCCAAAACAATATTTGCAAAATACTTAAGGACTAATCCCAAGTTATCTTTGAAATCTGATTTAAGTTCCTTTGCTATGGTTCCTTCGGCATAGATATTGTCGTTATAATATTGACTGTATATATTCTTAATCTCTTTTTTAAAGCTCTCATTTTGAATTATGTTTATGGAGTTGCTTACTAGGAGATATTTCAATTTGTTTAAGGATTTCTCCTTAATAAAATCTACTTCTATTTTATCGTCATTTTTAAATAGTCTCATCTTGATTTCACTCATATTCCTAAAGATGTTTTCATAATCAAAATTATTAATAAAGGAAAGTATATACTCCTGTGGTATAGTGGAGACAAGAGAGTTGATTTTGTCCAAAGCATCCATATAATAGCTCAGGGCTATGTAGTTATTTTTATTAAAATGACCATGACCTCTTTCTATTGCAATTTTGATTAACAATAATTTAATTGAATTTGCCTTAGCAGATTTTTCTGCCAGGTCTAATAGCCCCACCTTTTCTTCTCCATGTGAAATTACAGCTTTGGTATAATAATACCTGGCCTTTATTTCATGAGGAAAGCTTTCGTCAAAAGTATCCGCCATTGCATTAAATAATTTATGCGAATTTCGTATCCTTCCCCTTTTATATAGTTCTACCACCGTTTTATAAATATTTAATATTTTGTATTGTGTATCAGTAAATGACAATGTCCCTTGGAGTATATCGTCGAAATAATCTGTATTCTCATCTATTAGACCCAGTTTTAGCTCGATAAAGTATTTCCTAAGTATTTTATAATTTTCCAGCTCAGGATATCCAGCAGATGAAATTTCTATAAGTTTTAATATGGAATTATATGCACCTTGGTAATCGCCATAAGCAGATAACCGAAGGACATTTAAAAATATCGTATTTTTATATCCATCCTCTCGATAGAAGGGATTTTGCAATGACAGTTTGTAGAAGGTTTCAAGGCTTCTATAATCTGACAAGTAATAGGAAGCATAGGTAAGATGATAGTACATTAATGGAATTCTTGTTTTAAAATTCATCTCCAAGGACCTGTCCAGGGCCTCCATCGAATATTTTCTATACATTCTAAAGTCGTACCTCTCGAGCATATTGTTGCCTAAATTATTTAACCCCATTATTTCATTTGATAAATAGTTGTACTTCTTGCCTAGTTCATAGGCCCTATAGTGATACTCAAAGGCACTATCGAAATCTCTGTAGTAGGTGTAAACAATATTGCCCAGCAGGAAAAGGGAATAACTAAGACCCTTTGTGTCCTCGGTTATTTCAAATAATTGTATGGATTCATGGAGGGATTGAACTGCCCTGTCCAGCAGGGATCTATCTCCTTCCAATTTATATTTTCTGCTATATGCCCTCCCTAAATATCTATAAGCCTCTCCCTTAATTTGGATGTATTTATCCCCTGCCTCTTCTATAACTTCGCTTAGCATCTTTATGGAAGCATCGTAGTCTTTGTCCATAATTTTCCCAAAAGATGAGAAAAACTTATACTTTAGCTTCGTTTCAAAATCAGTAGCTCTATCTATTAACACGCTTACCTTATCTACTTGTTCCTTGACAGTATTCGATTCTAGGGTAAACCTCTTGTAATCTGCCCTCATTAAGTAAATATTTATGATTTTATCGATGTCTTTTACATCGAGGTCTTCGGCCTTGCCCAAGTATTCCTCTAACTTTTTTATATTTTCAATTTTGTAATACCTGCGAGCTATTTCTATGGTTATTTCACATAAATCGTCGTCAGAATTATATTTCATATAAAACAGTGATTTTTCCAGTTGGCTTATTGCCGTTTTATCGTCTTTGATTTTTAGCTTATTTCTTCCATTTATTATGGCATATTTATTTAATCTCTCTTTACAATCAGATTGATACAAATGGTGTAGCAATTCATCTAAGTATTCTTCCTTGAGTTCTTTTAATTCCCTTTCCAAATAGTCTGCAATAATCTTATGGTGTTGAACTCTAAAATCTATAGATAATCTATTGTATATAAGATCTTTTAAAATCTTATTTAAAAAATCGTATAGTATCCCATAATCGGAGTACATTTTAGATAAGATGCCCTTCTCAACCAATTGGTTTAAATAATTTTCCAACTCCTCTAGATTTATCTTAAAGACTTTTCCATACTCCTTAAGATTGATGGGATTTGAGAATAATGACATTAAATCTAAAATTGACTTTTCGTTGTCATCAAGATTTCCCAATCTGTATAGAAAAACTTGTTCGATGGATTCCGGAATATCTAGATTATCGTATCTAAGGTCTTCCCCCACTCTGATATACCAAACTCCAGTATTATCCCTTATATATATCAGTTGTTTTTCATATAATCCCTGCATTATTTCCATAATAAAGAAGGGATTGCCGTGGGATTTTTTGTAAACTACGGGAGTTAATTTTGAAGGTTTAACTAGTTCACTATTATTTCCTAACAAATTGCTTTCAATGATTAAAGTAAAATAATCCTTGAGCTTAGGTTTTATGGTACCTTTTTCATATGTAAAATATATATTATCTAAATTCAAATATGTATAGCAATACCCTTTTAAGTGCAAATAATAAATGGCACTCGCTAAATCCACAAATATATTCATGATTTCTGTTAACGAAAGTTCATTTATGTGTTCGGATATACTTATTGCGTTTGTTAAATATTCCTTGCTATAAAAGAGGTCTTTCTCCGAAGTTGGTACTCCGTCAATATCAAAAACTACGCCAAAGCTATTGTTTTTAAGTATAGCATCGGCCTTAAATGAAGATAATTCAATGGATTCCTCCTTTAAATAGTCAATTATTCGCTTTGATATTTTATTGTCCTTCAATATATTAATTTGAATAGTGGAATTTTTGTCCCAAAGGTCCTGGCACAAATACTTTGTGTATTCTTTTTTATCGTCTAAGGCATCTATTACTCTGGATAGGCTATACTAGATAGGACAATTCTTTTCCGAACAGAAATATTCCCATCACATCTATAACTAACAAATAATTCTCAACGGAATAATACACTTTTTTTATGGGTTATAGTATAATTATTGTGTGATTAAATTTAAAGGGGGTCTATCAATTGATTACAAAGGAAATGACAGTATTGGAAATAGTAGAAAAACACCCTGAAACAGAGGATGTTTTTCGCAGTTACGACGATATTACAGGAAAATGTGTCCTGTGCAGCTGTCTATTTGATACAGTTGAAAAGATTTCATTGGATTATAATTTAGATTTAGATGTCTTAATCCATGGGATAAACAGTGCAATTATTTAATTATTTAAATACAATTTCCCCATTAAATATTGTCATGTCTACATTTACATCCTTTATTTTAGTGGGGTTAATCTTGAATATATCCTGAGACAATACCACCATGTCTGCCATCTTTCCTTCTTCTATGGAGCCTTTTATCGACTCTTCAAAGGAGGCAAATGCACCATTTATTGTATAGCCTTGTACTGCTTCTTTTACGCTCAATGCTTGGTCTGGAAGCCAACCTCCCTCTGGCTTTCCCTCCATATCCTTTCTAGTCACACCTTCGTAAATACCATACATTACGTTAAAGCTCTCCACAGGAGAATCTGAACCGCAGGCAAAGTTAATCCCCATATCGCTCATTGTCTTCCAATTATAGGAAGTCTTTTCTCTTTTTGCCCCTATTCTATCTTTCACTATCTTCCAGTCATAGTCCATAAATATGGGTTGAATATATGCTATGGCATTTAAATCTTTGAACTTCCTTAAAAGGTATTCATCTGTTATTTGACAATGGACTATTCCATTGCGGTGGTCATCAGCAGGCTTCTCATTTAAGGCATTTTCCATTGCTTCAAAGGACATATACATACCCTTATCACCTATTCCATGTATGGCTATTTGCATGTTGTTGTCATGGGCAAAGCTTACTATTTCATTTAATTCATCCTGACTTTTAGTTACAATACCGCTGGTACTAGGGTCGTCCGCATATGGTTCATTTAAGGCAGCTGTCCTCGCCCCTAGGGATCCATCTATTAGGAGTTTCAATGGACCTATTTTAAATAATTCATCTCCCCATCCCGTCTTATATCCTTTTCCTATGAATTCCTCTAATAAACTTAACTCGGGAATGAGACATTGCTCATAAATCCTCACCTTTAGTTTGCCTTCTTGTTTTAATTCTAGATATGCTGTTATAATTTCTTCATATCCAACACCTGGAATCGATTGAAGGTCATCTGTCCCAACAGATGTTATACCGCAGGATGTCATGTCATCCATAGCCAATATCATCATTTCCTTAATCTCTTGGATTGTGGGCCTAGGAACTGCACTATACAAAAGGTCAAGTGCATTTTCCCTAAATATTCCCAGAGGCTCTCCCTTCTGGTCAATATCAAAATATCCACCATCGACCTGGGGGGAGCCTTTTTTTATACCAATTAACTCAAGTGCCAAAGAATTTGCAACTGCCACATGTCCACAGGCTCTAGTCAATATAATAGGATATTCCCTTGAGATATTGTCCAAATCGTACCTATCGGGAAAGACCTTTTCCCCTAAAAAGTAATCTTGGTTCCACCCTCTTCCCCTCACCCATGTACCCTTGCCAATGGCACCATCTTGTATAAATTTCTGTACCCTCTCTTTTATTTCATCCATGGATTGGGCACCTATTAAATCTACCTGCATTAGCGAACTTCCATAGTTTACAAGATGCATATGGCTGTCGTTAAAACCTGGTAAAACTGTTTTCCCCTTTAAATCTATTATATTTGTAGTTTCATCTGCCATAGACAAGATTTCACTCTTTGTACCAGTTTTTATGATCTTATTTCCCCTCATCAAAACTGCTTCTACTTGAGAAAAATTCTTGTCCATGGTGTATATTTTGCCGTTAATTAATGCAAAACTCATATGGTTTTCCCCCCTAATTTGTCGTCCCATGCTTCGATTAACTTCTCTAAGCCTATGATTGCAAATTTATTTTTCCTCGTCATAAATTCATTCCTATCATCTTTTTCAAACTTTTCAATTAATTCTTTTATGCTAGTAGACTCTGGCAAGGAAGCAAAATAGTCATTTATCTTCTGATCTAGTTTTCCTGACCCTTTGAAACCTTTGGCCTTTCTTGCATTAGACGACCATGTAAAAGTAGCGCCTATTTTACTTGGATCTTTTTTTATTTCCGGATTGGCTATAGAGTTGATATAATAATTTAACTGAAAATCTTCGCTGATATCATTACAACCTTTTAGAACAGCAGCCATGGCATAATCCATATAGGATTTAGCTCCATATGGTAGGCCATTCTTGCGGATTTCCCCAATCCTATTGTTAAATTCCTCATCTTTAGCAAATCGTTGCCTAACCTCACCTATTGTAATCTCAGCTGCTTTCGATATTATTTCAGTGTCTTGTTTTTTTACCTCCGGAGCTATCTCTTTCTTGTTAGGTTTTGGGATTACTTTTGCTTCTGAGGTCATTTTTTCCTCTTCTTTTACTTCAGGAATGACAGGTACTTTTATCTCCTTTTTAATATAAGATTCATCAAAAACTCCATCTCCACAAGTGTCCCTAATTGTATCTTCTGTAGAGGTCAAAAAATAATCAAAATCAGCCAGAGGAATAGCTTGGCCATTTAACATTTCACTAAAAGCAACTGCAACATTAAACTTCATAATCTTATCCTTGCCTTTACCCTTTAGTTTAATTGCTGTTTTTTGAAACTCATTTTCATTGTCAGATGCTATTTCCTCAATTACATTATTATATACTTGCCATTCATATTCTTCCATCTTAATTGTTTCTCTAGCCAATTTTGTGTCTTTCTTAAACCTATCCTTTAAAACACTAGGTTTTTCTCCATCTAACCATACCTCAAACAAGGGAATATCTGTTTCCCCATCCCCCCATGCCCTAACAGCCTCTGTACGACTATATAAAATTTCAATCAATGTAGCATAGCTGGTTATATAAGCCTCGCTTATAAAAACCAGAATACCTTTACAATAAGCCGTTTCTAATGCTTCTCTCATTTGCTCTATCCATCTTTTATTAGACCCATCAAAGGCTCTATCGTAATAAATTCTCAAACCTTTTTTAGTATGTAACTCATAGGCAATATTCTCTAGAACTTCTTCCCAATCTTTACTAGCGTAGCTTATAAATATATAAGGTTTGTCCTCATCGGGCCGGGTATATTCTATTTCTTTAAGTTTTTTACTTTCTTGTCTTTCTCTAACAAGATTGTTTTTTTCAGTCATATTAATTCCCCCATAGACCTTTTAAACAGAGGATTGAACGTCTTAATCGTACCTTTAAAGCTTCTTATCGTGTTACTTGTGGTTATGGTACTGATGATGGTGCTTACTACGGTGTAAACCTTTGGGTCGCTTACTACAATTT
>JALNZV010000014.1 GCA_023229175.1 Tissierellaceae bacterium | reverse complement strand
ATAAAACCATAACTAATCAAAGGCTGGTTAATCATGGTTTTAAAAGTTTATCTTCACAGTATGAGAAATTTAGACTGTCTTAATGAACCGCCAAGTACCGAACGGTATGCTTGGTGGTGTGAGAGGAGGTAATTAAAATAATTAATTACCTCCTACTCGATTTTGAACTTGACAACTAACAACTTATACTGTAGAATAAGGTTGTTGCTTTTTTAGGGAGCACAATTATTAAAGAGGAGATGATGGTAATTTTGGGTAGTAAAAAAAGTAAAATTAGTATTATTGTATTGGCATCTATACTTTTAATGTCAATTGTATTGTCAGGGTGTTCCGATGGACAATCTGGCAAAGGCAAAATTGTATTTGCAAATGCCCAGTGGGAGAGCAATATGTTTCACAATGCAGTAGCTGGCAGAATTGCAGAAGAAGTATTTGGTTATACATGGGAAGAGGTACCAGGCTCTACTGCTGTCATGCATGAGGGGATAATAAATGGTGAAATTGACGTACACATGGAAGAGTGGAGTGATAATATACCTCAGTATCAACCAGATGTAGATGCAGGAAACTTACAAGAGCTAAGTGTGAACTTTGACGATAATTATCAAGGGCTTTATGTACCTAGATATGTAATAGAAGGAGATGCAGAAAGAGGAATAGAAGCTTTAGCCCCAAATCTAAGGTCTGTAAAGGATTTAAAAGACTATGCGGACATTTTTCCCGATGACGAAGAAGCGGGAATGGGCAGAATTTTAGGTGCAATACCAGGTTGGGAAGTAGACACCATACTACAGAGAAAATATGAGTACCTTGGATTGGATGAACAGTATGTATATTTCAGTCCAGGTTCTGATGCAGCTTTACAAGCAGCTATAATATCAGCATACGACAAGGGAGAAGCCATTGTTGCATATTATTGGGAACCGACTTGGTTATTAGGATTATATGATATGGTCTTATTGGAAGACGAACCATATGTAGACGACGAGTCCTTTAAAGCAGGAAAAACAGAATTACCTGCTATGAATGTAACAGTAGCCGTAAGTAATAACTTTTACGAAAATGAAGATAATAAGGAAATGGTTGAATTTCTAAGTAAATACAAAACATCTAGTGAATTAACTTCAGAAGCTTTAGGATATATGCAAGAAAATGATGCAGATTATTATGAAACGGCAGACTGGTTTTTAAAGGAACACGATGAACTACTAGATAAATGGTTAAGTGCAGAAGATGCAGAAACAATGAGAAAAGCTTTAAATAAGTAGGAGGAAAATGATATGGACTGGATATATGAATTCCCATTTAAATTTCCGATAAATCTCAAGGCAATAGATGACTCCGTAAGGGCATTTAGCGTAAAGCATAGTGCATTCTTTGATATAATTACCAAAGGATTAAGAAGTTTCGTAAATCTAATATACAATTTTATTAACTTTATACCATGGTTTGTAGTAATATTAATAGTATTTATAGCCGGTTGGAGACTATTGGGAAAAGTAAGCAAGGGCTTACTCTATGCAGGTTTATTACTATTGGTGGGAGCCCTAGGCTATTGGGATATGATGAATGAAACCTTGTCCATAATCATTGCTTCAGTGATTATTTCTTTGGCAATTGGATTTCCCATTGGCATATTGGTATCTACCAGCGATAAGATTGATGATTTTGTACGGCCAATATTGGATACAATGCAGACTATGCCTGTATTTGTATACCTTATCCCAGCCTTATTATTTTTCGGCTTGGGTAAAGCACCGGGAGTCATTGCCACTACAATATACGCAATAGTTCCGATTATTCGCCTTACAAATCATGGAATACGACAAATCGATGAGGAAGTCGTAGAATCGTCTTTGGCATTTGGATCTACCTGGCTTCAATCCTTGGTAAAGGTCCAAATACCTCAGGCTATGCCTACGATTATGACAGGTGTAAACCAGACATTGATGATGGCCATATCCATGGTGGTAACTACGTCTATGATAGGAGTCAGAGGTCTTGGCATGGAAATCATAAATGGGGTAAATAAAATAGAAATTGGTCGAGGAATTATATCCGGTATAGCCATTGTAATAATGGCAGTTATAATGGATAGATTGACTCAAGGATTAGTAAAACGCAGTGAGGTGGAATCTAGTGGAGAATAGCATATTAAGCGTAAAAAATGTATCAATGCTTTATGGTTCCGATAAAAACAGGGCAATTAAGTTAAAGGAATCTGGATTAAGCAAAGATGAAATATACGAGAAAACGAAGGTGACCATAGCACTTTGGAATACAACTTTTGATGTTAGAAAAGGAGAAATTTTCGTGGTCATAGGCTTGTCTGGTTCTGGGAAATCGACTTTAGTCAGATGTTTTAATAGGTTAAATAGGCCAACTTCTGGCAGCGTGTATTTTGAAGGAAGAGATATTGGTAAGTTTAATAAAGATGAACTAAATGATTTTAGACGCAGCAAAATCTCCATGGTATTTCAACAATTTGGATTGATGTCCCATAGGACAGTTTTAGGAAATGTGGAATATGGATTGGAAGTTAAAAAGATGCATAAAAGGGAGAGACATGAAAAGGCAAAGGAAATGATTTCCATGGTAGGCTTAGAGGGCCATGAAGATGAGCCTATTACCAGCCTGTCAGGGGGAATGAAACAAAGAGTAGGCATAGCAAGGGCCTTGGCTAATAACCCCGAGATACTTCTCATGGATGAACCTTTTTCTGCACTGGATCCTCTTGTCAGGAAGGATATGCAGTTTGAACTATTGACTATACAAAAAAAATTAAATAAAACTATAATATTCATAACCCATGATATCAACGAAGCCTTTAAATTAGGCGATAGGGTTGCCATAATGAAAGATGGAGAGGTCATACAAATCGACACCCCAGAAATAATGAGTGAATACCCTGCAGATGACTATGTAAAACAATTTATAGATAGTGCAGATAAGACACAAGTTATTACCGTTAAAAATGTGATGATAACTCCAAATAGCCTTATTCGATTGAAGGATAGCCTAAGTATGGCAATTAAATCCATGAAAAACAATGAGGTAGGAAGTGCTTATGTAGTAGGGGATAAGATGAAGTTGGAAGGAGTTATTAAAATTGACGATGCTATTAAGGCGAGTAAAAATGGAATGGGCATTGAAGATATTTTAATAAGGGATATAAACACGGCTTCACCTGATACACTACTTACAGACATAATAGATGTAGCTGTGACGACGCCATTTCCCATTGCCGTTGTAGATGGTGAACGCAGTCTAAAAGGCATTGTATCAAAGGTCCATGTATTGTCATCTATGCTATAATGATAAATAGAATTTAAAAATAATACCCCTTTTTGTAAACAGAACCGTATGTTTTACAAAAGGGGTATTTTATTTATTTCAAAAATCATGTATGATATTAATAGGGCATAAGGTTCTACAGCACCGAAACTCAGTTTATTCTCTAAAAGATTAGACAAAATAGCAGTTGTAGACATTTGCTTTTAAGATATTTTGACGGCTCAATCGTTAAAGAATAATGTGAAATATTTTATGGGGTGAATATATGATAGGTAATAGTACAATGAGTAACAGAAATAAAAGTATATTGGCTGCACTATTTGCCTCTACCCTTTGGAGTACAGGGGGAATATTTGTAAAGCTCATAGATTGGAATCCCGTGGCTCTAGCAGGGGTCAGAAGCCTTTTAGCTGCCATGGTGCTAGTTGCATATTCAAAAAAGCCTACTATTACTAAATCAAAGCCGCAGATACTAGGGGCCATATCATATGCAGCTACAGTTCTGAGTTTTGTCATAGCAAATAAGTTAACCACATCTGCCAATGCTATCCTTTTGCAATATACTTCGCCAATATTTGTGGCTATATTGAGTTTTTTTATTTTAAAAGAGAAGGTAAGATGGTATGATTTGTTGGCTATTCTTTTTGTGTTTTTAGGTATGGGACTTTTCTTTGTCAATGAACTGGATTCTGGCAATATAATTGGAAATCTACTAGCTATCTTTTGCGGATTTTCTTTGGCAGGTACTACCATTGCACTGAAGATGGAGCAAGACAGTTCACCCTTTGGCATAACAGTATATGGGAATTTAATTGCTTTTGTCGTTTCTATACCTTTTATATTAATGGATTTGCCAAGTTTAAGGAGTTTGTTAATTGTAATTATAATGGGCATCATACAATTAGGTATCCCATTTATATTTTATATCAATTCTATGAGGTATATAACTGCCCTTGAGGCCATACTAGTTACAGTAATGGAGCCCCTTTTAAATCCAGTATGGGTATTTATATTCGCAGGTGAAAAGCCTGGTATATATGCAATATTTGGTGGCATAGTCGTCATTACGTCTGTTACTGTCAGAAGTATTTATGTAGCAAAAAAGGTCATACCAGATGAAAATTAGCTGTGATAAACATTTTTTTCTATACGAAAGTGCTATTTAATGATATAATATCCTATAATATAGTAAAGGTTTAGACTAGTTTAAGGGAGGAATAACATGAGTATACCAAACATACTAACTATTTTAAGAATATTACTTATACCAGTCTACTTGTACTTTTTTTATTCTAATTTAAGCAACAGTTTTTTATTAGCAGGACTCGTTTTTATCTTAGCAGGAATTTCTGATATATTAGATGGATATATAGCTAGAAAATATAATATGACTACAAAGTTAGGAATAATATTAGATCCCGCTGCAGATAAATTGATGACCTTTACTATTCTCATTAGCTTCATTTCTAAGGGCATAATTCCGTTTTGGATATTGACTGCCATTGGAATTAAGGAAGTTATTATGATATTAGGCGGCTCTATTTTATATTTATTTAAAGGAAAGCAAGTTTTGCCATCTAACAAATATGGAAAAGTTGCAACTACGTCTTTCTATGTAGCTGCCTTGTCGAAAATATTTAGGCTGCCAGATTTTATATCTACACCCTTGTTTTCTCTAACAGTATTTTTAAATATCGTAGCCTTACTGAATTATTTTATAATTTTTACTCGTATGGGAAAACCTATTGCCGATGAGATGGTTGACAAACAATGATAATATTCATATAATATTAATAATTAAATTCAAATTTTGCTTTGATAAAGAGGAGTAGATAAATGCCTTTTACAGAGAATGGACTTTAGGCTGAGAGGTTCAAAAAGAAGCATTTATTGAAGGTCGCTTTTGAGCATTTAGGTTGAAACTAGTAAACCTAAAGGGTTTAACCCTTATATTAATTAAGAGCCATGGAGATTTCCATGGAATTAAGGTGGTACCGCGAATTACCCTTCGTCCTTTCAGTAGCTAGGACGGGGGCTTTTTTATTATAGAAGGAGGAGATAAAATGTTGGAGAATTTACCTAAGACTTACAATCCAAAGGATTTTGAGGAAAGACTTTATAATTATTGGAATGACAGCGGGCATTTCATAGCACATGTAGATGAAAATAAAAAACCATATACAATAATGATGCCGCCTCCAAATGTAACAGGCAGTCTACACATGGGTCATGCACTAAATAACACCATACAAGATATATTGATTAGGTGGAAAAGGATGGAAGGGTATTCGGCACTTTGGCTGCCGGGGACAGATCATGCCAGTATATCGACAGAAGCTAGGGTTGTAAATAAGATAAAGGCAGAGGGTAAGACTAAGGAAGGTCTAGGACGGGAAGGTTTTATTGAGGAAGCATGGGAGTGGACCCATAAATACGGCAATACCATCAAAAATCAGCTGAAAAAGCTAGGGGTGTCCTCAGATTGGACCAGAGATAGATTTACATTAGATGAGGGATTGAGCAATGCTGTGGAAGAAGTATTTATTAGACTTTATGAAAAAGGTTTAGTATATAGAGGGGATAGGATAATAAATTGGTGTCCCAGCTGTATGACTGCCATATCAGATGCAGAGGTAGAACACGAGGACCAAGACGGTCATATATGGCATATTAGATACCCTATCAAAGATAGCGAGGACTATATAATCATAGCAACAACTAGACCTGAAACGATGTTGGGCGACTTGGCCATAGCAGTACATCCTGAGGATGAAAGGTATAAGGAACTAGTGGGGAAAACTGCTATATTGCCACTTATGAATAGGGAAATCCCCATAGTCGCAGATGATTATGTAGAGATGGAATTTGGTACTGGAGCCGTAAAGATAACTCCATCCCACGATTTAAATGACTTTGAGGTAGGGGCAAGACATGGACTTGGACAATGTATTATAATGAATGAAAACGGAACCATAAGTCCTGAGGGTAATATATACCAAGGTCTAGAGAGATACGAGGCTAGAAAAAGAATTGTAGAAGATTTGGAAAAACAAGGATTCTTAGTTGAGACAAAGGAACATCAAAATGCAATTGGACATTGTGAAAGGTGTAGCACAGTAGTGGAACCTTTAATCTCGAAACAGTGGTTTGTAAAGATGGAACCTTTAGCTAGGCCTGCCTTAGAAGCTTATGATAGAGGAGAATTGAATTTTATTCCAGAGAGATTTGGAAAAGTATATGTAAATTGGCTAGAAAATATTAGAGATTGGTGTATTTCAAGGCAGCTTTGGTGGGGTCATAGATTACCTGTATATTATTGCGACGATTGTGGTGAAATCATGGTCTCAAAGACGAAACCCCATAATTGTAGCAAATGCAATGGTGTAAACATTCACCAAGACAACGATACTTTAGATACGTGGTTTTCATCGGCACTATGGCCTTTTTCTACCCTTGGCTGGCCTGAGAAGACCGAAGACTTGGGGTACTTTTTTCCAACAGATGTCCTCGTTACAGGATATGACATTATATTTTTCTGGGTAATTAGAATGGTATTTTCAAGCTTAGAACAGATGGGAGAGTTACCATTTAAGGATGTATTCTTAACTGGTCTTGTAAGGGATTCAGAGGGAAGAAAAATGAGTAAGTCCCTAGGAAACGGTATAGATCCGCTAGAAATCATAGAAGAATACGGTGCGGATGCCCTTAGATTCACCTTAGTGACTGGAAATACTCCAGGAAATGATATGAGATTTTACATGGAAAGAGTAGAAGCCAATAGAAATTTTGCAAATAAGTTATGGAATGCCTCAAGATTTGTCCTTATGAACTTGGAAGAAGGCATTGAAAAGAGTCAATTTGATGTGGAAAAATTAGAAGAAGAAGATAGATGGATTATATCTAGATTAAATACAGTCATAAAAGAAGCCACGGAAAATCTAGACAAATATGAAATAGGTTTGGCTGCAGGAAGGATTTACGATTTCATTTGGGATGAATATTGTGACTGGTATATAGAGATGGTTAAATCCAGACTATATGGCGATGATGTAAGTAGCAAGGAAACTGCGGAGCAAGTTTTACTCTATGTATTAAAGGACATATTGAAATTACTTCATCCGTTTATGCCATTTATTACTGAAGAGATATGGCAGCATTTACCAGGCAATGACAGCCCACTAATTTTAAGCTCATGGCCTGAATATAAAAATGAATTGGATTTTCCAGACTCAGAAGGTGCCATAGAGTTTATTAAAACGGCAATAAAAAGCATAAGAAATGCCAGAGCTGAAATGAACATCGCTCAATCTAAAAAATCAAATCAGATATTTGTAACTGATGATGAAAAAATCAAGTCAATCATAGCCAAAGGAGAGAGATACTTCCTCAATCTAGCCTCTGCTGATGAAATAGAATTTAGTGAAAACAAAGAGGGAATGGGAGAGGATAATATATCCGTAGTATTAGATAGATGCGAAGTGTATTTACCTCTTAAAGAATTAATAGACTTTGAAAAGGAAATTGACCGATTGGAAAAGGAAAAGGAAAAGCTAGAAGTTGAAATCAAGAGGGTAAATGGGAAGTTGTCCAATGATGGATTCGTAAAAAAGGCACCTGAAAAGGTAGTACTGGAAGAAAGAAAAAAGAAAGACAAATACGAAGAAATGTTGGAAAAGGTATTAGAAAGGCTAGAAGGCTTAAAATCTAATAGATAGTGGTGGGAATATGAAATATCAGAAAGTAGTGGAATATCTAAAGGAGACCGATAAATTGGGGTCTAAATTTGGGGTTGAGGCCATAGGCAAGCTTTTAGATTTATTGGGCAACCCTCAAAGAAATTTAAAAATTATTCATATAGGTGGAACCAATGGAAAAGGTTCCACCTCCAGTTATTTGAATAATATTCTAATTAATGGTGGATATAAAGTAGGATTATTTACTTCACCTTATATGGATAAAATAAATGAGTCTATAAAGGTAAATGGAATAGATATTTCTGATGAAGATTTTTCTAGATTATTTTCTGCAATTGTGGATAAAATTGATATCATGAAGTCCCAAGAAATGGGGAACCCTACAACTTTTGATATTTTAACAGCTTTAGGGTTTATGCATTTCAAAGAAGAAGATATTGATTATTTAATCTTGGAAGTGGGTCTCGGAGGGAAAAATGATTCAACTAACGTCATTACATCGCCCATGGCTTCAGTATTTACTACCATAGACTACGATCATGTCGATGTATTGGGCTCTACTATTGAAGAGATTGCTTTTGAAAAGTCAGGAATTATAAAGGAAGGCTCCATAGCAATATCCCATCCACAAAAGGAAAATGTGGAGGATATTCTAATAAGTGCTGCAAAGGAAAAAAATACTAGATTTTACAAATGTCCAATGGAAAACATAGCAATTAAAGAAATCTCAAATGCTGGAAGCATATTTGATTTTATCTATGGAGACAACCATATAAAGGATATTGAGATATCCATGGTCGGGGAATACCAAATATACAATGCCGCCTTGGCACTGACTACAATCCTAATCCTAAGAGAAAGAAATCTTCTGCAAATATCAGATGATAAAATTAAAAGGGGATTAAAGGAAACTAGATGGCCTGGAAGGCTTGAGGTCATAAAAAGAAAACCTACCATTTTATTAGATGGTGCCCATAATTTGCAGGGAATGATACAGCTAAAAAAGGCAATTAAAATGTTTAATTACAGCAGATTAATACTGTGCATTGCAATTTTAAGGGATAAGGATGTCCCTCATATGATTGAAGAAATTGCATCATTGGCTGATAAAATCATAGTGACAGAAGTTGATATGAGCAGAAAATTAGAGGCAGAAGTTTTAGGAGAGAAAATATTAAAATATAATAAATCTGTTATAATCGAGCAAGATTTGCAAAAGGCCATAGAAATTGGCCTAGAGCTAACTAGAGAAGAGGATATACTAGTAGTTGGAGGCTCCCTTTATTTAATGGGACAGGCTAGAAAGATATTAAAATCATCATAATAATAGAAAGTTATAAATCCAATGGAGAATATTCCATTGGATTTATATATTGCTTATAAGGACGTCCATTATCCCTTTATATATTGCATCTGTATTGGTTTTCCAGCTAGTACATATTAAATCCGCCTGTTCTTTTGATGCCACGTCAAAATATATGCTGAATAAGGTTTCATCGTTTTCTACTAACTTTAGGTTAATAATAAACTGCCCATTTTCTTTTGGAAAATATTCTGCTATTATTTGTGCTTCAAGTTCCTTTTTTCTTTGAAACTTACCAAACTCTATTGTTAATTCTTCTTTGACCGAAGGAGGTATTCTATCCTGAAAATACGATAAGGTCATATTGCCCTTCTCCAGCAATGAATAGATTTCTTTACCCTCAATATTAGTTTTAATAATAAAATTGGAGTCAATCAATTCAGAAAGATATTGCTGTATTGAAAAATAGTCCATATAATTTTTTTTGAGAACAAATTCCCCTAGTTCTGCATTATTAAACGAACCTGATTTAATTATATATAATAATAATAATTTATTCTGTGCCAGTTCTTCAGTGTTTTCAATAAACATTTTTCACTCCCCCTATATATATTTATAATTTATTATAACACATCTTCTCTTTTTTTATAGTATACTGTATATAATATAAAAATCATAATAGGGGAGACAGAAATGAAAACAAAAGTACAGTTAATTATTATTTTATCAACTTTAGTATTATTTACAGCCATGGGATGTAAAGGAAACAAGGCAGATGAAACCTTCGATGCAAGCCTGCCTATGGACCTTAATCAGAGTGAAGAAGTCGAAAAAGATGTAGGTGAGAAAAGCGATGTTGATATAGAAATAGATATAGTAGAGAGAGATTTAAAAGACGATATAGATTTGTCCTTAGAACCCAATGAAGCAGGGGATGTAATGATTTTAATGTATCACAATATTGGAGAAGAGGAAGCGGAGTGGACAAGGACTCCTGACAATTTAAGGAAGGACTTAAAAATCTTATATGACAAGGGGTATAGAGCTATCAGTCTTAAAGATTATGTAAATAACAATATAGATATAGAAGCGGGGACGACTCCAGTAGTCCTTACTTTTGACGATGGTAATGAAAATAACTTTAGAATAATCTTGGATGAAGAGGGAGAAAAAATTATCGATCCAGATTCTGCCGTTGGAATACTGGAAAAATTTAAGAAAGATTATCCAGACTTTGGAACGACAGCCACATTTTTTGTGTTCGGAAATAATCCCTTTAGACAGAAAGAGTATCTTGAATTCAAATTAAGTTTTTTAGTGGAAAACGGGTACGATATAGGCAATCACACCATAGACCATAGAAGTGTGAAAAATATAGATGATAAGGAAACAATACAAGAAGTAATAGGCAAGCAAATAAAAGTCATAGAGGACATATTACCCGAATATAAACTAAGCACGTATGCATTATGCTATGGAGAAAGGCCAAGTAATGAGAACTTGGAAATGTACTTAGAGGAAGGTATATACGATGGCACAAGCTATAAAAATGTTGCCATTTTAAATGTAGGGTGGAATCCTGCACCATCACCCATAACGTCTAAATTCAATCCCCTATCCCTACCTAGAATAAGGGCATCTGAAATGAAAGTTGACAATGTAGGGCTTTATAATTGGCTAGAGCATTTTGAAAAAAATCCTCAAAAAAGATATATTTCAGATGGAGTGAAGGAAATAATCACAATTCCTGAGTTTATGGCAGATTTAATAGACTTAGAAAAGATAGGAGAGAAAGAATTATATATATATGAAAAATAAGATAGAGGCCAAATAGGAAAAGGTTTTAAGAGTACCTAGCAAATTTATGCTAGGTACTTTTGTATGTAATAAATATTTTCCTAAGGAATAAATTATATATATAGGAAACAGGGAGGGAGCGAAATGAGGTCGTATTACAAAAATGGTATTACAATAAGATTATTAATAGTCCTTTGTATAGCCTTAGTATCATTAGTTTACGTTTCTGTAATAACAACTGGAAACATAGCAGAGGTCTTTTTACCTACAAAGGAATTGCCTATTTATAGTGTAGAAACTTCTGAAAAAAAGATATCCGTTAGCTTTGATGCTGCATGGGGACATGAATACACCCCTTTTATTTTGGATACACTAGATAAATACAATATTAAAAGCACCTTCTTCCTCGTGGGATTTTGGATAGATAAATATCCGGAGGATGTAAAGGAAATAGCTAGACGAGGCCACGATGTAGGCAATCATTCTACTACCCATCCAAATATGAGTCAATTAAGCAAAGAAAAGATATTAGAAGAAATAAATACGACGGGAGATAAAATTGTAGAATTGACGGGGAAAAAGCCCATACTTTTCAGGCCGCCATTTGGTGACTACAATGACCTTTTAATACAAACATGTGAGGAAGAGGGATATTATCCAATACAATGGGATGTTGATTCATTGGATTGGAAGGAATTAGGCTCCCAGCCTGTAGTTGATAGAGTGACAAGAAATGTAAGGAATGGTTCCATAGTATTATTTCACAACAATGCAAAATATATCGAAGAATACCTGCCCATAGTAATAGAGAGATTGCAAGAGTCGGGATATGAAATTGTGCCAATTTCAGAATTAATCTACAGGGAGGATTATATGATGGACAATACAGGGAGACAAATAAACACAAAATAGAAAAAGGATGAGGGATATAGTGAAATATAGGAAAACAGTATTCATTGGAATAATAGACAGCTCTGAGGGTGATTCCACATACAGTTTACTAAAAGAGATACTATCATTATGCAATTATTACACCTTATATGAGAACTCACCGAAGACAATATCGATATTTTGCGGTGATAAAAGTATTCCAATAATTGTAAACATTAGACCGGAAAACATTAGGGCAGTGGAGGAATTGGGCATAGACTTTGATATTCTACTCCTTACGTTCCCATACATAGAAAGCTACGGGGAAGATGTGTTAAAAAGGATTGTTAGTAAAACTCAATATTTTATAGTAAATAGCGATGGAGATAAATGGAATAAGCTATTGGATGATAATATAAAGTCAATCATTATAACCTATGGATTTAATAGCAAAGCCACCATAACCCCCTCTAGTTTCAACAGTCAAGATTTATTGGAGATGAATATCTGCTTTCAAAGAGAAATAAAAACCATTGAGGAAGAAGTAATAGAACCTTTTGAATTGACCATAAAAATGGACATGGTCAAAATCGATATTTATTCTGCCATAGCAGTCATTACTTGTTGTTTGATTCTAGGGATGGATATAGTGACTACAGAATTCTCAAAATCCAGTAGAGAAAATAAGTTGTTAAAAAAAAGTTGAGGAAAATTTAACAAATATTTAAAAATAAGCAGGACTTTCTAATTTTATGTCTAATAATAGATATATACCAAATGACAATTTCTATATCTATTATTTATTTTTGTTATATTCATTCTCCTACTAGAATATATTAGATATAGATTAAAATAACATATGAATAGGAGTGGATGACCGATGACAGATAAAACAAAAGAAACAAATACCGTAAGGTTGGTTGGGAAAATAAGGGGGGAAAAAACTTTTAGCCATGAAATGTATGGGGAAGGTTTTTACACTATTAAATTGGAGGTACCCAGGTTAAGCGATTCAACGGATATGTTACCTATTACAGTTTCTGAAAGGCTTATGGTAAATATTGACTTATATCCAGGGCAATATGTTATAATAGAGGGACAACTTAGATCCTATAATAGGTATGTGGGAAATAGCAATAGACTTATATTGACTATTTTTGCAAAGGATATTTATGTACCTGAAGAAGAAGAATTATCAGAAGTTTTAAAAAAGCCAAATGAAATTTTCTTGGATGGGTATATATGTAAGAAACCAATATATAGGACGACTCCATTTGGCAGAGAAATTACAGATGTATTGGTAGCAGTAAATCGTGCATACAATAAATCAGATTACATTCCCTGTATTGCATGGGGAAGAAATGCACGCTTTTGTGAAAATATGATAGTAGGGGACCATATTAAATTATGGGGCAGGATTCAAAGCAGAGAATATCAAAAAAAGTACCCATCAGGAGAAATAGAAACAAAGGTCGCATTTGAAGTATCAGTATCAAAACTTGAATATATTGAAAATGACAACAATAGATTGGAAACATATGAACTCGAAGGATAAAATTATTTAATGAAAGGATAAATTATGGATACAAAATTGATTTTTAGTGCTATAATGTTGATAATATTAGTGAGCATCCAATATACCCTCAACCAAATTTTAAAGGAATTGAGGGATATTCGAAGGATATTATTAAGAAACCCAAGTGATATAAACACAAGATGAAAGGAGAGAATATAGTTGAATGGCAGCAAAAAAGAAAAGATATTATATAGCAGGGGAGACATTAGCACTAGAATCAAGGAATTGGGCGAAATTATTTCAGAAAAGTACAGGAAAAAAAACCTTTTAGTGATATCGTTACTTAGGGGGAGCTTCATATTTACAGCTGATTTAGTGAGGGAATTGTCTATTCCCGTAGAAGTTGATTTTATGACTACTGCCAGTTATGGGCACGAAGAAATGTCCTCTGGTAATGTGGAAATTGTACATGATATACGTACAAATGCAGAGGGAAGAGATATATTAATAGTAGATGATATAATAGATTCTGGTTTTACATTAAAAAAAGTAAAAGAGACATTAGATTTGAAAAACCCAAACTCTATTGAAATATGTGTAATGTTGGATAAGCCTAGCAGGAGAAGAGTCGATATTAATCCAAAGTTTGTAGGATTTAGTATACCAGATGTTTTTATTGTAGGATATGGACTTAATTATGGTGATTATTACAGAAATATACCTTATATTTTTACATTTGATTAAAATCTCACCTGCGGGTAACCGTAGGTGAATTTATTAGAATGAAACAGCGAGAAACGTCCTGCTGTTTTATTTCGTTAAGGGGTGTTTTTATGAATGAATTTGATAGGCCTTCTATACTGGAAGCAAACATAATATACTTTTTATTGGGTCTAGCATTATTATTTCTTGGCTCTATTGTCCAAAGTAGAGAAATATATTCGGGTTTACTAATTACAGAATATATAATAATACTGCTTCCAAATATTCTATATTTGAAACTAAGGGGATACTCCCTTAAGCATACGTTAAGACTAAATAAATTAACATTTAAACAAGGTATATATATAGGATTAATTATCGTATTTACTTATCCCGTTGCCGTTTTTTTAAATACTATTGTCATATTTGTATTAAACAGTATAGGAAATGTAGTTCCAAGCCCTTTGCCAATTCCACAGGAGCCAAAAACATATTTGTTAAGCTTATTTGTCATAGCCTTGTCTCCTGGAATATGTGAAGAAATAATGTTCAGGGGTACAATTATGAGAGCGTATGAAAATATGGGGACAAAAAGGTCTATAATTTATTCGTCGTTGCTCTTTGGAATATTTCATTTAAATTTGCAAAACCTATTGGGCCCCATGTTTTTAGGATTGATTTTGGCATTGATGGCACATAAAACAAATTCCATATTTGCTTCAATATTGGGTCATGCCTTTAGCAATGGAATAGCTATGACCATAAGCTATATTGCAGGAAATGCACAAAATCAATTACAAGATATTCCTGTAGATGTAATGCCAAATAATTCGCAGATGACAGTTTTACTTATTGCCATGGGGACAGTTGCCTATGTATCAGTTTTAATTGTAATAAAGTTATTTAAAAAACTGCCACGGGGTCACATAAACATAGAAGAGCAAATGCAAATACGTAGAAAAAAAGAAGTAAGGTTGTCTCATTTTTTACCTGTCGTCTTTGTCATAGCACTATTTATCATAATCAACGTCAAACTATTTTTTCTTTGAGAATAAAATGGAGAACTTCTTCCAATAATATAGATGGGAGGAAGTTCGATGAAAAAGAAAAAGGAAACTCTGGAATATAGGCTAAAATACGAGATAGCAGAGGAACTAGGTTTAATGGACAAAATAAAAGAACAAGGTTGGGGTGCATTGACCGCAAAAGAATCAGGTAGAATAGGCGGCCTTATTACTGTGAGAAAAAGAGAAATGAGAAATAAAAACAGTATTCAGTAGGGGGAACGGTATGGACAGTTACAGTGAATTTGCAAATTTATATGACGATTTAATGAGAGACTTTGACTATGAAAAGTGGTTTAATTATATAGAAGAAATTTTTATGAAGTACAATATAATCCCAAAAAACATATTGGAAATGGCCTGCGGCACTGGAAATCTCTCGTATTTTTTAGGGAATAGGGGATATAGATTGACATGTTTCGATTTATCATCGGACATGCTGTCCAAGGCCTATGAAAAGCTGAGAAGATTTAAAAATGTAAAAATATTAAAACAAGATATGGTAAACTTTAACTTTGATAAATCGTTTAACGCTATTATCTCTGTTTGCGACAGCATAAATTATATAACAGATTTAGAAAACCTAAATAAAACTTTTAATAATGTGTGGAAACATTTGGACGATGATGGTATATTTATATTTGATGTTAATTCTTACTACAAATTAAAAAATATAATTGGGAATAATATATTTGTCGAAGACAGGAAAGGTATTTTTTACACTTGGCAAAATCAATTTGATGAAAATAACAACATCAGTAGTTTTTATCTGACGTTTTTCCATGGTTTAGATGGTGTTAATTATGTTCGTTTTGACGAAGAGCACAGGCAAAGAGCTTATACCGTAGAAGAAATAGTATCTAGCCTTAAAAAAGCTGGATTTAGAACCGTAGATTACTATGATGCCTTTAGCTTTGACAATCCAAAGATTCATTCTGAAAGGATAAATTTCGTAGCAATTAAATAATTACATAGTACAGGAGTGATTAAGTGAACGATTATTTAATCAGGGGAATAGACAAAAGTAAAAGCATTCGAATATTTGCAGCCACTACAACAAATATGGTAGAGAAGGCCAGAACAACACATAACACATCACCAACGGCTACGGCAGCACTGGGAAGGTCTTTGACTGCTGCTGCTATGATGGGTGTTATGATGAAAAATGATAAGGATAAACTTACATTGAAAATCTCTGGAGGAGGGCCAATTGGCACTATTCTAGTAGTATCAAATAACAAAGGTATTGTCAAAGGATATGCAGACTATCCCCATGCAGATTTGCCCAGTAGAAGGGATGGAAAATTAGATGTGGGAGGATTAGTAGGCACCAATGGAAGCATTACCACCATAATGGATTTAGGGCTTAGGGACCCTTATATTGGACAATCGGCTTTAGTATCTGGAGAGATAGCAGAGGACCTAGCATCGTACTATGCCATTTCTGAACAGCAGCCCTCTGCCGTAAGTCTTGGAGTTCTAGTAGATAGGGATATATCCGTAAAGGCAGCAGGTGGATATATAATACAGTTACTTCCAAATATTGCTGAAGAAAATATAGATAAAATAGAGAGGACATTGAAGGAAATAGAACCAGTATCAGAATTGATTAATAAGGGACTTAGTCCAGAGGATATCATGGATAAAATATTAGGCGAATTCCAAATGAATACTCTCGATAAGATTGAAATTGAATATCAATGCGATTGTTCCAGGGAAAGGATAGAAAAGGTATTGACTAGTTTGGGTAGGGAAGAGTTAAAATCCATGATTGAAGAGGACGGAGAAGGGGAAGTAGTATGCCATTTTTGTAATACGAAATACCATTTCAACAAAGAAGAATTGGAAAATCTATACTTAAATATATAGTGGAGGCGCAAGATGAAAGGCTGGATAATTTACAATGGAGCATTAAGGATAAAAAAGGTGGAAATATTAGTAGAAAAACTGTCTTTAGAAGGTAAAAAAAAGGATATTGACTTAAAGCTAGTTAAAAACAATCAACTTATACCGACTTATAATTCCCTCGGGAAAGCAGAATTAAATAGTATAGTTGAATTAGATGAGCCGGATTTTATAATATTTTGGGACAAGGATATATTGTTGGCGAGACATCTCGAAAAAATGGGATATAAGCTGTTTAACAAGCGAGAGGCTATTGAGAATTGTGACAATAAAGCACTTATGCATTTAAAATTATCAAATTTGAATATTAGAATACCTAAGACAATAGTAGGTCCTTTTGTATTCCACCAGCAAAACCTCAAAGAACAGTATTATAATGTAATATTTGAAGAGCTAGGGAACAAGATAATCCTCAAAGAGTCCTACGGTTCCTTTGGCATGCAAGTATATCTAATCAATAGAAAAGAGGAACTACAATCAAAACTAATAGAAATGGGGAATAGAAGCTTTATATTACAGGAGTATATAGATACTAGTTTTGGAAAGGATATTCGTGTAAATATAGTGGGAGACAGGGTAATTGGCGCCATGGAGAGGACAAACTCATCTGATTTCAGGGCAAATATAACCTTAGGCGGTGTAGGAAAGGTTGTAGAATTAGATGACAGACAAAAAGAAATAGCATTGGCTGCTCATAAGGCATTAGAACTAGATTTTAGTGGAGTAGACCTCCTATATGGCAAAGAAAATGAGCCAATACTTTGTGAGGTAAATTCCAATGTGAATTATGTTAGTTTTGAGACGGCATCTGGATTAAATTTCAGTAGCATATTATTGGATTATATAATGGAGAGATTATAATGCTTGGATTATTACTATACAATAAGGAAGACTATCTTAGGAATGAAACATATGTGAAATGGTTAATAGAAGAAGGATATAGAAATGATTTAAACCTTATGATTATGTTTAAAAATGACCTTATACTAAAAGGTATACCAAAAAACATCCATATAGATTTTGTAATCAATAGGACGCGAAGTTATGACCTGAGCTTACTATTTGAATTAAACGACATCCGCGTGTTTAATAATTCAGAAATCACATTATTGGGAAACAATAAGCTAGCTGCATATAAATATGCAAAGCTTAAAAGATTTAGTTTTCCCGAGGTCTTATTGAATTGGGGACATGGTAAAGTAATATCAAAGCCCAATGACAGCCATGGAGGATATGGAATTGGATTAGTAGGTGAAATAGATTTAAACGATGGAAACAATAGATTTCAGCAGGTATTTGTCGAAGATATATTGGGCGATGTTAGATTTTATGTAATCGGCAATAAAATTGTCCATGGGGTATTGAGGAAGTCAAAGGATAAAATCCTGTCGAATTTTAGTCAAGGGGGAGAAATAGAATACTATAAATTTTCTCAAGAAGAAAAAGACTTTGTGGAGAATTTCATAAAGGGGCTTAAAGTAGATTATGCAGGCATAGATTTTTTCATTACAGTTAAGGGTCAGCTTATATTCAATGAAATCGAAGATGTAGTTGGAAGCAGGATGCTTAGCCAGCTAGGCATCAATAATACCACTGAACTGTATTTTGCACATATTTCCAAACAAATGAAAAAGTAGAGTTGACAATTTAGAATAATTTAGTTATACTTATTATTGTTGTATTGAGAAGTCATTTACATAATAATGGTACTTCTTAGAACTAAAGGCCCAGATAGCTCAGTCGGTAGAGCAGTAGACTGAAAATCTACGTGTCGCTGGTTCGATTCCGGCTCTGGGCACCACAAAATTTCAATGAAACATTGACAACAAAATTGAATTATGCTATCATATATTAGCAGCAAAATATTATGCGGAAATGGCTCAGTGGTAGAGCATCGCCTTGCCAAGGCGAGGGTCGCGAGTTCGAATCTCGTTTTCCGCTTTCGAAATATAGCCCTAAATATTTAGGGCATATATATTTTGGCGCCATAGCCAAGCGGCAAGGCAGAGGTCTGCAAAACCTTTATCCCCGGTTCAAATCCGGGTGGCGCCTTAAATATTGATCTCTGGACATATCCAGAGATTTTTCTTTTGTGGGGTGATAGAATGAATCCATTTATACCAATGGGCAAAGGCAATATTGCAATAGTAGACGGTAGAATAAGCGTAGAAATAGAGAATAATTTAAAAAGACTGGGTCTAAAAGTTGTAAAGACAGCAGAATGTAAGGAAGTGCACGAAAGCATATCATATCATCCAGACATTGTAATGCACCCGATAAACCACAGTACCTTAATGATTGCACCCAATGTATTTGATTACTATGGGGAAAGACTGAAGAAAATGGGTATTAAATTAATTAAGGGGGAAAAATATTTAGACTGTAAATATCCAGATGACATTGCATATAATGTAGGAAGACTTCAAAACATAGCTATTCACAACTTTAAATACACCGATGAAAAATTGAAATATTACTTACAAAAAGAAAATTTAAAGTTTATAAATGTAAGTCAGGGTTATAGTAAATGCTCATTGGCAATAGTAGGAGAATATTCAGCTATAACCTCAGATTATCCTATTTATCGAAAGCTTACTATGTTAGGATACGATATTTTATTAATTGAACCGAAGTATATTAATTTACCAGGTCAAAAGTATGGATTCATAGGTGGTACAAATGGAAATATTTCAAAACATAAATCCGTAATATCTGGAAGTTTAAATGAACATCCCGATAAAAATCAAATACTAAAATTTTTCAATAAAAAAAACGTAGAATTAATATATTTGTCACAAAAGCCTCTTTTGGATATTGGTACTATAATTACTCTAAATTCCCATTAGTGTAAGTCTTTATAAAGTATATGACTTTTTCTTAAGTACATACTACTAAAAGAAAGGAGTGATACGGTGCAAGCTATAAAAATCGGCGGAGATATAAACAAAGACGAAGTTAAGTTATTAATTGGCAAGTATTTCTCTAATTCTAAAGTCAATATACAGGAGAAAGATTACGAGGGAAGATTTGAGTTCTTATTTTCTTTTGGTAAAAGAAAGGACTTAGACGATATTTCATTTTATAATACTATTACCCAAATGGTAAATGACATACTGATGGAAATATATTTTAAACAATTAATTAAAGATAGAGTATTTAAAATATGTAGCGATTACAGGGGAACAGATAAGGCGAAAATTGCATCCTATACTCATACTAATTTAAAAAATGAAAATTATTTTGTAAGGGAAAAAAGCATTGTGATGGAAGAAATATTAAATCATATAATCGAAAACAATGTTTTATATATAGATGGATTTATGAATTTTAGGCTTAGAAAGTTTTTATATATGTTGGATATAGCAATTGAGAAGGCCATAAATCAGATTGAAGCTGAAAAAGAATATGTAGAGTTTTTAAATATGCTTCAGTACTTTGTAGAAATACAGGAACCAAAAGCAGATCTTATAAATGTAGTAATAAAAGATGGCAATTATTCCTTATATGACAAAGAGCATATTCCAATAGAAAACGGTCTTTTATCAAATCTAGAGGACGATTTATGGTACGAAGATGTTAGCAAGGCAGATCTTTTAATCAGTTCTTTAATAGTACTGTCCCCTTTAAAATTGACAATTCATATAGAAGAAGGCGAAGAAAGGGAATTAATAGATGTAATCACAAAAGTATTTAAAGGTAAAGTAGAGTTTTGCCGTGGCTGTGAATTCTGTGAGATAAAGCCAAAAATTAAAAAAGGAAAGTATTAAATTTTAAAAGGACCTTGGAAATAAGGAATATATTTGATACTATAATAAAAAAGGATTATTTTGGAGGTAATTATGAGCAAAGAGATTGTAAGACCGTCTATTTTGCCTGGTTTTATGGAATTAATCCCGGGTGAGCAGATTTTATTTAACAAAATGTTAGATACCATAAGGGAAAACTACGAAAAGTTTGGTTTTTTACCCATAGACACGCCAATTATTGAAAAATCTGAGGTGTTGTTGGCAAAGGGCGGCGGAGAAACAGAAAAACAGATATACAGATTTGAAAAAGGAAGTACTGATATGTCCCTAAGGTTTGATTTGACAGTTCCCCTGGCCAGATATGTGGCACAGCACTATTCGGAGTTAAATTTTCCATTTAGACGATATCATATAGGAAAAGTATATAGAGGAGAAAGAAATCAAAAAGGCAGGTTTAGAGAATTTTATCAATGCGATATTGACATCGTAGGCAATGGCACATTAGATATTATAAATGATGCCGAAATACCTGCTCTTATATATTCCACTTTTAAGGACTTAGGTTTTGATGAGTTCACCATAAGAGTCAATAATAGAAAGTTACTAAAGGGCTTTTTCAACAGTTTAAATATTGAGGACTCTTCCGTGGTTCTAAGGGTATTAGATAAATTAGAAAAAATAGGTTTAAAAGAAGTGGAAAAAGAATTATTGAGCCTTCAGGTTGTAGACAAGGATTTAGAAAAGATTTTAAGTTTCATCAGTATAAGGGGAACTAATGACGAAATATTAGACGAGCTAAGAAAACTAGATATAGAAGATGAAGAGTTCTTAGAAGGGTTAGACGAGTTATCCACTGTTATAAAATACATTGGATTATTTGGGGTGCCAGAGGAAAATTATCGAATCGATTTACCAACAGTAAGGGGTTTAGACTATTACACAGGTACGGTTTACGAGACATACTTAGATAATCACATATCCATCGGTTCAATTTGCTCCGGTGGTAGATATGATGACTTGGCTTCTTATTATACTAAACAAAGATTACCAGGTGTGGGAATTTCCATTGGGCTTACAAGGCTTTTTTATCAGCTAATGGAAGCGAAAATCATAGAGACAGCGGAGAATTCTCTTTTAGACGTATTAGTCATTCCCATGGATGGTTTTTTAAAAGATAGTGTCGAGAAAGTAAATGTCCTTAGAAAAGAAGGTATACACGGTCAAATATATTTGGAAAGCGGGAAAATAGGGAAAATCTTTGGATATGCTGACAAATTAAATATACCTTATGTAATGGTAATTGGAGAAGAAGAAGTAAAAAACAATACCTGTTCCTTGAGAAATATGAAGACTGGAGAGCAAGAAAGTATAAAACTAGAATTAGCAATCGAGAAACTTAAAAACAAAAATTAAAAGCTTGATTTTTCTTTTAAAAAGTGATAAAATATAACTTACTTTAATTTAATATTTGGTGTTGAAGGGAAGAGTAATATATCCTTTACTTAAAAGAGAGGGAAAACCTAGGCTGAAAGTTTTTCTAAGATAATAATATATGAATACCACCCCGGAGCCGAATCCAATTTAAGGATTTCCGCATTTAGCGTTATAAAATTTGAGAAGCAATTAGGGTGGAACCACGAAGCATAGCCTTTCGTCCCTACATTAGATTATGTAGAGATGAAAGGCTTAAATTTTTTTTGGGAGGAATAGAAATGGATAAAATTAAAATCACTTTGCCAGATGGCTCAGTAAGGGAATACGACAAGGGAGTAACTGTATTAGAAATAACAAGGGGAATATCCGAAGGCTTGGCGAGAGCGGCCTTAGGGGCAGTAGTAAATGGTGAGACACTGGGTATGCAAGAAACCGTTAATGAGGATTCTGCTTTCAAGGTAGTGAAATTTGAAGACAAGGAAGGAAAAGAAATATTTTGGCATACTTCCGCACATATAATGGCCTTGGCAGTGCAAAAGCTATTTCCAGGAGTGAAGTTTGCCATAGGTCCTGCAATAGACAGCGGGTTTTACTATGATTTCGACACAGAACATAGATTTACTCCGGAGGACCTAGAGAAAATCGAAAAAGAAATGGCAAAGATTTCTAAGGAAGGCCATATTTTAGAGAGATTTGTATTGCCAAAGGACGAAGCCTTAAAATACTTTAAGGAAAGAGGGGAAGTCTATAAGGTAGATTTAATAGAGCATTTTCCTGAAGATGAGGAAATATCGTTTTATAAATTGGGGGAATTTACAGATCTTTGTGCCGGGCCTCACTTATACGACACAAAAAAGGTTAAGGCTATTAAACTTTTAAGTATTGCAGGGGCATATTGGCGTGGCGATGAAAAAAACAAGATGCTACAAAGAATATATGGTACTACCTATGAAAAGAAGAAGGATTTGGAAGAATATCTTCATAGACTAGAAGAGGCAAGGAAAAGAGATCATAGAAAATTAGGAAAAGAACTTGACCTATTTAGTATCCACGAAGAAGGACCCGGATTTCCGTTTTTCCATCCAAAGGGAATGGTCCTTAGAAACATCCTAGAGAATTTTTGGAGGGAAGAGCATGTTAAGGCCGGATACGACGAAATTAAAACTCCATTAATATTGAACGAAGATCTATGGCATCGCTCCGGTCACTGGGATCATTACAAGGAAAATATGTATTTTACGACAATAGACGAAGGGGATTATGCCATAAAACCAATGAACTGTCCTGGTTCCATATTAGTATATAAATCAAAGATGTATAGCTATAGAGACTTGCCATTAAGGTGGGGTGAATTGGGATTGGTTCATAGACATGAACTGTCAGGAGCCCTCCACGGGCTTATGAGGGTCAGATCCTTCACCCAAGATGATGCTCATTTATTCGTATTACCTTCTCAAATAAAAGAAGAATTAATAGGAGTTATAAACTTAGCTGACCATATTTACAACGTGTTTGGATTTAAATACCATGTAGAATTGTCAACTAGGCCAGAAAATTCCATGGGTACTGAAGAACAATGGGAAATAGCCACAAATGGATTGATTGAGGCTCTAAAGGAAAAAGAAATTAATTATATATTAAATGAAGGAGATGGGGCATTCTACGGGCCTAAAATCGATTTTCATTTAGAAGATGCCATAGGCAGAACTTGGCAATGTGGGACTATTCAATTAGACTTCCAAATGCCTGAAAAATTTGATATGTCTTATGTTGATAAAGACAATGAAAAGAAGAGACCTGTAATGCTTCATAGGACAATTTACGGAAGTATGGAAAGGTTTATGGGTATATTGATAGAACATTATGCCGGTAAATTTCCTCTATGGCTAGCACCAGTTCAGGCCATAGTATTACCTATATCGGATAAGTTTAACGATTATGCCTTT
This sequence comes from Tissierellaceae bacterium, assembly GCA_023229175.1. Lineage (GTDB taxonomy): Bacteria > Bacillota > Clostridia > Tissierellales > Tissierellaceae > JAAYFT01. The sequence goes on along the minus strand of JALNZV010000014.1, from coordinate 25,793 downwards.
GAAATGAAGGATGCTATGGAGAGTAAAGGCATAAGGGTAGAAATAGATACTAGGGCAGAAAAAATAGGCTATAAAATTAGAGAAGCTCAGTTACAACAAATCCCCTATATGTTCGTAGTTGGCGAGAAGGAAGTAGAAGAAGGCACTGTTTCAGTAAGAAAAAGAGACCAAGGAGATTTGGGACAAAAGGCATCAGAGGATATTATGGAGCAGCTGATTCAGGAAATAAAGAATAAGGATAAATAAAAAATGGAAGGGCTTTCCTTCCATTTTTTTAGTTAATTTCATCTGCACATGGCAAAGGTTTTTTATATATGTTAAAGATTCTATTTAACTCGTCGCTATCTATGATTTCCCTTTCCATTAGAGTGTTGGCGATATGTAAAAGGATATATTTGTTTTCACCGATGATTTTTAATGCTGCTTTATATCTTTCATCGGTTATCTTCTTTATCTCAACTCTGATAATATCAGAGTTGTACCTAATAAAGACCTCATCTAATTCCATCGTCCCCAATTCACTCATGCCATAGCTGCAAACCATTTCCCTGGCAATTTCCGTCGCCTTATTTAGATCATCCTTTGCGCCAGTTGTGATTTCGTTGAAAACAAATTCCTCGGCTGCCCTTCCCGCCAATAGACATGTAATTTTATTTTCAAGTTCTGATTTTGAGATTAAATATCTTTCCTCATCAGGAAATTTAAGCACATATCCTAAGGCCTGCCCCCTTGGTACGATGGATATTTTTTGTACTACATCAGTGTCAAGAATTTTTGAAACCAAGGCATGGCCGGACTCGTGGATTGCTATGGTTTCCTTTTCTTTTTTTAATATAGATGGATTTTTAAGCTCCAACCCAGCCAATACCCTTTCAATGGCGGCATCAAATTCATTGATTGAAATTCTATTTTTATTGTTTCTAACAGCGATAATAGCAGCTTCGTTGGCTATATTGGCCAACTGGGCTCCTGAAAGTCCAGTTGTTTTTTTTGCTATGGCTTTTATATCTATAGTTTTGTCTATAGGTTTATTTTTTATGTGGACCTGAAGTATCTGTTCCCTAGCCCTTATATTTGGGTTTCCAACGTATATATGTCTGTCAAACCTTCCTGGCCTTAAAAGGGCCTCATCTAGGAGGTCCAATCTATTAGTAGCACCGATGACGATTACAGTTTCATTTGTATTGAATCCGTCCATTTCCACCAATAATTGATTTAAAGTCTGATCTTTTTCATTATTTGAATCCAAATTTCTCCTAGCTCCAATGGCGTCAATCTCATCTATAAATATTATGCTGGGAGCTTCTTTCTTAGCCCTTTCAAAGAGGGTACGTACCCTTTTAGCACCAATACCAACGTATTTTTCTACAAATTCAGAGCCGGAAGAATACAAAAAAGTAGAATTAGTTTCTCCAGCTACTGCCTTAGCCAATAATGTCTTTCCAGTTCCCGGCGGGCCGTAGAATAGTATACCCTTAGGTATTTTTGCGCCCATCTTTTTATATCTAGTGGAATTATTGATAAAATCAATAGTTTCTTGCAGTTCTTCCTTTATCTCTTCCAGACCAGCCACATCTTTAAAGGAAATATCAGATTTATCCCTTTCCCTACCGTTATCTTTTTCTAGGGACAGCACCGAGGGTACAAGCTGGGGCCTTGAGTCCAAATTTATGAAATAAATAAGCATTATCAATGTAATTACCCATATCAATAACTTATCCACTATTCTAAAACTTGTAAAATTTCCCGTTGGGAAAAATGCATCGTATATAAGGGCAAATGACATAATTAACCCTATTGTCAGCAAAACAAATATCAACTTTTTCTTTTTCAATATACCCCACCTCAATATGTTTTTCTAGGATTAGTGTAACCATTTAATTGAATTAATATAAAAATATTAAAGTTTATTTTATAAAACAAAAAAAAGGGATATAATTTCTAAAAAAAGAGTAATCTTGTGATACCTTAAAAACTTTGGGTATATATAAAAAGGTATGTGATTATAAATCAGGCATTTAAGGCGAGAAGGTGACCCATAATGAAATCAATTCGAAAACAAATGCTAGCTTATCTTATTTTTGGAACAATAGTAATCTTTACTTTATTGTTTATCTTTTCTAATTTCAAACTGAAAGAACTTCCAGAGCATTTCAGAAATCAATACAGTGAAATAGTCAAATCAAAATCCTATGAGGTCAGTAAAGAATTCCAAGGACTTGTAGAGCAGATTACGATAATTTCTAAGTCGCCTGTTATTCGTTCTATGGACTTAGACAAAATTAGGCCTTACTTTACTAATTTGGTATTGGAGGGCAAATATCGTAATTTAACGATTGCCTATCCAGATGGAGAAGCACTGACCACACTAGGGGACAGTTTCAATATTTCTGAACAGGATCAATATAAGCAAATATTTATAGAAAAAAAAGAATATGTAATTTCTCAACCATTTCGCAGTCCCTTTGTTTATGAGAGTAACAATGAGGTCGTAATAGTTTCCCATAGCGTAAAAAACGATAATGGTGAAATCGTTGGGTTAATTAATGGCGTCATAAGAGTAGATTTCATAAATCAAATTGTTAAGGATTTAGACCTAGGTGATAAGGGCTATGGATGGATAGTAAACAAAGATGGGCTTTTAGTTGCTTATCCAGACCTAGATGTGCCCCTAGATAAAAACATAAGGGATTTTATAGACGAAGAAAATGTTATCAATCAAGTATTGAAAGAAGACTACGGCGTAGTAAGATATATAGGAAAAAACAATGAGAGTGAATTAGCTTTTTTTAGTAATATAATTGGATCCCCTGATTGGGTTTTTGTAGTTTCAATTCCGGAAGGGGAAATTTACAATGAAGTAAATCACATTAGAAATGCGATTTTATCTGCATTGGTATTTGGATTAATAGTTGTCATTATATTTTCATTTCACTATTCCAGTATAATTACAAGGCCCATACTAGATCTTAAAGATGTCTTTGAAAAGGCCACATATGGGAATCTAGATGTTGTAGCAAATGAACATGTCCCAAATGAATTGGGGCTAGCTGCAAGTAGCTTTAATGTAATGCTGGACAGAATAAAAATTCTGACCTACAGTGATTTGGTGACTGACTTATACAACTACAATGGATTTTTATTAAAACTACCAAATAAAACAAGAACAGCATTGAAAAAAGGCAAAGAAATAGCAATTATTATTATTTCAATTGACGACTTCAAAAGAATTAACAGCATACATGGCTATGAGGTAGGAGATGAAGTCCTGCGGGAATTTGCCATAGTTCTTAGGGATTTTGTAAAATCCGACGAAATAGCGGCTAGATTTTTAGGAGATGAATTTATTCTATTTGTACAAAATGAGAAAACATTTACGTTAGAAAAGCGAATAGAATTATTATGGAAATTGTGTAATAGGGAAATAAAAATAAGAGATAGTGAATTTTTTTTAAAAACTAGCATAGGAGTCAGCTTTAAAAAAGATGGGGACTTAACCGTAGAGGAGGTCATTAATCAAGCAACTATTGCAAAACTCGTAGCGAAGAAAATGGGAGGAAACAATTATAAGTTTTACAACTACGAATTAGACGAGTTGGTTAGGGAAGAGCAGAAAATGGAAAATGCCCTATATCACGCAGTAGAAAATGACGAATTGATGCTATTATATCAACCGATTATAGATTTAGTTACAGAGGAAATAGTAGGCACCGAGGCATTACTTAGGTGGGATCACCCTGAGTATCGCGATACATCTCCATTGGTTATAATTAAGATAGCAGAACAAATTAATATAATAGGAGAGATTGGACAATGGGTCCTCCAGGAGGCATGCAGGCAAAATAAATCATGGCATGACAAAGGATACACACACTTGGTCGTATCAGTTAATGTATCCGCATTACAATTTGACCAATGGAATTTTGTCAATATAGTGAAGCAGGTTTTGAAGGACACAGGTTTAAATCCGCGATTTTTAGAGCTTGAAGTGACAGAAACCATCGCCATGGATAGGGTTGAGGATAAATTAAGCAAAATGGAAAGTCTAAAAGACATGGGAGTTCGCATCTCCATAGATGATTTTGGGACAGGCTATTCATCCCTAGCCTATTTTACTAGATTTCCAATAGATACACTGAAAATTGACAAATCCTTTGTCAAAAATATGTATGAAGACGAAAATTCCAAGAATATAATCACTACAATCATTAATATGGCAAAATCCTTAAAGATAGAATTGACAGCAGAAGGGGTAGAGACACAGGAACAGTTGGAGCTTTTGAATAAAATGGGTTGTGATAAAATTCAAGGATATTTATTTAGCAGGCCAGTATTGCCAAAAGAACTGTTAAAAATGCTAGCAGTATAGATATACTTTATATTATTGTTATTTTATACTAGAAGGGGGTATCTATAGAATAACAAACTACAATAGTATTTGCTACATATTAAATCAACCATATGGGAGGTAGTAATATGAAAAAGATTCTAGTAGCGGTAGATGGCTCAGATAATGCAAAGAAAGCCATATCTAAGGCAAGAGAAATTGGGGAACTAGCTGGTAGCGAAATTCATCTTCTTTATGTTGTCAGCTGTTTTAGGAATTGTCACCCTTATGTAGTAGACCATGCATATGAAGCTGAAATAAACAGGGTCCTACTAGAGCAGGGTAAGAAAATACTTGAAGAGTCCTTAGACGTATTTGAAGGATACTCAGGAAAGGTAAAAAATTCTGTCTTAAGTGGGGATGTGGCAAAGGAAATAATTGAATATGCCGAAAACAATCAATGTGATTTAATAGTCATGGGAAGCAGAGGTTTAAATACCTTTTCAAGGGCGATGTTAGGCAGCATATCCAATAAAGTTTTAAATCATGCAGAGAAATCAATACTGATAGTTCGTTAACTGTCATATAATACGTTTAGGGTTCAGGGCTCACGTAACCGTGGGCCTTATTATTTTGGTCTAAAATTTCAAGTTGTGTAAATTTACCAAAATATATATAATATACTTGGAAGGGGAGGATTAAATGAATTTAAATACATCTATAGACAATTGGGTAAAGAAACACAAGGACGAAATAGTAAAATCAACACAAGAGATAATTAGAATTAAGTCTGTAGAGGAGAAACCTATGCAGGGAATGCCTTTTGGAGAAGGACCATATAGGGCCTTAGACAATACACTAAAGCTGTGCGAGGACCTTGGTTTTGAGACTAAAGACTTAGAAGGATATGCTGGATATGCAGAGTTTGGAGAAGGAAATGAAACCATTGGAGTCCTAGTACACCTAGATGTAGTGCCAGAGGGAGAAGGATGGACATATCCCCCATATGGCGGTGAAATCCGTGACGGGAAAATATATGGAAGGGGTGCCACAGACGATAAGGGGCCAGCTATAGCATCCTTATATGCAATGAAAGCAATTAAAGATTTGGGATTATCCATTGGCAAAAAAATCAGGATTATATTCGGGACCAATGAAGAAACTGGATGGGGATGCATGGATTATTATTTCAAACATGAAAAGGCACCCTCCATGGCGTTTACGCCAGATTCAGATTTCCCTGTTATTCACGGTGAAAAAGGAATAATAGTATTCGATTTAGCCCAAGGTTTCAAGGATAATAATGGAGAAATAAAGCTTATTGATTTAAAGGGTGGGAATGCTCCTAATATGGTGCCAGACAACGCAAAGGCAATATTGGAGGTTGAAAATCCCGATAAAATTTTGAGCAAAGCAAAAACATATATAGAAGGGAAAAATTATCCCGTAGAAGTAAATGAGAATAGGAATCAAATAGAGATTATTGCCAAGGGAATATCAGCCCATGGAAGCACCCCGGAAAAAGGTGAAAATGCAATATCCTATTTAATGGCAGTTTTAGACTTTGTATTAGAAGAAGGAGAACTTAAAGAATTTGCAAGGATATACAATGAAAGAATAGGATTTAAGCATCATGGAGAAAATATCGGATGTGGATTGGAAGACGACATTTCTGGGAAATTGAATTTTAATCCAGGTATGATAAAATTTGAAGACAATAAAATAACTTTAAAGATTAATGTGAGGTATCCTATAAAAAGCAATCCAAGGGAAGTATATGATGGAATATTAAACAACTTAAAAGATACAAATATTGAATTAGTAGAGGGCAAAGGAGACAATAAACCCCTATATGTGCCAAAAGATAACTTTTTAGTTGAGAAATTGATGAAAGTTTATAGGGAACAAACTGAAGATTTAAGTAGTGAGCCAATTACCATAGGCGGAGGCACATATGCCAGAGCCATGGAAAATGCTGTTGCTTTTGGACCAATGTTCCCTGGACAGGAAGACGTAGCACATCAAAAAGATGAGTATATATCCATAGAACATTTATTAAAGATAACAAAGATTTACGCCCATGCCCTATATGAACTTGCAAAATAAAAACATTTGACAAAGGTTTGTAGCTGATGTATACTATATGAGGTAACTAAATATCGTGGGATAAAGTAGAAGGTCCGCTTCTCACCTTATAGCTTTTGCTCATAAGGTAATATAGAAAAATCTTAGAAGGCTAAGGTTATTTTATCTATGGATTTAAGCGGGTATTCTATACCCGCTTTTTATTTTTATTATAATAGGAGGTGCTGTACAATTAAAGAACTTCAGATAAATGAAGAGATCAGAGACAGGGAAGTAAGACTAATAGATGTAGATGGCGCTCAACTTGGGATATTGCCTATTAAAAAAGCTTTGGACATATCCATCGAAAAGAGATTGGATTTAGTGAAGATAGCTCCAACGGCCAATCCACCTGTTTGCAAGGTAATGGATTATGGCAAATACAAATACGAATTAGCTAAAAGGGAAAAAGAGGCCAAGAAAAATCAAAGGATAATCAATGTCAAAGAAATTCGTCTCACTCCAAATATTGAAGATCACGATTTAAACGTAAAAGCTAAAAGGGCCCTTGAATTTTTGAAATCTGGGGACAAAGTAAAAGTTTCAGTAAGATTTAGAGGGCGAGAAATGGGACATACGGAAATCGGAAAGGAAGTATTATCTAATTTTTCAAAACTAATTGAAGAAGCTGGAACTGTAGAAAAGGCTGCAAAACTTGAAGGCCGAAACATGGTAATGCATTTAACACCGAAAACGGAATAATAAGGAGGTTTAATAATATGGCAAAGATGAAAACCCATAGGGGATCAGCAAAAAGATTTAAAAGAACAGGCACAGGCAAGATAAAGAGATTTAAGGCTTTTAAAAGCCACTTAACTGGGAAAAAGTCCCCAAAGAGAACTAGAAACTTAAGAAAAGGTACTTTAGTAAGCAAAGGCGACCAAAGAAGAATAAATTCAATGATACCATAATAAATTTGATTAGAAATAGGGAGGTACTATAGATGGCAAGAGTAAAAAGAGCAATTAATGCTAAGAAAAGACACAAGAAAATATTGAAAATGGCAAAAGGCTATTATGGAGCGAAGTCAAAATTATTTAGAACTGCTAATGAAGCCGTGATGAAATCATTAAATTACGCATATATAGGACGTAAACAAAGGAAAAGAGATTTTAGAAAACTTTGGATTACTAGAATCAATGCAGCAGCTAGATTAAACGGCATGAGCTACAGTAAATTTATCAGCGGATTAAAGAAGGCAAATGTAGAGATTAACAGAAAAATGCTATCTGAAATGGCTATTCACGATTCAGAGGGCTTTGCAAAACTAGTAGAAATCGCAAAAAGCAACTAAAAATGAAAGTTCCATAAAAGGAACTTTTATTTTTATATATCAGGAAAGCTGGTGATAAAATGCAGATAATTAGCAGCGTTAAAAATCCCTTGATAAAAAACATTAAATCACTACATAGAAAAAAAGAAAGATTAAAAAACAGCTCCTTTGTTATAGAGGGAATAAAAATAATTGAGGAGGCCATCGAAAGCAACTACCCAATAAAAAACATAGTGTATACAGATCAACTATTAAAAGTCAAAGATGGTGAAAATTTATTTAATAAAATAAGAGAATTCCATAATTTGATTTACGTCACTGACAACGTATTTAAGGAAATCTCAGATACGGAAAATCCTCAGGGCGTATTGGCAGTAGCCGAGATAAGGCAAATGGAAATAAATCAATTGAATTTTAACAAAATGTTATTTTTGCTTTATCTGGATCAGCTGCAGGACCCGGGAAATATGGGAACCATTATAAGGACTGCCGATGCATTCAACGTCGACTGCATAATAATCGGGCAAGGCTCAGTTGACCCTTACAATCCAAAAGTAGTAAGGGCTACTATGGGTTCCATATTTAGAGTTCCTTTAGTATATGAAACTAAAGGTTATGGAGAACTTAAATATCTAAAAGAAAAGGGAATTCATTTGTACGCCACATCTTTAGAAGGTAGTAAGCTCATATATGAAGTAGACTACAAATCTTGTTTCATTCTCGCCATTGGCAACGAATCCAATGGAATAAGTGAAAAGATAATTTCGATGTCAAATGGGTTGATAAAAATTCCGATGCCTGGAAAGGCAGAATCTTTAAATGCGGGAATTGCTGCATCCATAATTATGTACGAAGTGATGAAACAGAGGAGTTAATAATCCTTGAGTTTTGAAATTCAAGGTGCTATAATTGAGTAAATAGTTTGATTTTTTGGCCTTTAGTAAAAAAAGGTCTGTTTTTATACCATGGCAAAGGAGTAGGAAGACAATGGAAAAGATGAAAGATATTATGAAAGAGAAGTTGCTGGAAATCAAAGAAATTGCGTTAAAAAACATCGAGGAAGTAAAATCCCTGGAGGAATTTGAACAGCTTCGAGTCAAATTCTTAGGGAAAAAAGGTGAACTGACAAAAGTATTGCGGGATATGGGTAAATTAATTGCAGAAGAAAGACCTATAGTAGGTCAAATAGCCAACGAAATAAGAGATGAACTGGAAAATGCCATAGCCGAAGTAGGCGAAAAGCTAAACGATGAATTAAAAAGATCTAAAATGAACAAGGAAAAACTAGACATAACAATAAATACCAATGAAGAGATTTATGGACATAGGCATCCGCTATTGGCAACTGTAGAAGAGTTGGAGGATTTATTTATTAGTATGGGATTTTCGGTAGTCATTGGACCGGAAATAGAAACAGTAGAAAACAATTTCGATGCCTTAAACTCGCCAGAAAATCATCCTTCTAGGGATATGTCCGACACGTTTTACATAACTGAAGATATTTTACTTAGGACCCATACATCCCCTGTCCAAATTCGGGCAATGAAGGAAATGGGGGCACCCCTTAGAATAGTTTCTGCTGGCAGGACCTTTAGATTTGATGACGTAGATGACACTCACTCTCCCATGTTTCATCAATTGGAAGGCCTAGTAGTGGATGAAAATATCAGCATGGCGAACTTAATTCACACATTGGATATATTTATAAAGGAACTATTTGGACCAGATATGAAAACGAGATATAGACCCCACCACTTCCCATTTACAGAACCATCTGCAGAGGTAGATGTAACTTGCTTAAAATGTAGAGGAAAAGGCTGTGAAGCCTGTAACTATACTGGTTGGAGTATGGAATTACTAGGTTGTGGAATGGTTCATCCAAAGGTCTTGGAGTATTGCGGCATAGACTCAGAGAAGTATACAGGTTTTGCCTTTGGAATGGGAATAGATAGGATAACAATGGTCAAATACGGAATCGATGACATTAGACTGCTATTTGAAAACGATAGTAGATTTTTAGAGCAATTTTAGATAGATAGGAGTGGGAAAATGCTATTACCAGTAAAGTGGTTAAAAGATTATGTTGAAATAGATAAAGACGCTAGACAATTAGCAGATGGGCTTACATTGTCGGGTTCACATGTTGAGTCCATTGAGGGACTTAACAAGGGCATAGAAGATGTATTCATAGGACAGATTTTAGATATAGATAAACATCCCAATGCAGATAAACTTCTCGTATGTACATTGGACATGGGAAATGAACATTTGCAAATAGTTACAGGTGCCACAAATCTAAAAAAATATGATTTTGTCCCAGTTGCAAAGATAGGTTCTAAATTGCCCGGTGATATAAAAATAGAAAAAACAAACTTTAGAGGAATAGATTCCTTTGGCATGTTGTGTTCCCTAAAAGAGTTAGGATATGATGACAGTGTAATACCTAGAGATATGAGAGATGGAATATTTGTATTGGATAAGAAATATCCCCTAGGTACATCCATAGTAGAAATCCTAGACTTAGACAACGAAGTGATAGAATTTGAAATAACCCCCAATAGACCTGATTGTCTGAGTATTATAGGTATGGCTAGGGAAACTGCTGCCACCTTTAATACGGTCTTGAATGAGCCTGAAATAGTAATTGAAAATGAGGCAGATCAAATTTCAGATTATTTGGACAGCATAGAGGCACCTTCTGACAATTGCAACAGATACTATGCAAGAGTTATAAAGGACGTTAAGATAGAACCTTCTCCCTTGTGGATGCAGACAAGGCTAATGGAGGCTGGGGTAAGACCCATAAACAATATCGTCGACATAACGAATTTTGTGATGCTAGAATATGGTGCACCGCTGCACGCATTTGACTTAGATACCCTAGAGGGGAAAAAGATTATCGTAAGGCAGGCAAATGATGGGGAAAAAATAATGACATTGGATGGGGAAGAAAGAATTTTAGATTCTTCGAATTTAGTAATCGCAGATGAGAAAAAACCAGTTGCCATTGCTGGTGTAATGGGAGGATTTAATACAGAAATTACTAACTCTACAAGATATGTTTTAATCGAGGGAGCAAATTTTAACGAAAAAAGTGTAAGGCTGACATCAAAAAAATTAAGCCTTAGAACAGAGGCCTCCACTAGATTTGAAAAGGGGCTGGATCCAAACCTATGTCAAATATCTGCTGACAGAGTGTGCCAATTAATTGAAGCAATTGGGGCAGGTGTTGTAATAAAGGGAAGTACAGATGTATATAAAAATCCAAAGAAAGAAAAAACTGTCACCCTAAGGCCGGAGAGGGCCAGGAAAGTATTGGGCGTAGAAATATGTCCAGAAGATATGGTAAACTACTTAAATGGACTTGGCATTAAGTCAGAAATAAAAGGACATCTCATAGAATCCCTTATACCTACCTTTAGACTTGATATAGAGAGAGAAATAGATTTAATAGAAGAAGTAGGCAGAATTTATGGCTTCCACAATATCCAAAGCAAGCCATTAATAGGTGTGTTAACTAGGGGAGAAAAACCGTATGGAAGAAGAATAGAAGATAGAGCCAAAAATGTCCTGCAGGGATTGGGCTTGAATGAGGTCATGACGTATTCTTTTATCAGCCCAAAAGTATACAATAAAATAAATATACCGGAGGACAGCGATTTAAGGAAATATATTAAGCTGTTAAATCCCTTAGGGGAGGATTATAGCGTAATGAGGACTACCCTAATGGCTAATATGCTGGAACTGCTCAGTAGAAATTACAGCCGTGGCGTGGAGAATTGCTATGCCTATGAAATAGGTAATATATTCGTTGCCAAAGAGCTTCCATTAAAAAAGTTGCCACAGGAAAGAAAGGTTCTATCCATAGGCATGTATGGTGAAAAAGACTTTTACTTTTTGAAAGAGGCGATAAACACTGTTCTCAAGAGATTGGGAATTAGCAGCGTTGAGTACTCAAAAGAGGAAGACAACCCAAGTTTTCATCCAGGTAGAACTGCAAAATTGACAATAGAAGGAGAATATCTAGGGGTAGTAGGGGAGGTTCACCTAGATGTGGCAGAAAATTACGATTTAAAAGACAGGGTATATATAGCACAAATTGATTTTGATAAAATTGTCCATTTGGCCAATACGGAAATAAAATATAAACCTTTACCTAAATATCCAGCACTTTTACGGGATTTGGCTTTAGTTGTAAAGGATGATTTGTTAGTTGGAGATATTGAAAAACTAATTTTAAGCCATGGTTTTGGTTTAATTGAAAAAATAGAATTGTTTGACGTATATACCGGCAGTCAAATACCTGAGGGTATGAAAAGTCTGGCATTTTCGCTGACCTATAGGACTCCAAATAGGACATTAAGAGATGCTGAAGTAAATGAAATTCAGGATGCAATAGTAAAAGATTTAGAAGAAAGTCTTGGAGCAAAATTAAGATCATAAAAGAGGGTAGATTTATCTACCCTTTTTTCAAAAAAAGAAGGATTAAGGAAAATTATGTCGAATATATAAGTAACAAATAAAGGGAGATGAATAAGTTATGACGGGGAAAAAGAAAATAAACATTGTAATTGATGGTCGTAACTTTACAGTAGTAGGATCTGAAAGCGAGGAATATGTAATTAATCTGGCATATTTTGTTGACAAAAAAATAAAAGAAGTAAGCACAAAAAATGACAAACTATGTCAAACAATGTCAGCGACCTTAGCTGCTTTGAATATTGCTGATGAATTACAAAAAACAAAGGTAAGGCTTGAAGAACTTGAAAATCAGTCAAAGGGGCCAATGGAGAGGTTTGACGATGTAATATCTGAGCTGGAGGATGCTAGGGCCACAATAAAAGGTCTGCAAACTGCAAACAATGTATACAAACAGCAGTTGTTGGACGAACAAGCAAATAAAGAAAATAGCCTTAAAGAAATTGAAAAGTACAACAGAGCCTTGGAATTAAAAGAAAAAGAAATAGTAGAAAACCAGAAAATGATAAAATCCCTACAAGATAAAATATTTGACAATCAAATAGAATTAATAGAGACAAAGAAAGAATTAGGCGAAGTCATAAAGCGATTAGATAAGGAAAAGAAACTATTTTCCAAGGAGGAAGTTTAATAAAGGTGAAAAATAAAACAGAGTTGCTAGCACCAGTAGGGAGCATGGATTCACTATATGCCGCAGTACAAAACGGTGCTAATGCAATATATTTGGGCGGTAAATTATTCAATGCAAGGCAATACGCATCTAATTTTGACTTTGAAGAGTTAAAAGAGGCAGTTAAATATGCCCATCTTAGGGACGTCAAAGTGTATGTGACTGTCAATATATTAATTGATAATGGAGAAATAGAAGAGGCTTTAGACTATATAAAATATTTGTATGAAATAGATATTGACGGCATTATAATTCAAGACATTGGCCTTGCAAGCTTAATCAGGGAATGTCTTCCAGACTTAGAGTTACATGGAAGTACGCAAATGACAGTAAACAATTTACAAGGTGCAGAATTTTTATACAATATGGGCTTTACCAGAGTAGTATTGGCCAGAGAAACGCCCATAGAAGAAATAAAATATATTCACGAAAATACCCCCATAGAGTTAGAAGCATTTATTCATGGGGCTCTTTGCGTTTCTTATTCTGGGCAGTGCCTTATGAGTAGCCTCATTGGGGGGAGAAGCGGCAATAGGGGAAGGTGTGCACAGCCATGTAGACTCCCTTATTCCATAGTCGATGAGGGAGGCAGGATATTAAAAGATTGGGATAGAAAATACGTCCTAAGCACAAGGGATCTAAACACATTGGAAGAAATTGAGGAAATCATAGACAGCGGAATAGTCTCTTTAAAAATAGAAGGCAGAATGAAAAGGCCGGAATACGTAGCTACAGTAGTCAGCAATTATAGGAAAGCTTTGGATTTCGGTGTAAATAGCATAGATGAAGGTGACAGGCGAGATATAGAACAAATATTTAATAGGGGATTTACCAAGGGACTGATGTTTGGAGATTTTGGCGATAGTTTTATATCTACAAATAGACCCGACAATCGGGGCATTGTCGTAGGAAAAGTTGAGAACGTAAACAAATTTAAGGTATCTGTTAAACTAAATGAAGATATATTCAAGGGAGATGGCCTGGAGTTAGAGGGAAAAAATGGCTATGAAGGCATAATAGCTACTTATCCTGCATCAAGGGGAAGCATCATTTCTCTAGAGAAAAGAAGTTTTATAGAAAAGGGCTCAACTGTATACAAGACTTCCAGTGTAGAATTATTAGATAAGGCAAGGGCTAGCTATGAAAAATCAAGGAAAAAGAAGCCAATTAACATGGAGGTAACAATAAAAATTGGCGAAAACCCCAGATTAAAAGGCAGGGTAAATGATAAAACTATAGAGGTGCAAGTTGAAAACATTGCAGAAAAAGGAGAAAAGATTAGTTTATCAGAAGATAAAATAAAGGAACAATTGTCTAAGCTAGGAGATACAACCTATATCTTAGGGGATATAAAAATAAATTTAGATGAATCAGTGTATTTGCCATTGTCGGCATTAAATGAGCTGAGGAGAATTTTCGTTGAGGCACTAGATAGAGAATATGCGAATTTTAACGACAGGGGGCCTGTAGATAAAAAAGCTTATGAGGCTAATAAGATAAACTTTTTTAATTTTAAGAAAGATAACAAGAACGAAGATAACAATATAAGCATCAAGGTAAGTAATTTAGAACAGTTTAATCAACTAGATTTAAATAAGCTAGATAGAGTTTATTTAGGCTTTTACGAAGGATTAGATAATGTCATAGATAAAATAAGGAAATACGAAAAAGAGGTATATATTTGGACCGATAAGATATTATATAAAAATGATTTACAGAACATTGCTCAAAATATAGGGCCATTTATAAATGACATTACTGGGATTTCAGTCTCAAATATGGGCAGTCTAGAATATTTTAAAAATAAATTTAATACAAGGCTGCATGGGGATATAGGTCTTAATATATTTAATAGTTTTACATTAAATTTTTTCAATAGCATGGGATTATCAAGTGCTACATTATCCCCGGAATTAAACTTGAATCAAATAAAGAACTTGTTAAAGATGACCGATGGGGAAGCAGAGGCTATAGTATATGGTTATCTGCCCTTGATGGTTATGAAACATTGTCCCATGGCTCTTGTTAGGGGTTGTGTAGATGATTCAAATTGTGGGACTTGTAAATTTGCAAAGGGATATGGATTAAAGGACAGAATAGGCACTACATTTTATATGGATAGGAAAGAAGGATTTACATCAATATACAATTCCATTCCCATTATGGTGCTGGACAATTTAGACAAAGTATTCAAAAACGGTTTATCCTTAGCAAGGTTAGATTTTACTATTGAAAAAGAAAACATTAAAGAAATCCAATCTATTTACTATGATTATGCAAAGGGAATTGCCGACGAAGAATTAGTAAAACAATATCTTACAGAGTTTAGGAAGACAAACAAAATAACTAATGGACACTTTTTCAGGGGTGTAATTTAATGGAGATGATGGTGAAATGGAAAAGACCCTAAGGACTTTGGAATACCATAAGGTTGTAGAAATATTATTAGAAAAGGCAGAATCTAATCTAGGTAAAGAGAGAATTAAAGGAATCAAACCGCTTATAGAAATAGAAAAAATAGAATACTTGCAAAGACAAACAGAGGAAGCCCACTCCCTTTTAATAAAGAGAGGGGTACCTCCCCTATATGGAATTCACAGCGTGGCACCAGAGGTGAGACGGGCTGAAATTGGCGGTTCACTGACGCCAGGTGGGCTCCTTAAAATTGCAGATTCATTGAGGGTCTCTAGAGGCCTAAAAAACTACATAAGGGAGACCAGGGAAGACAAAGATTTTAATTATCCGATTATTGAGAGAATGATAAATAACCTTAGTTCTTTTAAGGGCATAGAAGATGAAATAAACAATGCCATAATATCGGAAAATGAAATTTCCGATAGTGCGAGTTCTGCACTTAGGAGCATAAGAAGACAAATAGTGAATAAAAATGAAGCCGTAAGAGATAAATTGAGTTCAATTATCAGCTCACAATCAAATAAGAAGTATTTGCAGGATAGTATAGTAACCATGCGAGAAGGCAGATATGTAATACCCGTGAAATCTGAAAACAAGGGAAATATACCGGGTTTAGTTCACGATATGAGTGGAAGTGGCGCAACTCTATTTATTGAGCCTATGGCAGTGGTGCAGTTAAATAACGAGCTTAGGGAATTAGAGTTAAAGGAAAGAGAGGAGATTGAAAGGATACTGATGGTGCTTTCAAATCTCGTTGCAGACGAAGCCGAGGCCATAGCTAACAACCAAAAAATCTTACAGGAACTGGATTTTATATTTGCAAAGGGAAAACTGGCATTGGAAATGAAGGCTACTAGGCCAAAACTAAATCAAAAAGGATATATAAACATAAAAAAAGGCAGGCATCCTTTATTGAAGGTAGATAAAATAGTGCCCATTGACATTTATATAGGTAACGACTTTACATCCCTAGTAATTACAGGTCCCAATACAGGGGGAAAGACTGTAACCCTGAAGACAGTAGGTCTTTTATCATTAATGGCACAATCGGGGCTCCATATACCTGCTGACTTTAACTCAGAAATTGCCGTATTCAATCAGATATTTGCCGATATAGGGGACGAACAAAGCATAGAGCAATCCTTATCTACTTTTTCATCTCATATGGTCAATATAGTAGATATATTAGCCAATGTGGGATATAACAGTCTAATACTATTCGACGAACTTGGAGCAGGGACGGATCCCACAGAAGGTGCCGCACTTGCCATGTCCATATTAGACCATTTACTAAAGTTAAATGTGCGTACAATTGCTACTACGCATTATAGCCAACTTAAGCTGTACGCTTTAACTACAGAAAATGTCAAAAATGCATCTGTAGAATTTGACGTAGAAACCCTGAGCCCTACATATAATTTGCTCATTGGAGTACCGGGAAAGTCCAATGCCTTTGAGATATCTAAGAGACTGGGATTAAAAGAACATATTATAGATTATGCTAGGAACTTAATTTCAAAAGAGAATGTAGAGTTTGAAGATGTACTTCAGGCCATGGAAAAGGACAGATTGGCCATAGAGGCAAACAAAGCTGAAGCAGAAAAATATAGAATAGAGGTAGAAAAATTAAAGGACGATTTGGCTAGGGAGAAAGAAAAGACAAGAGAGAGCAGAGAAAAAACTTTGCAAAAAGCAAAGGAAGATGCAAGAAATATCCTTAAAGCTGCAAAAGAAGATGCAGATAACATAATTGAAGGATTAAGGTCATTATCAGTAGAAATAGAAAAGGAAAACAGTAGAAAAATACAAGAGGCTAGAGAAACATTAGGTACAAAACTAAAAGAGGCTGAAAAAAAGGCATCTCCAAGTATATTCAATATAAAGTCGAGGAAACCTCCCAAAAACCTAAAAGCAGGGGAGACCGTAGAGGTCCTTACATTTAACCAAAAAGGCGTAGTTTTAGAAGAACCTGATGAGAATCAGAATGTAAAGGTTCAAGTAGGGATAATGAAGATTAGCACTCACATATCTACCTTGAGGAGAGCGGAAGCTGAAGAAATGCATAAAGTTCATGGTAGCACAAAAAAGATTTTCAGCTCCAAGTCAAGAAATGTAAAGGCAGAAATTGACCTAAGGGGAAAAAATTTAGATGAAGCTTTTCTCGAACTGGATAAATATTTAGATGATGCCTACATGGCTGGATTAAAAGAAATAAGCATAATACACGGCAAAGGAACTGGAGTATTGAGGGATGGCATCCAAGGATATCTAAAAGGCCATAGACATGTGAAGACCCATCGGCTAGGAAAGTATGGAGAAGGCGGAGATGGGGTAACCATAGTAGAAATCAAATAATGAGGAGGATTGAAAATGTTAAACTTTAAGGAAGAAGTAGTCAAAGCTATAAAAAGTCAAGTGGAGGAACTAGAAGAAGATGAAATTTCTGTACAAATAGAAGTACCTCCATCCTATGAAATGGGGGACTATGCATTTCCCGTATTTAGGCTTGCCAAGATATTTAGAAAATCACCGCCATCCATTGCGGAAGAATTGGCAAACAAAATAAGTGACAACCCATATTTCTCAAAAGTGGAAAACAAGGGGGCATATTTAAACTTCTTTGTAGATAAATCAAAACTCGTAGAGACAATTTTAGATGAGATAAAAGAGGAAAGAGATAAGTTTGGATCCTCGGAAATGGGGAAGGGAAAGACAGTAATAGTGGAATATTCATCTCCCAATATTGCAAAACCTTTTCACATTGGGCACATAAGGACCACTGTAATAGGGAACGCCTTGTTTAAGATATATACATTCCTAGGATACGATACTGTGGCCATTAACCATTTAGGTGATTACGGCACACAATTTGGTATGCTAATCTCTGCATACAAGAGATGGGGAGATAAAGATGTAATAGAAAAGGATCCCATAAATGAACTATTAAAGCTTTATGTCAGATTTAACGAAGAAGCTGACAATAATGAAGAACTTCGAAATGAAGCCAGGCATTGGTTTAAAGAACTGGAAAATAAAAATGAAGAGGCACTGAAGTTATGGGAGTGGATAAGGGAAATTTCACTGAAGGAATTTAATAAGGTGTATGATATGTTAAATATCAAATTTGATTCTTATGCTGGTGAAAGCTTTTACTCCGATAAAATGCCCGATATAATCGAAGAATTAAAGGGGAAAGGCTTGATGAAAGAGTCCGAGGGGGCATATTTAGTCGAATTAGAAGAATATGACATGCCACCGGCATTAATTATGAAATCAGATGGTTCTACACTATATACCACAAGAGATATAGCGGCAGCAGTATATAGAAAAAAGACATATGATTTTTATAAAAACATTTACGTAGTAGCATCACAGCAAAACCTGCACTTTAAGCAATGGATAAAAATAATAGAATTAATGGGATATAAATGGGCCAACGATTGTATCCACATACCCTTTGGCATGGTCAGTTTAGAAGACGGTACCCTTTCTACTAGAAAAGGCAGAGTTGTATTTTTAGAAGATGTTCTAAATAAAGCAATAAGCAACACCTTAGATATAATAAATGAAAGAAATCCAAATTTAGAAAACAAAGAAGAAGTGGCAAAGCAAGTCGGCATAGGGGCTGTAATATTCCAAGAATTATTTAATCAAAGGATAAAAGACTACGTATTTTCGTGGGATAGAACTTTGAGTTTCGAAGGAGAGACAGGTCCCTACGTGCAGTACACCCATGCCAGAATTAATTCCTTATTAGAGAGGGGAGACTTT
Organism: Tissierellaceae bacterium; assembly: GCA_023229175.1. GTDB lineage: Bacteria > Bacillota > Clostridia > Tissierellales > Tissierellaceae > JAAYFT01. Next base: position 6,734 of record JALNZV010000014.1, on the reverse strand, counting down.
GATTTAGAAGAAAAAGTTGACTATAGTCTACTAAATTCTGAAAGTGAAATCAACATTGCAAGGTTATTATACAATTTCCCACAGGTAATAGTCGATGCCATGGAAAAAAATGAACCTTATTTTGTTACAAGGCAAATTGTTGAAATAGCAAAGGCGTATAATAAATTCTACAATTCTTCACCAGTGATAGTTGACCATAAGGAACTTAAAAAAGCAAGGCTGATGCTCTCATTTGCAACAAAGACAGTGCTAAATACTGGTTTAGGACTATTGGGAATGGAAGCACCGGAGAGGATGTAAGTAAAAAAACATGAGCGTAACTAATTTATTAATGGAGCTATTTAAGCAAGACCGTAAGGCTAATGGAGAATATAATTATATATCTCAATTAGCCGTAGTTACCATTAAATCACTGATGCCAAAGGAAAATGAAGAAGGCGTAGGAATAGATCAAAATAGGTTTTCAGAAGAACTTAGATTATGGAAATATTATAATAACGGTTCAAACCAAGCTCTTATTAAAGCTATAGATTTTACATCGGCGGATGATTATTGGACGATATCCGATGATTCCATTATCAGCAGGATAATACCAATTGTAGTAGCAAACCAAAGGGAAGATGCTGCAGAGGAAGAAGCAATCAGAAACATATTATTTACCACAGGTAAACTGGAGAATTTATTTGAATCCATACTAATTCTACATTTATTATTAATGTTGGTTTCTAATCGAAAAAATGAAGATTTAATAAGTATTTTAAAAGATAAAGTTATCAACTTCTCACAAACTCGATATTTAGAAAAATATAAGCACAACTATAGGAACCTCAAGTTTCCTAAGAACTTCCAAATATCATTTGAGAGAGAAAAAATAAATGCTTTAAATGCACTAAACGATGTAAGATTAAATAAATATAATAATCTCAAAGACTGCTTGAGCATATTAAAGGGGTATGAAGCCAATACCTTAATGGGAAAAGTTCTTTATAATTATCTATATAACGAGGATATGGACCACAATTTACCAAAGTTTTATCTCAATTTAGGAGAATATATTTTAAATTTAAGAAAATCTAGGATAGAACCAGAAAAATTAAAAATAGATAAATATATACTGCCAGATATTTTTAGTTTTGAAGAGGGAGAAGTCTTTTATCATTCCCTATTGAAAAGTTGTAAAGTCATAGAAAAAACAACAGAGGAAAATAAAGAAACAGTTGCAGTACAAACAAAAACTGGTATCTATGTATTTAAAAATAATATATAGCAGATAAAAATAGGCCTATTAATAGGCCTATTAGCTTTTTCAGCTTTGTCTTGAAATCATAAGTAGTTTTATATATTCCCGTAACTTATTTATTTAAATAATTTAAAAAATCGTCCTCATCGTCCTCGTTGATTTCTGCAAGAGAGCTTAACTCCTTAACTATGCTGTCTTTTAAATATATAAAATCTTTAATATCAGTATTAGTACCCGTATATTCTAAAGCCTTTATAATTAATAACATATCAGATTTGGACATCTCTTGTATTGAAATTTTGTCGAATTCTCTCATGGAAATCCCCTTTCTTTTTGGCATATATTATATATTTTATAGGAATATTAGGAAAATATCAACGACTATTCTATTCTTTTACTATTCCTTAAGTAAAATAGAGACTACAGCATAAGGAAACCATGGTCTGGCAGCAATGTAGATTTAAAAATTGGTTCCTAGGGAAAGTGGCAAAGGAGTGTTTTTATGATATAATGTACTTACTTTTAGTAGAGGTAGTGAAATAAATGAAAATTGTACTAAGTACATTAAACTCAAAATTTATCCATTCATCTTTATCTGTAAGATATTTACAGAGTTTCGTAAAAGACATTGAAATTGTCAACATAAAAGAATACACAATAAACCAGAATATCGATTTTATTGTATCTGATTTATATAAAATGGAAGCAGAGCTTATAGGATTTTCCACTTATATATGGAATATAACAGAAATCCTAAAGATTTCCGAAACTTTGAAATTAGTAAATCCCAATTTAAAAATATTGCTTGGTGGTCCTGAGGTATCATACGACGGCAAGGATGTACTAGAAAAAAACAAATTTATAGATTTTATAATATACGGTGAAGGTGAGGAGACATTTAAGGAACTTGTAATAGCGTTAAAAAAAGGTGACAAGGAATTTAAACATATAAAAGGCTTAATATATAGGTATGGGGAAAACATAATTCAAAACCTTCCAAGGCCTCCTATGAGGGATTTGAACGCAATACCATCTCCTTATGACAATATAGGGAATGAATTTGCAAATAAGATAGTTTATTATGAATCGTCAAGGGGTTGCCCCTTCAACTGCAAATTTTGCTTGTCATCGACGATTAAAGGCCTTAGATTTTTTGAGATTGAAAGAGTAAAAAATGAACTAAATAAACTAATCGAAGGAAAAGTTAGACAGGTTAAATTTGTAGATAGAACTTTTAATGCCAACAAAGAATTTGCCAAAGAAATCATGAATTTTATAATAAAAAAGAATCCCAAGGATATTAATTTTCACTTTGAGGTTACTGCGCATCTAATAGATGAGGATACACTTCAGTTCCTTTCAACGGTGAAAGAAGGATTGTTTCAGTTTGAGATAGGAGTTCAATCTACTAATTTACACACCATAGAAGCAGTGGGAAGGACGACGGATTTTCAAAAGCTAAGTCAGGTTACCAAAAGAATAAAATCTTTTAAAAATATTCACCAGCATCTTGATTTAATTGCTGGCTTGCCCTTTGAAGGGTATAATACTTTTAAGACTTCATTTAACGACGTATATGAAATACGGCCAGAAAAAATACAATTAGGTTTTTTAAAACTATTAAAGGGAACCGCCCTTCGAGAAGAAGGCCAAAAATATAATTTTAAATATATAGATATTCCTCCTTATGAAGTCTTAGAAAACAATTACATAACCTATGGGGAAATAATAAAACTAAAGACAATTGAGGATTTAGTTGAAAAATATTACAACGAAGGTTATTTCGAAAGCTCTCTAGAATATTTAATAAGCAAACATTATAAAAACCCATTTCACTTTTATGAAATGTTTAGTGAGTTTTGGGAAGAAGAAGGCTATCATAGCATCTCAGTAAGCAGGACTAAATTATATGAAATACTATTGGAATTTTACAAATACAGTAATTTTGAAGATATAGAAGTATTTATTGAATTTGTTAAATATGATTTTCTTAAAAATAATAGAAATGGGAAACTCCCTAGTGCAATCGCTGATTCAGGACAAAAAATAAGTCAAAGCGATAAACATAGGATATTAAAAGAGGATAGCATTATAAATAATTACTTATCAAGTTATCAGGATTTAACAACTAAAAGGATTATTCAAAATGTAGCCATAGATAGTTTTAAACTGGATATATTAAAGGCTATGGAAAATAACTTTAATATGGACGACAAAAGTGGTTCTGTCAGTGAAAACAGGATAATTCTATTTGTATATGAAGATGGGGTCATAAATAGATGTAATACCTATGACATAACAAAAATAGTAAGGGAGTTGATATAATTTGGAGGTAATAAAAGATATTTTAGAAGTAAATAGTCAGGTATTAAAAAAAACCCTAACGAGTTTGAAGGACAATTGGGTAATAATATTTACGGGCATTGTTTATATTCTAATCAATGTAGTGGCAATGTTATTAGTCTTTACGCTTTTTACTGGCATACTATCAATATTTGCAGGCATAGCAGTTGCAATTTTAAGTGCCAGTTTAATATCAAATTATTTTTATCTTTTATTTAATGTAATTAATTACAACAGAATAACATTACAAGACTTTAAAGATGGCTTTAAATATTTTCTTAGGAAAATATATACTGTTCTCTTCTTTGCTTGGATAGGAAGCTATCTTTTAAATATAATACAAGGAACCTTAGGATTTAACCCAATCGTTTTAAATATAATAATCAATATATCAGTTTTTGTTCTACTCAACGCATTACCGGAAACCTTATATTTAAAGGTATTAGATCCTATGGACAGCATCATGTATGCAGTGGACTTTATAAGGGAAAATGCAATCAATTGGTTAATACCAAATTTGTTTTTCTACTTAGCATTGTATCTTATAACTGGAAACATAATGCTCAACATCTTTGCTATTCATACTGGTACAATGCTGGGACTTGCAGGGATAATCAGATACTTATTTGGGCAAATACTATTTTCCTTTGTAATGATATACAGAGGACATTTATTTAAACTTTTAAGTACCAGCACCAGAAGAAAAAGAATGTTTATGAAAAAATTTTAAATGAGTAGGTGAATTAATGGATATTATCAATTCTTATTTTAAGAAAAAGGCAGATAAAATTACGTTTTTAGAAGTAAAGGACAATTCATCTATAGGATTAAAGGGATATCCCCATGACAAAAAAATCCCTCTACCCCTTAGGACCGAAACATTAATAAAGGAGATTAAAGATGGAAACTTAAAAGAAGAAATCAACATCTCCTATGTCATAGATGGAATAGTTTATTTAATAGGCATAGATCCCTCATTTCCAAATATAGAGAATTACAAAGATATCCTGTTGGCTTATAACGATAAAATTGAGGATTATATATTTTATGAAGGCATTAGGTCCGTGGAAAATAACGAATATAGTCACGGGGCAATTTGTTTTAGAGCCTTGAAACAGATAAACCCTAGGAACACCGACAATTTATTTAACTATGCCCTAGTTTTAGAAGAAATAGCTAAGAAATACTTCGAAATGGATATGGAGGAAGAGGCATTAGCTTTTCTCAAAAATTCAACAAATGAATTGGAGATGATATTAGATGCCGATGAAAAGTACTCCTTGGCATATTACAAATTGGGATATCACTATAAATATTTCGGGAATTACTTAAAGGCAAAGCTGGCATGGAATAAATTTTTAAACTTTGATATGGACGAGCTTAGATTACATGAAATAAGAGGAGAAATTGACGAGATTGAAGACAATGTAACAATAGAAACTGGATTAACGTATCTCTCAAAAGAACTCTATAACGATGCTCTTACCACATTTTTGAAACTATTACCTAAATTCGAGAACTGGTGGGAATTAAGATACTTTATAGCATCTTCATACAAGGGGTTAGGGGACTTAGATAAAGCCATTGAATATTACTATGGGGCCCTTGAACTGAATGATATGGAGTTAGAAATATATAATGAACTTGGGATTTGCCTATTTTCAATTGAAGATATACAGAAATCAGTTGAGATATTTTCACAGGGAATAGAAAAGGTAGGAGAAGATTATAAATTGCTGTTCAATAGAGGTTTGGGCTATTTACAGTTAGGAGACTTAAAAAAGGCATACAAAGACATAGATAAAGCTTCACAGATAAATCCTGATGACGAAAATATCATTGGACAAAAACTATATTTAGATAAATTATTAGAAAATACTAATTAGACTTAGGAGGAAACCATATGGAATTTAGAAATCTAGAAAAATTACTAGAAATTAAGAGGGAAGAATATATGAAATTGGCAGTAGTGGCTTGCCATGATGAGGAAGTATTGGATGCAGTAGTAGAATCTTACAAATTGGGTATTTCAGAACCCATATTAATAGGGGATAGAGAAAAAACAATTTCAATATCCAAAGAAAAAAACTTAGACATTGGTTCATTTGAAATAATCGATGAAAAGGACCTTGATAAAGCAGCCGAAATAGGTGTAAAAATGGTCAGAAATGGAGAAGCTAATTTCATTATGAAAGGATTGGTTGACACATCAATTTTACTAAAAGCCGTCTTGAATAAAGAATGGGGTCTCCGTACAGACTCTTTATTGAGTCACGTTATGGTATATGAAGTGCCTAACTACCATAAATTAATATACTTAACCGATGGGGGAATGAATCTAGAACCCTCAATAGAAGATAAAGTGAAAATAATTAAAAATGCTGCTGAAGTGGCAAGAGCCATGGGAAATAAAAGCATTAAAGTTGCCTGTCTGGCAGCAAAGGAAAAGGTAAACTCAAAGATGAAAGCTACTGTAGATGCCGGCGAACTGAAATCAAAATATGAAAATGGAGAGTTCGAAAAAGACATAATAATAGAAGGACCAATGGCATTAGATCTGGCTATTTCATCAGAAGCGGCAAAGATAAAAGGATATAAATCTGAAGTAGCTGGGGATGCAGATATTCTTTTAGTTCCAAATATAGAAATGGGTAATGGAATAGGAAAGAGTATAACTTATTTTGCAGGCGGAAAGTCAGCTGGCATCGTCATGGGAGCAAAAGCGCCCATAGTTTTAGTCTCAAGAGCAGATGATCATATGGCAAAATTATACTCCATTGCTCTAGGAAGCATTTCAGCGAAAAAACAAAACTAATAAAAAAATAAAAAATAAATCTAGAAAAAGTGTTGACATTGATTTAAAAAGAAGGTATTATATTAAAAGTCGGCTGTAGAAAATCTGAACTAAATTCGACAAATAAAAACAACAAAAAAATCAAAACCAGTTGACAGCCAACAGATAATTTGCTATACTAATTAAGTCACTCTAAGAGTGGCAACCCTAATCGAAAAGATAAGGGTAGAACCTAGAAAAGTAAATAGTGTGAAACGAAACACATGAACAAAGTCAATAGACAAATAAGTCAGCGAGAGCAAATCAAACTATAAAATGAGAGTTTGATCCTGGCTCAGGACGAACGCTGGCGGCGTG
>JALNZV010000048.1 GCA_023229175.1 Tissierellaceae bacterium | reverse complement strand
GTACCTCCACCCATTAAGTCTAGGAATTGTAAAATTCCGCCCTTTGATTTCTCAAATATATCGGCTATTATTGCCTTGTTCATATAGGGCACTGGTATACTTGAACCTAACCTGAATACTGCTAACATAAGCAATGTAAATACCATTCTTTTTTTAATCTCTGGTATTCTCCAGGCATTTTTTAAGGTTGAAAGCATTTATATCACCTCTGCCTTTCCTCCTGCGGCCTCTATCTTTTCAGCAGCAGTTTTACTAAATTTTTGTGCCTGTACTGTTAATCTAGTCGTTACTTCTCCGTCTCCCAGAATCTTTACACCGTCTTTTGCTTTGCCTCTCTTTACGATTCCTTCTCTAAATAATAGTTCTGGAGTAACCACTGTGTCTTCAGGAAATCTATTTAATTCCTCAACATTTACTATGGCATATTCTTTTGCAAATATATTAGTAAAGCCACGCTTTGGTAATCTTCTAAACAATGGCATTTGACCGCCTTCAAATCCTGGCCTCACACCACCGCCTGATCTTGCATTTTGTCCTTTGTGTCCTCTGCCTGATGTTTTACCAAGTCCGGAGCCTATACCTCTTCCAAGTCTTTTCTTAGGCTTTGAGCCTCCGCCTTCATTAGGTCTTAAATCATGTAATTTCATTGGGTACACCTCCTTAAATCTATTCTAAAACTTCAACCATATAATTTACTTGATGTATCATACCTCTAATTTGAGGGGTATCTTTCTTTTCCACTACTTGACCAATCTTTTTTAATCCCAGTGCTTCAATTGTTTTTTTGTGGGTTTCTGGTCTGCCAATAGGGCTTTTAATCAACTTTATTTTGATCATAGTCACTTTCTACTCCCCCTATCCTAATATTTCTTCCACTGTTTTTCCTCTTAATCTTGCTACGTCTTCTGCTCTTTTTAAGGATGTCAATGCATTCATTGTGGCGTTGACAACGTTTCTTGGGTTACTGGACCCTAATGATTTTGTCCTGATATCTCTGATACCTGCTAACTCGCATACTGCACGGACTGCTCCTCCTGCAATAACTCCAGTACCTTCTCTGGAAGGCTTCAAAAGCACCCTTCCTGCTCCGAAGATTCCTGTTATTTCATGTGGTATCGTCGTTCCCACTAGTGGTACGTTTACTATGTGCTTCTTTGCATCTTGAATTGCCTTTCTTATGGCCTCTGGCACCTCAAGAGCTTTAGCCATTCCCACGCCAACGTGTCCATTTTCATCTCCTACTACTACTAAAGCGGAGAATCTAAAATTTCTTCCACCTTTTACTACTTTTGTTACACGATTGATACTAACTACTCTCTCTTTTAAATCTAATCCGCTTCCATCTATATATGAACGATCCATTAATTCCCCTCCTTCTCCTAGAATTTAAGTCCAGCTTCTCTTGCAGCTTCAGCAAGTTCTTTCACTTTTCCGTGGTAAATGTATCCACCTCTATCGAATACTACTTCTTCAATCCCTTTTTCCAATGCTTTCTTGGCAATTGATTCCCCAACAAACTTTGCAGCCTCTTTGTTGTGAGTTGAAGTAAGGTTTGCTTGCTTATCTAGTGTAGAAGCAGAAACTAATGTATTGCCTACTATGTCGTCGATGATTTGAGCGTATATATGTCTTCCACTCCTAAAAACATTTAGTCTTGGCTTTTCAGGAGTTCCGCTAATCTTTTTTCTGACTCTCATATGTCTTTGTTTTCTGTTTTCATTTCTATTTACTTTTTTAAACATGTTCCTTCACTCCCTTCTACTTACCAGTCTTACCAACCTTACGTCTTACAACTTCGCCTTGGTATCTTACACCTTTTCCTTTATAAGGTTCTGGTTCTCTATATGATCTGATATTTGCTGCATAGTTGCCTACCAACTGTTTGTCTATACCTTTTACGATTATTTTATTGGCTGCAGGTACTTCCACTTCAATTCCCTTTGGATCCTCTAGCTCCAAAGGATGTGAGTACCCTAGGGTTAATACTAGTTTGTTGCCTTGTTTTGCTGCCCTATATCCTGTACCTTCTATTTCTAAGGTCTTTGTGTACCCTTCAGTTACTCCAATTATCATGTTTGATATTAAGGTCCTTGACAAACCGTGCAGGGATTTATGTCTTTTATTCTCTGTCGGTCTGGCAACTGTTAGCTCGCCATTTTCTATTGTTATTTTCATGTCAGCGCTTATCTTCTCTGATAATTGGCCTTTAGGGCCCTTTACTTCGACTAAGTTATTGTCATTTATTTTAATCTCCACTCCAGCAGGAATGGCAATTGGTTTCAATCCTATTCTTGACATGAGTGCACCTCCTTTGTAAAATCTAGCCATTCATTACCATACATAACAAATCACTTCTCCACCTACTCCTTCTTTCCTTGCGACCTTATCTGTCATTATTCCGTGGGAAGTCGATAATATTGCTATTCCAAGTCCACCTAGTACTCTAGGAACTTCACTTGATTTTACGTAAACTCTAAGTCCTGGCTTTGATATTCTTTTAATGCCTGATAATACCTTTTCACTATATGATCCGTATTTTAAATCTACTCTGATTATGCCTTGTTTGCCGTCTTCTATGACATCATAGCCCTTTATATATCCTTCATCAAGCAGGATTTGCGCTATTTCTTTTTTAATATTTGAAGCAGGAATATCAACCGAATCGTGTTTTGCATTGTTTCCATTCCTTATTCTAGTTAACATATCTGCAATTGGGTCAGTCATCATAATTTAGCTACCTCCTTTCATTTACTCCTTATTACCAACTAGCTTTTTTAACTCCTGGTATTTGTCCTTTGTAAGCTAATTCTCTAAAGCAAATACGGCATAACCCATATTTTCTTAAGTAAGCATGTGGTCTTCCGCATATTTTACATCTATTATATTCTCTGGAACTAAATTTTTGTTTTCTTTGTTGTTTAATAATCATTGACTTTTTTGCCAAAAAAATTCCCTCCTTCTCTACTTTCTAAAGGGCATACCCATCTCTTGTAAAAATACCTTCGCTTCCTCGTCTGTTTTTGCTGTTGTGACTATTACTATGTCCAATCCTCTAATGACCTCTACTTTATCGTATTCTATTTCAGGGAAAATTAATTGTTCTTTGATTCCTAAGGCATAATTACCTCTTCCGTCGAATGCAGTGTCGCTTACTCCTCTGAAGTCCCTAACCCTAGGCAATGCAATATTCATCAATTTGTCTAAAAAGTAATACATCCTGTCTCCTCTTAGGGTAACCTTTGTACCTACATTCATGCCTTCTCTTAACTTAAAGTTTGCTATGGACTTTTTAGCTTTTGTCACTACTGGTTTTTGACCGGATATTATTTCCAATTCTTTTACTGCTGATTCAATTAATTTCGGATTGTCTCTGCCCTCTCCTACTCCCATGTTTATGACGACTTTCTCTAGTCTTGGCACTTCCATAACGTTTTTATATTGAAATTTTTCCATTAATGACTTAATTATTTCGTTTTCATATTTCTCTTTCAATCTAGGAGCCATTCCTATTACCTCCTCTCTGCTTTAATTATTTATCTAGAACTTCTCCGCATTTTTTACATACTCTTACTTTTTTACCATCTGCCAGTATACTGCGACCAACTCTTACACCAGTCTTGTCTTTTTCACAATAATACATTACATTCGATGCATTTATTGTTCCTTCTGTTTTTATTATTCCACCAGGTGAAGTAGGTCCTTGTGCCTTTTTATGTTTTGTGAGCATGTTTACGCCTTCAACTATTACTCTATTTTCTTTAGGGAATACTCTTAGAATTTTACCTTTCTTCCCTTTGTCTTTTCCAGCAATAACTAATACTGTATCTCCACTTTTTACATGCATGCCATACACCTCCTCCTATAGTACTTCTGGTGCTAAGGATATTATTTTCATAAAGTTTCCTCTTCTTAATTCCCTAGTTACTGGTCCGAATATACGGGTGCCAACTGGATTTTTGTCTTCTTTTATTATAACAGCAGCGTTGTCGTCAAATTTTATATAGGAACCGTCATTTCTTCTGACTCCGTGTTTTGTCCTTACAACTACTGCCCTTACTATTTCGCCTTTTTTTACAACTCCACCTGGCGTTGCAGTTTTAACAGTACATACTACTACATCGCCGACTCTTGCATATTTCTTATTTGTTCCACCTAATACTCTAATAACTAATACTTCTTTTGCACCAGAATTATCAGCTATTCTCATACGGCTTTCCGTTTGAATCATTCTGATACCTCCTTCCTAAATTAAAGGGATTATTTTGCTTTTTCTACTATATTTACTAATCTCCATCTTTTATCCTTACTAAGGGGTCTAGTTTCCATTATTTTTACTACATCGCCTATTCCGCATTCGTTGTTTTCATCATGGGCCTTGAATTTAGTTGTTTTTCTAATTTGTTTCTTGTATAAGGGGTGTGTTACAAATGTCTCTACTGCTACGACTATGGTTTTGTCCATTTTATCGCTTACGACACTTCCTATTCTAACCTTTCGATTACCTCTTTCCATCTGAGACTAAACCTCCTTTCCTATTCCTAATTCACGTTCTTTAGCTATGGTCTTCACACGGGCTATGTCTTTTCGTACTGATTTTATTCTTGATGGATTATCTAATTGACCAGTAGCCAATTGAAATCTCAAATTGAATAATTCTGTTTTTAATTCTGTTAATCTATTATTTAATTCTGCCTCTGATAATTGGCGTACTTCTTTAGCCTTCATTAGCTTCACCACCCTTTTCCTCTGTTTCCCCACGGGTTACAAACTTGGTTTTAATTGATAATTTATGTGCAGCTAATCTCATAGCTTCTCTTGCATCCTCTTCTGATACGCCACCCATTTCAAATAGGATTCTTCCTGGTTTTACAACTGCTACCCAATATTCAGGTGAGCCTTTACCAGAACCCATTCTAGTTTCAGCTGGTTTTTCTGTTACAGGTTTGTCTGGAAATACTTTAATCCAAATATTTCCGCCCCTCTTAACGTATCTCGTCATAGCACGTCTAGCTGCTTCTATTTGATTGGAAGTTATCCAGGTTGGTTCAAGGGCTTGTAATCCATATTCACCATATGTTATGGTGTTGCCTCTCATTGCCTGACCTTTCATTCTTCCTCTATGAACTCTTCGATATTTTACTCTCTTAGGCATCAACATTATATTTTCCTCCTTCCTTTGGTTTGTCTATTATTCTTCAACAACCACTTCTTGTTTTTCTACTTTCTTCGTTGGAAGAATTTCGCCTTTATATAGCCATACTTTCACGCCAAGCTTTCCATAAGTAGTATCTGCTTCGGCAAATCCGTAATCTATGTCAGCCCTAAGTGTTTGCAGTGGTATTGTTCCTTCACTGTATCCCTCTGTCCTGGCCATATCTGCACCGCCAAGTCTCCCAGATACTGATGTTTTAATTCCCTTCCCGCCAAATCTCATGGTTCTTTGGATTGCTTGCTTCATTGCCCTTCTAAAGGATACCCTTCTCTCCAGCTGCCCTGCTATGTTTTCTGCTACCAATTGGGCATCTAGTTCTGGAATCTTTATTTCTTCTACGTTTATGACTACAGATTTTTTTGTTAGTTTTTCTATATCTTGTCTTAATTCTTCTACTCCTGAGCCGCCCTTCCCTATTACCATTCCAGGTTTTGAAGTGTATACACTTATTTTAACTCTGTTAGCTGCTCTTTCTATTTCTATTTTGGAAACACCTGATATAAATAGTTTTCTTTTTATAAATTCACGTATTTTATGGTCTTCCACTAAATAATCGCTAAATGTATTTTTATCCGCATACCATTTTGAATCCCAATCCTTGATTATTCCTACTCTTAGACCATGGGGGTTAACCTTTTGACCCATTAACTATCCCTCCTTTTCTACTCTCTTTCTTTGACTACTACTCCTATATGACTGCTTCTTTTCAATATTGGATATGCCATTCCTCTTGCCTTAGGTCTCCATCTTTTCATATGTGGACCGTCGTTGGCATAGGCATCGGCTACATATAGACTATCTCTATCTAAATTTAAGTTGTTTTCCGCATTGGCAATTGCTGAAGTTAAGACTTTTTCCAACATCTTAGCGCCTTTTTTGGGCGTAAATCTTAGGATTGATAAAGCCTCATCTACTTGCTTGCCTCTTATTTCTTTGCATATGAAATTTACCTTTAGGGGTGAAATTCTCATATATTTAGCTATAGCTCTAGCTTCCACCATATTTCCCTCCTTCTTATCTATCTTACACCAGATGACCTTTCACTTTTATCTACATGAGATCTAAATGTTCTGGTCGATACAAATTCACCTAGTTTATGTCCTACCATGTCTTCTGTAACGTATATGGGGACATGTTTCCTTCCATCATGTACTGCTATGGTATGGCCTACCATTTCTGGGAATATAGTCGAACGACGTGACCATGTTTTGATTACTTTTTTATCGTTATTTTTGTTTAACTCTTCTATTTTTTTAAGAAGATGTTCGTCACAAAAAGGTCCTTTTTTTAGAGATCTACCCACGATTTATCCTCCTTTCAGGTATAACTATTTTGTTCTCCTTCTTACTATATATTTATTTGACTTCTTGTTCTTCTTCCTAGTCTTCAAGCCCATTGCTGGCTTACCCCATGGAGTAAGTGGTGCTGGCATACCTATTGGTGCCCTGCCTTCCCCGCCACCATGTGGATGGTCTACTGGGTTCATGGCACTACCTCTTACTGAAGGCCTCTTGCCCATATGTCTGGATCTGCCTGCTTTACCAATTGTAATTAGCTCATGGGATATGTTGCCCACCTGACCTATGGTAGCTCTGCAGTTTATTCTCACTAATCTAAATTCTCCAGATGGAAGTCTTAGCTGTGCAAATTCGCCTTCCTTTGCCATTAGCTGTGCTGAGGCTCCAGCTGATCTGACAAGTTGTGCTCCTTTCCCCGGCTTCAACTCTATGTTATGAACCGTTGTACCTACTGGAATATCCTTTAATTCCAAGGCGTTTCCAATTTTAATATCTGCATTTTTCCCTGATTCTATTACGTCTCCGACTTTTAAATTATTCGGTGCCAAGATGTATCTTTTTTCTCCGTCTACGTAATTTATAAGGGCGATATTTGCCGTCCTATTGGGATCGTATTCTATGGAAGCTACACGTCCTGGTATTCCATCTTTATTTCTTTTAAAGTCTATAATCCTATATTTTCTCTTGGCTCCGCCCCCTCTGTGGCGAATGGTTATTTTGCCTTGAGAGTTTCTTCCACCGCTTCTCTTTAAACTAACAACCAATGACTTTTCTGGTTCTTTTTTCGTTATTTCTTCGAATGTAGACACTGTCATTTGTCTTAATGCTGGGGAAGTTGGTTTAAATTTTCTAATACTCATTGTTTTCCCTCCTTCTATGAAACTTCTATTCCATTCCTTCGAAGAATTCTATTCTCTTAGAATCGTTCGTTAATTTCACTATTGCCTTTTTCCAATCCGGTCTTTTGCCTGAATGCAATCCTTGTCTCTTTACTTTACCTACCATGTTCATGGTGGTTACCTTCTCTACTTTTACGTCAAATATGGTTTCGATGGCTTTTTTTACTTCAGATTTATTAGTTCTTTTATCTACTACAAATGTATATTTTCCTTCTGCCATGTCTTCCATACTTCTCTCTGTTATTATTGGTCTGATGATAATATCGTGTGGATTACGCATTATGCATACACCTCCTCCACTTTTTTAACTGCGTCTTCTGTTATTATAAAGGAATTATATTTCAATATTTCGTAAACATTTAATGTGTTTACCACTGTCGTTTGTACATTTGGTATATTGCTTGCCGATTTTACTACGTTTATGTTCTTTTCTCCTGTAACTATAAGTGCTTTATTATCTGCATTTATATTGGCTAAGAAATTTACCATTTCCTTTGTCTTTGGAGCATCGAAGTTTAATTGATCTACTACGATTATTTCGTTGTTTAACACTTTAGATGAAAGTGCCGACTTCATAGCTAGACGTTTAACTTTCTTTGGCAATTTGTAGCTATAATCCCTTGGCTTTGGTGCAAATGTAACTCCACCGCCCTTAAAATGCGGTGCCCTTATACTTCCTTGACGGGCTCTGCCTGTGCCTTTTTGTCTCCAGGGCTTCCTTCCTCCGCCTCTTACTTCTGCTCTAGTTTTTGTGGACTGTGTGCCTTGCCTTTTATTTGCAAGGTGGTTTTTAACTGCTTCGTAAACTACATGCTGATTTATATCAATGCCGAATATGTTTTCATTTAATTCAATTTCTCTTACTACTTCTCCCGACATATTGTATACATTTACCTTAGGCATTTTGCTTCCTCCCTTCCGCCTCAATTATTACTTCTTTACAGTTTGTTTTATGGTGACAACGCCTTTTTTAGGTCCTGGTATTGCACCTTTTATAAGGATTAAATTTCTATCTATATCTACTCTGACTATTTCAAGGTTTTGTACTGTTACCCTTTCATTACCCATCCTACCAGCCATCCTGTGGCCTTTGAATACTCTTCCTGGGTAAGTGCCAGCTGACATACCGCCTGGGGCTCTATGGAATTTAGATCCGTGAGTTTCCCTGCCTCTACCAAACTTATGTCTTTTTATGACACCTTGTGTACCTTTTCCCTTTGATATTCCAGTGACGTCTACCATATCTCCTATTTCAAAGACATCTACTTTGAATTCTTGCCCTATTTCATATTGGTCAGGGTTCTCTACTTTAAATTCTTTTAAGTATTTTTTGTATTCTATATTTCCTTTTTCAAAATGACCCTTCAATGGCTTGTTGATTTTTTGCTCCTTCTCATTCTCAAACCCTACTTGTATTGCGTTATATCCGTCAATTTCAGTAGTTTTCTTTTGTACTACAACTAGTGGACCTGCTTCCACTACTGTTACTGGAACGATTGTCCCGTCTTCTTTGAAGATTTGGGTCATTCCTATTTTTCTTCCAATCATGTTTTTCATCCTTGCACCTCCAATTATCTTACAGCGGATTACTGTTCAGTAATCATATAAACCTATGATTTAATTTCAATATCTACTCCTGCAGGTAAATTCAATTTCATAAGCGAATCTACGGTTTTTTGGTTTGGATTTAAGATATCGATTAATCTCTTATGAGTTCTTTGCTCGAATTGTTCCCTAGAATCCTTGTATTTATGGACTGCTCTAAGGATTGTTATTATTTCCTTTTCTGTAGGTAGTGGTACTGGTCCCGATACGGCAGCACCTGTTCTCTTTGCAGTTTCGACTATTCTTTGAGCCGATGTGTCTAACAATTCGTGATCATAAGCCTTTAACCTAATTCTAATTTTTTGCATTTAATTCCCTCCTTCTATCGCATGCTAGTATTTTTTTACATGCGACTTTGAATTGCCGATACACACTTCCAGGTGTGTTGTATTTTTTTTATATTCGACAACTCCAGTCGCCCGATTTGAAACCGGACATTCTCAGCAAAAATTTCTCTGACACCTAGGTACCAGACCACCTTTTGCATCATCGCAATGTCTAAAATTACACACTACTATAGTTTACACCAAACACACAAAAAACTCAAGTCTTTTTTGCAAAATTTCCTTAAGTTTTAGCATCTTTTTTGTATTAATAGGGCTTTTAAAAGCCCTATTAATACCTATGGTTTTATTATTCAATAACTTTAGTTACAACTCCTGCTCCTACTGTTCTCCCGCCTTCTCTTATAGCAAATCTTAGTCCTTCTTCCATTGCTATTGGAGTGATTAATTCTATTGTAAACTTGGCGTTGTCTCCTGGCATTACC
>JALNZV010000047.1 GCA_023229175.1 Tissierellaceae bacterium | reverse complement strand
CGATTATGAGAGTAAACCCAGGAATTAACCCAAATAATCTGCAGGTAGGTCAGGTAATCTGTATACCAGGTACCGCACCACCACCTCCAACGACATGCCCTACAGGCACATTTTCTTACACAATAAAATCAGGAGATACTTTGTATAACCTAGCCATTAGGTACAACACGACTGTAGAGGCGATTATGAGAGTAAACCCAGGGATTGATCCAAACAATCTGCAGATAGGCCAGGTAATCTGTATACCAGGTGCCGCACCACCACCTCCACCACCATGTGACGGGTTATATTATGCAGTTAGGTCAGGGGATACTCTGTTTAGTATTGCACAAATGTTTAATATTCCTTTGGCAACGCTGATGGCAGCGAACCCTGGAGTAGATCCAAATAATTTGAGAGTAGGGCAGCTAATCTGTATTCCTAGAGAAATGCCGCCTCCAATATCGTGTCCAGGAGGTACAGTATATACCGTAGGACCCAATGACAATTTAGGCACTGTATTGCTGAGATTTAATATTTCAGTAATGGATTTAAGGGCAGGAAATCCAAATGTCAACTTAGATATGCTGACTCAAGGCCAACGATTGTGTATATTACCTCATGAAGATAGGGGATGCCCTTGCCCCCCAGGCACTAGGCAATATGTCATAGTCGAAGGAGATATACCGCAAAGCGGATCGACTGTGGCAGCTTTAGCACAAAAATTTGGGGTATCTATATCGGTTCTAATGACAGCCAATGCAAATCTATCGCCATCGGATTTTGTAGTAGGCAGGACAATTTGTGCACCAAATATGTAAAGAAATACCCGCCAGCTTAGCTGGTGGGTATTTCTTTGCAAGAAAACAAGTTATTTTGTAGGAATTTTGTAATTTAATTGTAACGATTATTTTTTAAAAATATGTTATAGTTTTTGTAGAAGCAAATAGAAAAAGAAAGTGGTGAGCATATGAAAAGGACAAAGTATATAATAATGACTTTGGTTATATCTATTTTGATCCTGTCCCTAATGGGATGTAAAAAGAAAGATACTGACATAGAGGAACAAAATATAAATAATGAGGATAATGCTGAGATTGAATCAAATGTTGAAACAGGAAAAGAACACATGATTGCGGAGCTTGAAAAACTGGCTGAATTGATAAATAATAAATTGACAGACGAAGCAGTTGAATTTGTAGATAGAAAAATTAAAGACTTTACATCGATAGAAGGAGACGAGATGGTCCTAAAACTACAAGAAATGCTAGAAAAAAACATAGCAAAAGACAATCTTTTTAAGGACTACGAGGGAGAACTAATGGAAATAGCAGGTGACAAGTTGTTTTTCCCTAAGGAAAAAGTAGGAGATATAAAAGATGAAAAACTTAGGGAAGCCATAGAAAATGCATATAAAAATAGATATAAGCTGATTAATATGGAAGGGCAATTCTATCCCATAGTGGATTATGAACAATTTAAGGCATATGATAATTATGTTTCTAGTGAAGTAAAGGATTATATTGACATTAGAGCGACCATGTCCAATGAGCCCATGGCAATGGACGGAGCACTGACAATTACCTATGACCAGTTGGGAAACAGGATATTGAAAGTAGAAGAATACCTCAAGAAGTATTTTCAAGGTAAAAGATATGAGGAAGTACTGGGATTTTATGAAGATTGGCTTTGGTTATATCTAAATGGAGCACCAAATACTCCCATAGCTGATGCCGATACAAGTACCATATATAAAGACGTATTCGAAAGCTACAAAAAGGTGGCAAACACTGCGGATTCTACTACAGCCTTTGTGGTAAATAAGTATTTAAACAGAATTGAGGGAAATAAGGGAATAATAGATATTTCCATATTGGAAGACAATGGAGAACTTGTAAATGAGGCTTTATCTTTATTAGAAGCCAGTAAATAAAATAACCCCGAAAGGGGTTATTTTTAAAATTATTATTATTTGTGGTAAAAAGGGGTAATATATGTAATAAATAGATACGAGGAGTGATATAATGAGCGAATTAATTAACAATAGAGAGCATAGGCAAGAAAAGCTGAAGGAAGTAATCAAAGAATTACATGCGGGAAAGACTGTAGAGGAAGTAAAAGCGAAGTTTGCCAAAGTAATAGAAGGGGTTACTGCCAAGGAAATCTCGCTGATGGAAGTTGAATTAGTTAAAGAGGGGCTGCCCATAGAAGAGATACAGTACCTATGTGATGTCCACGCCGCTGTATTCAAAGGCTCCATAGAGGAAATACACAATCCAGAGGAGACTCCGGGACACCCCGTGTATACGATGAGAGAAGAAAATGAGGCATTGGAAGACTTAATAGAGAACTCCATAAGGCCGAATTTAGATAGATTTAAAAAGGACGACTCAGAGCAAAATAGATTTGCCCTGATACAGGATATTAATCTGCTTTGGGATATTGACAAACACTACAGCAGGAAAGAAAATCTAATATTTCCCTATCTAGAAAAATACGGCATCACATCTCCTCCAAAGGTAATGTGGGGTGTAGACGACGAAATAAGGGCATTTATAAAAGGAGCGAAACTTTCCTTAACCACTTATAAGGGAGATATTGACGAAGTGGTAGAAAAAGTGGAAGAGGCCATAGACCAAGTAATTGAGATGATATTTAAGGAAGACAGCATACTATTTCCCATGTGCTTAGACACACTTACCGAAGACGAGTGGATTAAAATATACAATGAGACAGAGGAAATAGGGTATACACTTATCGAGCCAAAAGAGAAATGGAAGAGGGCTAGAATAGACTTAGAGGAAAAAGCAAAGGAAGAAACGGAAGTAGATGAATCACTGGACAAGGGCTATATTAAATTTGAAACAGGTATCCTGACGTCCAAGGAAATAAACCATATATTTAATACAATACCCGGAGATATGACATTTGTAGACAAGGACAATATAGTTAAATACTTCTCTCAAGGGAAGGAAAGGTTATTTGCCAGGACAAAGGCTGTAATAGGGCGAACAGTAGAAAATTGCCATCCACCTGCATCTGTAAATGTAGTTGAAAAAATTGTCAACAGCTTTAAATCTGGGGAAAAAGACAGTGAAAGTTTCTGGATTAAAATGGGAGAGAAATATGTTTTAATTCAATATTTTGCTGTTAGAGACGAAAACGGGGAGTTTTTAGGGACATTGGAATTCTCCCAAGATATAGCCCCTATAAAGGACCTTGAGGGAGAAAGAAGGCTATTATCAGAATAAGATAAGGATTTCCTTATCTTATTCTTTGCAAAAATGTATCTGAAATGTAACCTATTTTCAATGTAATTGTAATTGTATTTATATCTAAGATATAGTAATATAAAAGGTATACATTAAAAAGAGGTGTAACTGGTGAAGAAGAAATTTATATTATCATTTTTAATATCCCTTTTAATATTTTCCCTGATATTTCTGGGCTTTGGGGAGAATATATTTTTGAGGGAAAAAACTACCATAGCCACAGATGGCAACGAAGATTTAAAAGATTTTGAGGAAGATAACAAAATAGAGCCTAAAGTAAAAAATGAAATCCTTTTTTTGCTTATGGGAGTAGATGCAAAGGACGTTAAGAAGTCTAAGGGAACTCGAACTGATACCATGATGCTCATAAAAGTAAATTTTGAGGATGGCAGTATAGACCTACTTTCCATTCCAAGGGATACTAGGGTTTCAGTAAGGGGCAACGAAGACAAGATAAATCATGCCCATGCCTTTGGTGGAGTAGAATTGACTATGAAAACCACCAGGGATTTTCTCAATTTAGATATAGATTATTATGTAAAAGTGGACTATAGAGCTGTTAAAGAAGTGGTAAATGCCATAGGAGGAGTAGATATAGATGTGCCTAAGAATATGAAATACAAAGACCCTGCTGCAGATCCACCACTAAACATCGATATTAAAAAGGGTTTTCAGACATTAAATGGTGACCTTGCCCACGATTTCCTCAGGTATAGGTCTGGATATTCAGATGGGGACTTAGGAAGAATAAAGGCACAACAGATGTTTATGAAGGAATTCATAAAGCAGACCTTAAAGCTTAAAAATATTGTAAAGCTGCCAAAGATTATCAACAGCTATTACGATTATGTGGAGACCAATATCCCCTTGACCATAATGTTAAAGGGAGCAACATCTGCGAAAAAGATAGATATAGAGAATATGAAAACTGCAACAGTTCCGGGAACTGACAAAAAGATTAAGGGTGTAGATTACTTGATTTATAATGCAGAAGAGACAGAAGCCATAGTTGAGGAGATGTTTGGAGACTATTTATTAGGACAATAGATAGAGGTGTAAACATGAGAAAAATAAGAAAGAGAGAACATTTAGAAAACTACTTCAGGGCCACATACAGGGGAAACACCCTGTTGGATGATGTGTTCTTAGAACACAATTCATTGCCCGAGTTGAGTATAGATGATATAGATACTAAGGTGACTTTTTTGGGGAAAACAGTAGATTATCCCATAATTATCAATGCTATGACTGGGGGAACAGACTTTTCCCAGGAAATAAATCGAGAATTGTCACTTATTGCAAAGGCCTTTAACATTCCCATGGCCGTAGGTTCTCAAACCATTGCCCTCTGTGAGGACGATGAATGCAGGGATTCCTTTCAAATAGTAAGAGAAAATATAGGAAAAGAGGGCGTCGTCATTGCAAATTTAAGTGCCCAGGCTCATCTAGACGATGTGAATATCGCCATTGATATGATAAATGCCGATGCTATACAGCTCCACTTAAATCCTGCACAAGAAATAGTCATGTTTGAGGGAGATAGGGATTTTAGGGGTGTACTGAAAAACATAGAGAATATAGTCAGTAAGGTTGATAGGCCAGTTATAGTCAAAGAGGTGGGATTTGGCATATCTAAAGATGTAGCTAAAAAGCTATACGACATTGGCGTGAGAAATATAGATATTTCTGGTTCAGGTGGTACAAATTTCATAGAGATAGAGAACATTAGAAGTAAGGAAATAGATTTATCGGATATATTTAGCTGGGGCATACCCACTGCATTATCTTTAATTAAGGCAAGGGAGCTCCCGAAGGATTTGATGTTAATAGGTAGTGGAGGTATCAGAACCAGCATGGACATAGTCAGGGCATTGGTTATTGGCGGTGACTTAGTTGGTATATCTGGGGAAATACTGTCATATTTGCTCCACGGCGGATATGAAAACGCCAAGGATTATTTAGATGCCACCATACAAAAAATGAAAATACTAATGTTGTTATTAGGCAAGAAAAACATAGAAGAATTAAAGACAACTAAATATAAGTTGACGGGGAAATTAAAAGAATTAATTTAAAACCTCCAGTGCCAACCCCATGGCGAAAACTAGCAAGGCAAATAAAGCCTTGCTAGTTTTATATAAAGGGAATGTTCAGATATTTTGCTGACGGATAAAAAGGTTTTGCTAAATTAGATAAAAAGTTGAGGAATATTTCCGATGCAAACCATATAATACAGTAGGGAATTAAAGCAACATAGTTTAAAAATAATCTATCATTGTCTAAAAGGGATAAAAGAGTTATAATATGTATTTAAGAACTAAAAACAGGAGGAATGATTATGGGATTAATCGTAGGTATCGTAGGAGCTACTGGAGCCGTAGGACAAAAAATGTTAGAAATACTAAAAAGCAGAAATATACCAATTGAAAAACTTAGGCTTTTTGCATCGGAAAGATCCGCAGGTAAACAAGTAAAATTTGATAATATAGAAATTGAAGTTGAACTATTGACAAAGGAGGTTATGAAAGAAAAATTCGATTATCTGTTATTTGCAGCTGGCGGAGCAATTTCAGAAGTATATGCACCTGTTGCGGCTGAAGCTGGAAATATTGTTATAGATAATTCATCTCACTTTAGGATGGTGGATAAGATACCTTTAGTTGTGCCGGAGATAAATGGGCATATACTAAAGGGATATAAAGGCATAATCGCAAATCCAAACTGTTCAACTACTCAAATGGTAATGGCCATAGCACCTCTACATAAGAAATACGGCATAGAAAAAGTTGTAGTATCCACATATCAAGCCGTATCTGGTAGTGGCTACAGGGCCATCGAAGAGTTAAAAAATCAATTGCAGGATGAAAATTATCCAAATAAAGTATATACGAGAAAAATAGGCAGAAATTGTATTCCTCACATAGACGTATTCAATGAAAATGGATTTACTAAAGAGGAATTAAAGATGGTATATGAAACCCACAAGATACTGGAGGACGATTCCATAGAAATTAATCCAACTGCGGTTAGAATACCAGTTTTCTATGGACATAGCGAGTCCGTGTATGTAGAACTAAAAGAAGAAGTAGATGTTGAGGAAATAAAGAATTTATTGGGAAGTACTGAGGGCATTGTATTGGAGGATGAACCTTGGGAAAATAAATATCCTACGCCTTTAGAAGCAGCAGGAACTGATTTCACTTATGTTGGAAGAATAAGAAAAGATATTTTTAACCCAAAGGCTATATCCCTGTGGGTAGTAGCAGACAACCTTAGAAAAGGTGCAGCCACAAATGCCATTCAGATATTGGAGAAAATGGAAAATATTAAAATGGAGGGATAGTATTGTTTAAAGGAGCAGGCGTCGCCATAGTCACACCCTTCAGAGATGGAATGTTTGACGTGGAGGCATACGAAAATTTAATAGAATTTCAAATCGAAAACGGTACACAGGCATTAATAGTGTTGGGTACCACTGGAGAAGCATCGACTATAAATTCAGAAGAGAAAGGCCTTATAATATCCACAGCAGTTGAAAAAACTGCGAAAAGAATTCCCATAATCGTAGGGGTAGGGTCAAATTCGACGAAAATAGCCATAGAAAATACAAGGCAAGCGGAAAGCTTAGGGGCAGATGGAGTACTTTTAGTCAGTCCATATTACAATAAATGTACAAATGGGGGACTTATAGCCCATTTCACAGAAGTAGCCAATTCTACGAAGTTACCAGTTATTATATACAATGTACCTGGAAGGACTGGAGTAAATATACCGCCTGAAGTAAACCTTGCTATGTCAAAGGTAGAGAATGTCATAGGCGTCAAAGAAGCCAGCGGAAATATATCTCAGATACTGGAGATTAAGAGGCTAGTCCCTGAAGATTATATGATATATTCCGGAAATGACGACCAAGTAATACCCATATATGCATGTGGCGGTCATGGTGTAATTTCCGTAGCTTCCAATATAATACCAAAGGAAATGCAGCAAATGTGTGCTGCCTTTATGGAAGGAAATACTGGAGAAGCCCTAAGGGTACAGCTTGAATACAAAAAATTAATAGATTTGCTGTTTTCAGAAGTAAATCCAATACCAGTAAAGGCTGCTTTGGCAGAGATGAAATATATAGAGGATGAACTGAGACTACCCCTTACGTCCATGGAGGAAAAAAATAGAATTAAATTGGTACAAGAGATGAAAAGGGTAAATATTCTCTAGGAGGTATTTATGAATTTACTGATAAACGGAATAAAAGGAACCATGGGAAGTAAGATAAAGGAATTAGCTTTAGAGGACAACTTTTGGACCAATGTCCTTGGATTAGATAGGGAAGCTCCTATGCCTCCAAAAGAAATGGAATACAAAGTATTGATTGATTTTACCCATACATCTGCCTTAGATAAGGTGCTAACTTTGGCTTTAGACAGAAATATTGCCTTGGTCATAGGGACTACGGGATACGACGGGAAACAATTGGAATCCATAAAAAATGCATCGAGGTCAATTCCAATACTGTATGCTACAAATATGTCATTGGGTATGAATTTGCTATTTTCCTTAGTGGAAAAGGCAGCCGCCAGCCTTAAAGACAAGGTAGATATAGAAATAGTTGAATCCCACCACAATAGGAAGAAAGATGCTCCCTCAGGAAGTGCCGTAACCATAGTGGAGTCCATAGAGAGGGGACTGGGAGAAAAAAGAAAGCATCAATATGGCAGACATGGAGAATGCCCAAGGGAAAAAGGTGAAATAGGGATTCATGCCCTTAGGGGAGGAAACATAGTGGGATATCATGAGGCTAATTTCATAGGAGAATTGGAATCAATTAAAATAGTCCACGAAGCCTTTGACAGGAAAGTATTCGCTCAAGGAGCCCTGGAAGCTGCTAAATTTATTATTGACAAAGATCCAAGATTATATAGTATGAAAGACGTATTATAAAATGAAACAGCGGGACGGTTCTCGCTGTTTCATTTTTGAATAGAACTGTGGATAAGATGTGGATAAATTGTGGATAACTAAGAATACCTTTATCTAAAGGGAGGAGTAAATTGAAAAATAATGTCTTGCGTATATTAAAAAGCTCCCGTGAATATATCTCGGGTGAGGAAATATCTAAAGAATTTCATATGACTAGGGCCGCCATATGGAAACATATCAAGTCTTTAAGGGAGGAAGGCTACAATATAGAATCGGTCCCCAGCAAAGGATATAGGCTAATTTCATCTCCAGATTTGCTCATACAGGAAGAGATAGAAGAATATTTAAGCACTGATTTCATAGGTAGAAATATTATCCACTACGATTCCATAGGCTCCACTAATAAAGATGCCAAGGAAGTCGCATCGACCTCAAGGGAGGGCACTGTAATTATTGCAGAGGAACAGACAGAGGGCAGAGGAAGAATGGGAAGGGCATGGGCATCTCCAAAGGCCAAGGGGATATGGATGACCATAGTATTAAAGCCTAAAATAGAGCCTATGAAAGTAGCCAGACTTACATTATTAGGGGCAGCAGCTGTATTTAATGCTCTAGGGGAGCTAAATGTAAAACCTCAAATCAAATGGCCCAATGATTTACTTTTAGACGGTAAAAAAATATGCGGTATTTTGACGGAAATGGGAGCAGAGCTAAATATGGTCAACTACGTAGTCATGGGCATAGGTGTCAATGTAAACTTTGACGAGGAAGATATACCAGAGGAAATAAAAGATAGAGCCACTTCCATAAAGATATACAAGTCCGTAGAAATAGACAGAAAAGAACTTACAGCAAATATATTAAACGAATTTGAAAAGCTATATGTTAAGTTTTGCGAAACAGGGGAAATGGGAGATTCGATTAAAATATGCAGAGAAAACTCCATATTCTTAGGGGAGGAAGTGAGAATAATAAGAGGAGATGAGGTCCGCCTAGGCAAAGCAGTAGACATCGACGAAAATGGACAATTAGTGGTGGAATTTTCCGATAACAATATAGAATCCATATATTCAGGAGAAGTTTCCTTAAGGGGGATAAACCCCGCTTAAGAACCCCTGACTGATGTCGGTATATTTACCCTAAGCTTAATGGCGATTATAGATGCTATTATCAGCTTTAATATGTCGCCGGGCAAGAAAAGTAAACACCCCATTTTAACTACTGCATAAAAGGACATTCCCCTAGCCATTACAGTATTTAAAATATAATACATATATGGCAGTCCCAATAAGTAAATAATCAATGAACCCACTACGGTAGATACCCAAATTCCAGTGGGTTTATTTTTTCCACCTGAATGGGATATCTTACCTACTATGAATGCTGCCACTATAAAGCCTAGAATAAATCCAAAGCTAGGCTTTAGGATGGCCTGCGGGCCCCCGGTAAATCCCGTAAATATGGGCATACCAACTAATCCTAGGCCTAAGTAGACCAACTGGGATAAAAACCCGAGTTTTGGACCCAAGATAAGCCCTGATAAGAGAACGAATAGAGTTTGAAGGGTTATTGGTACTTCACCAAGGGGAATGCTAATAAATGCCCCTACGGCAGTAAGCCCTGCAAACAACGATACATAAGTCATTTCTTTAGTTGTTAGTTTCATCTTTACCTCCATTGTCAACTATATATTTTATTTTAGTTTACAATTGATTTTATATTATAATTTACAGCTTGTCAATAGAAGGAAAATTCAAGATACTTCTTTACCCTATTTTGTTATAAGGAATTTATGATATAATCTTATTATGATATTGAAAGGTAGGGATTATATGAAACTTAAACGATCAACTGTGGCTGATTTGGCATT
>JALNZV010000046.1 GCA_023229175.1 Tissierellaceae bacterium | reverse complement strand
GAAGTTAAGCATCTTAACGGCGATGGTACTTGGGTGGCGACGCCCTGGGAGAGTAGCAAGTTGCCAGGCTACATAAAAACCTCTATTACTTAATGTAATAGAGGTTTTTTATATTTTCTTCCATTGTAATAACCATTTACATATTATATAATAAAATAAGTGTCAAAACACATAAGGGGGAGCATAATGACGAAAAAATCAAAGATACTAGGAATCATATTACTATCTACGGCCTTATTATCGGCTTGCAATAAAACAGATACCTCAACATTAGAAGACGGAAAACAAATTCCTATAGTAGATGAAATCGTAATAGATGAGGTGCCTAATATTGTCACTGAACTGGATTTTCTTGCACAACCACAGACAAACTGGGCATCATACAAAGAAACTATACCTGTCAAGGGGATATATATGACAGGTCATACCGTAGGTCTAAAAAGTAGATTTCATGAATTAGTAGATCTAATAGATAGAACTGAGATAAATGCAGTTGTAATAGATATAAAAGACGATTATGGAACGTTGACATACAAATCATCTATTGAAATGGTCAATGAAGTAGAGGCAGACAAGGTAGTGAAGGACAGAGATTTCGTTGGATCCATGAAACTTTTATCGGAAAAGGATATTTATCCTATTGCCAGAATAGTGACCTTTAAAGATAGAACTGCAGCTAGTAAAAGGCCAGACCTATCGATAAAATCAAAGGATGGCTCTATATGGAGAGATAACAAAGGAGACGCTTGGCTAAACCCATATAATAGGGACTCTTGGGAATACCCAATTCAAATAGCAGAAGAAGCAGCACTAAAGGGGTTTAAGGAGATACAATTTGACTATGTACGCTTTCCCACAGATGGGAAGAGAGATTTAATAGATTACGGCAAAGATGCAGAGGAGCCAATGAGAGATGCCATTGCATCATTTTTGGAATATGCAAGGGAAAGATTAGAACCATATGGCGTCTATGTGTCTGCCGATGTTTTTGGCTTAGTTACTACTGTAGAAGACGATATGAGGCTGGGGCAGCATTTAGAAACTTTGGCAACAGCAGTTGATTTTTTATGTCCAATGGTGTATCCATCCCACTATGCCCTTGGATCTTATGGAGTACCTTATCCAGATGCCGAACCATATAAGATTGTAAATAGAAGTATGACAGTAGCTAAAGAGAGAATAGATGCCTTAGAGACGGATGAAAAAAAGGCAGTTCTCAGACCTTGGCTGCAGGACTTTTCAGCTCCTTGGTTAAAGAAAGACTATGGACCTCATTACATATCCTATGGGGCTGACCAAATAAAGGATCAGAAAAAAGCCACATACGACGCAGATTTGGATCAATGGATATTGTGGAATGCAGGCAATAAATATACAGAGGGTGGATTAGATAAATAAATATATAAATAGTTCTTGTGTCGTCAAATAGGAAATGCTATAATAGAAAAGATGAAATTTTAAGACTCATTTAAATCAGTCCTGTGAGGCTGGAAAGGAGAGAAAAAATGACAGATAACGTTTACGAAAAGACAACTAAGAGCAAAGAAGTGACCTTTGCGGCCAATTCGAAAAAGGTGATTTTAGCATTACAACATCTAATAGCTATGTTTGGAGCCACTGTTTTAGTTCCCATTTTAACAGGGTTTGATCCATCCATAGCTTTATTTTCAGCAGGGGTAGGCACCTTAATATTTCACCTATGTACAAAAGGAAAAGTACCTGTTTTTCTGGGCTCGTCCTTTGCATTTATACCGGTTATACTTACGGTAAATGAAATGTATAATGGAGACTTGGCTTATGCCCAGGGAGGTATGGCAGTAGCTGGACTTATTTATGTAATCGTCTCTTTTCTGATAAAAAGAATTGGGATGGAAAAAATTGAAAGATACCTAGCACCGCAAGTGGTAGGTCCTATGATAATAGTCATCGGTCTGAACTTAATACCGACGGCTTTTGGAATGGCAGGTGAAAACTTTTCTATAGCTGCTATTACTTTAGGTACAGCCCTTTTAATTAACTACAAAGGCAAGGGATTTATAAAACAACTTTCGATTTTAATTGCCGTATTAGTGGGCTACACCATAGCATCAGCATCTGGTATGGTAAGCGTAGATGCTGTTAGAGAGGCTCAGATAATTGCCATTCCTGGATTTAGGCTACCTAAGTTTGATATTGGAGCCATAGCCATTATAGCTCCTGTAGTATTGGCAGTATTTATGGAACACCTAGGGGATATTACTACCAATGGCCAAGTAGTTGGAAAGAATTTTATAGAGGATCCAGGTCTCAATAGGACATTATTAGGAGATGGATTGGCTACTACATTTGCAGCTTTTATTGGAGGGCCAGCCAATACCACCTACGGAGAAAATACAGGAGTATTGGCTATTACAAAGAATTATGATCCATCTATTCTTAGACTAGCAGCAGTATTTGCTGTGTCCTTAGGTTTTATTGGAAAGATTGGGGCCATATTATCTACTATCCCAACAGCAGTAATGGGTGGAATATCCATTATGCTATTTAGCATGATTTCCATTATAGGTGTAAAAACCATTGGAAATCAAAAAGTAAAATTCAACTGGAAGAATGTAGTAGTTATGGCTACGATTTTGGTTTTAGGATTAGGGGGAGAATTCCTCTCGGCAAAATTTGGCTTTATTATTGGAATTCCAATAAATGAATCAGTACAAGTTACTGGACTTAGCTTTGCAGCTTTAGTGGGAATAATAATCAATAGGATTTTAAATAAATGATATAATTCTTAGGTCTATCAAATATTTGGTAGACCTTTTTAATTTTTTGTTGATTTAAGGCTGAATATGTCATATTATATAAGGTAATATAAAAAATAGGGAGAGGAGAACTTGAAAGACATTCAAATGTTTATAGTATCAGATTCTCTAGGGGAGACTGGTGCATTAGTAACTAGGGCAGCCTTATCTCAATTTACAATGGACAATTACGATATTAGAAGATTTTCCAATGTAAACGATATAGAAACTCTGCAAACAATTATGTTAGAGGCTTCAGATAGTAAAAATTCTGTTTTAGTATACACATTGGTAGATAAAGAACTGGTATCATATATTGAAAATTACTCATTGGAGAAGGGGCTAGTAACTGTGGATTTACTTACTCCGCTAATTGATGCCATAAGCAAAGTATTGGGGACAGAACCGACTCGAGAGCCTGGAATCATTAGAAAACTTGATGAAAGTTATTTCAAAAGGGTAGCAGCTATAGAATTTGCCGTTAAGTACGACGATGGGAAGGATCCCCGTGGTTTAAAAGAAGCAGATGTAGTATTAATAGGAATTTCAAGGACTTCGAAGACTCCCCTAAGTATGTATCTGGCAAATAAAAATATAAAGGTTGCCAATATTCCCCTGGTAATAGAAGTCAATGCACCACGGGAGCTATTTGAAATATCTGCAAAAAAGGTAATAGGGCTTACAAATTCACCTGAAAAGTTAAATGAACTAAGGGGAGAAAGGTTAAGGTCTATGGGTTTATCTGGCGGATCAGATTATGCAGATTTAAATAGAATTTTAGATGAATTGGAATATGCAGAAAAGATTATGAAAAGAATAGGTTGTCCAATTATCGATGTATCTAATAAGGCAATAGAGGAGACTTCAGAACTGGTCATAAATTTACTCAAAAAGAACGGAATCCGTTTTGACGACTAAAAACTAAAAGGGAGAATGATTATGGGAAAAAAATACGTTTACAGCTTTAACGAAGGCAAAAAAGAGATGAAAGATTTATTGGGGGGCAAGGGGGCGAATCTGGCGGAAATGTCCAATATTGGGTTGCCAGTTCCCATGGGATTTACCCTTACAACTGAGGCGTGTATCAGATATTATGACGAAGGAAAAGTCCTTTGGGGTGAATTGGTTGACGAAATTCACAGCCAA
Source organism: Tissierellaceae bacterium (assembly GCA_023229175.1). Taxonomy (GTDB): domain Bacteria; phylum Bacillota; class Clostridia; order Tissierellales; family Tissierellaceae; genus JAAYFT01. The sequence goes on along the minus strand of JALNZV010000046.1, from coordinate 6,350 downwards.
TTGAAATCTTTAGAGGAGAGAATAGGGAAATCTTTTTCAGATGAAAAGAATCCATTATTAGTGTCAGTTAGATCTGGAGCCGTTATATCAATGCCTGGGATGATGGATACTATACTAAACCTAGGTTTAAACGATATTTCAGTAAAAGGGTTGGCAATTTCTACTGGCAATGAGAGGTTTGCATATGACAGCTATAGAAGGTTTATACAGATGTTTTCGGATGTGGCTATGGAAATACCAAAGGTAAGATTTGATTCCCTATTGGATGAGATGAAGGAATCAAAAGGAGTTACACAAGATACTGATTTAACGGCAGAAGACCTAAAGGCATTGGTCGAACAATTCAAAGAGGTCTATAAAGAGGAATTAAAAGAGGAGTTTCCACAGGAGCCAGTGAAGCAATTGGAGCTAGCAATTAAGGCAGTTTTTGATTCTTGGAATAACCCAAGGGCAAAGGTATACAGGAAACTTCACAATATATCCGACGATTTAGGAACAGCGGTAAATGTACAGTCCATGGTATTTGGAAATATGGGAGATACCTCAGGTACAGGCGTTGCATTTACAAGGAATCCTGCCACTGGAGAAAATCATTTATTCGGGGAGTATTTGATAAATGCCCAAGGGGAAGACGTAGTAGCAGGTATTAGGACTCCAGAAGTAATAGATAGTTTAAAAGAGCAAATGCCATTGATTTACGATGAATTTGTTAATATATCGGAAAAACTAGAAAAGCACTACAAGGACATGCAGGATATAGAGTTTACAATTGAAAATGGAAAACTTTATATGTTACAGACGAGAAATGGCAAAAGAACTGCACAAGCTGCCCTTCAGATAGCAGTAGATTTGGTACAGGAAGGATTGATTAATAAGAAAGAGGCTATCATGAGGGTAGAGCCTAATCAATTGGAACAGCTACTGCATCCCACTTTCAACACAGAAAAATTAAAATCCTTAAATCCTATAGCAAAGGGATTAGCAGCATCGCCAGGGGCAGCATCGGGGAAAGTATACTTTCATGCTGAAGACATAGTTGCAGCAAAGGCAAGGGGAGAGAAGGCAATACTGGTGAGGCAGGAAACATCCCCAGAGGACATAGAAGGCATGATAGCTTCAGAGGGGATTTTAACTGCCCGGGGAGGCATGACATCTCATGCTGCTGTAGTAGCCAGAGGTATGGGAAAATGCTGTGTGGCAGGATGTAGTGAAATCAGGGTTTCTGAAGATACAAAAACTATGAGAACTAAGGATAAGACATACCATGAGGGGGACTTTATTTCCTTGGATGGAGGAACAGGCTTAGTATATGAAGGAGAAATAGAGAAAATACACCCAACACTAGGAGGAAGCTTTGGGGAATTCATGGAATGGGTAAATGAAATAAAGGTCATGGGAGTTCGAACAAATGCAGATAATCCAAAGGATTCCGCACAAGCTGTAGAATTTGGTGCAGAGGGAATTGGGCTTTGTAGAACAGAGCACATGTTTTTTGAAGAATCTAGGGTTAAATCTGTAAGGAAGATGATATTGGCAAATAATGTAGAAGAAAGAGAAGCGGCCTTGGAGGAATTATTGCCTGTTCAAAGGCAGGATTTCTATGAAATTTACGAGGTCATGGGAGATAGACCTGTTACTGTAAGGTTGTTGGACCCGCCATTACATGAGTTTTTACCTACAAAGGAAGAGGATATTAGGGACTTAGCAGAGGGTATGAAGATAGAATATGAAATCTTAAAGGATAGGATTGAAGAATTGTCCGAGTTTAATCCAATGCTTGGCCATAGGGGATGCAGATTAGCAATAACCTATCCAGAAATTTATAGAATGCAGGCGAGGGCAATTATTGAAGCTGCTTTGGATATAAAGGAAAATGGCAATAGTGGCATATATCCAGAGATTATGATTCCTTTAGTTGGCCATGTGGAAGAATTGCGGATTGTAAAAAGAGAGATATTAGATGAAATCAATAAGGTCTTTGAGGAAAGAAACAATACATGTAAATACATGGTTGGGACCATGTTAGAAGTCCCAAGGGCGGCGATTACGGCAGATGAAATAGCCACAGAAGCTGAGTTCTTCAGCTTTGGGACCAACGACTTAACTCAAATGGGATTTGGATTTTCTAGGGACGATGCAGGTAAGTTTTTAGGAGAGTATGTTGAAAAGGGAATATTTGAAAGGGATCCCTTTGAGGCAATAGATCAAAAAGGCATAGGAAAGTTAATGGAATTTGCCATAGAATATGGGAGAAGGACAAACCCGGATTTACATCTTGGAATTTGTGGGGAGCATGGCGGCGAGCCGTCATCAGTGGAGTTTTGCCACCAAATAGGCTTAGATTATGTAAGTTGCTCACCATTTAGGGTGCCCATAGCTAGGCTTGCAGCAGCTCAGGCTCAGCTAAAGAATCCTAGAAAATAGTTCGTACACAGTATATTAATATAGATGTATATAGATAATAAACAATAAGCAAGAGTATGCAGTATAGTGATTGCTAGATTAGCATCAATATAGGTATATTATAAGGGTATAATTCACAATCTTAGTGGACTATACCCTTAAGTTTTATTGGAATTAAGAAGGACTAATATGATATAATGAAAACAAACAGATAATTGATGCTGTGGCAGCGGTAATGTGCCACTGTCATCCAGAGGAGCGTAGAAGGGGTCTTGTCATCCAGAGGAGCGTAGAAGGGGTCTTGTCATCCAGAGGAGCGTAGCGACGAAGGATCTTTGTTTTGACCTAAGATTCCTCGACAGGCTCGGAATGACAAAGTCAGATTCCTCGGCAGGCTCGGAATGACAGGGACGTAACATTTATAAACTTCTTCGTAGATTTATAAAATGTGTAACAAATTATTTGGATTTAGCTATAATTTTAATAGTTAAAAGCTGATAACTTTTTGCATAAGAGGGGAAGACTTTCAAAGACTATAATCTTATAAAAAAGTTATAGAAGAACATGGAGAATATAAAATAAAAAATATATTATATGAAAAGAAGGAATGTTTTATGCAGGAAAATATAGAATTAACAAAAAATAGAGCTTATGAACTTTTTGATGACAAGATAATAGATACCTTTGAAATAGGAACATTTAAGGGACTACAACAAATTCATCATTATATATTTCAAGATGTATTTGATTTTGCAGGAGAAATAAGGACAGTCAATTTATCAAAAGGTAATTTTCGTTTTGCTCCTATTAGGTTTTTAGAATCTAACTTGGGAATTATTGAAAAGATGCCAGAGTCCAATTTTGATAGTATTATTGAAAAATATGTAGAAATGAATGTTGCACATCCTTTTAGGGAAGGGAATGGCAGAGCTACTAGAATATGGTTAGATTTAATTCTTAAATCAAATATGGGTATGTGTATAGATTGGAGCAAAATAGATAAAGAGGAATATTTATCAGCTATGGAAAGATCACCTGTAAATTCTTTAGAAATTAAAGTTTTGTTAAAAGGTGCTTTAACAAAGAAAATTAATGATAGACAAGTTTATATGAGGGGAATCCAACGTTCATATGAATACGAGGGATATTATACAGAATAATCTAAGCAACAGAAGAGAGTGTCATAATAGGGATGGGTGCTGTATGCCTTATAGGATAATAGGTTCTAGAGGAGATATTTATAAATAAGGAATGTGATAAAATGACTCAAATTGCTAGTGAAATAAGCAAAATGATAGATATGCTACCAGAGGAGCGAGGTAGGGGTTTTGTCATCCAGAGGAGCGTAGCGACGAAGGATCTTTGTTTTGACCTAAGATTCCTCGACAGGCTCGGAATGACACAGCCAGATTCCTCGGCAGGCCCGTTGTGGCATATCATTTATATTAAGCCATATAGGAAATATCAAGTTGTATAAGATAGGTAAGTTAATATATTACGGTAGAAAAGGTTATTTTAATATATCCTAGTAAAATAGTTTTAATAGTGTATAATAAACATAAAATTTAAGTTAGGAGGTTTTCAATATATGTATCCATATATTACTTTGGCAGATGATACTGAAATTACCCATTCCCACATAATTGAAGAAAACAATGTACAGAAAGTAGAAGTTCATTTTGAGCGTCCTACAGAGGATGGCTTTGATACAGCAAGGTGTATTTTGCCTAATTATACTTGGATAAAAGTAAAAGGTTATACTGATGAAGAAATTGAAAAATTCAATGAATTACTTAGACATAATGCCCATCTACTATATAAGTATGCCTCAATAGGGGGTATTCAAATTGCCTAGTCTTTTTAGAATACCAGCCAAAGATTTAAATAATATATTGGAAATAATAGCAGCCCAATATTTTTTAATATGCAGAGAATGGAAAGAGCATTTTAAAATAGATAAAATTAAGTACTATTATTAAAAGTGTTCCATAATGTGAAAAAACAGCGATTGGTCTATTTTGATAGCAGCAGCCTAGGCTCAGCTAAGGAATCCAAGAAAATAGTTCATGTATAGTTCATGTATAGTAAATTAATATAGGTATATATAGATAATAAACAATAAGCAAGAGCATGCAGTATAGTGATTGCTAGATTAGCATCAATATAGGTATATTATAAGGGTATAATTCACTATTTTAAGTGGACTATACCATTAATTTTTATTGAAATTAAGAAGGACTAATATGATATAATGAGAATATATAGATAATTTATTTCATAGAGAGGGTGAGATATATGCCAGTGATATCTTTGTTTTATGGGATTAGTGTGACAATGTATTACGATGATCATAATCCGCCACATTTTCATGCTACATATAATGAAAATAAGGCTATAATTGATATAATTAATTCAAGAGTAATAAAGGGATATTTTCCATCAAAGCAACTTAAACTAATATTAGCTTGGTGTGTAATCCACCAAGATGAGTTAATGCAAAATTGGGAACTATCAAAAGATGGAAAGTCATTAAACAGAATTAATCCATTAATATAAGGGAGGTGAGAATCATGTTTCCTAAAATAGTTCAAGTAGTTCCAAATGAGGACTATACTGTGATGATATACTTTGAAGATGGGAAAATCGTATCTTATGAAGTTAGTCACCTGTTGGAAAAAGAGGTTTTCAAACCATTAAAAGACAAAGATTTTTTCATGAATTCCTGTACCATAATGAACGACACTTTAGCATGGGATTTAACAGGGGATGGGGATGAAAGTAAATGTATAGATATTGACCCCGAAACTTTGTATGCTTTGGAGGAAATTGGGGAAAGGACTGCTTAGATATAATCAAATACTGTACTATATTATATCATAATCCTAATCCTAATGAGTTTATTATATAAAGGTAAATGATTTTAAATAAAATTTAAAAGTGTTCCATAAAAAGAATCCAAGAAAATAATTCATGTATATTAAATTAATATAGGTATATATAGATAATAAACAATAAGCAAGAGTATGCAGTATAGTGATTGCTAAGTTAGCATCAATATAGGTATATTATAAGGGTATAATTCACTATTTTAAGTGGACTATACCCTTAATTTTTATTGGAATTAAGAAGGACTAATATGATATAATAAAAACAAACAGATAATTGTTGCTGTGGTAGTGGTAATGTGCCACTGTCATCCAGAGGAGTGAAGCAGGGGTCTTGTCATCCAGAGGAGCGTAGCGACGAAGGATCTTTGCTTTGACCTAAGATTCCTCGACAGGCTCGGAATGACACAGCCAGATTCCTCGGCATGCTTGGAATGACAAAATCAGATTCCTCGACAGGCTCGGAATGACAAAGTCAGATTCCTCGACAGGCTTGGAATGACAGGCCTGTTGCGGTATATCATTTATATGAAGTAATAAATAGGTTATTGAGAATAGGAGACTATTTTATGAAAGATATGACAAGAAGAAGTTTTATTAAACTAATCAATCTAGTAATTCTTTTAATACCCATGTCATTTTTGTTTCACTACATAGAAACTTCCCTATTTACAAATGGATCAATGTTTGCATTTTTAGGGACTATTTTATATATAGTTTCAGCAGGAATAATATCTGTAAAAACCAAATCTAATTTTATTATTTTAATAAGTATTTTAAGTAATTTATTATCAGTGGTATTAGGGAAAATGTTTATAATTTCTCCAAATGAATCTTGGTTTAAACCTTTTGGAATGAATTTCGCCATTATATTTACTGGGCTTATTATTTTAATTGGAATATCGACCGTACGATTATTGGCAAGCAGAATATTTAAATAACACTATAAATCTTGTAGGAAAAACTTTTGTTAAATTTAATATCGTAATTTTTACATAACAGGCATAAAATAATTATGAATAGGGGGCACTATAGTAATGGATAGGAAGGCTTTTAAAAAAA
>JALNZV010000045.1 GCA_023229175.1 Tissierellaceae bacterium | reverse complement strand
CTAAAATGAGGAAAAAAGTGGCTCAAAGCAAGTGGAATGAAGGAGTTGAAGGAGATAGAAGAGGAAGGGAAAAGTGGACAGACTTTATTATTAATCTACATAATTTGTAGAATAATAATTAAGTTTGTCCATTTACAATAAAGTTTGTCCAAAATATGAGTGATCATTAACCCTAATGATTGCTCTTTTTTATGCCAGTTTCCCACAATAATGATTAACTATTAATCACACTCCCACTCCAGCTTCCCACTCTCATTTCCCATTCCAGCTTCATAATACAACATCTCATCCAGCTTCACTTCTAATTTTCCTTCTCCTCCTCATTCCCTTTCTTCCGGTGGTAGCCTTGACTTTACTACGATCATTCACATATTTTATATCCTTATGAATGTCTATTTATCAACGTTTATCCTCCAGATTCTCTTCCCATTCTTATCGTGGCAACCCTGACTTTACTTCGCTCATCTACCTATCCTATTTCCCTTTCCAGCTTCAATTCCAACGTTTTATCATCCTCTTCTTTCCCATTATTACTCTAAGAAGCTGTACATCCTACTATCATGAATAGCAATTAATATCCGTGATCTATCCTGACAATACTTCGAGAATGGCTGTTATTACACACTTGAGCACTATGGCTATTATGACACTTCCCCCTTATATGCCCTATTATGACAATAATCATATTCTTTTTCTCTTTAGATTTTCTATAGAAATTTTAAAGAAGATATTCTTTTATCTTTTGATTTTTCTAAGGAAATTTTATAGGGAGTAAGACTTGGAAGGGATTTTTATAATTGATTTTAGAATTGGAAAGGAGGCAAAAAAGAGGACAAACGTAATTATTACTAAATGACAAAAATGATCTTAAAAATGGTAAAATATGAGTAATAAGGATCAAAAAGGATGAAAAAAGAGGATAAAAAGGGTTAAATAATGTAAACTATGGAAGAGAAAGTTGATAAGATTAATTATTAATTTACAATTACTGAGGAGATGAAGGAGTAAATGAGTGAACGAATGCTTAAAATTAAGGAATTTCCATCAAATTTTCTAAACAACACTAGGGAGATTAATATATATTTACCATCAAGCTATTTTGATGTCCCTGAAAAATCATACCCTGTGTTATATATGCATGATGGTCAGAATATTTTTGATGGTGAAAGAGCTTATGCAGGTGTGGGGTGGATGGTACATGAAGTGTGTGATTGGCTGGTTAATAAGGGAATGATTAGAGAACTTATAATTATTGGAATTGACAATATGCAAGAGGAAAGACTAAGTGAGTATGCTCATACTGATGGTAGATATAAAAGAGATAGAATTAAGGGGAAGGGAAAACTCTATGAAAGGTTTCTTATAGAGGAACTAAAGCCTTTTGTTGATTCAAGCTTAAGAACCTTACCCAACCCAGAAGATACGGGACTAATGGGATCATCAATGGGAGGATTAGTAACCTTTAATATAGGATTTTGCAATCCAGATGTGTTTGGAAAGTTAGGAATAATATCCCCTTCATTTTGGTGGGGTACAAGAACAAATATTCAGACTGTTAATAAGTACCAGGATACTATACTTAAAAGTCGAATGTGGATAGATATGGGAACGAAAGAAAGCTTTTTAGATAAGTCCTTTGATAGGGTAGTAGAGTGCATTCTAAGTAAATATGACCCTACAAAAGGAAATATTGAAGCCCATTGGATAATTGGTGCAGAGCACACTGAGTTCGATTGGCAAAGGAGAGTCCACTGGGCATTAATTCATTTGTTTGGACTTGAGTAATAGGTGAATAATTATTAATATTAGAATTTATTTAAATATGAGTGATCATTGATAATGGTTGCTCTTTTTTGTAAAATATTCTACTTCATTGATATCCTATGTATTTTATAGAAAGCAGGATGAGGATAAAATAAGTGTAATATACTAGGATTCTAATATTATTAATTATAAGAAGTGTTTAAAAAATTACCACATATGGGAAAAAGAAGTAAATAAATGGTAAAATGAGAGTAGGAATCATAGAATTAGGTTAAAGAGATAAAAATATGGGAAAATAGTATATAAAGATCTACCTATTCAACTAATTTGCAGCAAGTCGTTATTGAATAAAAATTTATGAAAGGAGCTATCTATGGATTTTAAGAAATTTGGAGATAAATATGTAATGAGATTAGATAAAGGGGAGAAAATAGTAGAAACTCTTAAGGAGTTTTGTACTGAACAGAATATAAAGCTAGGTTGGTTAAAAGGAATAGGTGCAGTAGGTGAAGCAACCATAGGATTGTTTGAAACCAGTATTAAGAAATATCATTCAGTGGAGTTAAAAGGAGATTTTGAAATAACAACCTTGTCAGGAAATATTTCTACTATGAATGGTGAAACATATTTACACCTTCACGTAAATTTAGGGGATAAGGATTACAAGATTTGGGGAGGACATTTTTCAAGAGGTATAATCAGTGCAACAGGAGAAATTTTAATAGAGTCTATAGAAGGAGAAGTTGATAGAAGTTTTAACGAGGAAGTAGGACTCAACTTATATAGATTTGATTAGAGCCTAAAGAGAGGGGAATATCAAATGAAGGGTTATATGGGAAAAGTTTTAATGGTTGATTTAACTTCTGGAAATATTTTCGAAGAAGATATACCAGATAAAATTTACGAGAATTTTTTATCAGGGGTTGGTCTTGGAGCATATTACCTCTACAAGAACATTCCTCCAAAAGCAGATCCTCTAGGACCAGATAATATATTAGGATTTGTTAGTGGACTATTAACCGGAACAGGGAGCGTAGTTACGGGAAGGTGGCTAGCAGTTGCCAAATCTCCCTTAACTGGGGGATGGGGGGACTCAAATTGTGGAGGTAATCTATCCCCAGCCATTAAACAATGTGGGTATGATGGAATATTCTTTAAGGGGATATCTGAGAAACCCGTGTATTTACATATTGATAAAAACGGACCAAGACTTTATGATGCATCTGACCTTTGGGGGAGAGATGCTGTTGAAACTGAGGAAATATTAATTGATAGACACAAAGACAAAAAGAAGTGCTCTGTTGCCTCTATAGGAGAAGCGGCAGAAAAACTATCTTTAATCTCCGGAATATCAAATGACAAAGGTAGAATGGCTGGAAGATCTGGACTTGGTGCAGTAATGGGTTCAAAGAAGTTAAAGGCTATTGTTCTGGATGGGGATAAAAAAATAGAAGGAAATGATAAAGAGGAAATAAAGAGAATAACAAAAGAATATGGCAACAAGGTAAAAAAAGCAAGTTTTCCTAATAAACTGAAAGGGAGTATGTTACCTACCATGAGTAGGGTGATGGATATGGGAAGCACTTACTCTCCATTAAATGGAATGATGAGTATTCCTATGATGAAAAGATGGGGGACTATATTTACAAACACCTTTGGATTGCCAAATGGGGATTGTCCAGTTAAAAACTGGGATGGGTCTATTAAGGATTTTGGTTATTCAAAATATAAGTATATGAATCCAGATATAATAATAAAAAGAGAAGAAAAAAAATATCATTGCTACTCTTGTGTTATAGGATGTGGAGGAATCTGCAATGTTTCAGATGTTACAAGGGGTAAGTTTAAAGAAACTCATAAACCAGAATATGAAACAGTAAATAGTTTTGGTGCTCTTCTTCTTAATAAGGATCTAGATAGTATCTACTATATAAATGAGATTATGAATAGGGGAACTATGGATACAATATCTGCAGGGAACACTATAGCCTATGCCATTGAGTGTTACGAGAATGGAATATTAACTGAGAAGGATACAGATGGTCTAAAATTAACCTGGGGTAATTCAGAAGCAATAGTGGCCTTAGCAAAGAAGATGATCAAAAGAGAAGGGTTGGGAGATGTTCTTGCAGATGGAGTTAAGAAAGCTGTTGAAAGTATAGGAAAAGACTCAGAAAAATATGCCATCAATGCTGGTGGTCAAGAACCAGGGATGCACGATCCAAGGTTAGACCCAATTCTAGGAATACACTTTTCTGCAGATCCAACACCGGGTAGACATACTGTTGGAGCAGGACAATATTACACATACATGAGGTTATGGGAACATGTATCATGGGCACCTAAGGTTAAAATGAGAACACCAAAAGAAAATAATTATGTCCCATCTAGTGAAGTAGCGATTAAGTCTGTAGCCAATAGCTGCATAAAGCAGATAGTAGATGGCTCAGGGGGTTGTCTATTTGCCATGATATCAGGATTAAGCAACTGGAGGTTATTTGATTACTTAAATGCTGCAACAGGATGGAATATAACACCAGATGATTATATGTTAATTGGTAAAAGGATGCAGACCCTAAGACAAATGTTTAACATAAGAGAAGGTATTGAACCAATGAGCTTTAAGATGCATGATAGAATAGCTGGGAATCCACCTTTAAAAGAAGGCCCCTTAGAAGGTAAAATCGTGCCAATAGAAGATATGATGAAGAATCACTGGGAGGCTTTTGGTTGGCACAAAGAATCTGGAAAACCACTAGAAGAAACCATAGCTGAATTAAATATTACCAATCTTTTAAATATATAGGTGTTGGATATGATTAAGGTTAGGGTATTTCCAGGACCATTTATTGATATTGAGCTACTGGATGAAGATGGATTTATTTTCCTAAGCGAAGGATCTACTATAAGGGACTTGTTAAAGATTTTAAGAATCCCAAAAATAATTTATTCCATAGGGCTATACACCTTAAACTACAATAAAGCATCTTTAAAAACAGTTCTAGAAAATGAAGATGAATTTAGTTTTATATCTCCAATCTCAGGGGGATAGAACCATTTAAACCCTCTGAAGATTAGGATTTTAGCAATTAAAAGATAGAATTATAGTGGTATTAAGTTGCTTAAAAGAAGATGATTGTATGAAAAAGGACTATTTAGACAAAAGATATATATTTTTCAGAGATTCTCAAAGGTGTTACTATTGCAATAAATTATTGAAGATAAAGCAAATAACTCTTGACCATTATCAACCCCGTTCATTAGGTGGAACAGATGATTATTTCAATTTAGTTACTTGCTGTAAAAGGTGCAACAAATTTAAGGGAAAGATTGTTCCCACTGATGCTGAAGTAATCCAACTCAAGCTCTTCAAAAGAGCTATTAGCGATTGTAAGATTATTTCACGAGTAAAAAATGTTAACCAAAAATCCCTTGAGCGAATGTTAAATTATACAACAAGTATTGAATGTAAGGGAGGTATTGCAGAAATTAGAGGGGATGACTTTACATTATACATTGAAAAGAACAAGGTAATTAGAGCAGATGGAAATACTCTAGAATATATTAATAGGAGCTTTAAAGATGAAAACTGAAACATCAACTTTCCAAAGAATCATGGAATTAATAGGGATAACTATAATTTTAGTTCTAATTTTTCATGTAATAACCTCTTATACAAGCCTGCCAGATAAGATTCCTGGGCATTTCAATGCCCAAGGAGAAATTACCAGATATGGAAGTAAGGCTGAAATACTTATAATGCCTATCTTTGGCATACTTATGTATATAGGATTAACTTTAATACAGATTAACCCTAAAGTATGGAGTGTTTCTTCAAGAGAAGATGTAGAAACTAAGGTTTATCATAATCTAAAAAGTATGATAATTTCTTTAAAAGTTCAATTGATTGGTTTCTTTCTATACATAGCATATAATCAAATAAAAGGAACAAATTTAAGTATTGATGCAACTATAATATTCATTTCAATTGTATTAATGACTTTAGTATTCTTTATCACTAGAGCATATAGGAAGAATTAGAACAAATATAACTTTGGGGGATAAAAATGCAAAGATGTGAGAAGTGTAAAAATAAATTTAAATATGGAGAAATTCTAAATTCTGTATGGAAAGGATACAAACCTATCAAATGTAGCCATTGTAAAACAAACCACAGCCCAATTACTTTAACAATAATAATAACTTCATTACTATTGGTTATGCCAGCTTTTTTTACAAAAGGAATAAATAATTACTTCAGTTCCACATTTAATAGTATTATTTTTTATATATTCTGGGTTGTTTTTTCTGTTGGTATATCTCCAATGATAATGAGATATACAATGACAAAGAAATCAAAATAGGGGGTTAAAAAATGTTAAAGGAGTTAGTGCTTAAGAATAGGACATATAGAAGGTTTTATCAGGAGGAAAAAGTTAGTAAGGAAGAGTTACTAGAACTAATCGATCTGGCCAGGATATCCTCATCTGCAGCTAATTTACAGCCATTAAAGTATATTTTATCAACAGAAAATGCCAAGAACGAAAAAGTTTTTAGTAATATAAAGTGGGCAGGGTACCTAAAGGACTGGAATGGTCCAGAAGAAGGAGAAAAACCAAGTGCTTATATTGTAATGTTATCTGATTCTGATATAAGCAAGAACATATTCTGGGATCATGGCATAGCAGTACAAAGCATATTATTAGGAGCAACTGAAAAAGGTTATGGAGGATGCCAGTTTGGTGCTATCGATAAAGTAGGATTAAAAAGAGAGCTAGAGATACCAGAAAAATATGAAATTGTTATGGTAATAGCCCTTGGGAAGCCAAAGGAAGTTGTGGTGTTGGAGGAATTGGATAAGAATAGAGGGATAAAGTACTATAGAGATGAAGATGGTGTTCACCATGTACCAAAGAGAAAATTAGAAGATCTTTTATTGGATATATAGGGGGCACATAATGAATAGAATTAATCTGATATGTCTTGGAGTTAGTAATATGGAAAGGTCAGTGAAGTTTTATAGAGATGGTCTAGGGTTTCAGACGACTGAGGATAAAGATAATCCTGAAATTATTTTCTTCAACAACCAAGGCTCGAAGCTAGAGTTATACCCAGTGGACTTATTGGCAGAAGATATTGATAAGTCTGATCCCCCAAAGGGAAGTGGCTTTTCAAGAATAACCTTAGCCTACAATGCCAAGAGTAAGGAAGAAGTGGACAGTATAATTCAAAAAGCAGAAAAAGCTGGTGGTGTAATTGCCAAACATCCTCAAATAGTATTCTGGGGAGGTTATTCAGGATACTTCAGCGATCCGGATGGATTCTATTGGGAGGTTGCCTATAGTGATAACTGGAAATTCGATGATGATGACATGTTAATTATAGATTGATAGATTTGAGGGGATGGATGTATGAAGAAGTTAATTATTCCAGACAGACTAAAAAAAGGAGATACTATTGCTACAATTAGCCTTTCTTGGGGTGGAGCTGGAGATAGAGAATTATTATTTAGATATGAGACCGGTAAAAAGAGACTAGAAGATATGGGCTTGAAGGTAATTGAAATGGAGAGTACATTAAAGGGGTCCTTATATGTGTATAATAACCCTAAAAAAAGGGCAGAAGACTTGATTGAGGCATTTAGAGATCCTAGCATAAAAGCAATTATTTCATGTATAGGTGGAGATGACAGTATCAGGCTCCTGCCATATATTGATTATGAGGTAATTAGGAATAATCCTAAGATATTTATGGGATATTCTGATTCAACTATAACCCATCTAATAATGTTTAAAGCAGGTGTTAGAAGTTATTATGGACCAAGTATTCTAGGGGAGTTTGGAGAAAACATAGAAATCTATCCTTATACATTGGACTACATAAAAAAGGTCTTTTTTGAAGGGGATAGCTTTGGCGATATAGAGGCTTCTGATTATTGGTCAGGTGAAAGAATAGAGTGGTTATATGAAAATAGAAACCTTAAAAAACTTATGCAAAATAATGAAGGCTATGAAGTTTTACAAGGAGAAGGAATTGTTGAAGGTCAGCTTTTAGGTGGTTGTATAGATGTTCTAGAAATGGCTAAGGGAACTGAGATCTGGCCAGATTTGGATGATTTTAATGGTGCAATTCTATTTCTAGAAACATCAGAGGAAACCATGTCTCCAGATAATCTCTTATACTCACTTAGAAACTTTGGTGCTCAGAAAATATTGGAAAGACTAAATGGTATTGTGTTTGGAAAACCCTATCAAAATAAGTATTATAAGGAGTACAAGGATGTAATCAAAAAGGCATTATTGGAATACGGTCTTGAAAATATACCTCTTATGTGTAACTTAAGTTTTGGTCATAATCAACCTATGCATATAATACCCTATGGTGCAAGAGCAAGGCTGGACTTAGATAATAAGAAATTTGGAATATATTAGAGGTGGATAAGTTACTCCACCTCTTTTTCGTGCGACAGGCAGTTGCATATAGATGAGCGATAGCTCGTTTGATTTTATGCCTAATAACCAGTGACCATGATACTCAAAGAGTAAAAACAAGTCTTAAGGTTGGAAGCATAGAAGTTCTCGAAGGTGAAAGTCCTTCCCTATGAGTGATAGCACAACATAGGAAGCCTAATCTAGGGCGTCACCGTGAGGTGGGGTCTGAAGGAGATGTGGGAGTCGAGAGGCCCATAGGTGGTTTAGCAGACCGGAATACTAAAGTGTGAAGTGCGTTGTGGCAAGATAAGTTGACGACTGTGCGAAAAAGACGGGAAGTCCCAAGCGACTCTAGCTCCAAGAGCTATCCGAACTAGAGTAGCTTATCATGTGTAAGCACCTGGTATGTTAATAAGGAAAATGTAATGACCCTGTGAGATCTCTATTCAAGCCTGAAAAGGGCAATCGCATATAAGGTTACGCCGAAGTTGCTATTGCGGATAGAGAAGTCAGAGGACTTCATAGTACGGAAGTAGGTATGTGACTAAACATATACTGAACGGAAGGGAGTCTACCTCAGTGGACTGAAATTTCAATCATGTGTGATGTTAAAGGTAACGATACAATTGTAAAAACGAACCCAAAGCACGCAAGAAAAATGGAGGATAATAAATGAATGAAGAATTAAAACATAAGATGCACAGTGTATATGGACAAATATTAGTACAGCGTAAACTCATGAGTGCATGGCAACAGGTTAAAGATAATAAAGGTAGTGGAGGAATCGACGGAGTCACCATTGATAGCTTCAAGGCTAATGAAGAAGAAAATATATCTAACCTTCTGGCTAAATTAAAAGATAAGATGTATAAACCAACTTCTGTAAAGAGGGTATACATCCCAAAGAAGAATGGCAAAATGAGACCACTTGGAATTCCAACAATAGAAGATAGAATAGTTCAACAAAGTGTTGTAAATGTCCTAAATCCTAAATTTGAAAATGAAATCTTTCATAGATGGTCATGTGGGTACAGAGAAGGATTAGGAGCAGAAAGAACCATGCAAATAATCCTTTGGAATATTGAAACAGGATATAACCATATATACGATTGTGATATTAAAGGTTTCTTTGATAATATTCCACATAAAAATCTTATGAGGGTAGTAGCAAAGTATATTGCAGATGGCACAGTCTTAGACATGATATGGAAATGGTTAAAAGCAGGATATATGGAAGATAGCATATACCATGATACGGTATCAGGAACTCCGCAAGGAGGGGTAATATCTCCACTTTTAGCAAATATCTATCTAAATGAATTAGACTGGGAGCTAGATAAAGAAGGAATTCGTTTTGTTAGATACGCTGATGACTTTCTCTTGTTTGCAAAAACAGAAGAAAGTATCAAGAAGGCAGGAGAAGTTGCAAAAAGAGTTATTGCAGAATTAGGACTAGAAGTATCAATGGAGAAAACAAAGTTTGTTGATTTTAACAATGATGATTTTGACTTTATGGGATTTACATTCAAACATTGGCGTAATAGGAAAAAGGACGGGAGTAAATACTTTGTTGTAACACCTACAGAGAATTCATTAAAGGACTTTAAAAAGAAAATAAAAGAAAAGACAATGAAAAGTCTAACCTTGAGTACTAAAGCCTGGATTGACAGATTAAATCCAATTATTAGAGGGAAAGTTAACTACTATCTAAACTTACACAAAGCCATAAAGGCAAATGAGAAACATGGACAGAAAAGTAGTTGTGTAGTAACAGCTATGGGACAAGATTTACATAATATAGATGCGTATACAAGGCGTAGACTTAGAATTGCAATGATTCATAAAAGTCCTACTCAAAGAAAAGGATATCTTATGACATCAAAATGGAACAATGAGTATTTTGCAAGAATTGGTTTAATACCAGGTAACTGGCTGTACTTTGATCAAATGTGGGGTTATGATATAGAAACATATATACAAAATCTTACAAAGAAAGCAAAGAAAAAGCTAGAAAGTAAAATACTCAATAAGAGAAAAAGGGGTCAAGAATATTATACTCCTGACCTTATAAAATCAATATCAGCAACTAAAGCTTATGTTTAACATTCATTCAAATAAAACACGTTGGTAAGCCGTATGCCTTAGTAGGGCACGTGCGGTTTGATAAGGGGGAAGCTATGAAAATAGTTTCCCTACTTTATGTGCGACAGGCAGTTGCATATAGATGAGCGATAGCTCGTTTGATTTTATGCCTAATAACCAGTGACCATGATACTCAAAGAGTAAAAACAAGTCTTAAGGTTGGAAGCATAGAAGTTCTCGAAGGTG
>JALNZV010000044.1 GCA_023229175.1 Tissierellaceae bacterium | reverse complement strand
AAGCATGCAATCTAATTATACAGGAGATCTATACAAGTGGTCTATTTAAAGGCACTGACTGGTCTACTATGAGGCCCAGGGTGGTCCAAAAGTAGGCACGACTGGTCTATTTGGAAGGCAATATTCAGTTTCCTTAAACAGCTCTAAAAACCTCTTGTATTCCTCAGGAAATATATTTATATGGCTATTTAAATTTACGTATAGTAAATCCTTACTGGCTTTATCTACCAAATCACTTAAAAAAGTAGTCACACTTTCCTTGTCATTCCCTAGGACTATATTTTTCATCTTTTTAGATGGAAGCCTTTGCAATGACTTATGGGACAGATAACTATATAAGATTTCAGGTATTGGCTCATATATATAATAGTTCACCTTGGGATACTTCTCCAGAAATAAATCTATATGATATCCTAGACCTGTACCGTAAAAAATTACAGTTGTATTCTCATTTACATTCTTATACTCTTCTATTAAAGTTTCTGCTTCCTTGATAGGATTGTATTTGCTATGTAGATACTGTCTTCTTCCATCCTTTTGTACGTATATAGTTTTATTTCCTTGTTTAGTATCTTCGACATGAAATAAATTTGCATTTATGCTAGATTCTGCTTCTTTAATTCTATTCCAGACAACTGGATATGTTTTTCTTAGAATATTTATATTGTCAATTAAGATCACGTAAATCAACCTCTCTATGGACAAAAGTAGATAATGTGCTACTCATTTGCTTAAATAAGGTTCCTATTTCATAGCTAAGTATATCTGCAATGGAGACGTAATCCCTATTTGACAATGCTTCTTCTAATTCATTCAACGTATCCCCCAGGGTAATTACTTCAGCAGCATAATTGTTCCATCCTTCGTAATCAGAGACTACAGCTTTTAACCTATTATCTTTATCTATTGAAGTAAATGTATTTATTATCCAGCTAATGGCCCCTAGCAAGTCACTTAAATCATTCCAGGATTCTTTATTCGGATTTCTATAGAAACTATTGGCAAGGCCCTCAATAACTTCCGGAGTCCTATCTAAATACTCCAGTGTAGATACTAATATATCACCCACAAGTTCCTCATATGTTAGGGCTATGACCTTAACTTTTTCTATATAATCAATATTATCTTGAAAATAATCTTTATAGGAATTATATAATTCTATGCCATCTATAATTATATGGCTCAGGGTTTTTCCCGATTTCTCTACTAAATCGTCAATATTTCCTAGTATGTTATCTATTTCTTCTTTCTTGTTTTCGTATTCAATTATTTTATCTTCAATATATATTTTCACCATAGTCCCCCCAATTTTAAATCTATATATAATATCGGCATATTCTGACATATGTTTATATAATACACCATATTGGCCAAAAAACACATAAAAATATAAGCCAGGGAAATCCCTAGCTTATATTTTTCAGATTTAATTATCTTAATAACTGTAATACTGTCTGAGGAGCAGTGTTTGCTTGGGCTAACATGGCAGTTGAAGCCTGCTGCAATATTTGTTGTTTTGTTTGCTCCATCATTTCCTTAGCCATGTCTACGTCTCTGATTCGAGATTCAGAAGCTTGTAGGTTCTCAGCAGATGTATCTAAGTTTTTGATTGTGTGTTCTAATCTGTTTTGAACAGCACCTAGCTTAGATCTTTCAGCAGATACTGATTCTAAAGCATCATTGATTGTAGTGATTGCAGCAGAAGCAGTTTCTTGAGTAGAAATGTCAATTCCGCCATCAGCTTTTACAGAGAACGAGTCACCCTCAGCAAAATCGTCTTTCGTAAACAATGCATCAACACCACTTGCAATTACTGTATCATCCAACTCAGCAGTTCCACCAACATCTGCAGTTAAATCTAAATCTGAAATTGCATAAAAATCTCCAGCAGTCACATATGTTGATGAATCTGCGTCATTAAACTTAACAGCAACAACATTGTTGTCGGCATCTAACAATACTTGTTCTATTGAATCCGCCGCTGAATTTGTTGCATGGAATGAAACGTCTGTCAAGTGAACTGAACTATCAAAATCTGCTACCGTATAGTCTCCTGTTGCCAAACCTTCTACATTGATTGTTGCTGATGTAGCAGTGATATTTGTCAAATCATAATTTGTACCGTCATCAGTTGCAGTGAAAGTAACTTTACCAGATGTTACATCATGGCCAAAATCAATAGAAGAAGCTGTTGGTGTTTGTAATGCTAAGTTTCCAACAGAATATGCATCATCTAAAAACTCATACTCTTGTCCATCTGTACTAACCGCAACAATATCTCCAGCTTCATTTGATAAACCATAATTAGCTATAGTACCATCTGCCATTGCAATATTATCTAACTCAACTACATTAAACTCATTTTCACCTGCACTAATTGCATTTGTGTTTGCAGTAGCAATAAAATCAGCTTCATCAGTAGCTTCCAGTTCAAATGTTGCTTTACCTTCTCCACTACCTGAAACTTTAAGGGCTTGGGCACTCATATCACCAATTTCAAGTTTCATGTTTTGACCTTCGTTGGCACCTATGTGGAAGGTACCTTTGAAATCTCCACTAAGTAGACTTTGGGTATTGAATTCAGTAGTCTCAGAAATTCTTGTGATTTCTGTAGCCAACTGGTTAATCTCATTTTGAAGGGCATCACGGTCAACATCTACGTTTGTATCTGTAGATGATTGAACAGCCAACTCTCTCATTCTTTGAAGGATGGCTTGAGTTTCATTTAAAGCACCTTCAGCTGTTTGCACTAAAGAGATGGCATCTTGAGCGTTTCTAGAAGCTTGTCCTAGACCTCTGATTTGGCCTCTCATTTTTTCAGATATGGCAAGACCAGCAGCGTCATCGCCAGCTCTGTTGATTCTGTAACCAGAAGATAATTTCTCCATTGATTTAGCACCGTTGTTACCTGCAACTCCCAACTGTCTATGTGTATTCATTGCCATTAAGTTGTTGTTAATTCTCATTTTTCTTCCTCCTTGAAATTTTTATATTTGGCTTCCATGCCAACCGCCTATGGCGGGTTTTAACTTTGTAAAAGATTGTTTTAAGATTCCTCGCTAGGCTCGGAATGACAACCTAGAGTTGTCCTACATGAAAAACTGGCGCCTTGTTTTTCTTGTAGCTTTCAATTCTTTGCTTTTTTTATTTCAATACTATTATCGGACGTCTTTTACAATACTTTAGCACTATTTGTAAAATATTGAGAGATTATTTGTCTTTTTCCAGTAGCCTTTTCATATCTTCTAGTTTGTGTCTGTGTTTTACTGCCGCGATATTCTCTTCCTCCACCTTTTCGTATAGCTCTTTTCGTATTATGTCTATGTCTTTTGGAGCTTCTATGCCAATTTTAACCCTTCCATCCTCCAATTCTATTACTCTTATCTCTATATTTCCATTTACTATTATGGCTTCGCCTTTTTTTCTCGTCAGTATTAGCATATTATTTTACCTCCCCTGGGGAGTCTTGTTTAAATACATAGTGTTTTGTGGTGTAATCGCTACTTTCTAGTATTACTTGTTTTCCCAACTTTTCCTTTACATTGATGACTACTGGTCCTAGGAGATTGGTGGTCATCTTTTCTATTTCATCGGGAACTACTACTATGGTATATATGATTACGTCTTCTTCACTTTTTATCTTTAGCTTTTCTATGGCCCCTTGGGGAAGTACTACTCCGTAGTCTTCGTATATTTTAAAGGGATCTGTGATTATAAAGGCCAAATCAGGTGTATCCAGGGATTGTAGCCAGTGAAACGGATTGTCTTTGTCCTCATTCAGCAGTATTGCAAAGCTTTTTTCCTCTTCAAATCCTGGTATTCCCTCATTGAAAAGGATAATGTTTTCTTCTGGTATTTCTATCTCTCCAAATTCTCTCGTTTGTACCTTCATTTTTTCAGCTCCCTTTTTTTATCTTAGGAAATCCATCAAACTAGGTTGGATTATCCTGGCTCCTACTCCAAGGCTTGCCCTGTAGACATTCTCTTCTATCGCCAATCTCATTAGGGCCTCAGGCAGACTTACATCCTCGTTAAATGACAGCAGTTCGCTTAAGGATATTAGCTGGTCTTCTAGTTTGTTTTCTGTCAGCTCCAGTCTATTGGCCCTTGCCCCTATTTCAGATGTCACCGATAGGACTTGGTCCATAGAAGACTTTATATTGCCCAATGCCTCTTGAATTTTGTCTCCGTCTTTATCTTCAAGGGCTTTTCCCAATTGGCTAAAGATAGCTATTAGGTAAGGGGTCTCTCCTGATGATACATCATCTGTATAGCTGGGATTTGTTATTTCATTGCTATTCTCATCATAGTCAGCCTTGCCAAACACCTTATTTCCCAAGGTATTTACTATGACCCTCTCTGCTACCCCCACATTGTATACAAATACTTCCTCATTTTCTATGCCTATTTCATAGTCTCCATTTTCGTCCAATAATTGCTTGTCTGTTTCAAATCCAGTAAATAAAGACCTGCCCGCATAGGTGGAGTTGGAAATTTGTATTAAATGCCCCTTTAGTTCTGATATTTCGTCTTTTATTTTGTCCAGTTCCTCTTCATTTGGTCCATTGGCTGCCTGGACTGTAAGGACATTTGCCCTATGAAGTACTTCTGTAATCTCCTTTAGTGCAGATTCTGTTTCTTTTAGCCATGAGCCTGCATCTTTTGCATTTCTAAGGTACTGTTCTACCTTGGAAATATCCGTATTAAACTTCAGAGATTTACTTGCACCTATGGGATCATCTGAGGGCACCCTAAACTTTTTCCCTACCGATGATTCATATTGAAGTTTTTCCAGTCTTTGCAGTGTGCCATTTAAATTGTATGTCATATTGCTTATTAGCATATTATTTGTTATTCGCATCTATTTACCTCCCTACTAATCCTAATCTATTTACTGTTACATCTATTATCATATCCATGGTTGATATCATCTTCGACGAGGCTATATACACATGCTGAAATCTTACCATGTCTGCCATTTCTTCTTCCAGCGACACTCCGGAGATTGAACTGCGTTTTATTTCTATATTCTTTTGTATTAGCTCCTGAGTACCGTATAGTCTTTGGGCTTGGAGGCTGTCAACTGACATACTGGACAGTATAGATTTTATAAAGTCGTCTGGTGTCCCCTGAGATACTCCTCCTGTGAAGAAAAACTTATCTTCTCTTTGCCCTATGAGTTTTAATATATTGAGGTTGTCCTCTGCCGCTCCGCCAGAATTCCCAGCAGCAGCAATATTTCTTATATCATCAAATATATGGTCCGACAGAGTAAATGTAGTGGCTGCAGAATTTGAATCATAGGTGAAGAAATCGCCGGCAGGAGAATTTGATCCTAAGCTGTACCCTTCTCCATGGACTTGGTTAAATTTATCTGCAAATCCTTGGGCAAACTTATTCAATTGATCTAAATAATAGGGTATGCCCCTATAGCTGTTGCCTTCTCCGTTCCCTTCGTATATGTCCATAAGCCCCTTTAACTCCCCAGACCTCATACTTATGAGGCCCCCATTTTCCCAAGTTATCTTTTCCCCTTCATCTGCGTCTTCCTTAAATACTACTTTATTTACATATAGATGGTCTACTATGGAAATTCCATCTACTGAGACATTGTATTTTCCGTCGGTGCTTTCATTGACCCTAATATTTATAAGCTTTGACAATTCGTCTACTAAGAGTTCTCTCCTATCTCTTAAATCATTGGCGTGTCTGCCATCTAATTCACTAGAGTAGATTTGCCTGTTTAGTCCACCTATTTGCTCCGCCAAGCTATTTATCTGCTTGACTCTCATATCTATGGAATATTCTACTTCCCTTTCCATATCCATCAATCTACCAGCTGTTTCATTTATATGTCTGGTAAATGCAAGGGCATTCTCCCTCACAGGTTCCCTATAGGATATATCTGAGGGGTTTTTGCTCATTTCCTCCAGGCTAGAGTAAAAGTCGTCCATATACTTCCTAAAGCTATTGTCCGATGGTTCCCCCATTAGCTTTTCTATTTCAAGCAAGTTGTTTTTCTTTACTTCCCATTCGCCTAGAGGGGCTGTTTCATTCCAATATTTAAAGTCTACAAAGGAGTCCCTTACCCTTTCTATATTGTATATTTCTGTACCAGTACCTAAAAATCCTATTCCTGGCATTCTAAATGGATCTGTGGCTCTTTGCTCTATTTCTTGTCTAGAGTATCCCTTTGTATTGGCATTGTCTATATTGTGATTGGTAGTATATAGGGCCCTTTGGGATGCCAATAGGCCTTTTACTGCACTATTAAAACCGAAAAACATAATCTTTCACTCTCCTATCGTCCTACTAATCCTACTCTATTTACTACTGTTTCTATCATTTCATCTATGGCGTTGATTACTCTCGAATTTGCTGTATAAGAGTGTTGAAACTTTATCATATCTGCCATTTCTTCATCTAAAGACACAGCAGATATGCCTTTTCTCTTTTCATCTATATATTTAATCAGGAAATCTTGGTTGTTTGCTATAGTCCTAGATGCTTCTCTTTCAATACCCAAAGCAAGAACCAGGTCCCTGTAATAGTCGTCTACATTCATATCTAATTTTGTCGGTTCGTCAAAGGGTTTTGTCGGGTTATATTCTCCGTAAATTCTATCGCTTCTAAGGCCGTAAATAGCCTTTGCTATGTCTCCATTTCCTATGACTCCTTGCTCCGTAGATACGGCTATTTTATTGAAGTTAGCCAAATCTGGGTTTACCCTTATATTTGCAGCTGCTCCTTGGATGTCGTCAACTGCTATGAAAAAATCTCCGCCTTCATTGCCCTCCAAGTCGTATCCATTCCTATGAAGTTGGTTTATTTCATTGGCGATATTATATACTAGAATATCCAGTCGATTGGTGTAATCGTCTATGGACTTGTCCCTAGCATCTATAAATCCGCCTAATTCTCCAGAACCATTTAAGTCTATTTCATCGTTGGTGTTGTTATAGTAGATATGGGCCAGGCCCTCTTCGTCATTTTTTATATCTATGGAACTGATAAATGTACCGCTTACGAGTTCCTTTCCCTGTAAATGAACTATGGTTTCCCCAAAGGTGTTTTCGTAAGCAGTCACTGGTATTAGCTCTGATAACCTATCCAATAGTGCATTTCTTTCGTCCCTATAATCGTTGGCCCTTACCTTGGTATTTTGACCTTCTACCAATTTTATACTTTGGTTTAATTCCCCTATTCTATTCAGTAAATTATTTGTCTCCTCTACCTTAATCAATATTTCCTTATTTAAATTGACCTTTATATTGTCCAGTTGGGTAGACAGGTGATTTACTGTCTCTGCAAATGCCACGGAAGATTCGTGAACTAGTCCCCTAACCGTAAGGCTCTCCGGCTCCTTATATAATTCATTCCAAGTATTCCAAAAGTCGTCCATTACTTTTTGAAGTCCGCTGTTGGTTATTTCGTTAAATACTCCTTCTATTTCCTCTAGGATTTGAGACTTGGCGTGATGGTATCCAAAGCTGGAGATTTCATTTCTAAGCTTTAGGTCTAGAAACTCATCCCTTATCTGCCTTATTTGGGATATATTTACTCCTGTGCCCACCTGCTGATTGGTGTCAAAGGAGTTGGTATAGGAATTATTGCTATGTATGGCTGACTGCCTGACATAATTTTTATTATTTGAGTTTGAAATATTGTGAGATACTGTGTCTAGAGATTGTCTTGAGGCCATCAGCCCTGTAATCGAAATATATAGTCCTCCGAAACCCATGTTTACACCTTCCTATCGAATAAGCTTTTATTTGCCTTTTTATTGTCCTTTCCATAACTAGGCTGATTGTGAACATCGCCTATGAGATTGATATTAAAACCAATCCAACTGAGATTTTCCTGTATGAGGTCACTGTTTAATTTGTTTCTAAATTGTAATTCCTCCATTATATTGTACATCTCGTCTTTGATATTTGTAAGCTGTTCCCTGTCGCCAGTCACCTTTTCAATGATATCAGAAATAGGGGTATCTGCCATTACCCCCCAATTATCCATTAGTGTCTCCCTTTCTTCTTCTAAAAGGGCCATTTTATTTACCAGTTCTTCCTCTTTTTTTGTCATTACCTCAAGTTCACGGATTTTATTACCTATGATTATATCTGTTTTTTCAAATGTGAGGTCCTTCAGTTCCCTAAGTACTACTAGTTCTTTTTTTAGTACATTTTCCAGTTCCTCTTTAAAGGTCATTTATATCACCAACTATCAGATTTTTTTGTTAAAGCTGATATCTTCTAAAATCTTTTCCGCTACCATGTTGCTATTGACTTCATAGGTGCCGGATTTTATTTGGTTCTTTATGTTTTTTACTTTCTCCATGCGAATCTCTTCTACGTCCTTAAGCTTTTTTACTGCAAATTGGAAATCTATAGCCTTTTCAGATATTTTAACTTCGTCAGAGCCTTCAGATATTTGTTTCCCTTTGGTTTTCTTGGCCGTAGAGTTTTTATTGTATACTTGAAATACATTGTCTAGTTTATTAATCCTCATAAAAAACACCCCTCTTTCTTTGCTACTATTAGTATCGGTCAAGAGGGGCGTTTCTTTAGTGTTTTATCTTCTTTTTTCATATCTATCTATTACTCTAAATCTTTCCTTTTCTCTTTGAACTGGTTTTTTTCCTGTGCCCTTTATGGATAAACTCAATTCTTTTTGTAAATCAGATGCACATTTGTCGCAAAATCTGCCTGTTCTGATGGATGTACCGCATATTTCACATTCAAGTACCAGGTTGCTATCTTCTGCAACTTCTAACCTTCCTTGCCGTAAGAACTCAATGATTTTGCTAGCTTCTACTTCTGTTTCTTTCTCTACCTCTGAAATATCTGCCCCTGGGTTTTTGTATAGGTACTCCTTTACCTTTGTAAAATCTGCCTCGTCTTCCCTTCTACAGGTGGGACAAATTCTAAATCCATCGTAGTGATAGAGCCTTCCACATCTACTGCAATTTCTTATATCCATTTTCCCACTTCCTTTCAATTGTTTTTGCTGGAGGTCAAGGCCAGTCCAATTATTTCCTTGGCTCCATTTCTAATTAAAATCTTGCCGCATTCCTCCATGGTAGCTCCCGTAGTTATTAAATCATCCACTAGGAGTATTCTCTTTTTCTGAATCTTTTCTGGTTTTTTTAGATGAAAACTGTCCCTTAGATTTACTACTCTATCTGCTTTATTTGAATGGCTTTGCTCCTCTGTCCATTTGGTCTTTACCAGATTTTCCCGACATAGGGGTTTTTCGATTTTTTCGGCTATATATCTAGCTAAAAGCTCTGCTTGATTATAGCCCCTTAGGGCTTCTTTTCTCCTATGGGAAGGTACGTATGTTACCATATCTATATCTTGTGATAGGTTGTTCTTCTCTATGGTCTCCACCAATATTTCACCAAAGGCCTTGTACAGATAGTTTTTCCCATTAAATTTATATTTCTTTATTAGCTCCCTAATAAACCTGTTGTAAAATAGGGAATAATATACCTTTTTTATGTATTTAGAGTCACTATGGATTTCTTCGTGAACTACCTCTAAAGAAGATTGGCAGTTGTCACATATAAATCTGTTGTGGCCATAGTTTTCCTTGCATATTAGGCAAATATGCTTGCTGGGAAAAAGCAAATTCGAAATAATGCCAAACAAATTAATCACTCCTCAAACATTTTACGAAAAAATAGATATATATTCTCTCATCTTTTTATCCAACGCAGAGTATCTCGTCGTTATTCTATTGTTCTGTATCATCATATGTAAGTATTTTTCATTTCCCACTAGAACTACCAAAGACCTTGCCCTTGTGATTGCGGTGTATAGTAAATTGCGGGTCATCAGCATTGGGGGACCCCAACTTGCCGGCATGACTATCACTGGAAATTCTGATCCCTGTGACTTATGGACTGTGGTGGCATAGGCCAATTTCAATTCGTCTAGTTGATTGAATTCGTATTCCACTTCTTTGTCGTCGTCAAATAATACGGTTAATGTTCTATCGTCTTCGTCTATATCGACAATAAACCCAAAATCTCCGTTAAATATTCCTTCCCCAGAGTCTATCTCTAAGCCATCTTTCACTATTTTCCATTCGATGGTGTAGTTGTTTTTTATTTGCATGACTTTGTCACCAACTCGAAGAATTTCATCTCCCATTTGTTTTTCTGTCTTGAATTTGTCCTTCGGGTTTAAGACGGATTGGAGAGATTTATTTAAGGAATTGATGCCTACTTCACCTTTTTTCATAGGGGTTAAGATTTGTATATCCTTGACTCCATCTACGCCATAAAATTTAGGTAGTCTTTCTATACACAATTCTACTATGGTATCTACTATATTCTTTGGAGAATTTGCATTTATAAAATAAAAGTCCTTGTCTTTTTCATTTAATATGGGGCTGTCTCCCTTATTTATTTTGTGGGCATTGACTATAATCATGCTTTCCTCTGACTGTCTAAATATCTCATCTAGTCTGACTACTTTAACTACTCCCGAGGATATAATATCTTTCAGTACGTTGCCTGCTCCTACTGAAGGCAGCTGATCTATATCTCCCACCAAGACTAACCTCGTACCTAAGTTTATTGCTTTTAACAAGGAATTCATCAGCAATATATCTATCATGGATGCCTCGTCTATTATGATTAAGTCCCCATCTATGGGGTTTTCTTCGTCTCTTCCAAATGCCATTTCTTCCTCCATATAGGAGTATTCCAGCAGTCTATGTATTGTCTTAGCTTCCATTCCCGTAGTTTCCGTCATCCTCTTGGCTGCCCTTCCCGTCGGTGCTCCCAAGACTACTGAAAGGTTTAAATCCTGGCATAGCCTTATTATGGATTTGATGATGGTTGTCTTTCCCGTACCTGGTCCTCCTGTAATAACTACTAGGCCGTTTTCTATAGCCTCTCTTATTGCCGTGACTTGTTTTTTTGCAAAGGTCAGACCCTCTTCCCCTTCTATTTTCTTTATTTCCTTTTCTATATCCATATCTAGTTCATCCAGTTGGACCTGAGACAGCTCCACTAGTTTTTTGCTGACGTTGTTTTCTGCAGTATGGAAGGGTGTGTAATATACGAGGGTGTCTTCTTCTCCTTGAATTAAGTGAATACTCCCCTTAAGCCCTAGGTCCCTGATTCCTTCTTCCATTAAACTTTCTTCTACCCGCAGCAAATCTGAACCATAGGATGTTAGTTCGCTCTTTGGTACATAGGAGTGACCGTTTCCTGCGTATTCCATTATTATATACCTTATACCTGCTTGAATTCTATATGGTGACTCTTTATATATACCCATTTTTTCTGCTATTCTATCAGCAGTTTTAAACCCTATGCCAAAGACGTCTTCGGAAAGTCTATAGGGGTTTTCTTTTATTATGCTTATGGTGTCTTTTCCATATTTTTTGTATATCCTTATGCCGTAATTGACTGAGATATTGTATTGCTGGAGAAATACCATTGTGTCTCTTAATTCCCTTTGCTCCGCATATGCCTCTACTATTCGACTTAGCTTTTTATCTCCTATACCGCTTATTTCTTTTAATTTCTCTGGATTATATTGTATGATTTCCAAGGAATCCAGTCCAAACCTCTCCACTATTCTCTTTGCTGTCTTTGGCCCTATATGTGGTATCAGGCCAGATGACAGATAATTTTCTATGCCCGTCAATGTGGAGGGCACTACTGTGGTAATGCTTGTAAAGTTTAGCTGCTCTCCATATGTTGGATGATATATCCAGTCTCCTTCTACTTTTACTGCCTCGTCTAAGTTAAGGAAGGGGACATAGCCCACTATGGTGACAAATCCGTCCGATGTATTTAGTTTTGCAACTGTATATCCATTTGATTCATTTCTAAATCTTATTTCCTCTATGGTGCCTTCTATAGTGAGCATGTCTCCACCTCCATACATTTATCACTTTTATTCCAAACTTTTATTTAGTATTCAATTATGCTGCAATTAGGACTCATAGCATATTCATTTAATCATCAAAACCTTCCTTTCGTCTCGGGCTTTGATGCTTTCTCACGCTCATTAAAAAATTGGAAATCAATGGAACGCTTTGCTAAAAACCCTGATATTCCAATCGATTTTTTAATTTCGCTTGAAAGCATGGCAAACCCCTCAAAGGCAGTCAGGTTTTTAATGATTAAATCTATCCTATAATGAGGTATCTTGACAGATGGAAAAATT
>JALNZV010000013.1 GCA_023229175.1 Tissierellaceae bacterium | reverse complement strand
ATGGGAACGGGCCTGCTAAAATAATATCCCTGAGCTATATCGCATTCCATTTCCTTCAATATGGATAGTTGCTCTGAGTTTTCTATTCCTTCGGCAATTACCTGTAATCCCATCTGTTTTGACAGCAGTATTATGGTATTGGATATCATTTTATTCTTTTCATTCTTTTCTATGTCCCATATAAAGGATTTGTCTATTTTTAATTCGTTTACATTCATATCGTTTAAATAGCTAAGACTTGAATACCCCGTACCAAAATCGTCTATGGCTACAGAAACTCCTATACTCCTTAGGCTTTTCAATATTTTTAGGGTATGCTCCATATCTGATATGGCTATGGATTCGGTTATTTCCAATGTTAAATATCTTGGGTTTATCCCCGACACGTAAATTGCGTTTATTACCTCATTTAAAAAGTCCCTGTATTGGAATTGCTTTGAAGATATATTTACTGCTATGACAATTTCGTGGCCTTGATCCTCCCATTTTTTAGCGTCCATACATGCCTTTTTTAGTATCCACTCTCCCATGGGAATTATTATTCCACTTTCCTCTGCAAGGGGTATAAATTCGTCAGGGTACAATAGACCTTTTTCAGGATGCTGCCATCTGACTAAAGCCTCCACCCCTCTAATCTTACCTGTGGATATTTCTATCTGTGGTTGATAATA
Source organism: Tissierellaceae bacterium (assembly GCA_023229175.1). Classification (GTDB taxonomy): domain Bacteria; phylum Bacillota; class Clostridia; order Tissierellales; family Tissierellaceae; genus JAAYFT01. The sequence continues at coordinate 59,882 of JALNZV010000013.1, read as the reverse complement.
TAACACCAATTCATCGTATTCCATGGCGTGTCGAAGCTGGTTTAATAGCATCATCTTTTCTAGTCCCTTAGATTTAATCTCCTCACCGTAAATATAGTAAGTGTTGCCTCCCAAATCCTTTGACTTATACAGGGCAAGGTCTGCATTTTTAATTAAATTATTGGCATCCATTCCCCCATCAGGGTATGTGGCTATTCCGATGCTGGTGGTTAAGTACAAAGTGTACTCCTTTATATAATATGGCTCTTTAAAATCGTCAATTATAGTATTAGCTAAGTCGGTTATATCTTCTATGGTTTCGTATCTATTTATAAGAATATAGTACTCATCTCCCCCAACTCTAGCTACTAAATTTCCCCTCTTCGCCAACTTTGTAAGTCTGTTGCCTAAAAGTTTAAGGATATAATCGCCTATTTCGTGGCCTAAGGTATCGTTGATATGCTTGAATTTATCTATATCTAAAAACAAGATTGCCAATTTACTATTATTGTCTTCCCTCTCTTCAATGGCATTCCTCAGTTCCTCTACAAAATATGTCCTGTTGGGAAGGGATGTAATTGAGTCGTAATAAGCCAGATTATATATTTCCTCCTGATGTTTTATTAAATTGCTATTTGCCATTTCCAGCTCTGCCGTCCTTGTATTCACCTGTTTTTGCAGGCTTTTATTGTACATATATAAAAAGAAAAATATGGACAATATCATTGCAATTACTGCAAAAATCACTTCTTTGTATATTTCAAAGAGAAAGTTAAAGCTATGAATATCTTCTCCGACCCATTTATTATATATGGTTTTATAGTTATCTTTTTTAAGCACCTCATCTAAACCCTTGTTTAAAATATCTAAAAGCTCCTCGTTGCCCTTGGCGACCACAGGCCCGTAGTCTGTAGCTACAATGGGGCCCCCTACTATTTTAATATCATCTGCCATCCTATTTTTTTGCAGGAGATATATGCCGACTAATTTATTTCCCAGTACTGCATCTACTTGCTTGTATTTTAGGGCTTTCAAGGTCTCTTCCTGATTGTTCATGGGATAAATCATTACATTGGGGATATTGACGATTATGGATTCGTTATAGTCGCTTTTTTGGTAAGCTACTTTTTCACCTTCCAAATCCTGGACGCCATTGATATGAACTGTGTCACTTCTTACAAATATTACTTGTTCGTGGACGATACTAGGTTTCGGGAAATCGTATTTGCTTACCCTTTCCTCATTTTGTGCCATGCCTATGAGTCCGTCCACCTCTCCGTTGTCCAAAGCTTCAACGGCATCTTTCCACTCCATGGGTGTCAATTCAAACTCCAGTCCAGTTGCCTCGCCGATGGCGTTCATTATATCCACGTTAAAGCCAGTAAATACTCCATTTTTATCCACATATTCGTAGGGGGGATAATTTAAATCCCCTGCGAATTTGTAGATCTTTTTATCCTCTTGAACTAGGTCTTGTGCAACAATAAAAGAGTTTAGAAAAAGAATTCCAATTAGTATAAAAAAGATTGTATTTCTTATCATTTTTTTCATAAATACATCCCCTTTGTTGTTCCTAGTCCCTCATAACCCTAATTTTCTAATTTAAGTATGTTTTAATATAGTTTACGAATTCATCTACGTCTTTTTTGTCTGTGTCATAGGATGTAACTAATCTCACTAGGCCTGTATCCTCGTCTAATACGTAAAAGTCAAACTTCTCCAGCAATGCCTTTATTAAGTCTTTGTCCATATTTGCAAAGAGCATATTAGTTTCCAATCCGTCTTTCAACGTTATCTCCTCAAATTCAGACAGCCTGCGGGCAAAATATCTGCCCATTTCATTGGCGTTTGCCGCATTTTCTCTCCATAATTCTCCATCTAAATAGGCGATAAATTGGGCAGATATAAATCTCATTTTAGATAAAAGCTGCATACCCTGCTTTCTGTAAAACTTAAGGCTCTGGCCTAATTCTCCGTTTAATGAAACAATGGCCTCGCCTATCATCATACCGTTTTTTGTACCCCCAAATGACAACAGATCAACACCTGTATCTCCTATCATCTCTTTAAAGCTGGAATTTAGGGCCACAATCGCATTGGCAATTCTAGCACCATCTATATGTAGGTACATGTCGTTATCGTGGACAAAATCTGCCAGTCTTCTGATTTCGTCGACGGTGTACAATGTCCCTGTCTCCGTAGTTTGGGAAATGGAAATAATCTTTGGCTGAGATTGGTGTTCATCTCCCAAGGAATGAAAAAATTTCCTTATGCCGTCTATGCCAATTTTCCCATTTCTATTTGGTATTGTAAGTATCTTTGAGCTGGTAAATCTTTCAAGGGCACCACATTCATCTACATTTATGTGTGCCGTATCTGCACATACTACAGCCTCATAGGGCCTCAATAGTCCGCTCATGCCTATTACATTGGCGGCCGTTCCAGTGGTTACAAAATACACATCTACATCCTTGTCAAATAGCTTTGAGATCCTTTCCACAGCCAATTTTGTCGTATTGTCGCTTCCATATGCAAAATCATGACCTTTGTTTGCCTCTACTATGGCCTCCATTACCTTTGGATGGACCCCAGAGTTGTTGTCACTCATAAACATTTTATTACCCCCCATAGATATAAATTTGCTTCCGTACCAGATATTAGCCAACTAATACCCTTATTTTGCTTTATTCCATGCTTTTAATTGTTAAGTCTTCTTAATACTTATCCTTAGTTTAATAATTTTACCACATTTTGGGGAACTATGAAATAGGACAATGGCATATTTCTATTATTTTTCAGTTGTAAATGTTGAAATTTGGGGAAAAAGGGCCCTTGAAGGCCCTCTGTAATAGTTTGCTATTCTACCGCTTTTAGTGCTTCTTCCTTTTCTTCTGCTGTCAATATCTTTTCTAAATCTAAAATAAGTATTAGCTTTTCGTCGACCTTGCCTATGCCTATGACGTAGTTCCTTATGTTTCTGGAAATTATATCTGGTGGATTATCTATTTGATTGTCATTTAGCCTTAATACCCTAGATGCATCGTCAATTAAAAACCCTATCTGTTTATCTTTTATATTTATTATGATTACTCTCTTCTCTTTGTTGCCGTTTACCCTTGAAATGTTAAACCTTTTCTTAAGATCTATAATTGGAGTTATGGTACCCCTTATATTTACCATTCCCAATAAAAACTTTGGGCCATCGGGAATCTTTGTGTACTCGTCAAAATCTGTTATCTCCTGTACATTTTTTATCTCTACCCCATATTCCTCTTCGTTTAAGGTAAATGTAACGTACTGTCTTTCCATTTTTATTCTCCTCCCATTGGGATTAATATCTAAATACTGCTACGGCATTTATCAAAGCATCAGCCATTGAAGCAAGGTTATTTGCTGCTGAAGCCACCTCTTCCATAGATGCCGTTTGTTCCTCAGAACTGGCAGCTACTTCCTCTGTAGATGCTGCTGTTTCTTCTGATATGGCTGACATCTGTTCAAAGTTTTCCGAAACTACATTTGTCCTCTCCGTTATTTCTTTTACAATTTCAAGGATTTCACTGATTTCATCGGAAACTCCATTTACCTCATCAAATATACTGGAAAATTCATCGCTGGACTTATTTATTATTTCCACACCTTGAACGACCTCTTTGCTATTTTCATTCATGGAGTTTACTGCCATTTGTATTTGTCCCTGAATATCCGATATTAAACTGGCAATCTTCTGAGTTGAGTCTGAGGATTCCTCTGCTAATTTTCGCACTTCCTCTGCTACTACAGCAAATCCCCTTCCTGCTTCTCCTGCCCTTGCTGCTTCAATTGCCGCATTTAAGGCAAGTAGATTGGTTTGCTCCGATATGGCATTGATGGCATCCACTATGGTCTCGATTTCTTTCGAGCTTTCATTGAGCTCCAGTATAGTTCTGGAGGCCTCTTCTGTTGTCTTTCTTATGTTGTCGATTTTGACTACAGCCTCCTTAGAGGACTGTAACCCGTCACTTGCCGAATTTAGTGATAGCCTTGCAGATTCGCTGACATGGGTAATCTTAGAGGACATATCCTCTGTTCCCTGTTTTACCTCGTGTATCAATGTGTCAGACTCCGCTATGGCTGTTGCCTCGTCGTTTGTCGCCTTCGCTACCTCCGCAATGGTAGATGATATTTCCTCTGATGCCGCTGCCGACTCCTCAGAGGCTGCAGACAATTCCTGTGATGTGGAAGCAACACTTTGGGACACCTCATTGATTTCTCCTATCAATTCTTTTAATTTCACCATCATGGCATTAAAAGCCTCTGCCAACTGGCTGATTTCATCCCTGGTATTTACCCTTACCTCCCTGGTTAGATCTCCCTCTGCCACGTCATTGGCTACTTCTATAAATTGGTTTATGGGCCCTGTTATACTTCGGGTGATTATTATGGCTATGACAATACTAAATACTACTGCTAAGGCTGCAAGGGCAATTGTGGTCATCTTTACCCTATTCTGAATTGCAGTTAAATCTGCCTTATATTCCTGTAGTTGACCCTCCCTAAGGCTTATGATTTCATTGGCAATATCTAGTTTTGCCTGTGCCCTTGACTGCAACTCATTTGTCAATTTAGCAACTGCCTCTTCGCCTCTACCCGCCCTTTGAAGTATAAATATTTCGTTGGCAATATCATTGTAATCCTCTATTATATCACCCAGGTTTTCAAAGTAATCCCCTGCAACCCCTGAAAGTACTAGGGCATATCCATTGTCAAAATACTCCTTCTCATTATTTTTATGGAAGTTAAACTCTGTAATATTCCTTTCATTTCCAATAATTAGATACTCCCTTAATTCCTTTGCCATTTGCATACTGGCTATTTGCATATTTTTAGCCTCGCTGATGGCCGGAACCCTAGCGTCTAATATCAGGCCATTAATCTCGTCTATTTGGCTAAGCCCAATTATGGAGTAGATCCCTATGGCTATCATCAGTATCAAAGCAATGGCAAATCCAAGTGTCAATTTTGCACCAATTTTCAATTTCATTCCTCTGTTACCCCCTTATTATTTTATTTACTATATTATTAAGCTAGGCCTTAGCTTCTAAAATTATTGCATGAACCCACATGGGTTTCCCTAAACATTTACTCTATACATACCACAATATTCTGAAGGTAAACATACATTTACATTTATCAGGCATATTCCACATATTGTGTCATCGCAATAGTACTTTATACCTATTCCACTTTGTCAATTAATTTACAAACTTAGCTGGTAATTAAGCTATTATTATTTTGTTCTCAAATTAAATTTTACCCCCATAATGACATTGTAAGATTTTTGTCGTTAATTTGACATTATAATTTACATCTTGTTTGCATCATATGTTTTCTATTAAATACCTTTCATTATTGTACTACACATAATCCTAGTTATAGGCTAATTACAGGGAACTCTCAATCTAAGTATGTAAGTATTATAAAATTGAAATACATCGATTTTAGGATTTACCATATATTTACCATTCTGCTTAATATATAAACACTTATTTACATTCATGTTTGATATTCCTCTTTTTGTGTCATAATAACTATTCTACTGATTTTTTTGCTAGGATATTTGTGAGGTGATAATATGACTTTTTCAGACCGTTTAAGGCTTTTAAGGGAGGAAAAATTTCTGACGCAAAACGATTTGGCTAAGATGCTAAATATAAGTAGGCAGTCAATTAGCAATTACGAAAGCGGCACTAGATTTCCCAATGATGTACAGATTCTAATCAAATTTTCTCAAATTTTCTCAGTTTCAGTAGACTATTTAGTTGGCATTTCAAACATCCGCTCCCCTGCTATAAACAACAATATCGTGCAATTCCCAAATAATAAAAATGTCGATAAAAGAGTTTATGAGTGTAAAAATGCGGTGTTGGAAAGCCTATTTTACGAAGTCGACACAATGCCTTTGGATGATATAAATAAATTAATAAAGTTTATCTATGTATATAAAGGCCGGTTGTAATATTCATAACCATATAAAAAAACATATGGTCCTTTAAAAAAGAACCATATGTTTTTTACTTATTTTCTTTTTGGCTTTGCTATCTCTACGTTGACCCTTGCCCCTTTTATTCTCGTGCCATTTAAGCTGGCTATAATGTCTTCTACATATTCCCCTGGTATCTCTACGAAGGTGAATTTATCATATAAATCTATATTGCCCACCAGTTTTTTAGGAATGCTGCCACTCTCCACTATGGCTGCCAAAATGTGCCTAGGGCTGATTCCCTTACGCTTGCCTATATTTATATGAATTCTTCTAAGGGAGGTAGTAGTCCTATATTTGCCTTGGTTATCTACCATATCCAATTCCTTGTGACCATCTAGCCTATTGTCCTCCATATAGAACTTTAAAAGTGCCGCCCCTATATCAAAGGAAGTATAATCCTCCTGTAATAGCGATTCTAGTATCTTTTCATACTTACTTAAATCCTCGTTGTCGATTTCCCTCTTTATTTTCTCCAACATAGTGGTAGTGTAATTCCTCTCTATATCCTTTAAAGTGGGTAAATCTTGTCTTTTAATCTTGGTTTTTGTATACCTTTGTATGTCCCTAAGCTTATATATATCCCTGCCAGATACAAAGCTAAATGCCCTGCCTTCACGCCCTGCCCTTGCAGTTCTGCCGATGCGGTGTACATAGTACTCCTCATCTTGAGGCATATCGTAGTTCATGACCAGATCCACATCGTCCACGTCTATTCCCCTGGCTGCCACATCTGTTGCCACTAAAATATCTATGGTTCCCTTTCGAAACTTGCCCATTACTGTATCTCTTTGGGATTGTTTTAAGTCCCCGTGGAGACCATCGGCAAAATATCCCCTGCTTTGCAATTCTTCTGTCAATTCGTCAACCTTCTTTTTTGTATTGCAAAATACTACAGTAAGCTTGGGATTGTACATATCTATTAATCTAGATAGTATTTCTGTCTTCATATGCTCTTTTAATTCAAAATACGACTGTTCGACCTTTGGCACAGTCAATTCTTTGTGTACTACCTTCACTATTTGAGGATTATTTTGGTACCTAGCTGCAAACCTCATTATCTCCGTTGCCATAGTGGCAGAAAAAAACGTAGTCTGCCTATTTTCTTGCAGCTCATTCATTACAAGAGCAATATCGTCCCTAAATCCCATGTCAAACATTTCATCTGCTTCATCCAGTACCATCATGGTTACATTTCCGATTTTTAAGGTTTTTCTCCTCATGTGGTCCAATACCCTTCCAGGTGTTCCAATGACAATATTTACACCTTTCTTCAAGGCTCTAATTTGCCTGTCTATGGGCTGACCCCCGTAAATGGGAAGAACAGATACTCCCTTTTTGTATTTGCCCAGCCTTGCAATTTCCTCTGCAACTTGAATAGATAACTCCCTAGTAGGGCAAAGTACCAAAGCCTGAACATGTCTTTCATTGGGATTGCATTTCTCTATAATTGGGATGCCAAAGGCTGCAGTCTTTCCCGTTCCCGTCTGGGCCTGCCCGATTATATCTTTTCCTTCCAGTAACAAGGGTATTGCCTGAGACTGTATAGGCGACATCTCCTCAAACCCCATATCTAATATACCTCTTTGTATTTCTTCCGATAAACTAATATCATCAAATTTTAGCTTTTCCATTAAAATAAATCTTCCTCCTTAATCTTTAACTAATCAAGTATATACATAATATTCACTATTTGCAAGGAAAATATTAGAAAATCAAGGAAAAGTTATTTAGGGACTCAAAATACTTCTTTAAAATTCCTTTGTCTATGGTATAATAAAATAAAGAATATACAAAAACTGTGAAAGGTGTGGTATTATGCGTTGGAGTCTTAAGGAATTATACCCTTCTTTTGAAGATGAGGGGTTTTTAGAGGATGTGGAAAAATTTAACGGCTTGATTGTGGAGTTCAATCAGTGGGCAGACGAGAACTTTAACGACGTAAATGACGGAACGGAAAAGATAGAGAAATATATAGAATATTCTAAGGAGATTTCAACTAGATTTTCCAGGATGTATTCATTTGCATCTTTGACGACTTCTGTCGACGCAAAAAATGAAGTCGCTTTGCAGTATATAGATAAATTGATGGTAAAATATACTGATTTGACGAAGCCACAGGTACAATTTCAAAAATTTATTAAGGAAACTGACAACTTAGACGAATTAATAGATTCTTCGGACTTATTAAAGGAACACGCTTTTTATTTAAGGCAAATAAAGGAATATTCAAAGTACATGTTAAGTGAAAAGGAAGAGGTTCTCATAGCGAAAATGGCAAATACAGGTTCTAAGGCTTGGACAAACCTTCACAATATGATTACCTCTACTTTAATGGTGGATATTGAAATAGATGGAGAGCTGAAGTCCTTACCTTTACCTGCCATAAGAAATATGGCATATGATGGTGACCAAATCGTCAGAAAAACTGCCTATGAGGCGGAGCTTAAGGCCTATGAAAAAATCGATGAATCCTCTGCGGCTGCTTTAAATGGCATTAAGGGGGAAGTCATTACCGTTGCTGATTTACGTGGGCATAAGTCTCCTTTGGAGGAGACGATAATCCAATCTAGAATGGACGAGGAGACTCTGAACGCCATGCTTACGGCCATGGAAGAATTTTTACCTGTATTTCATAAGTATTACAGAAAAAAGGCAGAACTCTTAGGACATAAAAATGGGCTTCCATTTTACGACATGTTTGCCCCAATGGGTCAAGTCAACAGAACTTTTACCTACGATGAGGCAAAGAATTATATAGTGGACAATTTTAGAACTTTCTCTGACAAGTTGGCGGACTTTGCCAAAAACGCATTTGAAAACGATTGGCTAGACGTAGAGCCTAGGGAAGGTAAAAGAGGCGGGGCCTTCTGTTCAAACCTCCATTCCATCGGTGAAAGCAGAATAATGTCCAATTTTAGCGGCAGCTTCTCCAATATGACTACATTGGCCCATGAATTAGGCCACGGTTATCATGGTTCATGTCTCAAGGATGAATCCATATTAAACAGCGGATACCCAATGCCTATTGCGGAAACAGCCTCTATATTCTGCGAGACAATCGTAGTCAATGCTGCCTTAAAGGAAGCAGACGACCAAGAGGCTTTTAGCATATTGGAATCTTCAATTTCAGATGCAGGCCAAGTTATTGTAGATATATACAGCAGGTATTTATTCGAAACTGAACTTTTTGAAAGGAGAAAAAATCACTCTCCTTCAGTCAATGAACTTAAGGAAATGATGGTAGAGGCTCAGAAAAAGGCATATGGAGACGGACTGGACCACGATGTTCTCCATCCATTTATGTGGGTAAATAAGGGCCACTATTACTCTGCAGGGAGAAACTTCTACAACTTCCCATATGCCTTTGGACTTCTGTTCTCTAAGGGACTGTATGCCGAGTATCTTAAGAGGGGAGAGGAATTTGTAGGAGAGTATGACGACCTCCTAAATGCAACAGGGAAAAACAATATAGCTGACGTAGCTAGAAGAATGGATATCGATGTTCGCAATCCAGAATTTTTTAGAAGTTCCCTAAGGCTTATCGAAAAAGATATAGAAAGGTTTATTGAGCTGGCAAACAAGTAAAGAATATTAAATACCCCTTTACCATTATCTAAATATTGCCGATATTTAATATAGATATGGAAAGGGGTATTATTATGTTAAATTTCAATAGTAAAATTCATATGTACAATCAAAACAGAATGGTTCAGCATAATGCACCATTCCCCAAAGAGTCCACAAAAGAAAATAATCTGGATTATTCTCCTTCTGTAAAGGATATACTTGCAATTTCAGAGGAGTCGAAGGTTATGGCGGAAATATTTAAGGATATAAAAAGTCCCATCAGTGAAATGATTAAACAATTGGAAGATTCCAAAAGCGATAGAAAAAGTGACGATACTTGGAAATATTATGAGATTGCCCGTAGAATTGCGAGGGGAGATAAGGTCCCACCAAAAGACGAGAAAAAATTGATGGAATTCAATCCCAGTCTTTATCAAATGGCAAAATTAGCTGCTATTACTGCCAAGAACAAAGGTAAAGATAAGCATAAATCTTTATTTGAAGATGACGATGATTCTCCCATTCAAGTCCAACTTGGAAAGGAAAATATTGAAAGCCCTCAGATGGAGACCGCATCAGAAGGGGAGAACCCCTCTACCCTCCACCAAGAACAGTAAATATCCATATCATATCTCCTTTAGATAATGGAGTGTCAAGGCTTGCTCGTGAATTATTGACTAAGAAGTTAGCAGTTTTAAATATGTCCTTATGCTGGCCATTGATGTCTCTCTCCAGCAAAATTAATAAATCATTTACAGTGGCATTGGCTTCCAATGCCACTTCCTTCGTTTCCCTGCCTAAAGAGGGAATAGGTATTCCTATATATTTGTATTTTACCTTCAATTATATCACCCTACTACTTATTATCCATATAAATCCTCAATTACATCTTCCAAATGTCCTAAGTCCTTTAATACTCCCAGTTTAGGGTTCCCTGTTTCAAAATCCCAACCCATGGAGTCGAAAAAGTTTCTAGCTAAAAGTTCATTGTCTACAGTCACTTCAGCTAAAGGACCAGATTCCAATGGCGGTTTTCCTACTGACCTATTGGATAGGGTAAAGTCAGATGGTTTGAAGCCTTCCCTTAAGTTAAAGGCATGTCTCATGGTAAAAATCCTAAGACCTGTTTTGAAACTTTCTTCAGGTCCAAATTCCATCCCCGTAATGGCTTCGATAAACTCATTTTGTGTCGTAGAACTCATGCCTACCCTACCAAAAATACATAAGCTAGCCACATTGACTATTTCCCTAGTGGATGTAAGTTTTACATCCAGCTCTCCTGTATCTTCATAAATATATTTATCTACAGGCTCGGAACCACCCATTTGAAGTGAACCTACTCCACCTTTAACATGCCTTCCTGGGGTCGGATCGTATTGGTATGTTCGAGCCAATCCAGGTGCAAATCTAGGGTCGTGCATGGGAAGTTCTATGCCTGATGCTGTCACCAGATATTCCTCACCCTTGCCCCATTTTTTTGCCGCATATGCGGATCCATTGCTTAAAACCTTGCCACATCCTTCTCCATCTGCAATTTTTTGAGTCAACTCCACTATGGCATCCCCATTGCCCCAAGTCAAATCTATGCCATCTAATTCATCTTTACTCAATATCCCCTTGTTATAACATTCCATTGCCCAAGCTATGGTCATGCCAGTAGATATTGTATCTATACCGTATAGATTGCATATATCGTTGCATTTTATTATGGCGTCCTCTTCATTACACAATAGTGTGGAGCCGAAAGCCGATGCTGTCTCATATTCTGGCCTGTCCGTTTCTTCAATGGGCCATCTTCCATCGTCAACTGAATATACTGCACCGCATCCCAGGGGACAATAAGAGCAGGCATATTTTCTCGTCTTGTACCTATCCATGGACTGAGAACTGACCTTATGAGCATTTTCCTCTCCATAATCTGTTATTCCTACGCCAGCCCAGTTTTTCACAGGAGAGTCCCCGCTTAAAGCTGAAGCAGCAGTACCTCCCCCAGTTCCATAGGTGCCAAATGAGTCTGCAGACGGACTATTCTTCATCTTTTCCCTTATATTTCTATTTATTTCTGCTAATCTCTTGGGATTTGCCACTTGGATTTCCCTAGTACCTCGAACAGCTATGGCCTTTAATTTCTTTGAACCCATGACGGCCCCTCCGCCACCTCTGCCTGGTGCCCTATGGCCGTCGTTTATGGGACAGGATAGTAGTGCCATGTTTTCACCTGATTTTCCTATGGCTGTCACCCTAAGTTTTGGCTCCTCAGTTTCCTTTTTTAGGGCATCCCATACCTTAGTAGTATCCATTCCCCATAGATGTGATGCGTCCCTAATCTCCACATTTTCGTCATTTATGTATAAATATACAGGCTTTTCAGCAATCCCCCATATAAACAATCCATCGTAGCCAGCTCTTTTTAGTTCTGGTCCAAAGTATCCTCCTGAGTTGGAATCGTTCCACCCTCCCGTTACAGGGGATTTGTGAACCATAGTATATCTTCCGCCAAATAAGGCCTTAGTGGCTGATGCAGGACCTGTCAAAAAACCCAAAACACTTTCTGGTCCCAGAGGGTCTGCCCCCTTTGGCATCATCTCATATAATATCTTTGCACCTATGCCATAACCGCCAATAAAGTTTCTTGCCAATTCCTCTGAAAGATCTTCTCTTTTTATTTCACCTGTACTTAAGTTTACAAATAAAAGTTTTCCAGCATATCCCTTTAACATGGTTTAACCCCCTATTTTCTAAATAATATTCATTAGCCTTATTATGTTTTCGGATGCCTTCTCTAAGTTTTCTGGTCCTTTTTTCAATGCTTCCTCTAGTGTAGTTATGTCTTTTGTTATACTAAATACTGCATCGATTCCCAATTCATATAGTATTTCAATATTGTCGCCTATTTTTCCCGCCAACCCTATTACAGGCTTATTGTACTTCTTTGCAATCTGTGCCACACCCATTGGAGTTTTCCCATATTGTGTCTGGAAATCTAGGGACCCTTCTCCTGTCCAAACCATATCTGCCTTTGGCAGTTTATCCTCTATGCCTGAATACCTGATTACCATGTCGATACCCTTACTTAAGTTGCCCCTCAAAAATGCCAGTAGCCCTGCACCTAGACCCCCTGCAGCTCCTGCTCCAGGGACGTCTAACACGTCTATGCCCAATTGCTCTTTTATTATATTTCCATAGTGCCTTAAATTGTCGTCTAATATCTTTACCATTTGAGCATCGGCCCCTTTTTGAGGACCAAATACGTAAGATGCTCCTGTATTCCCCCATAGGGGGTTGTCTACATCGCAGGCTACTTCAACTTCTATGCCCTTCAACCTATTATCTAAATCCTTTAGGTCTATTGTATGGAGCTTTATCAGTTCCCCACCGCCATACCCTAATTCATCACCATGGATGTCAAGAAATTTACCTCCTAGGGCTTGTATGGCTCCTACCCCTCCGTCATTTGTGGCACTGCCGCCTATTCCTATGAGGAGTCTTTTTATTCCTCGGTCCAAACATGCCTTTATGAGCTGTCCTGTGCCGTATGTGGTGGTTATCATGGGGTTTTTTTCGTTAGCTGGAACTAGATGTATACCGCTGGCACTGGCCATTTCTACTATTCCAGTCTCTCCATCTCCCAATATACCGTATGTAGCCTCTACTTCCCTTCCCAATGGCCCTATGACCTTTTCCCTATATATCTTTCCATTTGTGGCATCTACCAAGGACTCCATTGTCCCCTCTCCACCGTCAGCCATAGGTACATGGATACAGCTAATGTCCTTGTTTGCCTTCTTTATTCCCCTTTCCATGACTTGGCATGCCTCTTTTGCCGTCATACTCTCTTTAAATGAATCTGGAGCCAATAGAATTACATATCCCTTCTTCATATTCTACCTCCAATTTTAATTTACTACATTTTCTGGTTTTCCCGATAAAAATGCCTTTAGATTATCAACCGCAATATTTAATAGCCTTATTCTGCTTTCTTTAGGTGCCCATGCGATATGGGGTGTGATGATAATATTCTTTGCACTAAGTAAAGGGTTGTCTTCTTTAATAGGCTCTACAGATACTACGTCACAGGCTGCACCTGCTACTTTCCCACTATTTAAGGCATCTCTCAAATCCTCTTCTACTATTAGCTGCCCCCTCGACGTGTTGATAACCATGACTCCATCTTTCATCTTTTCTATGGTTTCCCTATTTATGATGCCCTCTGTCTCTGGCACCAATGGGCAGTGAAGGGATATTACATCGGATTTCTCCAGTAGTTCCTCCAGGTTTGAGAACTTACAGCTTTCAGTCTCCAATTCTGGCCTTAGGGTATTGGTGTAAACCAAGATATCCATACCCAACGCCTCTGCAATCTTTGCTGTTTTCTGGCCTATTCTTCCAAATCCTATGATGCCCAATGTCTTTCCCTGCAGCTCAATGAGTGGATATTTCCAAAAAGTCCAATCTGGGCTATTTGTCCATTCACCACCCTTAACTGCCTCTGAATGGGCTCCTATGTGGTGACTTAGCTCTAGCAGCAAAGCAATGGTAAATTGGGCTACGGCATCGGTGCCATAGGTGGGAATGTTGGAAACTACAATACCCCTTTCTCTGGCAGCTGCTATATCCACATTGTTGTAACCCGTTGCCAATACGCCTAAAAATCTGATGTTGGGGCATTTATTTAAAACTTCCCTAGTAATGGGAAGTTTATTTACAAATACGATTTCTGCATCTCCAATTCTCTCAGATATATCCTCAGGCGAGGTCCTAGGATAAACTGTCAACTCCCCCATGTCCTCCATTTGTTTCCAACTTAAATCCCCAGGATTTAAGGTGTATCCCTCTAATACTACTATCTTCATTTTTGGGCCTCCTCTTCAATATCAACTTTATTTCCTATTTGTATAATTCCTCCTTCAACTACCCTGGCAAATGCTACAGAAGTGGGCAAAGGGCAAATCTCACCTCTTTTTAGTAGGTTGCACTCCGGGAAGCACTCCTTTCCTATTACAGTTATCTCTAGGATTGTATTATCTATTTTAAATCTTTGCCCAATTGCAAGGCTCTCTACATCCAATCCCTTTATCTCTACATTGCCATAAAACCTTTTCATGCAGATGCCCTCTTTACTATCTCCTATTTGCTCTCTGCCTTCAAAGGTAAGGATTGAAACTTCTTTCTCTCCTCCCCGGGAATTTATATCATTTACTAGACCTTTGCCCTCTTGTAGGTATGCTTCTTCTACGGCCCTTACTTTGCCCTTTTTTTCCTCCTTGATATTTATAGATGTGATGTACATCATATTATCTCGATTAAATCTCCCTTCCTTATAATGCCGCCTTTGATGACTTTAGTAAATATGCCTTCCTTAGGCATGACACATTTTCCCACCTTTTGGGAAATGGCACAGCCTACGTGACATTCCTTGCCTATTTGTGTCACTTCTTGGATTGTATCTCCTATGACTAACTTTGTGCCTACTGGCAGTTCATATAGTACAAGGCCCTCTGTGGTGATATTCTCTGCAAAGGAACCGGGATGTAAATTTTCAATTCCTTCATAATACATTTTTTCAAAACTCTCAATGCCTAATAAGCTCACTTGCCTATGCCATTTTCCTGAGTGGGCATCCTTATCCAGTCCAAATTCCTCGATAAATAGGCCTTCTTCTAAGGGTTCTTTTACTATTCCCTTTCTATCGGAAATATTTACCGACAGGACCTTCCCTGCCGCTTTTTTTCTTTGAAATGTTCCCGACTTTCCTCCAGTTTTTTTCATAAGCTTTACATCTCCTATCGTCATTTCTCTGTCTATGGCTTTACACATATCGTATATGGTAAGACATGTAATGGATACTGCCATTAGGGCTTCCATTTCCACACCTGTTTTGCCTACGGTTTTGGTCTCCGCTTCTACTTCGACAAAATCTTCTCCTATATTAAATCTAATATCTGCCCCTGTAAGGTTAATATTGTGGCACATAGGTATTAGATCGCTGGTTTTTTTAGCTCCCATTATACCTCCAACTTGGGCCACAGATAGTACATCGCCTTTATCTATTAATCCGTCTCTTATTTTCTTTACAGTTTCTTTTTTCATTGTAATCCTGCCCTTGGCTACGGCAATTCTCTTTGTATCATCTTTTTCGCCTACTTCCACCATATGGGCCCTTCCTTCTTCGTTAAAATGGGTAAATTCCACGATTTATCCTCCAATCTCATTCATATTTCTTTTGATATATAATTTAGCCTCCAAGTGATGGGATTCTTCTTTTTCTCCTATGGATTTAAGAATCAATTTCTTTAAATCTCCGCCTTCCAGCAAAATTTTTCTAATATCTATTTCCCTGTCTGAATGAAGACATAGCTTTAACTTTCCCTTTGACGTCAACCTTACCCTATTGCAATCGGCACAAAACTTACATGTTATGGGATTTATGATGCCTATCCTTCCCTTTGCATTGGGCAACTTATAGTATACTGCAGGCGACGACTTGTCCTCACTGGGCACAGCTACTAGTCCCTCTAATCTTTCAAGGACGATATCATTGGACAGGAAGTTTTCTTCTGCCCATGTGGCCGCTTCTCCTATGGGCATTAACTCTATAAACCTTACGTCCATCTTTTCATTTACAGTTAAATTTGCCAAATCCTCGATTTCGTCGTCGTTAAATCCTCCTATTAATACAGTATTTATTTTAATAGGTGTAAGCCCTACTCTCTTTGCCTCCTCTATGCCTTCTAGCACATCTTCTATATTTCCCAGCCTTGTTATCTCTCTGTATTTATCTCCATCTAGGGTGTCCAGGCTTATATTTACTCTATTTAACCCCGCTTCTTTTAAGTCCTTGGCGTACTTTTTTAATAGTATTCCATTGGTGGTCATGGTTAGCTCTCTTATGCCGTCAAGCTTCGATACTCTCTCTATGAACTCTACTATACCTTTTCTAACCAGAGGCTCACCACCTGTAAACCTTAGTTTATCTATTCCCAGCTCTACAAAAGCCTTGGTTATGGTATATAGCTCTTCTAGGGTCAGCATGTCATCGTGGGAGAATTTAGATACCCCCGTTCCCGGCATACAATATTTACACCTAAGGTTACATCTATCTGTAAGGGAGATTCTTAAATAATTAATCTTTCTCCCAAAGGAATCTATCATCATTTTTATCACCTTTTCTTTTGTAGTATAATAAATATTATAATGCATTTGAATTCATAGGACAAGGATACAGTACCCTGGTAAAAAAATGTATTGTTTCATATCTTACTTTTTCTTCTTAAAAATTCCCATTTTGTCTCGCTGGTTATTACGGAAATAAATATGGCAGTAAAACCTATGGCAAATCTTGTGGTTAAGATTTCATTTAAAAATATTATGGATATTATACTGCCAAATACTGCCTCTAAACTAAGTATTATGGCTACATGGGTGGTGGAAGTAAGGCTTTGGGCGATATTTTGTACAAAAAAACCTACCATCGTCACCATTATTCCAAGATACACAATGGAAAGTATTGCAGGGGTGCTTATGGAAGCTACAGGTGGCTCAAATATAATTGCCAAAATAAACGACAATAGGGAAACCACTGCAAGCTGTATCGTGGTAAATATATAGAGGTCTACTTTTCTAGCGTATATACCCACTGCAACTATTTGCATTGCAAAGGAAATAGCACATAGAAATGTGATAAACTCTCCACGTCCTATACCTAGCTTTGCATCAATACTAATTATTCCAATGCCTATTAGACTTAAAATGGCGGCAAATATCTCAAAATTGTCGGGCTTCTTTTTGCTTGCAAACCAAAACATAAAGGGCACCATGACCACATTTGTGGCGGCAATAAACCCATTCACTCCCGCGGTGGTGTATTGTATGCCAATGACGTGAAATACAAATCCCAAGGTCATGAAAAAACCTACTATAAGTCCTGCCTTTATATCAGTTTTTGTCGCGTTCTTAAACCGCTTTAGGGATATTGCTGCCATAGGCAAAGCAGCTACAAGAAACCTAAATCCCAGTATGTAAAGTGGACTCATATAATCTAAAGCATTTTTTGTAACCACAAATCCCGATCCCCAGATAATAGCCACTATAAACAAGGCTATATCCGCATATAATGCTTTTTTATTTGCCATAAGACCACCTTTTCTTCCTAGTTTATCCATAATCCAGTTGTAATTTAGCTGTTTCCATACCAATTACAATTACCTCGCTCAAGGTATTCATTGCATAGCAAATGAAAACATTTCTTTAAAAATAGAATATCATATTCAATACAAAAATGATATAACTGTGCTAAATTTACAGTATGTAACACGCTTTTTTACATTATGATTAATTATTTTAAAAATGTCGAAAAAAAGTCCCCTGATAAACTGTTTTTCCCATACTTTTTGTTTTATCCCATATAAGTATATGATATTATTAAAAAGTAGATAAAATCCAAGAACAAACAATCCAAGTTCAGGATAGTATAAAAGAACTGGTCTCGGATATTAATAGAATTCTTGAATTTATCTCTATAGATATTAATAATGATTACAATACATTCCTCGATACAGCTAAAGAATACAGGAAAGATGCAAGTACTTTTTATACTTTAACAGATGAGTCAGAAAAGATGGGAAATGAGGTATTAAAGGTGGTAAATGAAGTAACAACATCTATTAACGAAGTAGCCATTACAATTCAGCAGAGTGCAGAGGGAGTTGGAGAAGTTGCTAAGGGAACAGAATCGACAACAAATTCAATAAATGATATAAATAATTCCTCTAACAACCTTAAGAACATGTCAGAAGAATTAATAAAACTAATCAGTCAATTCAAAGTATAATAACATAAAAAACAGAGGAGGAGTTTTGTGGATAAGCAATATGTTACCTTTAAGCTAAATAACAAAGAATACGGTATAGATATAAAAAATGTTAGGGAGATAACAAACTTTACAGAGTTTACTGAAATCCCCAATACATTGGATTTCATAGCAGGGCTGATTAATATCAGAGGTACAGTAACCCCCATTATAGACCTTAAAAAACGATTCAATCTAGACGGTGATAGTAAACTCGAGGACAAAAAAGAAAAGAGAATCATTATTATAAATATAAGAGACAAGCAAGTTGGGTTTATAATAGATGATGCATCCAGTGTCATCACCTTAAGTGAAAATCAAGTGGATAAACCGCCTGCTATTATATCAAAAGTAATAAAAGACTTTATCGTAGGCGTTGGTAAATTAGAAGATGAGCTAATTCTAATTTTAGATTTAGAAAGAACATTCGACATAACCGAAAAGGAAGAGTTATTAAAGATTGAAGTATAATGAAATAATACAAAAGGTCAGAAGTCAAGGATTTATTTGCACTACGCAATAAATATAACAAATAGGAAAGCGAAAAGAAGTAATATATAATTTAATCCTAATTTGATGCTCATATTTATATATTATATCAAATTATGCAGTTAAAATTATCAGAGAGCTGAAAGAAAGAGTAGGTTATATGGCAAAAGGGGATTTTTCCAAAGATATCCCAGAAGGACTTAAAAACAAAAATGATGAATTTGGGGAAATATCTGAGTCTATATACAGTATGCAGGTTTCAGTAAGAAATATACTTAAAAACCTAATCTCCACCTCTACTCAATTGGCTTCATCATCAGATGAACTAACTGCCATAACTAATCAATCAGCTGCTACTGCTGATGAAATTGCTAGAGCAGTAGAAGAAATTGCGGGCGGTGCTACAGAGCAGGCAAAAGATACTGAAAATGGCGTAGTATCAGTTTCAGATTTAGGAACCATTGCCTTAGAAAATGAAAACCATGTAAATATTCTAAATCAATCTGCTGAAAAAGTTCAATTATTAAAAGATGAGGGATTAGATATATTAAAAGAGCTTGTAGAAAGAACTAGCGAAAACAGTAAGTTTACCAAAGAAGTCCAATTAGTTATTATGGATACCAATGAAAGTTCCATTAAAATCACAAATGCTAGTGAAATGATAAAAAGTATTGCAGATCAGACAAATCTGTTGGCACTTAATGCTGCTATTGAGGCCGCAAGAGCTGGGGAATCTGGAAGAGGTTTTGCTGTAGTGGCTGATGAAATTAGAAAGTTGGCAGAACAATCAAATGCATTTACCACTGAAATAAGTGAAGTGGTTAGTGAATTAAGTAAAAAGACTTCTACTGCAGTAGAAACTATGAACAGGTTAGAGGGTATTAATAAATCCCAATCCAGTAGCGTAGATATGACAAGTATTAAATTTGATGGAATTGCAGAATCTATAGAACAAATGAAGGGAATAATAAATGAAGTAAACAAATCTAGTTTAAAAATGGTAGAGAAAAAAGAAGAAGTTATCAAAGTAATGGAAAACCTATCTGCTATTTCTGAGGAAAATGCTGCAGGAACAGAAGAAGCCTCGGCTTCAGTTGAAGAACAAACTGCTGCACTAGAGGAAATAGCCTCATTAAGCGAAGCTCTAGGAAAGATTGCATATGAACTAAATATCCATGTTGAAGAGTTCCAAATATAGAACTGAAACAAGTGTAAAAAACATCTTTAATAATAGGCGTTTAAATGTATGCTTCGTGGAAAGATTTAAAAACATATGAATACAATATGATTATATCTATAAAAGAGAGATAATAAAAAATAAAATTTATCTCTCTTTTAATTTTAAGGCCATATTATTTACCCCATCAAAAGCTTAATCAATATTGGTGCTAAAAATACAGTTACAATGCCAGCTATACTAATGGATAAAGAGCTCATCCCACCTTGTACTTCGCCTAATTCCATTGCCTTGGCCGTACCTACGGCATGGGATGTGGTTCCTAGAGCCACTCCTACTGCCTCTTTGTCTTTTATCTTGAAGAATTTCATAATATATACTCCCATTAAGTTTCCAAAAATTCCGTTGACCATGGTTCCTGCTATGGTAATGGCAGGTATACCGCCTATTTGGGCCGATAATTCCTGGGATATGGCCGTAGTTGTGGCCTTTGGTACCAGAGATTTGATGACTACTTCTGTCAATCCAAACATTTTCCCTAGAACTATTACACTAATTATGGAGAATGAACTCCCTACAATTATGCCGATTAAAATTGGAACTGCACTATCTTTTAATCTATTTATCTGCTTATAAAGGGGAACTGCCAGAATTACCGTAGCTGGCCCTAGGAAAAATGTAATTATACTTCCACCTTTATTAAATATTTCATAATCGATGTGGAAAAAATTGAGGGTAGAAATAACTATAATCAGGGCAATTACTAAAGGGCTAAATATAGCCATCTTAGTTCTTTTATTTACATACATACCTATTTGAAAGGCAATTAAAGATAAAAATATCCCAAATAAGGGCGTATCCAAATAATTTGTCATTTGTCTCCCCCCTTATTCCCCTTTATCAATTGCACAGTTATGCCTGTAATTCCCATGGCTAATATGGTAGTAAGGAGGGATATTAGAAAAATAATAATCCATTGATCCTTTATAATCCCCCAAACCACCATAAGTCCCACTCCACTAGGGACAAATAAAAATGTCAAATGGTCTAAAAAGAACCTAGATACTAATTCTATATCTTCAAGCTTTACTACGCCCAATAATAGAGACAATAGCAATATAATCATGCCCAATACTGGGGCTGGTACTGGCATTTTCGTCAACTGCTGTATGACATAGGAAAATAATAATATGCCCACTATAATGGCTAATTCCTTAAAAACCCTCATTAAACCACCCTCCTGATTATATAGAAATGGCACAATCAATACTCCCATATATGGAAGCTATTGTGCCATTCTACAATTTATTTATTGCATTTTATATTATATTTCTTAGTTTAGTCTATAGACCTAGAGCTTCTTCTACTGGTGTATATGGTAATCCAAATGTATCTGCTACAGCCTTGTAAACCACTTTGCCTTCTAATACGTTGGCGCCCTTCCTTAGTGGTTCTTCATCTGCCAATGCCTTTTTCCAGCCCTTGTTAGCTATTCTTAAAGCGTATCCCAATGTTACATTAGTCAATGCTAATGTTGATGTCCTTGGTACTGCTCCTGGAATATTTGTAACGCCATAGTGGATTACGTCGTGTAATCTAAATATTGGATCTGTATGAGTAGTTGGTTTCATAGTTTGTACACAACCGCCTTGGTCGATGGCAACGTCAACTATAACACTACCTGGCTCCATTTGTGCTACCATTTCTTCTGTAACTAGCTTTGGAGCTTTGGATCCTGGTATCAATACAGCACCTACTACTAAGTCTGCTGATTTTACTGCTTGAGTTAAGTTGTAGTTGTTGGAGTAAAGTGTTTCTAGTTTACCCATAAATACTTCTCCAAGATACCTTAATCTGTCTACATTTACGTCTAGTACTGTGACCCTAGCACCTAGGCCAACAGCTCTTCTAATTGCACCTGTACCTACGATACCAGCACCTACTACTACGATATGAGCTGGGCTGACTCCTGGTACACCATCCACTAGCAAACCTTTGCCGCCTCTAGTTTTTTCCAAATAAATGGATCCTTGTTGTACTGCCATACGGCCTGCTACTTCACTCATTGGTGTCAACAGCGGTAAGGATCTATCTGGATTTTGAACTGTTTCATATGCTATGGCAACTGTCTTAGTATCTATTAAGGCCTTTGTCAATTCTTCTTCTGCTGCAAGATGTAGGTAGGTAAATATTATTAAATCTTCTCTAAAGTATTTGTACTCAGATGTAAGGGGTTCCTTTACCTTTAAAATCATATCGGCTTGTTCCCAAACCTTAGATGCCTCTTGTAAAATCTCTGCTCCCAATTCCTTGTACTCATCATCTGTAAAGCTTGCGCCTGCACCAGCACCTGCTTCTACTAGTACCTTATGTCCTGCTCTTACGAAAGCGTCAACACCTGCTGGCGTTAAAGCTACTCGGTTTTCTTGTTCTTTAATCTCCTTTGGTACTCCTATAATCATTTTTACTCCTCCTTATAAAATTTTACTCTCTTCTTATATATTACCATAATAGTTAAATTTTTTACACCCTAATTCAGTCATATAAAATATTTTTTATTCGATGACAACAATTTCTCCAGTATTTTCAAATCTATATCCTCCAAGGGCTTCCACCCTTTTTTGAAATTCCTGGGATTTTAAAATTCTAATGAATTCCTGTATCTTGTCGTCTTCTAAAGATACAAAAGGCACTAAAAAGTCGTAGTCTTCAAAGGTAATGTCCACAAAGTCCAAATCCAGGGCTTTGGCAGCAGAGTAAATCCCAAGACCAGTAGTAGCTGTACCAGTCTTTACTGCCGTAGCCACGGCCATATGGGTCGACAATTCCCTGCTATACCCTTGAATATCTTCCGAATTGATGCCGTCGACTTTAAGATGGTAATCCAGTAATATTCTGGTACCGGCACCTCTTTGTCTATTGACATAGACTATATCCTGACCTATTAAATCCTTAAAATCCTTTATACCCTTAGGATTTCCTTTTTGTACTATAAATCCTTGCTGTCTCTTTACGCCCTTAATAAGTGCCATTTTTTTGTCAATAAAGTACCTTTTCCCATAGGATATATTGTACTGTCCAGAATCTTCGTCCAAAAGATGTATCGGTGCCATATGACATTCTCCTCTTTTCATGGCCAATATGCCTCCCATGCTCCCTACATGACCTGAACTTAATTCCATCATATCTCCTAAGATATCCATTATTAAATCATGGCTGCCAATGGACACTAAAGTCCTTTTTATATTGGATAAGGGCTTCATCAGCTCCACATCTAAGGTATCTCCAGCATCTATGCCTTCTACATTCTGAGGTATTATACCTATGCCGTCGGCCTTTACGAGGCTCATGGTGACACCTGCACCACTGGATAACGGGGTTGCAACTAATTTATTGTTTACATATCCTAAGTTTACCCTTATAAATTCCCTGTTTTTTAGCGAAGATACTACCCTCTTAGATATGGTAGCCTGTACTATTTCAGGTTCATTGTCTTTTAGTCCAGTAAATTGATTAATAAGGGGAACAACGAATATATCGAAAACTAAAAATGCAGAAACGGGAAATCCAGGTATTCCGATAACTGGTTTGTGATCAATCATTCCCAAAATCGTCGGTTTCCCAGGCTTCATGGCAACTCCATGGATGACAACTTCCCCCAATTCCCTAATTAGCTTCACGGTATAGTCTGCCGTCCCAGCGGAGGAACCTGCATTTATTAGGAGCATGTCGTTTTCTTCTACTCCCTTTAGTATGGCTGCCTTTAAAACTTCACGGTCGTCTTTGTGAGGCGGATACCTATTGGGTATTCCTCCATTTTTAATTACTGCAGCTTCAAAGACCCGAGAGTTTGAATCTATGATTTTTCCATCTTCTAAATCTTTAAACTCCTCTATTATCTCAGAGCCCGTAGGCAATATTCCTATTTTAGGCCTTTTATACACCTTTAATGTCTCTATTCCTCCAGATATTAGAGCACCGATATCCATGGGCCTAATTTTATGCCTCGAAGGTATTATCATCTCCGTGGCGACTATGTCTTCCCCAATTTGCCTCACGTCCTGCCAAGGGTATGCTGCTTGAAGTATTTTAACCTTTCCTTCCTCTAGATTTATCACTTCTTCTATCATAATTACAGCGTCAAAGGGATCCATGATTTGGTTTCCTGTGTTAATATATCTAAAGTCTTTATCTATCTCCAATATCTTGGGATTTGTTTCCGTAGCTCCATAGGTATCGGAGGCCTTGACACATATGCCATCCATGGCGGCAGCGTTGTAATTTGGCGAGGAAGTCCTAGCCATAATGGCCTCAAATGTTATTCTATCCAGTGAATCTCTGACACTAATTTCCTCGTATTGAGGTGTTATATTTAGCTCTTCCAAGTATCTTTTCTTTGCCAAGTCGATATCTATATTATCTATATAAATGCTTCTATCCATTTTATCTCCTCTTTTCCTAATTTTACAGTAAGTATACTTCCCTTTTCTCCCCTTTGTATATGCCCTCCTCATGGGCCTGAATGACAATATATCCCTGTGAGTCCGACAACAACGTAATCATTCCCGATTTTCCAAAGGTAGGGACAGCATAAAATTCTCCATCCCTCTCAACTAAGTCTACAGTTTGATATGTGACCTTCCCGGGAGATGAAGGAAAATTAAAGTCCATTATGGCATCTATCTTTGGGGTAACAGTATCTATATTTAACTTCTTGGCAATAAAATATTCTAGAAAAGCCTTAAACACCACTATGGAAGATACGGGATGACCTGGAAGTCCAAATATGAGCTTGCCTTTGCCCTCCCCCATTATGGTAGGTTTTCCCGGCTTGATAGACACTCCATGGACAAATACTCCTTTGCCCTTAAATGAATCTATTACCTTGTAGGTATAATCCCTGGTACCTACAGAGCTGCCCCCGGAAAGAAGGACAATATCTGCTGAGTTAAGGGCCTTGTCCACCTCATCCCTAAGCAAATTATAATCGTCTCTGACTATGGACTTTCCTACAACCTCCCCGCCCAAGTTTTCGATTAGGCCATATAAACTATAGGCGTTGATGTCTCTTATTTTTCCCATGGTCAATTTTTCGTCTATATCTATTATTTCATCCCCTGTGGATATTATATAGAACCTGGGCTTTTGATACACTTTTACATGTCCTATGCCTAGTGCTGACAAAACCCCCATGACTTCTGGGGTGATTTTTCTGCCATTTTCTAATACTATTGTATCTTTTTTTATGTCATCTCCTTTGAATATCATCTCTTCCCCTTGGGAAATAGGTCTGTTTATTAACAATGTATTTTCATCCATCTTTTCAGTATGCTCTATCATTACCATACCATCGGCACCTTCTGGTATCATGCCACCTGTAGGTACGTAAACGGCCTGTCCTGAGCTGATTTTTAGATTAGTCTCCTCGCCCATCTTTACTTCCCCTATGATATTTAAAATAGATGGAATGCCATCGCTGGCGCCATAGCTATCAGATGCCTTAATGGCGTAGCCATCGACGGAGGACCTATTAAACTCAGGCACATCCACATCTGAAAGTATGTCTTCACCTAGAACCCTGCCATGGGATTCTAATATATTTACATCTTCCAATTGAAATTCATAATCCTTAAAGTTTTCCAAGAGAAGTCTTTTCCCCTCCTCTACGGATACCACCTTAAAAAACTCCATATGTCTACCACCTTTCTTTTTATGTACTATATAAGCCATTTTAAAAATCTTTCGTAGTGTTTTGTTATGGGCAAAAAAATCAAAGCGTTTGTCAGATTAAATATGGTGTGGGAGTTGGCTATGTATGACGATATATCGCCTTTTCCCTGAAGATATTCCGTTATTTTAATTACTATTCTAGAAAACTGGGGCATAAAAAATAAAACTATGATTGCACCAAATATATTGTAAAATGAATGGGCCCAAGCAGTTCTCCTACCGTTTATATTTCCATTTATACTGGACAAATGAGCAGTTATAGATGTACCGATGTTGTCCCCAAGTATTATATAAATGGCAGTTTGCAGACTAATTAATTGACTCTGCCCCAAGACGATTAATATGCCCACAGTTGCACTACTACTGTGGACTAAAGCCGTGGTAAACGCCCCTAAAAGTATGCCTATTATGGGATTTGAGCCATGGTCTGTAAAAAAGGACCTAAGTAGTGGTGACCTTTGTACATAGGGAATTCCCTCATTTAGTATTCTAAGGCCTAAAAACAACAGGCCAAAACCCATTAAAGATTGGCCTAAATATTTTGATTTTTTGTTCTTACCTATGGAACTTATAAAAAAACCTAAACCTAAAATCGGCAGAGATATATCCGTTAATTTAAATCTAAAGCCTAGTGCCATTAACTGTGCTGTCATGGTGGTACCTATATTTGCCCCGTAAATAACCCCTAGGGCCTGTTTCAACTCCATAATTCCCGTATTTACAAGGCTCACTGTAAGGACAGTAACTGCAGTACTACTTTGAACCACAGATGTGACTAATAACCCTACTAAAAATGCAGAGTACACGTTACCTGTAAATACTTTCAGAAGTTTTTTTAAATATTTGCCAAAAGCCTTTTCCAAACAGCTGCTCATCATGTCGATGCCATACAATAAAAGGGTAGTTCCACCGATTATTCCAAATATTAACTGTACCATCTTATTCCTCCATATATATGCCATGTTTATATCTATTCACTTTACAAAAAAATAATTCATAGGCTTATATATAAAGTTCTACAGTTTATTAAAATACAAAATTCTGTAACTATGAAACTGACTGCATTCTCAAAAATACTAGCGAAGATAATGGCTGACATAGTCAGCTGCTAGTATATTGATGCTCTAATTATAGCTCAATTCAATTATTCGATTTCCAAGCCTTTTGGCCTGCTCCATATTGTGGGTCACTATGAGGACTGTGCATTCAGTTTCTTTGTTGAATTTTAATATCTCTCTCTCAAGAGTATTTATAGCATCTGGATCTATATTTGATGTAGGCTCGTCAAGTAACAAAAGTTCAGGTTTAAATACTAATGCCCTAGCTAGGGCCACTTTTTGAGATTCCCCCCCTGAAAGCAGGTGGGCCTTTTTCCCCATTAAGTTTTCAATTTCCAATCCTTTAGCCAAATCTACCACTAAGGGTTTTCTATTTACTTTATTTATTCCCCTAATCCTTAAAGGATACTCAATATTTTCAAAAACTGTCCTTCTAAATAGATAGGGCTTTTGAAATACTATGGTCATCTTATCTACAGTTTCTCTGTTTAGATACTTTCCATCGTATTTAATGACACCGGAAAATTCCCTGTCAAGTCCCGCAATTATATTCAGCAATGTGGTCTTGCCGCATCCATTGGGACCTGTAATAGCGGTAATCTTTCCCTTTTCAATTTCCATTTTTTCAATATAGAGGACTCGCCTATCTCCATAATATCTTTCTAAGTTTTCTATCGTTATTTCCATATCAATCCTCCTGACTATAGGAATAAATAATGCTATGGATAACAAAGGATATCAATATGAGGACTAGTCCCAAGGCTATGGCCATGGGATAATCTCCCATGGAATTCATCATGGATATGGTTGTGGTGATGACCCTTGTATATCCCTTTATATTTCCGCCGACTATCATAACTGCCCCTACTTCCGAAATTGCCCTTGAAAATGCTGTGGCAATATTCACCAATATATCTATTTTTAATTCCCTAATAATCAAGGTAACGGTATGAAATTTATTCGCTCCCAAAGTAAAGGCAACCCTTTCGATAATATCTCCCCTACTCTTTGCTAACCCGTAGGTAAGTCCAAAGACCAAGGGCATGACTAGAAGGGTCTGAGCTATTATCATTGCTTTCTTTGTATACAATAGGTCAAATTGTCCAAAAGGCCCTCTTCTAGACAATATTATGGCTACGACTAGACCTACGACCACAGATGGCACGCTCATCATTGTATATGTAATTCTGCTGAACATCCTTTTCCCCTTAAACCTTTTTATGCCAAAATACACCCCTAGGGGAATAGAGATAAGGGAGGCAAATACGGTGGCAGATGTAGATACTAAAATGGACAAAGAAACTATTTTAAATACTTCTTTGTCCAATGAAATTAAAAGTTTTATGGCTTCTTTAAATCCTTGGGTTATGTAATCCATTATAACACCTCTATTCAATTTTCAATTTAAACCAGTTCGACCAGTTCAAAGTTTGGAGAAGCAAGCCTAGGGATGCTTCTATCCAAACTTTTCAAGGTCGTTTTTATTTAAAATCTATTTGTAATCGTACATAAAATTCACTTTAATTAGCATTCGGGAAAAATAGGGGCTGTCCATATTCTTCAAGACCAAATCCACCGATTAGATCCTGTCCGTGGTCTGATATCATCCAGTTATAGAACTCCAATGCTCCTTCTCCATTGATATTGTCGTTTTTCTCTGGGTCTACTGGGATTACGCCGTATTGGTTTAATAGGTTTTCGTCTCCCTCAGTGACTATATCCAAGTCTAGGACATCTCTCATACTAAGGTAAGTAGCTCTATCTGTTATGGTATATCCTTGCTTTTCATTGGCAATCTTGAGCACATCGCCCATGCCTGCTCCTGCGTCCATATACCAAGCACCTGCTGGCTCTATTCCCGCTTCTTTCCAAATTCCAAGTTCTTTTTTATGTGTACCAGAATCGTCTCCCCTAGATACAAAGGTAAATTCATTTTCCTTCATAAGCTTTAAACCTTCTAGGATATCTCCAGGGTAATTTTCCTTTAGATTTAGTGGGTCGTCCATTGGACCTACTAAAATAAAGTCATTATACATTACGTCGTTTCTCTTGGTTCCATGGCCATCTTCGACGAATTGCAACTCATCTGGTTTGGCATGAACTAGCAAAACGTCTGCTTCTCCATCTATTCCCATTTGAAGTGCCTTTCCTGTTCCTACTGCGATAACTTTTACTTCTATACCTGTTTCTTCAGTAAATATTGGAAGTAAATAATCCAATAGACCTGAGTCTTGTGTCGATGTAGTCGTCGATAAAATAATAGGTTTTTTAGGCTCTGTTGGCTCTCCAACTTCTGGTGTATCTAGGGTCTCTTCCACGTCCTTAGATACATCTGGTTCTACTGGTTCCTCTGTCTTTGGTGTACAAGCCACCATGGAAATGATTAGCAAGAGGCTAAGTAATAATACAGCAATTTTTTTCATAAATACCACTCTCCTTTGTAATTTAAATGAAAAAAGGCAACCTTAAGGAAAGGTTGCCATATCTTCCTTTCCAAACACGGGAGGCAAAGAAATTTCTCTCCTTACCTATAGGCTAATACTCCATGGCCTGTAAAGGCTTTAGAAGTCAAAGCTCGGAAAACTCGAATAAATATTCATTTTTTCTCCTCTTGCAAATCCTGCTACTAATATATTCAACTCCCTAGCCAATTCCACCGATAGGCTAGTGGGGGCTGATCTGGAAATAATGGCTGGTATTCCCCTCTTAGCTGCCTTAATCAGCATCTCTGAGGAAATCCTCCCCGATGTGAGTACCAATTTATCTGATAAGTCCATGCGATCCAAGAACGCCCTTCCTAAAACCTTGTCTAGGGCATTGTGCCTTCCAATATCATCTTCGAATATTAGTATATCAGATTTATTGCATAAAGCACAACTGTGTACTCCACCGGTATTTAAAAATAATTCAGATTTTCGATTAAATTGCCTCATTAAATCCTTTATTTGCCCTACTTCTATGTCCAGGGGCCTTTCTATCTTTTTAGATTTAAAGGAATCTAGGACATTGTAAAAAAGCGTTCCTTTGCCACAGCCCGACGTTATGGTCCTCTTTCCTTGAAGTTTCTCCGCCAATATCTTTCTATTTCCTATGTTCACATAGGCAATCCCCTTCTCTTCATCAATATCTATGGACTCAACATTTGTACTTTCATCTATGAGTCCCTCGGAGTAAAGAAAACCTATTGTAAGCTCCTTTAAAGAACCTGGACTGCAAAGAAGGGTTATGAGCTCTTTGTCGTTTATAAATATTGTAAAGGGATATTCCACCACTACAATATCTTCCTCTTCGTTGATATCTTGACCCTTTATTCTCAATATAGCGGTGTTTTTAATAAGTTCCATCATATCACCTTGTATTCTCTAAATCTACTAGATAATTGTTTAGGTCTTCCCTAGTGTTAAGATTTAGAAACATATCCCAATTTGGACTAAATTCCCTTGCTTTATTTTCTTTTATATAGTGGATGTTTAAATTTTTCAATAGGGAATTAATGGACCTGTGCTTTGTCTTTATATGTCCCTCGATAGCCCATACTATCTCCTTGGAGAAAAAACTGCTAAAAGGTTCTATCCAGTCGCCAAACTCAGTCACACATCCATCGACATCTTTATCTTCAATGGAAGATTTCATATATCTTACATAATCCATATTTATATTTGGCATATCGCATGCTACAACAAAGGCATATTTTGAAGAGGAAAGTTTCAGTCCCACATGTATACCTGCCAAGGGGCCAATGTCCTTTATAATGTCATAGGTAATGATATGGCTTAGGCCAATATAGTACTCTGGCTTATTAGTGACTATGATTATTTCCTGAAATTCTTCCTTCAATTTGTGAACAATAGAGTCCATTAGCCTTCTCTCGTCAATCTTCAAGAATTGCTTGTCAAAACCCATTCTAGTACTTTTTCCCCCTGCCAATATTATGGCTGTACCAAATCTTTTCATGAAATCACCCTTTATCTTGCACAATTATGTGCCTTGTCCGTCAATATTTCAAGGCCGTGGTGTACGCTGTCTAAAATATAATCTAATGCCTCTTTAACAGCTTTAGGTCCACCGGGTAAGTTGATAATAAGAGTTTCACCTCTGATGCCGGATACGGCCCTAGAAAGCATGGCCCTTGGCGTAATGCTGAGGCTATAATACCTAATGGCCTCGGCTATACCATTTGCCATTCTGTCGCAGACCTTGATAGTTGCCTCTGGAGTCACGTCCCTTGGTCCAAATCCCGTACCTCCCGTGGTAAGTATTAGGTCCACATTCAATTCATCTGCCATATATTTTATTTCTTTTATTATTTGCTCTTCTTCGTCGGGAACTATGACTTTTCTTGCCACGTCATAGCCCTTGGATGTCACTATATCAACTATTATTTCTCCTGATTTATCTTCCCTCTCTCCCACAAATCCTTTGTCGCTGGCTGTGATAATACCCACTTTAAACATATTAACCACCCCATGGAAGGTTCATATACT
The DNA here is from genome assembly GCA_023229175.1 of Tissierellaceae bacterium. Lineage (GTDB taxonomy): Bacteria > Bacillota > Clostridia > Tissierellales > Tissierellaceae > JAAYFT01. Next base: position 28,528 of record JALNZV010000013.1, on the reverse strand, counting down.
CCTTCATCCTTTTACTGTATTCATTTTTAAATAGCCTTTCATGGCCTTCTTCCCAGTTGGCTAGTTTCTTAAATATGGCTTTTATATTTTCATCTTCTGCATTCTCACTGGCCTCTGTATAGAACTCCTTAAAATCCCTTTCTATTAAGTAGGCCATCCTCAATATGGTAAGATCTGGAATCATTGACTCCTCTAAGGTTTCTTCTATATGCTCAGACTCCGCCCTGTTTGCAAATACATCTTCTTCCCTGTCCATGGCTTCTGGGCTGGTGTCAAAGGCGTTGTTTTCTAAATAATAATTCAGCTGATTTTCAAGATACTCATAATGCTGTTTCTCTGCCTCTGCCAATTCCAAGAACATTGCCTCTGATGTTGGGTTGCTCATTTTACTTGCATTCTCTTTAAAGAAATTGTACCCATCTAATTCCATCTGCATTGCATACTTTAAAATCATTGTATAGTTCATCACTAAGTCACCTCAATCTTTGGGGAGCCATGCTCCCCATGTTTTTATCTCTAATCTATTTTCTCTAGTTTTACTGCTGCAACTTTAAACTCTGGTATCTTGGCTATGGGGTCCAAAGCTGGATTAGTTAAATAGTTGGCAGCTGCCTCTGCAAAGTGGAATGGCATAAATAATACTCCCTCTGAGATTATATCAGTTATCTTTGCACCTACTTCAATGGATCCTCTCCTAGAAGTTAGTCTTACCTTATCTCCGTCTTTTATATCCAATTTATTTGCCGTTACCTCGTCGATTTCTACATAGGCCTCCGGAACTTGCTTATTTAATCCTTCAACCCTTCCCGTCATGGTCCTAGTGTGGTAGTGATATAGAATTCTACCCGTTGTAAATATATATGGGTATTCCCTATCGGGTAGTTCTGCACTTTCCTTGTACTTCGCCGGTACAAATAAGCCCTTGCCCCTTGCTATGGCAGTACCGTGGAGGTACTTTGTCCCTGGATGGTCCTTTGTAGGACATGGCCATTGCAACCCGTCCTTGTCCTCTAATCTTACGTAATCTATTCCGCCGTATTGAGGTGTCAACGAGGCTATTTCATCCATTATTTCCGATGGATGGGAATATTTCTTGTCATAGCCTAGTAAATTCATGACCTCCATTATTATCTGCCAATCCGGCTTCGATTTACCCACGGGTTCTATGGCTTTTCTAACCCTTTGGACCCTTCTTTCTGTATTTGTAAAGGTACCGTCCTTTTCAGCAAAGGAAGCTGCTGGAAGAATTACATCTGCTAACTCACAGGTCTCTGAGAAGAATATATCTTGAACTACTAAGAAATCTAAGCTCTCCAAAGCCTTTTTTACGTGGTTTATATCGGGATCCGATACCATTGGGTTTTCTCCCATTATATACATGGTTCGGATATCTCCTTTTTCGGCAGCATCTAACATTTCAGCTACAGTAAGACCTACCTTTCTTGAAAGATTTACTTCCCAAGCCTTTTCAAACTTCTCTGCTACTTCTTCTTTAAATACTTTTTGATATCCTGGATAATCCGATGGAAGAGCAGCCATGTCGCTGGAGCCTTGTACGTTATTTTGTCCCCTAAGTGGGTTTACTCCCGCAGATTCCTTACCTAAATTACCCGTCAATAGGGCAAGGTTAGATATGCTCATTACTCCATCTGTTCCCGTTGTATGCTGTGTTATACCCATGGCGTAGAATATTCCTGCCTTGTCGGCTTCGCCGTATATGGTTGCAGCCTTTATTATATCTTCTGCTTTTACGTCGCATATTTCTGCTACTTTCTCAGGGGTATAGTCCTTAACTATTTCCTCTAATTCTTCATAGTTCTCAGTATTCTTCTCTATAAATTCCCTATCTTGTAAGCCCTTTTCAATGATTACATTCATTATGCCGTTTAATAGTGCAATATTTGTTCCTGGCTTAATTTGCAAATATACGTCAGCATAATCTGCCAATTCAATTCTCCTAGGGTCCGCTACTACTAATTTTGTGCCATTGTTTCTCAAGGCTTGTTTCATTGTGGCCCCAATGACTGGGTGATTCTCAGTAGTATTTGAGCCTATTATAAATATGGCATCTGTGTGTAGTATTTCTTCAATTGTATTTGTCATTGCCCCAGAACCTAAAGTGATTGCAAGACCTGCAACCGTTGGGGAATGTCAGAGGCGTGCACAGTGATCAACGTTGTTGGTCCCTATGGCTGCCCTCATAAATTTCTGGAACATATAATTTTCCTCATTGGTACAGCGGGCCGATGAAAGGCCTGCCAACGCATCTGCACCGTATTTTGCCTTTGTATCTTCGATTTTGGATATTATCAGTTTATATGCCTCATCCCAAGAGGCTTCCACGAATTCTCCATCTTTTTTTATTAATGGGGTCTTTAACCTGTCCCCGTGGTTTATAAATTTATATCCGAATTTACCTTTTACACATAGAAGTCCATTGTTGAATGTGTCAAATGCTGGCTCTACGCCAACTACCTTATCGCCTTTTACCAATAGGTCCATTTGACAACCTACGCCACAGTATGAGCAAGTTGTCCTCACCTTTTTAGTCTCCCATAGCCTAAATTTAGTATCGTATTTTGGCATCAATGCACCAACTGGACATACCGATACGCAGTTCCCACAGGAAACACATGCGGAGTTTCCCAACCCTTGATCAAAGGGTGTAGCAACTATGGTCCCAAATCCTCTATCTTCAAATCCTATGGCGTTGGTGTTTTGCAATTCATCGCAAACTCTGACGCATAGACCGCACAATATACACTTATCCGGATCATATGTATAGAAGTGATTGGAATCGTCTATGGGTTTGTTCCTCATCTCTCCCACATATGTCCCTTCCCTAACGCCGTATTCATAGGCATAGTCCTGCAATTTACATTGCCCTGATTTTTCACATGTCAAACAGTCTATTGGATGATTTGATAGCAATAAGTCTAGTACATCCCTTCTGGCATCCATTACCTTGTCATTATGGGTATGTACTACCATGCCTTCCCGAACCTTTGTGCTGCATGATGTTTGTAAGTTTTTAGCTCCTTCTATTTCAACTAAACACATTCTACAAGCTGCATAGGGCTCTAGCCTTTCATCGTGGCATAGTGTAGGTATATCTATTCCTATATCGTTACAGACTTGAAGAACGGTTTTATCTCTTTCCACTTCATAATCAATACCATTAATCGTTAACTTTACCACAGTAGTCACCTCCTAGATTTACACATCTCTATCTCAAAATTACTGCACCCACAGGACATACTTCCATACAGTTTCCGCATTTGATACATGCATCTGTATCGATAACATGCCTTTCCTTGACCTTGCCACTAATACAAGAAACAGGACAAGATCTGGCACATTTTGTACACCCAATGCAATCTTCAGTTATATAGTATTCAAGCAGGGCCTGACAATGACCTGCTGGACAAGTCTTATCCCTTATATGAGCCTCGTATTCGTCTCTAAAATAATGTAGGGTACTGGTTACTGGATTTGGAGCTGTTTGACCTAAACCGCAAAGCGACCCTGTGCTGATGGTTACAGCTAGGGATTCCATCCTTGCTATATCTTCTTCTTCTCCATTGCCACCTGTTATTTTTTCTAAAAGTTCCAACATCCTCTTTGTTCCCTCTCTACATGGCACGCATTTGCCGCAGGACTCGTCTACCGAAAATTCTAAGAAAAACCTAGCTATATCTACCATACAGTCAGTTTCGTCCATGACTACCATACCGCCTGAACCCATTATGGATCCAATCTTTGCAAGGGATTCAAAGTCGACAGGGGTATCAAATAATTCCACCGGGATACACCCTCCAGAAGGGCCTCCTGTCTGTACAGCCTTAGCAGCTTTCCCGTCTGCTACACCGCCTCCAATGTCAAAGACAATCTCCCTAAGGCTTGTCCCCATAGGCACCTCTACTAAGCCAGATTCCTTCACTTTTCCAACTAAGGCAAATACCTTAGTTCCAGGTGACTTCTCTGTACCTATACCTCTAAACCACTTTGCACCCCTTTGGAATATTACTGGGATATTTGCTAGTGTTTCCACATTGTTTATGACTGTGGGCTTTTGCCAAAGTCCCCTATGGGCTGTTCTGTGGATTTTCACCCTTGGCATGCCTCTTTTTCCCTCTATGGATTCCATAAGGGCTGTACCTTCACCACATACAAAAGCTCCAGCACCTAGTCTCAATTCTATATCAAAGGAAAAGTCTGTTCCAAATATATTATTTCCTAATACTCCATACTCTTTGGCCTGCTTTATGGCCGCTTGAAGTCTCTTTACTGCCAAAGGATACTCAGCCCTCACATAAATAAAGCCTTGGTTTGCTCCTATGGCGTATCCTGCAATGGCCATGCCCTCTAGGACTGAATGGGGATCTCCCTCCAATATGGATCTATCCATATATGCACCTGGGTCTCCTTCGTCGGCATTGCAAATTATGTATTTCTGATCTGCATCGTATTTAAATGCCTCAAGCCACTTTCTACCCGCGGGAAAACCTGCTCCCCCTCTTCCCCTTAAATTTGATTCTATCATGGTATTTACGACGTCTTCTGGTGTCATTTCAAATAGCATTTTTCCCAAGGCTGAATACCCGTCAAGGGCTATGTATTCCTCTATGCTCTCAGGAAGTATAATTTCACAATTTCTAAGGGCTATACGCACTTGCTTTTTATAATAATCTCCTTTAAGGACAATGTTTCCATCCCTGACTTCTGTCTTATCTTCTACTTTTAACCTTTCGTCTAGTAAGGGCCTTGCATTTTCTTTAATCTCCCTTAACTTTTCTTGGCTCATCATAATTCAACACCTCCATTTTATCTATATTTATCGATTATTCCTTTTATATCCTCAACCTTTAACTTCCCATGTATATCGTCGTCTATATTTACAACTGGTGCCAGCCCACAGGCTCCTATACATCTAGTTGGGGTTATGGAGAATTTCAAATCAGGAGTTGTACCTCCACTTTTAATGCCCAAAACCTTTTCAATCTCTGCCAATACCTTTTCTGCACCTTTTACATAACATGCTGTTCCAAGGCATACTGATATGTTGTGTTCTCCTTTTGGTATAAATGTGAATTGGGAATAAAATGTGGCAACGCCGTAAATATCTGCCAAAGGTATTCTAAGATCCTGGGATATTAGTTCCAGTACTGGTTCTGGCAAAAAACCAAACTTTCCTTGTGCCTCTTGCAGCACAGGCATCAGTACTCCAGGCCTGTCCCGATTTTCATCGATAAAGACCCTAAATTCCTCGACTTTATCTTTATTCTTTTCCATATCAAATTTAAATTCCATGGTTTACCTCCTTTTATATTATTTGAAAATAGACAGCATTTTTGGTTGCTGTCTATGGTTGGTTGTAACAATTATATGGCCTTTGACATAATGGTCAAAATAAACTTTTAAAAATACTCAATAATGATTTAATTTTACATTATTTCGTATTTAATGTCAATATAAACGATTACAATTACAATCTTTGGGTATTATTACTAATTATATATTTTCTATTTGCCAATCTATGGGTTTTTTACCCACCAATTCCAAAAATTTGTTGGTTCTGGAAAATGGTTTTGAACCAAAGAACCCTCTGCTTGCCGACAGGGGACTAGGGTGAACAGAAGTGATTATATGGTGTATTGGGTTTGTAAGAAATACCTTTTTCTTTATGGCATTATTACCCCAAAGTATAAATACTATTGGGTCCTCTCTCTCGTTCAGTAGTTTGATTATATAATCAGTAAGGATTTCCCATCCTATTTTGCTATGGGAATTTGCCTCTCCTGCCCTGACTGTTAAGGAGGCATTTAAAAGCAGCACCCCTTCATTTGCCCATTTGGTAAGGGTTCCATTGTTGGGTATATAGCAGCCTAAATCGTCCCTTAGCTCTTTGTATATATTTACCAATGAAGGGGGAATTCTAACCCCTGGTTTTACTGAAAATGCCAAGCCATAAGCCTGATTTGGGCCGTGGTATGGATCTTGACCTAAAATCACTGCCTTTACGTCCTTATATGCAGTAAAATGTAGGGCATTATATATATCATTCATATCTGGATACACTATTTTGTTTTTATACTCTCCAATGAGAAATTCCCTGAGCTTTTGATAGTATTCTTTTTGTAATTCACCCTCCAACATTTCCTGCCAATCGTTTTTGAATATCTTTTTCAAATCAATCCCTCCAATTCTATACATATCTTACCCCAAAATGCAAAAAATCTTAAGTATTATACTTAAGATTTTTAATGTAAAATATTCTATACCTCGTACAAAACCACATGGCAATCCTATTATTTGCTCTATAAGGCTGATTCTGCTTCCCGTACCAACTGCTCTATTAAATCCTTTACTTTCATCAATCCATCGATTTTATATGAATTAGAGCCTGCAAATACAAAGCCTGAATTTAAATTCCCCTTTTGTGCATTTATAAGGGCATTTGCTATACAATATGGTACCTCTGTGGGTTCGCATGGCTTTAGACAGTTTACTAGGCATTTAATAGGCTTCTTTAGTCCCATCTTTGTGTCTTCGATGAACTTGTTGTTTATTGCTCTACCAATAAGCCCCACAGGGCTATTTATCAGAACTATATCCTCTTCTCTCGCCTTTATATAGGATTCCTTAAATTCATCTGCAGCGTCACATTCCTCTGTTGCTGCAAATCTACTTCCCATTTGCACCCCAGATGCTCCTAGTTTTAAAAACTTGGCTATATCCTTCCCATTCATTATGCCACCTGCTGCTATGATAGGTATTTTTTTTCTATACTTTTCCTCAAATGGCTTTACTGCATCGAGTACTTTGCCTATTATGCTTTCTAAACTGACCTTTGGATCTTCCAGTTCTTCCCTAGAAAATCCTAGATGTCCTGCTGCCTCAGGGCCTTCAACTACTATGGCATCTGGGATTGTATCGTATCTCCTATCCCATGTCTTACATATTATTTTGGCAGCTCTGTCAGATGAAACAATAGGTACAACCTTCGTATCTGTTCCTTTGGTGAATTCAGGCAAACTAAGGGGTAAACCTGCTCCTGAAAAGATTATATCTATTTTTTCTCTGACTGCGTCTTTTACTATTTCCTCAAAGTCTGTCAATACTGCCATTATATTGATGCCTATTATACCTCCCTTAGCTATTTCCCTTGCCCTTTCTACATGGCGTTTCAAAGCTCTAGTATTAGCTTCCTTTTTGTTTCTGTAAAAATCAGGCTCTGCAAAGCCAATCTCTACTCCTGACAATATGCCAATGCCCCCATTTAGGGCCACATTTCCAGCTAAATTTGATAGAGATATGCCAACTCCCATGCCTCCCTGTATTATGGGGAACTTGGAAGTTAAGTTACCAATCTTTAATTTGGGTAATTCCATTTTATCCTCCTATAAAAAAGTATTAGGCCATGGCCTAATACTTAGTATATATTCTTTTGTCGTAAAATGAAAGAAAAATCTTACGTATCTATAGAAATGGTTTTTTTTCAATAAGTTCGACTTAATCACTTTCCTAGGGTCCCGCCATCTTTAATTCCCGTATATGCTAGCTATCTACTGGAATCAACAAATAATATAAAATAATGCCGCGACTTTCGCCGCGGCATTATTTTATATTGCTATTTCTTACTATCTTATAATCCCAATAGTTTATCAATATTTACCTTGTCAAATCCTACAATGATATTTCCATTAATATCTAGTACAGGTACTCCCTGTTGACCAGATTTCCTTACCATTTCCATGGCCTTGTCATAGTCTTTGGCCACATCGTAATCGGTAAAGGAAACATTGTTTGAAGCAAGGTATTCTTTTGCTTTGTTGCACCATGGACATGATGGTGTTGAATACACAATTACTGACATCCTCTTCCCTCCTTATGGTCGAAACATACCCCTGTAGGGTATCTGTATTTTTATATACCCACTATTTTTTGCTCTAATCTACTTTTTATATATTTTTTATACTTCTCTTCTCCAGTTTTTTGGAGCTAGTAAAGCTATTATGGTAAATAACTCAAGTCTGCCCAAAAGCATTAGCAAAGAGAAGAATACTTTTGTGATTTGGCTATATCCGTTAAATGTGCTAGTAGGTCCCACAAAGCCAAGTCCCGGCCCGATATTTCCCAAAGTAGCTGCTACTGAACTCATCGCACTTACTAAATCCACCCCCTCCACGGTTACTAAAATAGTGGATATTGCAAATATAATTATATATAGGCCTGTAAAGCTATAAATCCCTGCTATTGTTTCATTTGGCAATATTCTTCCATTTAGTTTTACTGGCCTCATTGCCCTTGGATGAAATATTTTCAATACTTCCCTTTTAATTAATTTCAATGTAATTAAAATCCTAACTACCTTCATTCCCCCTGCAGTAGAGCCAGCACTGCCTCCTATAAACATCAATAGTAGTAGAATACCTTTGCTGAATGTGGGCCATAAATCAAAGTTAGCAGTAGAGTACCCCGTTGTAGTCATAATGGAGCCAACTTGAAAGAATGAATCCCTAAAGGCTAAGCTTCCATTAGAATAAGTAGTCCTATAAAGGTTTATGCCAATTGATACCACAGCTAATAAAATAATTATGAGGTAAAGCCTTAATTCTTCATCTTGAAGCATCTCTTTAATCCTACCCTTAAATAAGGAGTAGTATATGGAGAAGTTTACCCCAGATAGCACCATAAATATACCTATAACCATGTGAATATACGTACTAGTATAAGCACCTACAGATGCATTTTTGGTGGCAAATCCACCTGTACCTACGGAACCAAATGTATACACCAATGATTCAAAAATGCTCATACCTCCTATCTTTAGAAGTACTACTTGCATTATGGTGATGGTCAAATAGGTCCCATACAGTATTTTCGCAGTATCCTTTATTCTAGGAGCTATTTTCCCTGCTATGGGGCCTGGACTTTCTGCCTTAAATATTTGAAACCCGCCTATACCTAAGGCGGGCAATAGTGCCAATGTAAACACTAGTATTCCCATGCCACCTATCCAGTGGGTTATGGAACGCCAAAATAATATGCCCATAGGCAATCCTTCCACATTTGGTATTACTGTGGCACCTGTGGTGGTAAATCCGGAGACTATTTCAAATACTGCATCTATATAGGTCCTAGTGCTGCCTGAAATATATAGAGGCAATGCTCCAAATAGAGATACTAGCAGCCACCCTATGGATACTATGGCCAAGCCTTCTTTTGCATTTATTGACTTACCTTTATTCTTTTTCAATGCAAGAATTAAACCCAATGCCAAAGTGACAACTATGGTTGTTAAAAACCCATATAAATCTCCCTGTTTTGTATATATGGATATAACTAGGGAAGGCAACATAAATATGGATTCTACCATCAATATACTACCTAAGACCTTTAGCACGATTCCATAGTTCACTTAATACCCCTCCCTTTTGGTACTTAAAAAACTGCTTTAGGGTTGGCATATGGTCTGTTAGGGAAAATACCACTATTCTATCATTTGCCTGTAATACAGATTTTCCATTGGGTATTGTTACCTTTCCATCCCTGACTATTACTCCTATTATTATGCCTTGGGGCAATTTTAGTTCCTCTAAAGTTTTACCTATTATGGGCAAACTCTTATCTAATATTATTTCTGTGACTTCTCCATCGCCCCCAATTAATAAGGAAACTGCCACGATTTTGCCGCCGCGTATGAATTTCAGTATATGACTTACAGTAATATAAATAGGGTTTAATGCTGCATCTATATCAAGCCTATCTATTATCTTAGTATAATTTTCTCTGCTAATCTTTGATACTGCTTTAGGAACGCCAAGTTGCTTTGCCATTAGTGCCATCAAAAGGTTTTCCTCGTCAAAGCCTGTGGCTCCTATGAAGGCATCCATGGATGAAATTCTTTCCTCTTCTAGTAAATGTATATCTGTACCATCTCCATGGATTATGAGGACATCGCCTAGGACCTCTGACAGTTCCTGACATTTTGCCTTATCTTTCTCTACTAAAGTAACAGATATATTGGCTTTAGCTAATTTTTCTGCTAAATAATATCCTATGTTGCTGCCTCCAAGAATCATTACTCTTTCTATTTCTTTTTTTGTAATATCTGGACTTACTCTTTGGTTTAATTTCTCAATATCCGTAGTCTTCCCTATGACGTAAATTGTGTCATTTGCCAGTAGCTCTGTGAAACCATTGGGAACTATGATAGTACCTTCTCTAGAAATGGCAGTGATTAATAATCCTTTAAATCCTTTCAGGTCCTTAATTTTTTTGCCTGCAAATTCCTCCATATGTTCTATATTAAAATCAACCATTTGGACTTTGCCCCCTGCAAAATCCCCTGAATAAAAGTTGTAATTTTTCAACAAATACTTTTCTATTGACTGAGCAGTTGCTAAATCTGGATTGATTATATAGTCAATCCCCATTTCTGTCTTTATAAAGTCAAGCTGCTTCATGTATTCGGGATTTCTAATTCTAGCTATGGTCTTTTCACAGCCTAGTTTCTTTGCCAAGGAGCAAATAAGGGTATTTGTTTCGTCCCTGTCTGTAGATGCCACCAACAAATTATAGTGTCCTATGCCCAGCTCTTTTAAAACACCTATATCTATTCCATTGGCAAGTACTGTCAACACGTCTAGTTGCTCGTTTACTGAATTTAATACTTTTGGGTTGATATCGATTACTGTTACATCCAAATTTTCCATTACCATAGACTCTGCCAACTTGTATCCAAGTTTTCCAGCGCCTACTATAATCACTTTCATGTCTCCACCTCTAATTTTTCTAGAATAATACCCCTAAACTTTAGTTTAGGGGACATGCCTATTCAAATAATAAGCTATAATACCTATTAATTTTATTGTCTAGTTCTTGAATGCTTAAATGCCTTGATTCCCTTAAGGTTTCTTTTCCTTCTATAAAAAATACTATACTCGGTATAGTGAATATACTATATGATACACCTAAATGGGGATGGTTTTCAACGTCTATATAAGCTCCTTTAATTTTTGGATATGTTGCCAATATTTCCTCCACCTTCGGCCTTATGCTTTTGCATACACCGCAATTTTCACCGCTGAAATACAATAATGCCATATCATTTTCCTTTACTAATTGCTCTATTAATTCCATTGAATCTAATTTATTCAACATCTTTATCTCCTTTTTTATATTATCTATTTAATTTACCAAATTCATCCGCCATTTGCAATACTAAGATGATTGAAAATATCTTTCCTCTAAATTTTCCAAATGGTTAAATATATGAACTAAATCTTCTCCAAAATTTAACAAGGTATAGGAAATATTGCTATCCTCTACTACCCGGTTTATTACTCTTTTATCAGTCAATATGGCCAATTTTCTATTTAACTCAGTATGGCTCATATATGGTATACTGTTTAATATATCGCTATATCTTTCGTGTCCCTGATCAATAGATTTAAGTATTTCAGGTACCCATCTGAGTTTTATTAAATCTTGGACTATTTCGAATCCATTAAAAATCTTATCTTTCATCATATCACCTCTACGAACATATTTGTGCCTTTTTGTTATATATATTTTATCATATAATGTAAACAATAGGAAATGGAATATAAAATTTATTTAATAATTTAAGGAGGGTGTTTAATGAAACATTTTGATTTATTGCAAAAGTATTTATCAAATTTAGCTGTGTTGAATGTAAAGTTCCACAATGTTCATTGGAACGTCGTTGGTAACCAATTTGTAAGGGTTCACACTTTTACTGAGGAACTATACGACAAATTATTTGAAGAATTTGACGAGGTAGCAGAATTATTAAAAATGAAAGAGGTATATCCACTATCTACAATGGCTGAATACCTAGAAAAATCAGAAATCAAAGAAATCAATGCAAAGGATTTTGGGGTAAAAGAATCTCTTGAATTGGTAAAGGAAGATTTAGAATTAATGAAAGCTTTGGCAACTGAAATAAGAAACACTGCTGACGAAGAAGGAGACTTTGAAGCAGTAGCCATGTTTGAAGACTATGTTGCAAACTACAGCAAGAATATCTGGTTTGTAAAATCAATGCTTAAATAAATAAAAATCCCTAGGGAGTATTCCCTAGGATTTTTTATTTATTGCCTTAAAGTATTCTATATCATTTTTTATTGCATTTGATATTATTAGCCCATCTACTCCTTCTACTATAAATCTGTAGCCTAAATCCATGTGTCTTTCCATCTTATCCTTATTTGTCATAATCCCCGGAATTACATTATGCTCCATACACTTTTCTCCAATGTATTCTATTGCTTCTTCTACTTTTTGGTGCCCGATTTGCCCCCCAACGCCAAGGGAGTACGATAGATCATAGGGGCCTACAAATGCGACATCTATACCTTTTACAGACAATATTTCATCTAGATTTTCCACCGACTCTTTTGTCTCTATTTGTATCATACATAACAGGTCTTTTTCAGTAAACTTTAAATACTTTTCTGTTTCTGTAAAAAACAAGTTTGCCCTAGTGGCACCTATACCTCTGGTGCCCTTAGGGGGATAATAAAAGTGTTTGACTGCTTCTTCTACATCTTCTTTTGTCCTTATCATTGGATACATTAACCCATAGGCACCAGAGTCCAATCCTTTTTTTACATATTCAGCTTTGTTTATTGGGACCCTTACAAGGGGAGAGGTATCTCCTATTCCTTTTATGGCTGCCACTTGTCTGCCAACTGTTTCCATATCCATAGCCCCGTGTTCATAGTCAATAATTATAAAATCATAGCCTGCATTCCCAAATACTTGACTTAACTCAAAACTGTTTATGGTCATAAAAGTGCCAAAAACAGCTTTTCCACTTCTTAGTTTTTCCTTGGTCATATTTTTCATTTTAATCCCTCCAGATTTACTATACCATAAACCCTCCTAAAATATGGAGCCCTAAAATCTATTATACAATTATAGAAATCAATTTAAATAACCAGTTTGCTGCAATACCTGCTGCAATACCTCCTATGGTATGGGCAAAGATAGCCGAACCTGTCAGTTTCCTAAACTTTAATCCATCCATCATGGCGACATGAGTGCTTAAATATCCACTCCAACACATGCACATAGCCGTGAATACGGCTACATCATTGGCACCAGCTAGTCCCTGGTTTACCATGGTAGGTACTAGCCCTATGGCAGCACCTGCCGCACCGAGGGCAGTTATGGGCACGGATATTCCCATTGGGGAAGTGAATCCAAACAGTGGTTTTGTCACAAAACTTATCTTTTCACCAATCCAGGGAAAAAGTCCTATACCTTCATATGCTGCCCCAGTATATACCCCAGTATCAGGTATGGTATTTGTAAGAATCATAACTAAGCTGCATATAATAAGCACTCCAGGAATTATATCAAATCCAACTTTTACCCCTGACGTACCTCCCTCCAGCATGGAATTCATAAATCTCTCGCCCAGGCTTCCTTCTCTAATTTCTCTATATTCTAATATATCATATCCTATTTCCCCATTGTCCTCCGCTTCTTCTGTAATGCCATAAATTTTTTTGGTTTTGCTGAGCATAATGCGAACTGACACAATGCTACCTATTACGGCTCCTATGTTTCCTATAATGGCAGCTAATATAAAATTCTCCCCTCTGGGATTTGGCAATCCCATCATAAACACGGTAACTATTAGCCCCATACCAAAGGCCGTCCCAAGGTTTGTCAAAGCAGGTAATTGATATTTTTTAAAATATCTACGAAATCTTTTGTCATCTGCCAATGTCAGTACCGCAGGGTTGTCGGATAAATAGGTGGTAAAAACTGATATTGCACTAGCTCCTGGTAGCCCAAATATTGGTTTCATCAAAGGGGATAACCCTTTATTTGCTAGGGCAATAACTCCAAATTCTGTTAAGATACCGGCAATGGCACCTGCCACTACAGCTATGGCCATTATGTAAAATACTGTACTCATAAGCAAGTCATAAGCCGTGTTAAGAAGTGTGTTTACTGAGTTAATCAATCCCATCCTTACGCCAATTACCCCAAAAAAGAAAACAAAAATTCCAAAGGTCACTATTCCCTCAATGCTTATAGCCTTTTTAAGTAAGGTTTTATCCTTTAGTGCGTTACCGCTTCTATCCATTGCAATCACTCCTTTGTAGTGGTTTAAGACCAAACCCATCTTATATAATATAGCATTAACTTGGGAAAATTGATAGTGGAAAATAGGTCACATTTTTCTACATCTTTTCAATATAATTTTTATCATATCTAGTTCAATGTGATATAATCTATTAATAAATAAGGAGGGCTTTAAATGGAAAGGATTAAAGTAGGCATAGTTGGATATGGTAATTTGGGGAGAGGCGCTGAGCTGGCTATTAGCTACAACGAAGATATGGATCTGGTGGCCATATTTACCAAAAGGGACCCTAGTTCATTAGGTACAAAATCAAAAGCTGTACATATTGACAATATAATGGATTATAAAGATAAAATTGATGTTATGATTCTTTGCGGTGGCTCATTGAAAGACTTGGATCAACAAGGCCCAATGGTGGCTGCCCATTTCAATACTGTAGACAGCTTTGATAATCACGGTAGAATCCCCGAATATTTTGATAAGGTAAATCAAGTTGCCGCAAGTGCCCATAAACTCAGTCTAATTTCAGTAGGCTGGGATCCAGGACTTTTTTCCCTAAATCGGCTCATAGGTCAGTCCATCTTACCCAATGGAAAGGACTATACATTTTGGGGAAAGGGAATCAGCCAAGGTCATTCCGATGCCATACGAAGGGTTAAAGGCGTAAAATACGGCGTGCAGTATACAATACCCATGGAAGATGCCATAAATACGGTCAGGGCCTTTGATGATGTGGATATACCTGTAAACGAGAGACATGAAAGAATATGCTATGTAGTTTGTGAAGAAGGTGAAGACCAAAGTAGGATTGAAGAAGAGATTAAGTCCATGCCCAATTACTTTGCAGATTATCATACTACTGTAAATTTCATTACAGAGGAGGAGTTAAAGGCTAATCATGGTAAAATGGCCCATGGCGGTTTTGTAATTAGAACTGGTTATACTGGTGACGGTCACAGACAAAAACTTGAGTTTAATTTGGAATTAGAAAGTAACCCAGAATTTACTTCTTCTGTTTTAGTTGCTTTTGCTAGGGCAGTTTATAAAATGGCTTCTCGTGGAGATACTGGAGCCATTACCCTATTTGACGTTCCTCTGGGGCTATTGTCTCCAAAATCTATGGGGGATTTAAGAAAAGAATTATTGTAATATCTGCAAAAATTATATATGATAATATATGGAAATCAATCACAAATAATATTTTCACAAGGAGGGTTTAAGTATGAGCAAAAAGGTTACCATTGAATATTGTACTTCTTGAGGATACCTAGATAGGGCAGTTGCTCTTGCACAAAACTTATTGAACCTATTTAAAAATAAACTAGAAGGTTTAGAGATGATCCCTTCATCTGGCGGAGTTTTTGAAATTCGCTTAGGTGATGAAGTCGTATTTTCTAAAAAAGAGTTAAATCGCTACCCTAACCAATGGGAAGTGGAGAAAATCTTAGCACAGAAAATTAAATAGTAAGTTATTTTAAGACGGCTATGCCGTCTTAAAATAATATTTGCATATATATTCCATATATAAACAAAAGAATTAACCCTGTTATTCTGCCTATCTTCTTGAAAAGTATGCCCGATAATATAAAAATCAACGCTACAATGGTGGCTATAGGTACATCCAGCCTCAGGGTTTGGCTAGATATTATGAGCCCACTGTCACTTACCATGGTGGAAATCCCCATTACTGCTGTCATATTTAAGATGTTGGCTCCTAAGATATTTCCCAAAGAAATATTTTGCTTATCTTTGACCGTAGCTGCAAGGGCCGTCACCAATTCAGGTAAAGACGTGCCTATGGCCAGTAAAGTAAGACTTACTACTTGTTTTGGTATCCTAAATATATTAGCTATATCTACACCTGTACTCACTAAGATGTGAGCACCTATTATTATAAAGGTACTGCCTATGGCAAATTTGCTTCCATTTAACAATACCTCCTTGTTGTTCCTAGGTTTCGTCTTGATTTTTTTTGTTTCTTCAATCTCCTTACTGTATTCAAATAAGTTGACTATAAAAAATAACACTATGAGGCCAATCAATATCTTTCCTTCCCAATATCCGATTATCCCGTCAGAAGCAAAAAAGTAAAAAATGCTTAAGTGTCCGAACATCAAAGCTCCTTTTACTCCAAAGTAGTCATCTCTTACCTTTATAGGTTTTATAATGGCACAAATTCCAATGATAAATGCAATATTGCATATGTAGGAGCCCAATGCGTTTCCTACTGCCATATCTGTGAAACCTTCGTTACTTGCTACTGAGGACACAAAAAGTTCTGGCAAAGTAGTTGCCATACTCACTACGGTAGCTCCTATTATCCCATAGGAAATTCCTGTTTTCTCTGCAATCCAGATAATGGAATCTAAAAACCAATCTCCTCCTTTCACTATCATTGTAAGGCCGATGAAAAAAAGTCCAAAAGTTAAAATTGGCACAATAATATCCTCCTAAAATATATACTTTATCTATATATATTTTAGGAGGATAGGCTTTTAGTACTTTATATTTCAATATCTTACCATTGCAGAAGCCTTCTTTCCCCTTCCAATGCTCTAACATCTGTTATATCCTGACTTGCTTCCAGTACGCCCTTGTAGCTTCCAGAGGAATCCCTTAAGGCAAAATACTGTATCAGTATCATTCTTCCCCTGAGGTTAATCCAGAATGAAGCAGAATCTTCCTTACCAGTCCTAAAGGCCTCAACTATTTCTTCCACTACATGGACTGACTCTGCAGGATGGCACATGTTTACGTCTCTGCCTATTACCGCTGGAGATCGTGGGAATAATCTATCCTTGGGATTAGAGAAATATCTAACCTTGTTGTTTTCGTCAACGAATGTAAAATCTACTGGCAATGCGTTGAAAATAAGAAGTATTTGTTCCATGGTAAGTTCGCCAGTATCGGTTTTAAATGTCATGCCGTCAAACTCTTTTACCTCTAATTTTTCCTTCCCTTTTGTGGCTATTTCCGGGGTGTCTATAAATGGAAATCCATATTCAAGGCTTTGTAAATTCATCTCCTCCCATTCTTCCTCTTCTATTATTTCCATGGCCGCAGGGAATAATATATGTTCTTCCTTGTGAACGATGCCAAGTAAGGTAAAGAACAATCTACCAATTTGTATGTTGAATTCGTTGTCGTCAAACTCCTCCCTTTCGACGATTTTCTTCATATTTGCTATATCAGATCTGGCCTCGTCGTGAAGGGACCACATTATTGTCAAGCCGTGAAAGATTTCCTTTTTCTTTTCCATATATGGAAAGAGTATGTTTTCCTTCTTCAAATAATGGGCATCGAACTCTTCTAATTCATTTAGCAATTTCAATAACAAACTCTTTTTCTGTCTCACTTCACTATCTAGGAGTACAGGCCTAATTTTATCTAATTTCTTTTCCAACGCCCTATTTTCCCTCATTAAAATATCGATAAAACTATTCTCATTTGGCTTTTCCCAGTGATACTCGCTAAGGGAACTGTGAAATACGTTTATTACCCTATCTAAAAACTCAAATATTTCCTTTGGCATATAACCCTCTTGTAACTTTGCGTTAAACACTTCAAAGGCATCTTGGGGCGTCACATTGTCCAAATCGTCCTTGTATGAAAAATATAAGTTTCTGCCCTCTTCCCTATTGAAGACTCCCTGAACGTAATCTTTAAGATTCTCTATTCTTTCCCTGTCCTTATCCATATGCCACCTCACTGATTTAATTTGCTAAACCTTTTCTATATTATATAATTTTATCCCTATCTTAGTCAAACTATTTACTGACAATCCCATTTATATATGGCCCCAATTTACTTGCAAATTGGGGCCTTAATCTTAAATATCCATAAACATCTTTATATCGTCTTGTACATTTGATATTGTTCCCATGTCAAAGTTTTCTACCAATACCTTTAGTACATTTGGAGATATAAATGCTGGAAGTGTAGGTCCTAAATGAATATTTTTCACTCCCAGATATAAAAGTGCTAGAAGTACTATTACTGCTTTTTGTTCATACCATGCAATATTGTACGCTATAGGCAGTTCATTGATATCGTTGAGTTCAAATATCTCCTTTAATTTCATGGCTATTACCACAAGGGAATAAGAGTCGTTGCATTGTCCTGCGTCTAGTACTCGTGGTATACCATTTATATCCCCTAAGTTTAGTTTATTGTATTTGTATTTTGCACATCCTGCAGTTAGAATGACAGTATCCTTTGGAAGGGCCTCTGCAAAGTCAGTATAGTAATTTCGCTTTGATTGTCTACCGTCACAGCCTGCCATTACAAAGAATTTCTTTATTGCACCGGTTTTAATTGCCTCCACTATCTTATCTGCCAATGCAAACACCTGAGCGTGTGCAAATCCTCCAATTATCTTTCCTTTTTCTATTTCCGTTGGAGCTGGTAGCTTTTTGGCGTGTTCTATTAATTCTGAGAAATCCTTGGGTTCGCCATTCTTTCTATCAGGGATATGCTTAAATCCTGGAAAACCCGATGTGCCAGTTGTATATACCCTGTCTGCATAGGAAGCATTTGGTGGAACTATACAGTTTGTGGTAAATAATACTACTCCATTAAACTTCTCAAATTCCTCTTTTTGTTTCCACCAGGCATTTCCATAGTTTCCCACAAAGTGCTGGTATTTTTTAAATGCTGGGTAATAGTTCGCCGGCAACATCTCGCCGTGAGTGTATACGTCTACTCCTGTGCCCTCGGTTTGCTCTAGTAGCTCCTCCATATCCTTCAGGTCGTGGCCTGATATTAAGATGGCTGGATTATTTCTCACCCCTATGTTTACTTCTGTAATTTCAGGGTTTCCATAGGCTGAAGTATTGGCTTTATCCAGTAGTGCCATAACATCTACCCCATATTTACCTGTTTCCATAGTGAGAGCTATTAAGTGATCTAAAGACAGACTATCGTCTAATGTGGCAGCCATAGCCCTTCTTATAAATTTAGGAATTTCCTTGTCTTCAAAGCCCAGGTTCATGGCGTGTTCTGCATAGGCTGCCATTCCCTTTAACCCATAAATTATAAGCTCTCTAAGAGAACGTATATCTTCATCTTTTGTAGCCAGTATGCCAACTTCCTCTCTACTGGCTTTGTATTCAATTTCGTCATTGGAATTAACTGAGAATGTGGAAGCATCTCCCATGGTTCCCAATTCTATTCCCTTTTCCGTAAGTTTGCCTTTTAATTGGTCTCTAGCTTTAAGGACCTCTTTTATCTTGGCAAAAAATCTATCTTTGTCGAAGTTTGCGTTGGTTATGGTCATGAATAAACCTTCGATTAACAGTTTGTCCACTTCTGGAATATCTATGTCTAGTTCATCTGCTTTTATCCCTAAAGCCGATATTCCCTTTAGTCCATATATCATTAAATCCTGTAAGGCTGCTAAATCTGCAGTCTTGCCACAAACGCCTACCTTTGTACATCCCTTGCCCCCAGCTGCTTCTTGGCATTGATAACAAAACATACTCATTGCTGTATTACCTCCTATTTTAAATTAGTTTAACTTTATTCAGCATTTTATATTATAATCATCTGTTTTATTATAATCAGTAACCTATGTTACAAAATTCATTTTTTAATATCTCATAAATCTCCCTAATCGTATTCCATATCTTGTCCTTTTGTGATATAATTCAAAAATAGGATATAAATACCACTTATATCCCATTACATAATTTAAAAAAGGAGATTGTTATGAAGGAAAAGGATATTTCAAAGATTAGTATTTTGATAATTCCGGGGACACAAAAAGTAAGACGACTGTCTATTCCCCATTGGCTACCAAAGGCAACTGTCGGCTTTCTAGCTCTTTCACTTATATCTCTTACTGTATATTTTAAGATGTCATTGAACTATCAATCAAGCCTATTGCAAGATGCAAATGAAAAGTTATCGATTATTAACTCGTTGGAAGAAGAGAATAGGGATAAAGACAAAAAGTTAAATAGCTTAAAATCAGAAAATAATCACCTCTATGAGAAAACTGAAGAGGTAGAAGACAAACTAACTGAAATCGATAAGTTACAAAGAAGACTTGAAAAAATGGCAGGTATCGACAGCCCCTCAAGGGGCGGAGGCATAAATAGAGATGTGGAGATGGACCTTACAAATCACGCTGAAGAGATGAATGTAATTGCAGAGGTCTTAGAGGATAAAAAGTTGGAGTTGGAAATTTTCATTGAGGACTTAGAAGCTCAATTTGATTATTTGGATTCTGTCCCAGATTTAAGGCCTACGGTGGGGAGAGTTACATCTAGATTTGGCAATCGAAGGGATCCATTTACTAAGAGGATACAGTTTCACCAAGGTGTTGACTTGGCCAATTCAACAGGTACTAGTGTTAAAGCTGCCGCCAAAGGAACTGTAGTGTTTGCTGGTGTAAACGGCGCTTACGGTAGGACTGTCATTTTAGATCATGGATATGGGTATAAAACTTTATATGCTCACAATAGCAAAATCTTGGTAAAGGTTGGAGATAAAGTGGAAAAGGGGCAAGAGATTTCTAAAATGGGAAGCTCAGGAAGATCTACTGGTTCCCATTTGCATTTTGAAATTCATATAGACAATGTGGTTACAAATCCATTGGAACTAATACCTAATTAGATAGGAGTGATATTTATGTTAAAGAAAAAAGATTCCTATGCGGAAACTGTGGATTCTTTAATCGGCGAAAATATAAAGATTATCGGAAAAATTGAGGGAAAGGGTAATTTGAGAATTGACGGTATGGTAGAAGGCGATATAGATTACGAGGGAAATGTCACCATAGGCGAAACTGGTACTGTAAAGGGAAATGTCAAATGCGGAGAAATATCCCTTTCTGGAACTATTAATGGAAATATATTTTCTCGGGCCAAACTAGAACTTTTACCTACTGGCATTCTAGTAGGGGATGTGGAAGTAGATAGTTTTGTCATTCACGAAAATGCCAAATTTGATGGCTCATGTAAGATGACTAAAAAACATGCCCCTGAAACTTCTAAAGAGAAAAGTAAATAATATTACAAAAGTCCTACTATAAAAGTAGGACTTTTTGTTTTAGTAGTTTTTCCCTGCAGCCATTATAGCTCCCGGCCTAGAAACTGAACATGGCGTGACCCCATATACCATATTGCAGTGGGGGCATTTTGCCTCCAAGTGAGCCATGAGAAATTCATTTCCACATTCTATACATTCAATCATAACACCTGGCGGCATCGGACGAGTATTAAACCCCATAGTTCTTATTTTATCCACTACAGCCTTTCCGCTTTCAAATGTACCTGTACATCCATCATGCATAAATATTCCTCCTAATATTTTACTATATAATGCTCAATTTTTTTCCATCCCTTAATAAGTTTCTTTTTTCCTGGATGGTCTTATCTATCTTTTCCAATTCTTTTAATAATTTCTTTTCTTCATCCGATGTATCGATTATCTTTTCTATTCCACCATTTTTGATTACTATCCTTTTATTTGCCATCAGTGCCAATATAGGGTCGTGGGTTGCCATTAAGACTATCTTATCCCTAGATATTAAAAGCTCCAGGGCCTTTTTCCTGTCTATACCTGCATTCTCAATCTCATCTATTAGTACTATGGGAGATGAACTGAGAATTGCAGTATCGGCTATCATTAATGCCCTAGACTGACCTCCACTTAAAGCTGTGATGGGAGTATTTAAATCGAATTTTTCCCCTGCCAAGTTGTTGGCCCCTTCTATTATCCTGTCTATGGTATCTTCCACGTCTTCCACTAACCTGCTAGCAGCATGCAGTTCTAAAAATTCCTCAACGGTTAAATCCATGACGAAATTCATGTTTTGAGAAAGTTGGGCTACAAGTTTATTGTTGGATGAAAACCTCCACTTTTTATCTGGCTGCTGCCCGTTTATTAGTATACTTCTGCCCGTAGGCGTATCTCCCATGGCTGTCCACTCTATATCTGCTAGCAATCTGGATTTCCCCGAGCCTGTGGGGCCGACGATGGAAATAATCTCGGATTTATTTATGGTTATTTCGTCAAATCCTTCTTTTATTCCAGATTTATCGTACCCACTTAATATGGTTAATGAATTTACCCCAACTTCTTCTTCTATTCCTAAAAATTCTACCATTTGTTCAATATATATTTCAAGGTCCTCTAATAGCTTATCCTTGTCTATTGCCCAATTTTCTACATCTTCATCGCTTATGTCCCTTAGATACTCCTCAAATGTTCTATCCATATATTTTGAAACGTCTATTTTGTTCTCATCAAAGTACCCAGTGACAAAGGGATACTTGTCCAATAACTCTTCAATAGTTAAATTATTCATGTTCATCACCCAAGTCTATTTTTCTGATATTGCCCATTTGATATGCTTCTCCAATTCTAGTTTCACCTAAACAATATGAACATAGGGCTGAAGGCATGGGGAATCTCAGCTCCATTCCCTGTACAGAGTCAATTTGCTGCTCTTCATCGTATAAAAGAGTGCTAAGTTCATAGGCCCCTTGCCCTGTAAGTCCATTTATATGCATAGTCAAAGCTTTGGGATTTACAGAGTTCACTTTCGAAGCAAATACTTCCCTTTCTGCTTGGGACACTATATCGCCTTTGGTAATCACTACTATATCGGCAGATTTTAGCATTGGCCCTATTTTCTTCGGAGTATTTATCCCAGATAAATTATCTATGACACATACTCCTTTTATATCTTTTAGGTACGGCGAACATCTATTGCAAAGTCCTGCAGATTCTGTAATCAGCATGTCCAAATTTTGATTCAATCCCCATTGAACTACCTCTTCGATATTTGATGCAAAAAAATGGTCTGGACAAAGAGAACCCGATAATCCCTTTTTTACAGGAATTCCTGCCTTTTCGTATAATATATCGTCATCTGTATATAGACAGTCAAATTTTACTACCCCTACAGTAATATTTCTCTTCTTCAAGGCATCTATGGTCTTTAAAATAATAGATGTCTTGCCAGAAGAGGGGGGACCTGAAAATATGATTAAATTCATGAATTCACCTTCCTAGTTTGAATCGTAAAATAGGCTTTCACATTTTTTAATTAATTCGCCTATGTCGTGTTCTTTAATATAATCCCATCCTAGCCACATAAACTTTTCCTCAGGTGCCAAGTCATTGTCTATATCTGGATTTGTAGACGGAAATTTTCCATTGGTTGAAAGCAATTCTCCTACTTCTTTAGAAAATATATAGTCGACTATGGGCTTTGTCAATTCCTTGGTGCTTTTCTTTGTCAGTATAAATACAGGGCTGATTATGGCACCATCTTCTGGCCATTGAGGTTTTAAAGGGCTATCTGGCTTTACCATTCTAGTGAAAAACAGCGGCATTATAGTCACAGTCGGTACAAAGGAGTCACTTTTTTTCAAATGTGACTTTACCATTTCAGCTGGATGCATGCTCCTGAACTGAGCCCTGCCAAGTTTTTTGATGCCTTCTTCTCCATACTTCTTGTATATGTTTAAAAGAAGTGCATTGAATAAATCAAAGTCCATGGTAGGTATGGAAACAGACCCCTCAAACTCTGGCTTTAACAAGTCGTCCCAAGATTTCGGAAATTCCCTGCCATTTAGCTCCTCCCTATTTACCATAAATACTGCTGGGACAACTCCTAATATGGAATATCTTCCCTCCGGATCCTTTAGGCTTAATTCTTCATTGTCGAAGTCCCCGTTGAGCCTCTCTAGACCAGTTATATCCTCAAAGACTCCCTTTTCTATGAATTTGCCCATTAGCTTTTTATCGAAAAATAAATCAAATCCCGCAGACATAAATACATCTGCCAGGGTGTCTTCTTCTCCCTTTTCTACTTTTTCTCTTATCCAGTCAACTCCTATATGAGCCGATTTAAGCTCATAGCCTATTTTATATCCCAATTTATCTTGATTCTTATTGGCCCAAGTATCAAACCCCTCCAACAGGGGAACTCTAACTGGACAAGGCAGTACTCCCTCAATCTTTACGTCTTTTGGCTCTGTTCCTAAAGACTTCCCTAGGGCTAAGTCTACAGTATTTCTGTTTTGCTCGATGGCGTCGATTAGTTGCTGGACGAAAATATCTACGTTTACTTTTTTTGATTTGCAAGCTGTCTCCACGGAGATTGTCCTTCCCATTATCTTTCTCATTTTGCTATTGGCTAGCTGTTCAAATCCATTGGCTACAAATACATCTATGGTCTCAGGGTATCTTTCCGTTATATCGTATACCTTTTCTTTTATATCAAAATATTTATTCATTTTATCCCTCCTCGCGATTGCATAAATTAACTCCAATAATTATATCACAATATTAAAAAGAAGTTGGTAACAATAGTTACCAACTAGGAGTTTCTTATTTATATAATATATCTCTTTTAAGGTTTTGGACTTCTTTATCCCCTAACAGATACCTTATGATTTCAATGGCAAAGTCCACTGCCAAGGCTGGTCCCCTTGCTGTTATTATATTTCCATCCACTACTACGTCCTCTTCGTCATAGATACTATCTTTTAAATCTCCGCTAAATCCTGGATAAGATGTTACCTTTTTGTCCCTAATTATCCCTGCCCTTTCCAAAACTATGGGCCCTGCACATATGGCAGCTGCCAATTTTCCGTTATTGTATACTTCCCTAACTACTTCTATGACCTTGGAGTTATCTCTAAGATTTGTTGCACCTGGAATGCCCCCTGGAATTATGACTCCGTCATATTCCCTAGACTCACTTAAATCCGCAAGGGTTCTATCTGCAAGAACTACTATGTTGTGGGCACCTCTAACCTTAAGGTCATCTGTAATGGATGCCGTATCCACGACGATACCCTGTCTTCTAAGGTAATCAACTGTTGTCAAAGCCTCCACCTCTTCAAAGCCATCGGCCAAAAACAAAATAACCTTCATTCCATTACCTCCATTTCTTTATACTTATATATACCCAAGAAGACTAATGAATATCAAATTAATAGTATAATAAACCCTTGGGTATATTCTCCCAAGGGCAGATATATTTTGTATTATGCTATATTTCTTTTTGTATATCTTTAACTTCTTCCATAGATAGTTTTGTGTATTTCACTACAAAAGCTATTTCCATACCGTCTTTTAATAATTCTTTGGCCATTTCTCTTTTACCTTGTTCTATTCCTTGTTCTATTCCTTGTTCTATTCCTTGTTCTATTCCTTTTTCTATTCCTTTTTCTAGCCCAGATTCAAATCCCTTTGATTCTGCATACTTAATCCTCGAAACTTCATCCAATCTTGCTTTCTCTCTCGCATAATACTTCTGTCTTAATAGCTCATCACCGCTTATCTTTTCTAACATTTCCTTCGCCATTTTTATTGTTTCACTCCTTCCAACAAGATTTTCTAGAAGAGTATCGGTCCCTTCTTTTCCAGTTTTCTTTATGAAAGTTAGCCAAAGTTCTATTCCCCCTAATTCCATGTCATTTAATTCTTTTTCTATTAGCTTTTCAAATTTCTTCAACTCTATATAGTGTATTTCCAAGTCTTCCGTTAGGTTAAATCCTTCTTTTATTTCTCTTATTTTAAATATAGTATGATACTTTTCTGTTTCATGGATTAGATCAAAATCTAATAAATTTATTACTATGCTTTTTCTTAGCTTTGTATAGCTTTCTCCTGCATTTATTGTCTCTGCATACATCTTTGCCCAATAATAAAGGCTCCTTTTTCTAAAGTCATCTGCGTTGTTTAATTGCACTTCTATATTTACTCTTTCATCGCTTTCTGTCTTTATCTTTATATCTAATATGGAACCTTTATCTCCGTCGAATTCTTGAAGATTAAAAGGATTTAGGTGTATTATTTCCTTAATCTTCATTCCACCTTCTAGCTCTAAAACTTGGTTTAGAAAATCCATTAGTATTATTTTGCTCTTCTCTTCTTCTCTTCCAAACAGTGCCTTAAATACTATGTCGTTTAATGGACTTAAAAGTTTACTTTCCATATGTATCACATCCTTCACTATACTATATATATTATACCCCATTTTATGGATTATTTAATAAAAAGTTATCATTTAATTCTAAAATTGCATATGAACTTTTCTCTTACTATTTGCTATTAGTTAGATAATTAAGTTCCATCATATATTATTTGTATTGTAAATTGTTTTCATGTCTTTATATAATTAGTCTAATTAGTGTGTATTAACCTATTGATTTACCCTTTCTCTTAGATATATAATGTAAATATAAATATATTAGGGAGAGTGATGAAATGATATTATATGCTGCCATATTAGAAACTATCGATTCAAAGAAGGATGAGGAAATATTAGAAGTACATATAGCCTATTTAAATGAACTAATCAAAGAAGGCAAAATATTTGCTAAAGGCCCCTTTACAGACCATAGCGGGGGATTGGTTATATACAATGCCAATTCATATGAGGAAGCCAAAGAGCTGGCAGAAAATGACCCTGCCATAATAAATAATTCGAGGAAGCTAATACTTAAAGAATGGCGTAGCAGCTTGGTGGAATAATGAATGTATTTATATTAAAACTAATTGCACTTACATCCATGATAATCGACCATTATGGTGCCATATTTCATGGCGATGTAATTCTGTATAGAATTATTGGAAGACTTGCTTTTCCCATATACGCGTTTTTGCTGGTAGAAGGGTATTTTCATACTAGAAATGTAAAGAAATATGGGCTGAGGTTATTTATATTCGCTTTAATATCTGAAATCCCCTTTGACTACGCTTTCTATGGAGGACTTTCCTTTGTACATCAAAATATTTTCTTTACACTATTCCTAGGGTTAGTTGCTTTGTATATATTAGATAAGTATAAATGTAGAAAAAATCTCCTTAGATATGTGGCGTTGGTTTTCATTGGCCTCATTTCTGAACTTTTTTTCACGGATTACGGCCTAGTTGGCATAATCTATATTGTTTCCTTTTATAACTGGAAAAAGTCACCTAATAAAAGAGGCTTTGCAGTATTGACCCTTACTCTTCTGGCGACCAATATAATATTTGCACTTGGTATTCAGCTTTATTCCCTTCTGGCACTTCCTTTAATCTACTTATATAACGGGAAACTAGGTCCTAAGAATAAGCTACTTCAATGGTCCTTTTACGTGGCTTATCCCCTTCACCTATTTATTTTTTACATACTAAAGGGCCCCTAATCGAGGCCCTTTCTCTATGCCGCAAGTTGACTGTTGTATAGTTCTGCGTAGAAGCCATCTACAATATACAGTTTTGCTACAAATTCTGAAAATACTTATTTCATTGCATTGACTAGATACAGGGTTATTTGGGGGACAAATGTAACCAAGGCCATAGTCACTAATGCAACAAACACAAAGGGCATAGAGCCAGATATAATTTTGCTTATTGGTTCTTTAGAGACCCCGGTCGCAACAAATAAATTTAAACCAAAGGGTGGCGTAAACATTCCTATAGCACCATTTACAACCATAATTATACCTAGATGTATTGGATCTATACCATAGTTAATCGCTAAAGGTAAAAATAATGGTGCTAAAATTGTCGTAGATGACGCAGGGTCTATAAACATCCCCGCAATTAGCAAAATTAGATTCATCATCAGAAGGATTGTTACCTTTGAATTTGTAATTAATATTAAGCTTTCAGCTAATGCCTGAGGAATCTGTTGTCTAGTTAAAATCCATGAAAAAATTGAAGCTGATGCCAGTAGAACCATTACCTGAGCAGTTCCTACAGCTGCTTCTATAGATTCGTTTAAAAGTTCTTTTAAATCTAATTGTTTATAAATAAATACTGCTACGAATATAGCATAAATCGCTGCAACAACTGCTGATTCTGTTGGAGTAAAAAACCCCCCATAAATTCCCCCTATTATAATAAGTGGCACACCTAATGCCCAAATAGAATCCTTAAGTGCATTAATTATTTCCCTGATACTGGCTCTATTTTGTGTTGGGACTTTCTTAATCTTTGCAATATAATAGCTATATAATATTACAGCTAATCCCCATACTATTCCCGGTCCAATACCGCCTATGAATAGGTCTCCAACGGATTCTCCAGTTACTGTCCCATAAACTATCATCCCTATGCTTGGAGGGATAATTACAGCAACCGCAGGGCTTGATGTAATTAAGCCTAAAGAAAACTTTTCATCATATCCACCTTTAAGCAGCTCCGGAAGCATTAATCCACCAATTGCTACAACAGTTGCAGGGCTTGAACCAGAAACAGCACCAAAAAACATACATGAGATTACTAATCGAGTAGGAGGTAATTAATTATTTTAATTACCGTCCTCTCACACCACCAAGCATACCGTTCGGTACTTGGCGGTTCATTAAGACAGTCTAAATTTCTCATACTGTGAAGATAAACTTTTAAAACCATGATTAACCAGCCTTTGATTAGTTATGGTTTTAT